>JABARW010000034.1 GCA_019186845.1 Planctomycetota bacterium | reverse complement strand
GGGCTGGCCAGCACGGCATAGTAGGCCAGCTTGTAGGCCTGCACGCTGGTGGCCGTTGCGCCCACGGGAATGCTCCATCCCGTGCCTCCGGCACGGAAAAGAGCCGCGCCTCCGGTGATGCCGGGATAGTTGGGGTCCACGGCAAGGCTGTAAAGCGTGTTGCCGCGGCGATAGTCGTAGCTGAGCAGAACCCCGTCCACGACGACAAAGCCGCCGCCTAATGCGCCCCCGGCGCCGGGTCGCTCTTCCGGGTCGCCCGCCCAACTGGCGTCGTCCAGCCTCAGGTACTCGTACAGGCCGCCGTTGGGGATGGCCTCTTCCGTGACGACGCCGCTGCCCAGCAAGTTTCCGATCAGGTCCGGGGTGGCCGCGTTGAGGTTCACCTTGCCGCTTTCGTCCCGGACGTTGACGCCCAGAACCTGGGCAAGAGAGTCCTCGACGTTGAAGAGCTTGTTGCCCCTGGCGTCGCGCAGTCCGGCGTAGAGGTCCTCGCTGGCCTGCTGGCCGAAGAGTTCCGTCGCGATGTCGATATTGCTTTCGAGCACGCCATCGACGTAGGGGTTGTCGTACTCCGGCGGCAGCCAGCGCAGCGGTGTTGCGCCCGAGCTGACGTTGCCGGGGGGAAGGGCATACCAGCGCACATACTCATTGAGGCGGTTGCCCTTGTTCAGCCGACCCATGGCGTGGTCAGTGCCGGCGCGAGCCAGATTGCGGGCCTGCTCGGTGTTGATGGAGCCTGTGCTGGTTCCTTCCTGCTGGGCCATGATGAACACAAAGGGCACCGCCAGCGCCAGCAGGAGCATCAGAAGCACCAGCACCAGCATCACGGCGGCTCCGCGACGGGGCTTCAGCGATTGGCGACGGGTCATTTTCCGCCTCCCGAGTTGGAGGGGGGCTGCGCGGGGGCTTTGGGAGCGGCCTCAGGATCAGGTTCCCAGGGGAAGCGATCGACGGCCTCCGAGGTAACGGCACCCAGGGGATGGAAGATCACGAGCACGCGCTCGGGGCCGTTGGCGCCACGTGTCACGAGGGCCAGGAACACTGCGCCGCCGTGTATGGCGGCATCAAGTTTGCCGCTGTCATCGAAGAAGACGTGCCGGATCGCCGGGGGGCGCGTGTCTGGAAGGCCCTCGCGGTTGAGGCTCATGTCCGGCACCGCGTTGGGGTTGGTGGACTTGGGGTCCTTCTTGGCGTCCACGTCAAAGATGTCCTCCGCTTCGCCGTTGAGTTCGAGGTCGGCCCACACCCCCTCGGGGACCATCTGCACGTTGGGGCCAATCTCAAGCTCCTGGCTCGAGATCAGGCTGAAGTACTGGACGTTGTCGAGGCGGCAGGGAAAACCGGAGAAACTCACTGCGGAGCCCGAGGCCTGCATGACGCGGAAATCTCTGCGAGGCACGAATTCGTCCAGACGGCCATCGACATAAAGGCGGATGCCATAGCGCGAGACGGCGATTTCGACGGTGGCCCAGCGATAGGCGAGGCAGAGCGTTTTGGCCGTGACAGTCTCCCCGCTGCAGGTCAAAGAAAGCCGGCAGGCGCCCCCCGTATACTCGGAGACGGAGAGCGTGAAGGTCGAGCCAAAGTCCACCAGCCGGCCCGGGGCTGTGCCCATGGGGAAGAAGTCAAAGGAAAGCCCCGCGCCCTCGTAGTCACCCTCGACTTCGTACTGCGCCAGCCAGGGAATGCGGAAGGTTGCGCTGTTGGAAGGCAGCTCGCAGCAGGCCCCGTCTCGCAGGTGGAACTGCCGCGAGTTGACCGTGGTGGCGCCGCCGCCATATTCGCCGAGGATGCCGTTGCTTCCCGCCGCCTGCTTTGAACCCGGCGCGTCTTCAAAGGCAAAGGCGACATGGGGCTGCCGTGCCAGAGCCACCACCCGGTCGTTCTTGTAGTCCAGCACGATCTCGCCATGTACGCGCTGCGTACTCGAAAGTTGCCGGACGCGCGCCGCCATGGCCCGCACGCCCGCCACGGCCTGGTCCAGCGGCGGTCCTGACTTCAGGGAGCCGGCCAGCATGGTCATCATCAGCATGACCAGCATCAGAATGCTGATGACTACCAGGAGCTCGACGAGGGTCAAGCCGCGCCGGATGTTCGCATGATGGGGCATGTCAGGCCAGAATACAGCCGGGGAGGACGGGTGTAAGTAAGTGTGTTTTCAATGGTTGTTGCTTTCAAGGAAAGAGCGCACCCTCAAGGGTCGTTTAACAAGTCCGGCACGACATCCGCAGTACGGCTCCCTTGAAACACGCCCGGACTGAACCCCGCCGGCGCGGCAAGGCAGCGCAAGATTTGTCGCCCCATGGCCCTGGCCGTTCCTACACTGTGCGGGCGATCTGCGGTGCCCGTACTGCGCCTGGCGAAACGTTTGCTGCGCCGATGCATACCAACGGGGACGCCGAATCGGACTCTCTCGGACCATGCCCTCCCTCTTCGTTGAGGGACGGCTCCTGAGGGCCCTGAGGCCACCCACTTGCACCAAAAAGGGTGCACAAACAGTCCAGCCCTACGACACAGGTGGATCGCAAGAAATCCCGGGGCCGCGCAAGGCGCGGCCCCCTTGCTTGGAGCATGTCCATGCGCCCTGTGTTTCCCCTGCTTGTGCTGACTCTGGCCGCGCTGGCGGTTTGTGCGCAGTCGCCCTCTTCAGGCGAGCGCGACTCTTTGACCGAAGTGTCCGAAAAACACGCCGCCCTGGAGCCCGTGGCCCGCATCGCGCTGACTGAACTCAATGAGTGCTCGGGGCTGCAATATCTGGGTGGGGCTTTCTGGGCCCACAACGACAGCGGCGCCGAGGCGCGACTCTACCGTTCCACGGAGCTGGACTTTGCCAAGTCCGAAATTCTGGATGTTCCCGGCGCCGACAACGTGGACTGGGAGGACCTGGCGGCCCTGGACGGCGACCTTCTGGCCTGCGACATCGGCGACAACGGGCGCGCGCGTGAGTCGGTGATGGTTTACCGGGTGCGCTATGTGCCGGCCGGAGAAAAGCCCGCGCGCGTTGAACTGGTCGCTTCCTACCCCATCCAGTATCCGGATGGAGCCCATGACGCCGAGGGGGCCTTTGTCATGGACGGCAAGCTGCACCTCGTCGTCAAGAATCGGGGCGAGAAAAGCACCACCCTCTTCCGCCTCGACGAACTCAAGGACGCCAGGGACCTTGCCGGCAAGGCCAACATGGCGCTCGCCGTCGCCGAGCTGACCCTGCCGGCCGGAGAGCAGATCACCGGAGCAGATTTCGACGCCCCGTCGGGCACGCTGGTGCTGCTCAGCTACACCCACATCTACCGCTACTCCCGCGACAAACTCAACGGCGAGCCCGCCCGCAAGACCCTGATTGCCGCGCGCCAGTGTGAGGCCATCTGCTTCAAGGGATCCAGGCTGGTCTTTGCCAACGAGCAGCGCGACGTCTACGCCGTCAACGGCTTCCTGCAGACGAAGTACGAGTCCATGCTGCCGGCTCTGGGCAAGGCGGTGCTGCCTGTGGTGAAGGACGCCTTTGAGATTGATGGAACGGGCGAGGCGTGGTCCAACTATCGCTCCGAAATTGCGCTCGCCGGCCGGGGCCAGGATGAGCACCTCGGCTGGCTGCTGGCCGGTGATCGCCTGCTGCTCAAGGGAAAGCTGCGCTACCATGGCGATTTCCAGTCATCTCGCCTGGTCAGCTCCAGCCTGGGGTCCGCGGTGCTGTTGAGCTTCGGCGCCGAGCGGCGGCTGAACGTGGCGGCGCAGGACGTACAGATTGCCATTGGCGACAACGGCGAACGCGGACTGGAAGCCTGGCGCGTGGACCTCACCGGAGAGCGCATCAAGCTGAGCCGCCTTCAGGAGTGCCAACTGAAGGGCAGCGTCAAGAAGGGCGTGCTCGAGTTCGAGGCCTCCATCGCCGCCGGTCAGGTCTGGGGCGAGAAGATTCCCGAGAGCTTCCTGTTCAATGCGATGACATGGAAGCTGCGCGGCGAGCGCGAACTTCAGTTCTCGGGGGAAGATATTTACTCGCTCTTCCGGCCCTATCTCTGGGGCGATGTGAACCTGCGCCGCCAATGAATCACGGGCCGCTGCCGTCGGCCAGCTTGCCCGTGCTGGATTTGTCGGGAAGCGGGGGATGGACATCCCACGTGAACAAGCGCTTGGGCACCACCTGCCTGGGGACGATGAACTCGCCCTGGCTGTTTCTCGCCTCGAACTCCAGCACGAAAACCTCGTGCACGTTGTTTTCGAAGAACTGTGCTTTGAACGGGTAAACGCCCGGTGAAAGGCGCAGGGGCTCGCCGCGCTTCTCGCGCTGGTAGTGCAGGTTGTCATCCACGACGGCCTCTTGACCATTGACCCAGACGCGGATGCCGTCGTCGCTGCGCGCCGTGAACACGTAATCACCCTCGGTCTCAATGATGATGGCGCCGTAGTACTCAATGCCGAAGGTCTCGGCAGGGAAGGGCAGGTTCAGGAAGTTGGCGTTCTCGAAGTTGACCCAGGCGTCCTTGCGCACCTTGAAGCAGACCAGGGGGCCAAAGTCCGGCAGTTGGGTGTAACCACCGCCGTTGGGGAAATCATAGAGGTAGGCAATCAGGCCTTTGTTGGTGACATCAATGTAGAAAGGCTCGCTTTGAACAATGCTCAAACGCGCGGCCATTTTGCCCTCGCCGCAGCCAGTGGGGAGGGTGCAGATGAGGTGGCGGCGCTCGGTGCCCTCGAGCGATTTCTCGTTCTCGCGCAACTCGGGATCGAGGGTGAACTCAATCTTGCGGCCGTCGATGCTCAGGGTCAGGGGTTGGGCGCGAACCTCGGCGCTGCCGTAGAGTTCGACCACCAGCTTGAACTGCTGTCCTTCCCTTACGCTGGGCCTGGTGGCGTCGGCATCGTAGGGCAGTTGCAGGGGCGGGGCATCTTCAGCCACGATGGGCGTGACACTGATGATCCTGGGCGGCTTGGGCGGAGTGACCGGGGGAAAGAACAGGCGCGCGGGCAACTGCTCGCCGAAGTTCACGGGCGCGTTGATCAGCACCTGGGCCTCGTCGCCGCTGCCGGCCATGGCCCACACGACAGTCAGGCTGGAGGCGCCTTTGTCGTTGGTGAAGTCGATGGTCAGGGGCAGGTAGGTTTCCTCGCCGTAGGGCACGGCGAAATCGAGCACCGTCTGGCCTGAGGATTGGCCCGTGGGCGGTGGACTGGAGCGCGTTTCTGTGCCCAGCGTAACGCGCAGGCGACCCTCACACTTGAAGCGCACCAGACGCGTGGGAACCGGACCACCGCCACTGGGCGGCGGGTCCGGATCTGAGGGTGACAACACTCCGCCGTGGGTACTCGTAGACGGAATCCCCAGCTTGCCCTCCCAGCGGCAGGCCAGGGGGTTGTTGCGGAAATCAATATCCATCTCGTTGCGATTGACGAATTGCCACTCGCGCTCCAGCCGCGTCAGGTCGGGCTCGCGCGTGCCGGGCTCGACGAAATCGTAATTGGCCCAGCCGGGCAGGTTGTGCCAGCTCGCGAACAGGCCAAATTGTGTGCTCACTCTGAAATCGATGCTGTTGGAGGGAATCTGTGCTTTGCGAACAGTGATCTTGCCGCTGCTGGCGCCAATGGGTACGCGCACCCGCAACCTGTTGCTGCCTCCGCTGACTATCTTTCCGGGTTGTCCCTGGAAATCGACCACCAGATACGTCGCAAGTTCTTCTGGAGTGACTCCGAGTTCCGGGTCGTTCGGAGATCGCGCCAGATTCTCCCCGTAAATCTCAATCTCGACCCCGACCTCTGCCTCCGCAGGTGAAACCTTCTTGAGGATGGGCGCTTCATCACTCCAGAGGCTTTCCGGCAAAAGCAGCATTTCCGGCGGTACCGTCACCGGCCGGGTCTGACCCTGCGGCACATACATGAAATTGCAGGCACAAAGCCCGGCCACCACGCTGCCGTTGGCCCCCTCGACGTACTCGATACGCAGAGGGTGCAGGCCCGCGCTGAGTGTCAGGACCGTGCTGACCTCGATGTAGTCGCTGAACATGTCGTTGAGCAGCACCGTTTCACTGTCAAGCACCACGCGCCCGCCCAGGTCAGCGCCCAGGAACAGCCAGTAGTCGCCGTCCGCGGGCACCACAAGGAATCCCTCCCACGTGACAAAGAAGTTGCTGGTGTCAAAGGGCAAGTCCGAGAACGCCTGCCGCGTCGGGAAGGCAATCTGCTGGTCAATGCGCGTCAGGCCGGGTATGCGGCTCTCAAGGCCGGGCTTGGCCGGATCGGAGAGTTCATCAATGGGGTTGCCCTGAAACGCGTAGTAACGACCCAGCAGCCCGCGCCGGTCCTGCCGCACCTCGGGCGTCACACTGTCGAGGGCCCGCTTGCCGTTTTCTTCCTTCAACCTGCGGGCGCGCGGCTTGACGTTGCCCAGGCTCTGGTTGGGAGGGTGACGCAGGCCGCGGATAATCGAGCGTGGCCGCGCCGATGTAGGCTGGGCGGGTTGCGGCGCCTTGGGTTCGGCCGGTGCACCTTGGGTGCGTGCGGGCGGAGGTGGGGGCTGGGGCAAGCCGGCCTCGGGTTTGCCGGGGCCGGGAGTTGGCGCACTTTCAGCTTCGGCGCGCGGGCCATCCTTGGTGCCAGCTTCACTGCCCTTGACGCCGCAGGCACGGGCCCCCGCTTCCTGCCCTGTGGCCGCAGCGGGCCTGGCCGTGCTGTCTTCAACGGAGTTTCCGGCCACGACGGTCGGTCCCCGGGCTCGCGATGCGGCGGATTCACCCATAAAAGGAATGAGCGAGGCACTCTCGGGCCGTAAAATGGCCCAGGCTCCGCCCATCACAAGCAGCAGTAGAAAGGCCAGGATCGGAATGACGGTTCTGGTCCGCATTTTCTGGCTATGACCGCGGGGTGCCGGCAGCTCAGGATTCTACGGCCGGGCTGCCGCCAGGCGCAGCCTGAAATCCGCTTTGCCCTGCCATGAACAGGTCATTGAAACGGCAGCGCCGGGCCGCGTTTCAGCTTTTTCCTCAATTCACACTCGGCCGTCAGCCGATAGCCAGCTTGAGTGTGCGCTTTGCGCGCACAGTGCGCCACCGCCATGCGGAGAATTGACATGAACCTGCCCTACTTCACTCGCGTCGCCCTCCTTGCTGCGTTGTTTGCCGCGCCCGCCTCTGTGACGATTCCGGTTCAGGCCCAGGAGGCGCCGGCTCCCACCCAGGCGGAGAAGCCCTGGCTGGGCCGGGTCAAGGGTGACGGCGTTCGCCTGCGCAGCGGCGCGGGCGTGAACCACGCGCCAATTCACGTGCTTGACAAGGGCGACGAACTGGTAGTGGTCGGCACCCGGGAAGGCTGGATGCAGGTTCGGCTGCCCAAGGCTGCCGCGTGCTGGGTCGCGTCTGAACTCGTTGTGGCCGCCGCTGACGGCAAGAGCTACACGGTCAAGGGAGACCGCGTCAACCTGCGCGGCAGCCCCGACACGAACAGTTTCCCCATCGGGCAGGTTGGCAAGGGCAAGCAGTTGGCCGCCTGCATGGATGGCCAGACCGGTCAGGCCGTCGTGAGCGAGAAGTACGTGCGGGTGATTCCGCCCGAAGAAGCCACGGCCTATGTCTCGGGTGAATTCATTGAAAAGGTGCGCGATATCGCTCCGGAGAAGCTGGTCAATCCCCAGCCGGCGCCGGAAGAGCGCAAGGTGGACCCCAACGCCACGGTGGAAAAGCCCAGCGAGGGACCCAAGAGCGACGCCGTGGCCGATGGCCACGCGCCCAAGGCCGAGGAAAAGCCAGTCCCCGCCAAGCGCCAGCCCACCAAGGAAGAGCTGGACGATGAGCGCAAGACCTTTGACGAACTGCGCATCATGCTGCGCGACGAACTGCGCAAGCCCGCCGCCGAGGTCAACCTGACCAATCTGCGCAAGATGTTCGAGCAGTACGCGGAGTTTGCCCTGGACGAGAAACTCCAGGCAGAGGCCAAGGCACTGATCGAGAAGATCGACGCCACGGTCAAGCTGCTGGAGGCCGAGAAGAAGCGCCTGGCCGATGAGCAGGCCAAGCGGGCCGCCGAGCTCGAGCGCATCAAGAAGGAAGCCCTGGAGAAGAAGGAACCCAAGGAAGACATGGGCCCGGCCAACTACATCGCCAAGGGCACTGTGGGCAGCACCGGCAACCTGGCCAAGACGCCGGCCTCTCATCGCATGTTCGATGAAAACGGCAAGGTGCTTTACGACCTGCGCTGGGACAAGGGCGACCTGGCCAAGTACTGGGGCAAGTTCGTCGGCGTGACGGGCGAGATCAAGGAGTACGAGGGCTGGCCCTACAAAGTCATCGTCATCAAGCGCATCGACATCCTGATCGAAGACGACGACAAGTAGGCCCCACCACCAATGGCACAAGCCGCCCCCTCGCGGGGGCGGCTTCGTTTCAGGCCCCGGCGGCCTGAGGCACGCTGACATCGAAGAGCCGGCCGCGCGCTATCGTGAACTTTACGCGGCCCTTGAACTTCATGCCGATGAACGGGGTGTTGCGGCAGCGGCTGACCAGGCCGGCCTCTTCGAGCGTCCAGGTTTCCTGGGGGTCGACCAGGGCGACGTCGGCGTCGTGGCCCACCGTGAGCGAGCCTTTGCGTCCGGCAACGCGCAGCAGGCGGGCGGGGTTCAC
Source organism: Planctomycetota bacterium (assembly GCA_019186845.1). Classification (GTDB taxonomy): domain Bacteria; phylum Planctomycetota; class UBA8742; order UBA2392; family UBA2392; genus UBA2392. The sequence goes on along the minus strand of JABARW010000034.1, from coordinate 16,021 downwards.
GGTCATGGCCGCGACCGCCTGCGCCAGGGGCAATTCGCCCCCATGCACGAGTTCGGTCAGCGTCACCGGCAGCAGGGTCTGAAGCCCTACGATGCCAAAGGGGGCGCGCCCGAACTCGAGTTCCTTGAGTTCCGGCGGCACCGGGGTGTGATCGCTGGAGATACAGTCGATGATGCCCTCGCGCAGACCCCGCCGGATCCAGGCCACGTCGTCCTTGGTACGCAGGGGGGGAAACACCTTGTAGGCCGTGTCGTAGCGGCGGCGCACCTCGGCATCCGTCAGGGCGAAGTAGTGGGGGCAGGTCGCGGCGCTGACCTTGACGCGCAACTTGCGCGCCCGCTTGACGGCGCGGATGGCATTTCTGGTGGTAAGTTTGGCGGCGTGGTAGTGGCAGCCGGTCTCGCGCGCGAACATGCAGGCCCGCGCCACGGCGAGTTCCTCAGCCAGGGCCGGAATCCCCGGCAGTCCCGCCAGGGTTGCCTCATAGCCGGCGTTCATGGCCCCGCCCGCCAGATTGGGGTCTTGCGCGAACTCGATCACCGGCCGGTCAAACATGCTGGCGTAAGCCATGCCCTTGAGCAACGTCGAGGGCGAGTCCGTCGCGCGCATTTCATCGGAGAAAGCCACGGCCCCCGCCGCCACAAGCTGCCCCAACTCAGCCAGTTCCCTGCCCTCGCGCCGCTTGGTCAGGGCCGCCACGGGCAGCACCTCGGCCATGTCGGCCAGACGGCTGCGCGCGAGCACAAACTGGACCTGCGCCTCCGTGTCAATGGGAGGGTCTGTGTCCGGCATGCAAGCCAGCGTGGTAATGCCGCCATGGATGGCGGCCAGGGCGCCGCCGGCGATGGTCTCGGCGCTTTCGTTGCCGGGCTCGCCGAGGTGGGCCCGCAGGTCTACCAGGCCGGGCATCACCCATAGTCCCTTGGCATTGAGTACCTCGACCCCCGCCGCCTTGCCCATCCATGGTTTGACGTCGGATTCGCGCAGGGCGCCCACGGCCTTCACCTTGCCGTCAGCCAGCAGGACGTCTGCCGTGGCGTCCAGCCCGTTGGCCGGATCGATGACTCGCCCACCCTTGATCAGAATTGCCTGCATGGCTTAGTTGGCTCCCAGAAACTGCTTGATGGCCTGTGTCATTTCCTGCCGGTGGCTGCTCCACAGCGTGTTGTGCCTGCCGCCTTCGAGCCAGATGCCCGGCGGCGATTGAGGCAGCGCGGCCTGCACGCGCCGGCCCATCTCGGCGGGGATGATTTCGTCGGCCGTGCCGTGCAGGACCAGGGCGGGCAGCGCTGCGCCCTTGGCGCGCGAAAGATTGTCCAGCCGTGCGTACACCAGCCAGTGGGCCAGGCCCAGAAACCCCATGCGGTGGCGGGCCATGTCGGCCACGCTGCTGAAGGGCGACTCCAGAATCAGGGCCCGTGCCCCGGGCGCCTGGGCGCCAAACAGCGTCGCACGGCGCTCCTCGCTTTCATGCAGGTCCGCCGCCAGGGCCAGCGCCACGGCCGCGCCCAAAGAGTGCCCCCAGATCACGCTTTGCCCCGCGGGCCAGCCAAGTTCGCTGTGTGCGTACAACCACGCGCCCCGGACGTCCTGGTACAGTCCTTCTTCGCTGGGATGCCCCTCGCTCAAGTAGTAGCCGCGATAGTCAAACACCAGCACCTGGGCGTCGAGCGCGGCTGCCACCTGCGCCATGCGCTCGCCATTGAGGGCTGCGTTGCCGCCGTTGCCGGAACAGAACAAGATGCGGTGGCGCGCCCGCTGTGCGCCGCAGAGCCAGCCATAGAGCCCAGTTCCATCGGTGGCCTCAAAGCGGATTTCGCGAACATCGCGCAGTTTGCCCGCGCGAAAGCTGAATTCGCCCGTGTTCTGGGGCATACGCGGAAAGAGTGAAGCCGCGTTCAGGAACCGGACACAAAGCAGAAACAGAAGTGAAAACAGAGCCAGCCGAAAGGTCCATGCCAGAGCGGGCGGGCGCCTGAGGTCTTCACTCATGCTCCGGCCTCCCCTCGGGGAAATGCCGGGTGACTCATGGTGGCATCGACAATCCGGCGCGGCTCAAGGTCGCGGATGCCGGAATGCCGGATGTGCCGGGCCACGGGCCCCAGCGTGTGATAGCGGGGCGCTACGTGCTGTTCGATGAGGGTCAGCGATGGCGTTTCCAGGGCTGCTGCCAGGTGGCCCGGGCCGCTGTCCGTTCCCACAAAGAAGCCGCTGCGCGCGACTTCGACGGCCAGTTGCTCGATGTTCAGCCCGGACAAGGGCCTGGCGCCCTCCATGGCCCGGGCCAGCTCGGCCGCGAGTTCCGGTTCTTCGGGCCCGCTGATGAAGACGATTTCCTTGCCGGTCTTTGCGCGCAGGGCGCGAGCGACCTCCAGCCACGACTCCGGGGCCATACGCTTTTGCTTGCGGCTGCCTCCCACATGAATGGCGACGCGCCCGTTGCGTTCCACACTTTGGGGCAGCTTCATCAGGGGTACGGGGACTTCCCGTTCAAACGGGGTCAGACCGCAGAAGCTGCGTACCAGCGCCATGTAGGAGGCTGCGGCGTGCTGCGCCTTCCAGGCGCCCTCAAGAGGCTCATTGAGCAGGCGCGAGAAAAACGTGGGCCGCACGACCAGCCCGGCGCGCCTTCTGGCTCCCGTGCAGTAGGCCACGAGGTTCATCTCATCGTTAGGGTGCAGGACCAGCACGGCATCGGGCGTGGGGTGCCAGATGCGGCTCACAAACTGGCAGATGAGCCAGGCCGCGTAGAATCGGTTGGTATCGCGCGTTTTGACGCGGTCAAGGGGCACAATACGGTCAGCCCGGCCCCAGAGGTCCATCAGCTCGTGCATGGGCATGCCGCAGCCAATCGTGATTTCCGTGGCCGGCAGGCGATCGCGCAGAAAATCCAGAGCCGGCAGAGAAAGCACTGAGTCGCCCAGTTGCCCGAACTGCACCACAAGCAAGCGCTTGAGCGAAGAAGGGGGCTCCGCAGAGCCGCGGCTGTCGCGCCAGCGCCCCCGCCCGTAAACTCCGCTTCCCGGGCCCCAGAACTTCATTTGCCCTCTCTTGCCGATTGCACCAGAGCCAGCACCGCCATGCGGACCGCGACGCCGTTGGACACCTGCTCCAGGATGACGCTGTTTCTGCCGTCCGCGACACCGTGGCTGATCTCGACGCCGCGGTTGATGGGCCCCGGATGCATGATGAGCACATCTGGTTTCATGCGCGCCAGGCGCCGCTCATCGATGCCGTAGTGCAGATTGTATTCGCGCATACCCGGAAAGAGGCCGGCCCCCTGGCGCTCGAGCTGAATGCGCAGGATGTTGAACACGTCGTAGTGTCCCAGCACTTCGTCCAGGTGATAGTGAATCCGCACCCCCAGCTCCTTGAGCGCGCCGGGGATCAGTGTCTTGGGCCCGACGACTCCCACTTCCGCTCCCAGTTTCAGCAGCCCCCAGATGTTGCTGCGCGCCACGCGGGAATGGGTAATGTCCCCCACAAGCGCCACCTTGCGGCCCTTGAGGTTGCCGAGCTTCTCGCGCATCGTGAACAGGTCCAGCAGACCCTGCGTCGGATGTTCGTGGGTGCCATCGCCGGCGTTGATGACGCTGGAGTCCACGCTGCGCGCCAGCAGGGCGGGGGCGCCCGCCTGCTGGTGCCGGATCACGAATACGTCAACGCCCATGGCGCGCAGGTTGCGCGCCGTATCCACAAGGGTCTCCCCCTTCTTGGCCGAGCTGGCATCGAGGTCCAGTTCCTGGACATCTGCCGAAAGGCGCTGCGCCGCCAGCGAAAAACTCGCCCTCGTGCGGGTACTGGGCTCATAGAAGAGCGTGAGCACAACCTTGCCGCGCAAGGTGGGGGCCTTTTTGATGCTGCGCGTGCTGATTTCCTTGAAGCCCGACGCCTGGTCAAGCACCGTGAGAATCTCTTCGCGAGTCAGTTCTTCCAGCCCCAGAAGGTCCTTGCGCCGCCAGGCGATCGGGGGCGCTGCGGGAGTCTCGCCGGAGGCTTGAGTCGGCATCATGGCTCCATCCTATCAGCAGCCGGCCCCCCGGGCCCCGCAGGCGCTCCGGTAAAGGCTTCAGGAAGTTTCCATCCATGAAAAAAGCGACGCCGAAGCGTCGCCTGGTGGTTGCATGTTGTCACTCGGCCCACGGTTTTACCCCCGCAGGCGCAGCATAGCTTCAATTGACGCCGCATCAACTTGCCACTGATGCTCGAGCCTGGGCCGTCTCCAGCAGCAAGGCCTCCATGGCCTGAAAATGCTCGACGTGCGAAAGCAGGCGGCTGCAGGCTCGAACGCGCCCGGCCTCGAACTCCCCTGCCCGGCCATTCACCAGGCGCAAAATGGCTTCGCCGGTTTCCACGGTGTCCTGCCGCTCGCGCAGGACAAATCCGTTTTGCCCCGGCTCAATGAAGTCCGCATTGCCCGTGTAGCGGCTGACCACAGCCGGAACACCACAAGCCAGCGCCTCCAGCACGACATTGGCGCCGGGGTCTGCCTTGCTGGGATGCACCAGCACATCGGCGGCCGAGAAGCAGTCCTCAATGCGCGGCGTGCGCGGCAATACCTTGACCCGCCCAAGGTACTCCAGTTCCCTGCTGACGCGCAGGGCCAGTTGCTCGTCGCCGCGCCCTACCGCCACCAGGTGCAGCCGTTTGCGAATCTCCGGCGCCGCCAGGCGCGAGGCGTGAACGAAGCCCGCCGCCGCCGCACCCAGGCCCTTGCGGCGGAAGTCCATGCCCACGAAAAGGGCCACCAACGCGTCTTCGGGCAGGCCCAGGGCGCGGCGGCAGGCTGCGGCCCTGGCACTGTCTGGCGGGGCAAATCGGCCAAAGTCGACGCCGTTGTGCATCACGCAGACCTGGGCGGGTGTCAAGTTGAAGTGTCGGAAGAGCTGTTCCTGCACCAAGCGGCTGATGGCCACAATGCGGTGATAGCGAGGGCGGCTGAAAATCGACTGCTCCAGTTTGAGCCGGCGGCGCACGCGCCAGGCCCAGCGCAGCTTGGAGCGTCTCTTGTGCTCATCGGGCCAATTGGCTTCGATCCACGACTGCTGCAGCAGGTCTCCGACACGGCAGACGTCCCCGCCGAAGCTGCGCGCAAGGGCGAGCGTGACGTCAGCGCCGCAACGCTCGGCGGCGGTGCCGGTCTCCACGGCGAAGCGCTCATAGGCAAAGGGCCCCAGGTAACGACGGAAGGGCACCCGCAGCATCTCAAAGCCGCGCGCGTCTTCCTCGACCCAGCGATCGCAGATGACCGTGACGCGGTGCCCCCGGGCGCGAAGGTGTTCGGCCAGGGCCACGGCGTAGCGTTCAGCTCCGCCGTGCATGCGGTCAAACCATTCCCGAATGAGGGCGACGTGCATAGACCTTGAACCGAAAACGGACCCGGCGGCTCCGATATTCCTCAGATCTCGAACCCGCCCACACACCCCTTGACGCAGAGCCCGCCAAACATACCGTTTTAGCCCCGACTTGGTGCAAGGGATAAGCGCGGCAGTGGTCGCCCCCTCACCGGCGGAACGTGCCCCAAGGGCAAGGATATAGCATGGCAACTTACGCGATAGTGCGTGATGGCGGCAAGCAGTACCGCGTCACGGTGGGCGAGACGCTTGAGCTGGACCGCGTCGGCATTGAGTCCGGCAAGAAGCTGACCCTCAGCGAAGTGCTGCTGGTGGGCGAGGGCGACAGCGTCAAGGTGGGCAAGCCGCTGGTCAGTGGCGCCTCGGTGGAAGTTGAATCTCTGGGCGAGGTGAAGGGCGACAAACTCTTCCCCTTCTTCTACCGCCCCAAGAAGAACAGCTCGCGGCGCAAGAAGGGCCACCGCCAGCACTACACGCGCGTGAAGGTCACCGCGGTCAAAGGTTAGTTGCAGGCCCGACGCAGGTTCGGGCTGCTCACTGGAGCTAGGACATGGCACATAAAAAGGGCGGCGGCACCTCCAAGAACGGCCGCGACAGCAATCCCAAGTACCGCGGAATCAAGCGCTTTGGCGGCCAGGTGGTGGGCGCAGGCGAGATCATCGTGCGGCAGGTTGGCACTCGCTTTCACCCCGGCCACAATGTCGGCATGGGCAAGGATTTCACCCTCTTTGCCCTGGTTCCGGGCAAGGTGCGTTTCTCGGGCAAGTCCACGCTGAAGGTCAACATCGACCCTCTGCCGGTCTAGGATTCGAACCCTCGAACTTCCACCGCCCGGCCAACACCGGGCGGTTTTGATTATGGAATATCGGAAGCTCTCAACCGCTGACGCGCATGCTTACAACGAACTCCGCTGCGAGATGCTGCGCGCTCACCCTGACGCTTTTGGTGACTCCCTTGAAGAACACCTCGCGCGTGGATTTGCCGAGGTCCAGCGCCGCCTCGAGGGCAAGGAAGACTCACAGGTGTTTGGGGCCTTCCTTGACGGGCATCTGGTCGGTGCTGCCGGCTTCTTTCGCGAGTCGCACAACAAGGCGCGCCACGTCGCCACCATCTGGGGCGTCTACACCCGCCCCCAAGTCCGCGGACAGGGCGTCAGCGCGGCTTTGATCAAGCTTGCGCTCGAGGCCCTTCGCGGCCTGGGTGTCGATCTGGTGCAGCTTGACGTCGGCTCGCACAACGTTCCGGCACGGCGCGTTTACGAGCAGTTAGGATTTGTGAAGACCGGGCTGTGGCCGCGCGCCTTGCGCGTCAATGGCGTTGACTACGACGAAGACCACATGGTGCTGGACCTGCGGCGCAGGTAGTTCCGCGGAGAAGACTCTGTCAGGCGTCGTTCCGCGCAACAGTACACTCACACCGGACTTCACGCCCATGGGCAGCACCAGACACAGGGAATTCGCAGGCGCAGGCCGCAAACGCAGGCGCCCGGGAATCCGGGCGCCAGTTTTGTGCTGCATCCGCCGGTCACCCCATCACATCGCCATCAACCGCGCGATGCGCTCTTCCACCGGCGGGTGGGTGCTGAACAGCCCCGCTAACGTGCGGCCGGACAGCGGATTGACGATGAACATGTGCGCCGTGGCCGGCTCTGCCCTGGATACATAACCCTGTTGGGCCAGCATCTCTGATCCCGCCTGCAACTTCGACAGCGCGCTGGCCAGGGGGCGGCCCGACCCCATGAGCCGGGCGGCCGTTGCATCGGCCTGATATTCCCGCGAGCGCGAAATGGCGAGCTGGATCAAGGTGGCCGCGATGGGCGCGAAGATCATGGCCACAACCGCCCCAAGGGCGCCCAAGGGGCTGCCTTCTTCATCATCACGGCCCATCATGGAGGCCCACATGGCCATGTTGGCCAGCATGGAAATGGCGCCCGCCATGGTCGCCGCGATGGTGCCTATCAGGATGTCACGATTGCGCACGTGGCCCAGTTCGTGGGCCATGACCGCCATCAGTTCTTCGGGGGTCAGTATGCGCAAGATCCCCTCCGTCACGGCCACGGCGGCGTTGCGGGGGTTGCGTCCTGTCGCAAAGGCGTTAGGCGCCATGTCTGGAATCACGTAGACCCGGGGCATCGGAATGGCAGCCCGGCGGGCAAGTTCTGCCACCATGGCATGCAGGTCAGGAGCCTCCGCCGGACCCACTTCACGCGCGCGATACATGGCCAGCACCAGCTTGTCTGAGAACCAGTAGCCCACGAAGTTCATGAGCGCCGCAACGAAGAACGCGATGACCAGTCCGCCCTGCCCTCCCAACAGGTAGCCAATGCCGAGCGCGACGCCCATCAGCAGGCCCATCAGGAGTGTAGTCTTGAATTGATTTGCCATGGTGCACCTCCGTCCATCATTACCAAAGCGCCCTGGGCGCTTGCTGTCGTCAACAATCGCCGAGCAATCGTCATTCCAATAACAGGGGAGGGCTGCCGAACCGGCCTTATAAATCGCGCCGGTTCTTGTAATGGCCCGTGGTTGACGGTTCGTCGGCGGCGAATAACCTTGCCCCCACGCGCCCGTAGCTCAGCTGGATAGAGCGACGGTTTCCGGAGCCGTAGGTCAGAGGTTCGAATCCTCTCGGGCGTGCCATCTTCAAACCCAGGTGCCGCGGGGCCCCAACTCCTCGCGGCACTTCGCGTTTTCATTTCTGGCGCCGCCAAAGGCCGCCCTCAAGAGGTTCACCAGGGGGGCGAAAGGCTTACCCAGCCAAGCCAGAGCGGCAACCACATCAGCGTTGCCGAGGCCAGAGAGTTCACGCCCCAATAGGCCATCAGCCAGGCGGGCTGCACGGTCTGCTCGGCATCGGCGCTGTGGAGCCGGCGGTTGAGCGTGTAGTGAAACTGCACCGGCAAGAGCAGGCCCGCCACCCACGAGGCGCCCCAGAACCAGGCGCTTTGTGAGAATGCGTCGGGGTCCGTGAACTTGCCGCCTTTGAACACCAGCCCCGCAGTGACATAGCAGAGCGCCGGCGTGAAAATCGCGTTGCCCACGATGGCCAGAGCCTGGGCCTTGAAATAGGCCGCCGCGCCGGGCCGATGGCGCGAGAACCTGCGACCCACGGCGAACTCCAGCATGCGAAGGGGCAGCGTCGCCGCGCCGTAGGCCAGCAGGCAAAGCAGGAAGAGCCAGGCCACGATTGAAAGAAACTGGAGCACGGCCAAACCATAGCAAGGAGAGCGCCCGCGCCAAGCGAGGCTTGCGGCAGCGCCCGGGGCAGGCTTTGATGGGGGCATTGCCCGGGAGTTGCCATGCGTTTCTTCCTGCTTTGCCTGCTGATGATGTGTGCCCTGCCGCTTTGCGCCCAGGAAGCCTACAAGGTTGGAGATGAGCCGGCCGACATCGAGGTGGAATACTGGCTCAACGCGCCGGCCTACACGCGCTTTTCCGAGATGCGCGGCGAGGTCATCCTGTTCAAGAAGTGGGGCTGTGGCTGACCGCCCTGCCTGACGCAGTTGCGTCGCTGGGAAGAACTCAACAAACAGTACGCCGACAAGGGCCTGAGGTTCATCACGGCCTATTCGCAGTTCCAGCCGCTGGACGTCATCGAGGCCGAGGTCAAGAAGATGAAGCTGACCTTGCCCGTGGCGACAGACGGCTACTACGCTTCGCGCTTCTTTGCCCCCACGCTGTGCGTGATCTGGGTGATTGGTGTTGACGGCAAGGTCGTTCACGTGGGTCAGGAGGGTTGGGAGGAAGCCGCGCTGCGCGAACTAAGGAAAGTGAAGTACCCCGGGCTCAGCGGTGCATTTGCTGCGCCGATGGAGCCCGCGGCCAAAGCCTACGGCGAGGGCAAGCTGGCGGAGGCAGACCGCCTGGCCCAGTTGGTCGAAGACGGCGAGCACGATGAATCCACGCTCAAGCAGGCCGCCGAGTTGCGCCTGAAGATCGCGCAGCGTCGCAAGCTGCTGGAGGTCCGGGCCGACACGGCCGAAGTCAGCGGCGACTATGACCTGGCCCTGGCCTGCTGGCGCGAGATCGGCGCGCGTTTTGGCGAGATCGAGTACGAGCGCAGCCCGCGCGAAGAATCCGGGCGCATCCTCAAGCTCGATGAACTGGAGCCCGAGCGCAAGGCCCGCCGCGCCTTCATCAACGCGCGCCAGAAGGCCTGGAATGGCATCGACAGCTCCGGCAAGGATGTCGAAAAGGCGATTGCCGCCTACGACGCGGCCATCAAGCTGATGGAGGATTTCCTCAAGGAACACAAGGGGCGCCGTCCGGAGGCCCTCGCCCGCGAGATGATCGACGCCTGGAAGGCCTGGAAAGAAGAACTCGAGCCCGCCAAGGAGAGCAAGTAACGTGAGCGGTTTTGACGTTATCAAGCGCGAGACCCGCTACGAGCTTGGCTGCGCCACGGTGGTGCTCAATCGCCCCGAGAAGCGCAACGCCTTGAGCCAGGAGCTGGTCTCGGTGCTTTCCGCGGAACTGGATTCACTCGCTGCCGACGACAGGATCCGCAGCGTGTTCTTTCGCGGCGCCGGGGCCGCGTTCTGCGCGGGGGCGGACCTTTCCGAAATTCAGGCCATGCAGACCGCGACACTGGAACAGAACCTGGCTTCCAGTAATGCCCTGCGCGAGTTCTTCACCAGGCTGGCCAATTTTCCCAAGCCCACGGCCGCCGTTGTTCACGGGCCGGCGCTGGCCGGCGGCTGCGGCCTTGCTTCCTGTTGCGACTTCGTGCTGGCCTCCAGTGAAGCCAGCTTCGGCTATCCTGAAGTCAGGATCGGCTTTATTCCTGCTATCGTCATGGTCCTGCTGACTCACCAGATCGGCGAGCGCGCGGCACGTGACCTCTGCATTTCCGGCCGTACCATCGGTGCCGAGGAAGCTTTGCGGCTGGGGCTTGTCACGCGTGTGGTCGGCCCCGACGCTCTCAGCCAGGCTGCCGAAGAGCTCGCGCGCGACCTGTTCAAGAACTCCCCCCAGGCCCTGGCCACGGTCAAGTCCGCGTTTTGGGGCATTCACTCCATGGGCGTGGGTCAGGCCCTGCGGCACGCGGCAGATCTGAACGCCCGGGCGCGTGGCAGCTCGGACTGCAAAGAGGGTATTGCCGCGTTTCTGGAGAAGCGCAAGCCGCGCTGGCTGACTCCGGCCTGAACTTTTGGCCGTGAAGCGGCCGCTTGCTATGCTCGCGGCATGAGCGCCAAGACCATCACCTTGACGGAGTGCCCCCGCGACGCCTTTCAGGGCTTTGCCAAGTTCATTCCCACGGAGCAGAAGACGGCCTACATCAACGGACTGATCAGGGCCGGCGTGCGCCGCATCGACTTCGGCAGTTTCGTTTCACCCAAGGCCGTGCCGCAGATGGCCGACACCGCGGCGTTGTTCGAGAATCTGAACGTGGCCGAGGGACTCTATCTGATCGGCATCGTCGCCAATCTGCGCGGCGCCGAGGGTCTGGTCGCCTGCAACCAGAAGTGGGGGCACAGCGGGCGGCGCATTGCGGCTGCGGGCTTTCCTCTCAGCGTCAACGAGACTTTTCAGAAGCGCAACACGAACAAGGACCTGGACGAGGCCTGGGACTCCCTGGAGACCATCATAGATGTCTGCGTCGAGGACGATGTCGAGGTCATTGCCTATCTCTCGATGGCCTTTGGCAATCCCTACGGCGAGTTCCATGATCCCCGCATCGTCGTCGATTTTGCGCGGCGCCTCCAGAACATGGGCGTGAGCTGCATTCAGCTAGCCGATACGGTCGGGGTGGCGACGGCCTCTCAGGTGGCCGAAGTCTTTGCCCAGGTGCGGGCCGCGGTGCCCGAGGTTCCGGTGGGCGTCCATCTTCACGCGCGTCCGGCGACCGTGCGGGAGAAAGTGAAAGCCGCGCTCGACGCCGGCTGCCGCCTGTTCGACAGCGCGGTGGGGGGCATCGGCGGATGCCCTTTTGCCGAGGACGAGCTGGTGGGCAACATCGACACCATTCAATTGCTCGGCATTCTCCAGGATTCAGGCTTCGAGACCAGGTATCGAGTCGACGACCTCCTGCACAGCGCGGCCGAGGCCCAGCGGCTGACGCGGACCTTCAATGCCTGAGTCCTGAAGGTGCCTGCGCAACTTGCTTTGGGCGCGGGGTTTGCGGCTTTCCTGCAAATTTCTGGCGGTACCTGTGTCCGAAAGTCGCAGCTCCTGAAGGCCGCATTTCGCGGCCCCTCAGGAGAACGCCATGAGCAACCGCAGGTACCGCACTGCCGAGCCCCTCGACCTTGAAGCCTCGCGCCAGGCCGAAATTGAGGAAGGGGCCCACGAACTGGTCTTCCGCATCCTCAGCGAGGGCGGCGCCCCCGCCGAGCGCCTGCGCGCCATGCTGAGCGCCGAGTTCGAGCGTCAGGGCGGCCACCAGATTGACCTGCAGATGGAGGCTTTGATCCTCGTGATCGAGGAAGCCCGCCTTGATCGCGCGCTCGACATCAAACACAAGCAGGCCCTGCTCGACGCCAAGGGCGACGAGGCGCCCCAGCAGGCCAGGCGCCGCGTCGTCAGCGCGGCCACGCTGTGCAACGCCTCGCGCCAGCTCACGGCCCTGCGCGCCGAGCGCAACGAGCTGCAGCGGCGCTGCGAAGTCGTGGTGGCCACGGCGATCATGCTCAAGGGTCAGGAGCGCGAGCACAAAGAGCGAGGCGAGCCGAACTTTGCCGAGGCAAAGTCAGGCCAGGGAGCCAAGCCCGTGGCGGAGGCTGTTTTCGCGACCGGGGTCAAGGGCGCGACGGCCGACGTCGCGTAAGCCCAAGCTGGCAGAACCCGGAGTTCTTTGACAACTGGGGGGTGCTGGCTTGCCAAGCGCGGCCATTGTTCTGCCGTTGAGGCCTCGCCCGAACCACGAAACAAGAGCCCCGCGGAATTTTCCCCACCTGTGCCAGCTTTCACAGGAAATATTCCGCATGTTCATATTTCAAACCATCAGTCAATTTTGCTTGCGCCGCCATGTAGGGATGTTAGGGTCCGCATATCCAGTGATTTCACACGACGCTCTCGCGGAGACCCTATGACTGCCCCCACCTCTGCCAGCCCCCCGGAAGACCTCGGCCTCGTGCGCTTTCATCTCGTAGCCGCGCTGGTCTGGATGCTCGTGGGCATGACGGCTGGAACGTTCCTTGGCTACCGCCTCACGGGCCCCGAATCGGCCGAGCTGGGCGCGGGTATCGAATGGCTGACGTATGGCCGCATGCGCATGTTTCACACCCACGCGGTCATCTTCGGGTGGCTGTCCAACGGCTTTTTTGCATTTGCCTACTACGCCGTTCCCAAGCTGACGGGGCGCTCGCTGCTTTGGCGGCCCCTGGCGGCTGTCAACGGCTGGCTGGTGCAGATTGCGCTGCTGCTGGGGGCCTTTGCGCTGGTCAGCGGCCAGGCCGAAAAGGTCGAGTACGCCGAGGCGCCGTGGTGGGCAGACGTGCTCTTTGCGCTCACGTTTGTGATTGCCCTGGTCATCAGCGTGGGCACCATCATCACTTCGAGCGTGAAGTCGATGTACGTCTCTCTCTGGTACATCATCCTCGGCTTCATCTTCACCGCGCTCAACTTTGTCATGGCCAACACGCTTGTGGCCCACGTGGTTCCGGGCGCCGCCGGCGCGGCGCTGGAGGGCCTGTGGATCCACAACGCGGTGGGGCTCTGGGTCACGCCCATGGGCGTGGCCATTGTCTACTACCTGCTGCCGGTGATCCTGAAGAAGCCCATCGCCAGCCACAAGCTCTCGCTGCTGGGTTTCTGGACGCTGGCCGTCATCTACCCCCTTGGCGGAAGCCATCACTTTTTCTTCAGCCCCATGCCCTGGTGGCTGCAGGTGGTGGCCATGCCCCTGACGGCCGCGCTGATCTTTGTGGTTTACAGCGTTGTCTACAACTTCTTTGCCACGATGAAGGGCCAGTGGCGCGAGCTGGCCCCGAACATCTCCCTGCGCTTCCTCACGTTCGGCATCTTCAACTACATCGTGACCTGCACCCAGGGGCCGTTCCACTCGCTGCTGAGCGTGCAGAAGGTGGTGCACTTCACGGACTGGATCGTGGCCCACGCCCACCTGGCGCTGTTTGGCGTCTTCTCCTGGTGGCTGTATGCGTTCATTTACTGGATCTGGCCCCGAATCTCGGGGCGCCAGTTCTCTCGCGCGCTTTCCGAGTGGCACTTCTGGCTGACCTTCATCTCGTTCTGGATTCTCTATTACATCCCCGACACCGTGGCGGGCCTGATGCAGGGCTTTTTCTGGCTCTCGGGCGCGCCCCTGGTCGATTCGCTGGATGCCGCCCAGCCCTTCTGGGTCTCACGCGCGGTGTCCGGCGTGCTGCTGGTGGCGGCCGCGGTCATCTTCGTGATCAACATGGCGCGCGGCCAGAAAGGAGCGACGGCCCATGTCTAACGCTGACAGCAAAGTCGAGCGCCCCCTGTTCGTGGCGCTGTTCGCCGGAGTGGGCTGCTTCCTGCTCTCCTTCGTGGCCATGGGCCTTGCACCCTGGACCACGCTCTCCTCGGGCCTCGAGGCTCCGCCCGGCATGAAGGACCCTTACCACGATGAGAACGGAGAACTCACCGCGGCGGGGCGCGGGCGCAAGATCTACATGTCCGAGGCCTGCTGGCACTGTCACTCGCAGTTTGTACGGCCCGTGGCCAATGAACCCTGGCGCTACGGCCCCAAGAGCGAGGCCTGGGAGGCCATGTTTGATGTGCCCAACACCTACGGCACGCGGCGCATCGGCCCCGACCTCGCCCGCGAGGCCGGCCGCCGCACCGATGACTGGCACTACGCCCACCTGCTTGACCCGCGCTCAACGGTGCCGCGCTCGGTCATGCCGCCCTATCCGTGGCTGTTTGACCGCGGCCCTGACGGCAAGCCCGTTCCGGGGGAGAAGGCCAAAGACCTCGTGGCCTACCTGCAGTCGCTGGGTTCGGCCTTCAAGCAGCAGGTGGAGGATCAGGTCTATCCGCGTGAAATCCGCGTCACCGGCTCGCCTGTTCCCAGCGACCTTCTGAAGGAGCGCGGCGCCGAGCTTTACGCCAGCCACTGCGTGGGTTGCCACGGCGAAAGTCACGATGGTGTGGGCCGCGCGGCTGACTTCCTGAAGCCCTCGGCGGCCAACCTCAATACCCGCTATCTGCCGCGCGCCGAGGTCTATCGCGTGCTCTATCAGGGCGTGAGGGGCTCGGCGATGCCGAGCTATCACGACATGGGCGAGCGGCAGCTCTGGGCGCTGGCCCAATATGTTTCGGACCTGGGGCAGCCGGTGCGGGCGGCGGCGAGGGTGGATCGCGCTGACGTGCTGGCCCGCGGGCGCGAGGTTTACACCAAGCGCTGCGCCAGCTGCCACGGCGAGTTCGGCGAGGTGCCCCAGGCCATGCTCAATATGCGCCCGGCACCCAAGGACCTGCGCACGCGGCTTTACGACACGGACTATCTGATCGGCGTGGTGCGCATGGGTCGGCCCGGAACGGGCATGGTGCCGACGATGGGACTTTCAGCCGAAGAGGAGAAGGACCTCGCCGCCTATGTCCGCAGCATGTTCAAGGAGAACGTCCATGACCGCTAGACTGACGGGGCTGATGCTGGGCGCGCTGGTGCTGGCGCCCGCGCTGCCGGCCTGCGCGTTCTGTGATGAGGCCTCGGTGCGCACGCTGCTGTTCGTGGCCACCTTCCTGGGCCTGTTTTCTTCGGGCATGGCCTTCTTTGCGCTGGCCTACCTCAAGGGAGGGGCTTTCCGGAAGGGCAACCAGGCGGAACTGCGCGTGCTCGAGGTGGAAGGGATCGAACTCAACGAGGTGAAACATGTCTGACGCTCCCGCCAAGCAAGACGAAAGCTACGAAGCGCCCGCCGTGGGAAACCTGGGCGTGCCGCTCTGGGTCATCATCATGTGGGTGATTGGCGTGCTGTGGGTCATCGGCTATATCCTGCTGGGCCTGCGCTCCACTCCCGAAAGCTGGTAACCAAAACCGAAAGGAATCTCCATGAAAGCCCTGAATCTTTCCCTGCTCGCGCTGACGTTGGTTGCCGCGGGAACCTTCTTCATTGCGGGGTGCGGCGGCAACACTTCCAGGCCTGCCAACGGTCAGCCGGCGGCCAAGGCGCGTCCGGAGACACCGGCCGACTTCAAGGACAAGAAGAACGCGCTGGCAGGAAATGCCGACGCCATCAAGGCGGGCGAGGGCCTGTTCAAAGCCCAGTGCGTCTCCTGCCACGGCGCCGAGGCCGACGGCAACTCCGATGCGGGCAAGGCCCTGAATCCGCCGGCGGGCAACCTGCGCGTCGCTGACCTTCAGGCCATGAGCGACGGCTACTGGTTCTGGCGCGTGAGCAAGGGCGGCGTGGGCGCCAACATCTCCGGCTCGGCCATGCAGGCCTTTGAAACGACTTTGAGCGAGGAGCAGCGCTGGCAGGTGATTGCCTACCTGCGCAGCCTCCCCGCCAAGTAGCAGGCTCTGAGCCTGCGGGACAGGGGGAAATGCAGGACGCCCGCTTTGGCGGGCGTCTTGTTGTGTAAGGCGTGTCTGCATGAGCGGCCGACGCAAAGCACTCCCAGGGGCCTGTGCGCCATGGAAGGTGCCGGGGCCAAAGAAGCAGCCCCGCCGGTGAGGGCGGGGCGCTTTTCTGCTTGGGGTGCCTTGAGACGCGCGCTCAGGCGCGGCGCAGGCGGGCC
>JABARW010000038.1 GCA_019186845.1 Planctomycetota bacterium | reverse complement strand
ATTGCCGGGCCGGAGGGGCGGGCGGGCATTCCGGGAGGCGTGGGCGGCGCACTGGCCATGAACGCCGGCGGGCGCTACGCCGAGATCGGCGAGTTCGTGGACCGCGTCCTGTGGCTTTCGCCCGGCGGCGCGCTGACCTACCTGTACCGCGAAGAAATCCAGTTTGCCTACCGCCAGAGCAGCCTGCGCCAGGGCATCGTGCTGGAGGCCATTTTGGAGGGTCGGCCGGGCCAGCCCTCTGAACTTGTGGCGCGCATGAAGCAGATCATGGAGCAGAAGCTCGCAGCCCAGCCCTACCGCGCACACTCGGCGGGCTGCGCCTTCACCAACCCGCCCGGCCAGAGCGCGGGGCGGCTGATCGACCTGGCCGGCTGCAAGGGCCTGCAGGTCGGCGGAGCCAGGGTCAGCGAGCAGCACGCCAACTTCATCGTCAATACGGGCGAGGCCACCTTTGAAGACGTCACGCGCCTGATGGCGCTGGTGCAAGAACGCGTGCAGGACGCGCACGGCGTCCAACTTATCCCTGAAGTCAAGGCGTGGCCGCAGCCGATGATAGTGGCGGCATAACCTTCATGGCGCTTGGGCGCCAACCACACAGCCCCATGGCGGGGCGAGACAAAGGCAAGGGTCATGGAAAAGGAAAAGAGCATCAGCCTCGACGAGTTCATCTTCCGCAAGCTGCAGCCGCTGCGCATCCTGAAGAGCTACATGGTCGGGGAGCTTGAACTCACGGAGGGCGACGACGTGCGCCTGAGCCGCCAGGACTTCGACAACATCGTGTCCACCCTGGACATCTTCCTGGAAGAGTACGACCGCGTCAGCTCCTTCCGCGGCCGCAAGGCCATCGGCCAGTCCGAGAAGAAGACGTCGTTCCTCGATGCCGCCAAGCCCCAGGCCATCAAGACGATCGCCTGAGCTGTCCTACACTGCCGCGGGTTCGCCCGCCCAAAGCGCGCCGGCGAGGGTGCCTGGCACCCTCGCCAAGCCGCGCGCCTTCGTCTCCGGACTGGAGCTGCCATGTCCAATCACCGAGCCACACTTGAGTCCATCAAGCGCACGCGCGCTGCACGCCGCCTCATGGCCCAGAAGAACGACCCCTCCATCTCCTGCCGCCGCGAATTCAGGCGCGAGGAGACCAACCAGGTCGTCGAGTTCTGCCTCTTCGACCGTGATGGCCGCCGGGTCGCGCGCGGCAACGCCGTCCTGCTCGATTACTCGCCGCACGGAGCCAAAATCGGCCACGTGCGCTTTGACGAGGGCTTCTGGCCCGACGGCGAGTTCAGCGTGAGCCTGCGCATCACCGGCGGCCAGTTCGAGGGCGTTCAAGCCCACGGCCTGCCGCTGCGCTTTGCCACGACCAGCGCGAGCCTGGCGATCCGCTTCGACGCGCTCTACGTCAAGCTCTAGGCGACCAACATCGAAATTCGTGCGCACACGCGCACGCCCGGGAGATGTCCATGCTTCGCATCGCATTGCTGTTTGGCGGCACTTCCACCGAACGCGAGGTCAGCCTCAAGAGCGGCAGCGAGGTCTATGCCGCGCTCAAGCGCATCGGCCACACCGTCATTCCCATTGACTACAACGGGCAGAACTTCGACGAAGTGGACAAGGCGAGGCCGGACTTCGTGTTCATCGCCCTGCACGGGGGCGAGGGCGAAGACGGCACCGTGCAGCGCTGGCTGGAAGAACGCAAGCTGCCCTATTCCGGCAGCGGTCCATGCGCCTCGCGCATCGCTATGGACAAGGAACTCTCCAAGGCCGAGTTTCTCGCCCACCGCGTGCCCACCCCGCCCGCGGAGGTGGCTGAGCGATTTGACGCCCGCTACCGTCTGCGTCGCATGGCGCGTCGCATCGGGCTGCCCCTGGTCGTCAAGCCCACCAACCAGGGCTCCAGCCTGGGGGTGACAATCGTGCGCGACCTGGCGGCCGCTGATGAAGCGCTGGAACGCGCCCTGGCCCTCAACAGCCGCGTGATGGTCGAGCGCTGCATTGAGGGACGCGAGCTCACTGTGGGCGTGATCGGCAGCCGCGCCCTGCCCGTTTGTGAAGTCGTGGCCCAGGCCGAGTTCTTCGACTATGAGGCCAAGTACGCCCACAACGCGCCGACGCGCTACGTCGTCAACCCCGAACTGGCGGGCCCCACGCTCAAGCTGGCGCAGCACTACGCCAAGCGTGCCCACGCCGCGCTGCGCTGCCATGGTTACTCGCGCGTGGACATGATGCTGGACAAGGAAGGCGAACTCTGGGTGCTGGAAGTAAACACCCTGCCCGGCATGACGGACCACAGCCTTCTGCCGAAGATGGCCGCGGCTGAGGGTATCGGCTTTGACGAGCTGGTGCAGGAACTCATTGATGTATCCATGGAGCGCCGCCGCCAGCGAGAGAGCGACCGCATCACTCGCGTCCTTGCGGCCTGAGGAGAAGACCATGCCACGCACCCCCACGGCACAGAGAGGCACCCGGGCCACCCGCGCATTTGGCCGCCTTGGGGTGGGCGCGCTGGCCATGGGCCTGCTGGGCGCGGCGTTCTCGTCAGCGGCGAAACTGGCCTCCGGTGTGCTGCCCTCGCGCCAGTTCGCCCTTGGCGTCGCCTCCCGCGTCTGGACCAGCAGAAGCACACGCCGCATCGCCGGACTGGCCGGCGCCATTGCCGTTTTGTGCGGCCTTTGCTGGCTGCTGCAGGGCGGTCTGCGCCGCCATGCGCGCCATCAAATCGACCCCGGCCGCATCGAGCTTGCGGCCGCGCCCTCCTGGGCCAAACCCGAACTGGCCGCCCGCATCAAGGGTGAAATTGAGGCCGACCTGCGCGCCGAGCTGGCCAAGCTGGCCCCCTCCGACGCCTTCGACAGCGACCTGCCCGAGCAGGTGCATGCCGCGCTGGCACGCAGTGCTTGGGTACGCAGCGTCATCAGCGTCAAGCGCCGCTTTCCCGTGGATGCCCAGTCCCAGTCAGAACTGGTTCCCAAGCTTGAAGTGCGCACGCCCTCCTTGTGCGTGGCGACTCCTGAAGCCTGGCTGCTGGTGGACGCCGACGGCGTGCGCCTGCCCCTCAGCATCAAGGCCGCCACGGACCGCGGCCAGGATGAACTGAATGCCCTGCTGGCGGGCCTGACGCGCCCCATCCGAATCGTGGAAGGCGTGACCAGCAGCCCGCCCGCGCCGGGCAAGAAATGGGAAAGCGAGGAAATCGTGGCGGCCCTTTCCATGGAGCGCGTGCTGCGCGAATGCGAGATGGATGCCGTATTGCCCATCGCCCGCATGAGGCTGGTGGGAGTACCCGCACACGCTGACACCCGCGGCCGCGTGCGGTATGCCCCGGCGGGAGGCGTGGTTCTGCTGCCGGACTCCAACGTATTGCCCCAGACCCAGCTCATGTGGGGGCGCCCTCCGGCCCACGCCGGCATGATGGAACCCTCGGTCAACGAGAAGCTGGGTGAAATCAAGCGGCTGTTGAAGGAACCGGACACGCTGCAGGGCAAAGCCATTGATCTGGCCTCGCGCCGGCAGTCCTGACGTCAGTGCTTGACCGCAGTTGAAGGCGGCTGAGTGTGAACCTTTCGCTCCGGCGCCGCCTTTTCACGGTACTCCACGACACGCTCAGCCACTTCCTCGAGCAGGCCGGCCTTGCGCTGGCTGGACCAGATTTCCAGCTCCGCCTCATATTCGTTGTCCAGGTCCAGCAGGATGGACTTGGGCGTCACGCGCACGTGAAGGTCGCGTACGCGGGCGTCGTGGTGGCGGTCCAGGCCGTCGGCCACGCGCAGGATGCCCGCCAGCCAGCGCACCACGGAGCGCTGCCTCGGCGAGAGCGCCGCGTAGTTTTCGTGCTTCATGCTGGGGTCGCTGCGGCGGTGATAGCGCGCGACGTTGGCGATCATGGCGATCTCATCCTGGGTGAAGCCGGTCAGCTCGGCATTGCGGATGATGTAGTAGCTGTGCTTGTGCATGGAACCGTAATTCACGGCGCGCCCCACCTCATGCAGCAGGCCCGCGGCCTCCAGCAGACCGCGCTCGTGTTCGCCCAGCTTGTGCAGCGAGGGGAGCTGGTCGAAAAGGCGCAGCGCCAGGTGCGTGACATGGTCGGTGTGGGCGCGGGGCACGGCAAAGCGGTCGCCAAAGCGCACCAGTGCGTCACGCCGCGCGCGGTGAAACTCGCGCTCAAGCCGCGTGTCGCGTGTGTGGCGCAGCAGCAGGTCCAGCAGGACACCGTCGCGCAATCCGCGCTTGGAAGGCCTGATCGCCTCCAGATGGAAGGTCTTCATGATGTATTTGAGCACGGCTGCGCCCGCCACAATGATGTCGGCTCGGTTGCTGGCCATGCCCGGCAGCTCCTTGCGATCTTCCAGCTTCATCTGGCGCAGGCGGCGGTGGAAGCTTGAAACGGAGGCGTAGCGCACGGCGCTGGCGGTGCTGCTGGGGTAAAGTTCGCGCTGGGCCACAATGCTCTCGCAGATGGCGTTGATGGTGCCCGCCGTGCCGATGGCCAGTTCGTAACTGCGCCGGGCCATCATGCCCACGTTATTGCGCAACTCGGAGTAGATGTAGTCCTTCAATTTGCGGTGGTCGTCAGAAGATATGGGGTCCGAGGAAACAAAATTCTCGGTCAGGCGCACGGCGCCCAGCGCCAGACTGCACAGGTCCTTGAGGTCACCACCCTCGCGCACGGAAATCTCGCAGGAGCCGCCCCCTACGTCAATGAACAGCACGCTGCCCTGTGCCGCATTGACGTCCAGGGAGGTGCCCACCTGGATCAGGCGCGCTTCTTCGCTGCCGGAAATGACCTCGAGCGATATGCCCGTGCGTTCGCGGATTTCCTCAATGACGGAGTGGCGGTTGGGCGCCTCGCGCATGGCGCTGGTGGCAACGGCGCGGTACTGCTTGACGCCATGGCTTTCGAACAGCTTCTCAAACCGCGTCAGCACGGCGGCGGCAGCGCGCACGGTCTCGCGGCTGATGGGCTTGCCGCGGAACACGCCCACGCCCAGGCGCACGGCTTCGCGCTCGTCGCACAGCGTTTCGATAGTGGCGGGCGCCTCGCAGCGTGCGACCTTCAACTTGATCGCGTTGCTTCCCACATCGATGACGCCGTACACGGGCATGGCAAGCTTCCTATCGCTTCAACTTCAGGGCCAGTTCACGCAGAATATCCACGGCGCGCACCAGCTTGTCGTCCGGCGCCGCGTAGCTGATACGCAGGTGTGTGTCGCGCGACGAGCAGGCGCTGCCCGGCACCACCAGTAACTCGCGTTCGATGCAGGCCGCGATGAAGGCATCCAGTTTCACGCCCTCAGGCAACGCGGGAAAGGCATAGAAGGCGCCGCGCGGCTGCGTGAGGGCAAAGCGGTCCTTGAGGCCCTCGCATACCAGGGAGCGCTTGCGCCGGTAATCCGCCAGGTGGCCGCTGAAATCCAGGTTCAGCCCGGCCAGCACCGCGTGCTGCGCGGGACTGGGCGCACAGACAAAGGTGAACTGCTGGACGATGTAACAGCGCTCAATGAAGTCGCGGGGGCCCAGCATCCAGCCCATACGCCAGCCGGGCATGCCCATGCTTTTGCTGGCGCCCGAAAGAACGAGGCAGTTCGGGGTGAACTCGCGCACGCTGACGTGGCGGCCCTCGTAGATGAAGTCTTCGTAGATCTCATCACTGATGACAACGAGGCCCCGCGCGTCGGCGAGCCGGGCCAGGTCGCGCGCCTGAGCCTCATCCAGCGTCGCGCCCGTGGGGTTGCTCGGGCTGTTGACGACGATGGCGCGCGTGCGCGGCGTGATCGCCGCCTCGACGCGCTCAGCCGTGAAGCGGAAATCGGGATAGGTGTTGATGGCCACCGCGCGCGCGCCCACGAGCGAAGCCAGGTGGCGATACATCACGAAGTAGGGGTCAGGAATGATGACCTCATCGCCGGGATTGAGCAGCGCAAGAAAGCTGAGCATCAGCGCCCCTGCCACGCCCGAGGTCACGATGATTTCCTCGTTCTCGACGCCCTTAAAACGCGCGGCATAGCGCCGCTTGAGGGCTGTGCGGAGCGGCTCGATGCCCTGAGTGACGGTGTAGCGGTTTCGCCCTGAGGCAATGGCGGCGGTTGCGGCCTGCTTGATTTCGTCGGGAACGTCGAAGTCGGCCTGGCCGATGGACAGGTCGATGGGGTTCTTCATGGACTGGCCCAGCTCAAAAAACTTCCTGATGCCGCTGGGCTGCAGCAGATGAATGCGGTCGGCGATTTCGAAGGGTTGGCGCGCCACGCAGGGCAACTGTAACGGCCAAAGCATTGGCGGCCAAGGCGCAAGTTAGGACGCGGAACGCCGTACCGTGCGCCAATTCACAAACGAAGCGGAGCGGCCCCGAAGGCCGCCCCGCCAGAATCTGGTGAGTCTTCAAGCCTTCTTAGCCTTGACCTTGCCGTGGACCTTCGTCTTGGGCAGGCCTGTGACGTCGTCGCCATCTTTCCAGCGACGCTCAACGGTGAGCTGAGCAATGCGCTCCTGGCGCTTGAGAACGCTGCGGTTCTTGGTAGCGAGCGTGTTGACCTTCAACGATGCGTGGCGCGACATGTCATTTCCTTCTTCAAATCCGGGCGAGGGATGATAGCGACCCCGGCCACGCCGTCAAGCAACCAGCCCAAGCTGCGTTCAACCCGCAGGTCGCCGGACGCCAAAACTCCTGCTGCGGGGCAAGCGTGGAAGAGGAGATAGAGTCGATGCGGACAAGCTGCCCAGGAGAATTTCGAAAAAAAACTGAGTCGGGGGCGAAACTGTCGCCACACTATATATTGTGCGTTACAACTCGTAATCTACGATGCATGGTTTATAGAGGTCAATTATCGGAAGTTACTACTGAGTCTAAACTTGCACCAACATAATTCGTAATTGACGAATCGTAAAGCATGGAGTATAGATTGGGTGGCGACACGCGAGAATCGCGCGCTCGCCAACACCTTTCACCAGCCTCGGAGATGCAAAATGCCCGCCATCAAGTCGGATGCAAAGCAGTCTGAACGCCTTCTCAACATCGACTGGGGGCAGCCTCCGAGCGGGCGCCAGCAACCCGTCGCCGCGGCCCAGGCCCCGGCCAGACTCTCCACCCAGGTCCGCGTCCGCATCGACGACGTCTTCGCCCAGATCAACGCATATCGCGCTATCGTGGACTCCGGCATCAACACCGAGAGCCTGCTCGCCCAGAGCCTGATTTCCCAGGCCAACGCCATCTTCAACCAGGCCTTCATGAACCTTCAGGCGATCTACGGCTTTGAATCCGTGTTCGCCGATACCCCCGTTGAGCATGCGAACATTGACGATGTCACCGACCTCGTCATCGCCGAGGTGCTCAAGCTCCAGAGCATTCTCAACCCCCAGGCATAACCCATGACCTGGGCAGGCCGCCCCTCTTCCCGCTGTCGCGCCTCTGCCCGCTGTCTCCTCCCACCTGCCCAGGCCATAGAACTCAGCGCAGAAGCCGCCCCGGCTTCTGCGCTTGCTTTGAAGCCCTGAACCGGGCGCAACTTGCCGCAAATCGCGCTCAACTTCAGCGGGGCATTTGGCCGAAAAACACCTGCCGCCCTGCCGTCGCGGCGCAGACATCACCCGCCACTCCAGACCAGGATCGCCATGCGCAATAACATTCTCACACTGCTCGTCGGCTTCGTCGTTCTCGTGGCCTCGGTCATGCTCGTGAAGCTTGGCCTTGACCGTATGACCAGCGCGGAAGCCGCGCCCAACGACGAATTCGCCCAGCTCAGCGTGGACCTGAAGCGACGCGAGATCCTGTACAAGGTTCAACCCGGCGACACGCTCTGGGGCTTGGCCGACCGCTTCTACGGCAACGGCCGGCGCTGGAACGAAATCGCCCGTGCCAACGACATCCGTGAGGGCCAGGGCTTGGTCAGCGGCGCCATGATCAAGATTCCCCTGGCAGGCACTGCCGAAACCATCCCCGAGCCGATCGTGGCCAAGTCCGGCGAGCCGGCGCTGGCCAGCTATGATGAACCCCTTCGCCCCAGCCAGCCGCGCTTTGGCATAGATGATGCCGCCATGGGCGTGACGCTGTGCCAGGCCGACCCTGTGGCCTTTCCCGCCGGTGCCCTGTGCGTGGCGCGCATGGGCGAAGACCTCTGCGTGACGCTGGTGGTCTTCCATGCCGGTGACACTACGGGCGAGCCCGTGGCCAGCTACGCCGCGCCCAAGGGCGACATCCTGAGAGGCATTTTTGCCAAGGACATCGACGAAGACGGCACGCAGGAACTCTTCACTGTCTGGCAGCGCGGCGACCAGAGCGGAACTTCCAGGGTTTTCCGCATCGACGGCGGCGAAGTGTCCCTGATCTGCGAGACGCCCGACGACCCCGTTGCCGTCTGGCGCGAGCGCGAAGCGCGCGGCAAGTAACAACTCGAAATTCGGGCGCCGGCCCAGGTCCGGGCCTCATTCTGGAGACAGAGCATGGCAACGCTCGTGGTGGACGCCGTGGCATCGGCGCGCCTTTCGCGCCAGTTCGAACAGGCACTGCGCCGCTCTCCGGCGCGCGACGCCGCAGCCGAGGCACGGCGCTTTGTGGGCTACCTCTGTGATCGCCTTGAGCGCAACAACCGCGCCCTGTGCGTGGGGCCCGTGGAGGGCCGCCCGGGAGCCTACGAGGCCGGTCGCGCCGCCCGTCAGGGCGAAAGCGTGCTGCTGACCTGCATGTTTCTTCTGGATGATCTCGCCTGGCGCGTGGGGCGCCAGACCATCTGTGAGCATCTTGCGGCCACAAACACCCTGGCCGGCCGCGCCCTGGCGCGCCGCCTCGAAATGCGGCCCAACCACGAGCTGCGTATTTCCTCTGTGCGCTTCTGCATCACGGGGGCCCAGACCCGGGCCATCGAAGCTGCGACAGTGGCCGCGCCGCACGCCGGAACAGGCGCCGTGCAGGCGACCCTGGCTTTCAACGGGAGCTACCCCGGCCGGCTGTGCATTGGCCTGTGCGTGGAAAACGCCGGCGTACGCACGGCCCACTTCGTGGCGGCCCACGCGAGGCTCTATGCGCGCTACGCACGCTCGGAGGGCTATGTGCCGGCCAACGGCGATGCCTTCGGGTTTCTGGAGCGGGTGGCAGGATGCGAAGGCCAGGTTCTGGCCATGCGGGGCTTCGAGATCATGGAACTGCTCAGGGGCGTGGACCCCCGGGGCCGGGACCCGCTGGAAGCCAAGATCATCTGCCGGCTGGTGTAGGGTTGCGTCGCTGTAAAGGACGGCCCATGGCGCCCCGCACTTCCGCGCGGGGCGCTTGCTTTCTACCATCCCGCGCCATGATTGAGGCTGCCAGGCAAGAAACTCTTTCTGTCGTGGTGCCCGCGTACAACGAGGGCAAGACGATCACGCAGATTCTGGACCGCGTGGCGGCCCTGCGCCTTGGCCTGCATATCGAGCTGATTGTGGTCGATGACGGAAGCAAGGACGACACGGCCGATGTCGTGCGTGCCTGGGCCCAGAAGGCCCACGAGGGGCTTACCGTGCGCGTGATCTCCAAGCCCAACGGCGGCAAGGGCTCTGCCGTGCGCAAGGGCATTGAAGTCTCCACGGGCGACTACGTCATTATCCAGGACGCCGACCTCGAATACGACCCCGAAGACTACGCGCGGCTGCTGGAACCCATGCTTGCCGGCGAGGCCGATGTGGTTTACGGATCGCGCGTTCACGGGCCGGATAAACGCGGCCAAGCCAAGTTCTTCTACGGCGGTCGTCTGGTCACGGCGGTGACGAACCTGCTCTACGGCAGTCATTTGAGCGACGAACCGACCTGCTACAAGCTCTTCCGCGGCCCTTTGCTGCGCTCTATCCCCCTGACATGCACGGGCTTTGAGTTCTGCCCCGAGGTCACGGCCAAGGTACTGCGCGCGGGCAAGCGAATTGCCGAGGTACCCATCCGCTACCACCCCCGCAGCATCGAGGAAGGCAAGAAAATCCGTGCCATGGACGGCTTCTGGGCCCTGTGGGAACTGCTGAAGTGGCGCCTGCTCTGACGTGGACTTTCGCTGCATCCTCGCCACAATTGAGCCATGGTCGACTCCGCCGCGCCCCGCACCCATGAAGAAGCCCGAGAGCCCAAACTGCCTCTCTCGGTGGACGACCCCATCTGGTATGCCGAACTGCTGATTGACCACGTGGAACTGCGCAAGTTCTACAAGGCGCGCAAAATCAGGTGCTTCGGCTGCGCCGTAGGCGAAGTGGAGTCGTTCAAGGAGGGCTGCGAGGTGCACGGCAGCGGCCCCTTTGGCGGCTTTGACGCCGCGACGCTGGTCGCTGAACTGAACGAACTGGGGCGAAAGCACCCCTTCAGTGAGAAGACGGCCGTGGAGATGGGTCTCGTGCAACGCCTCGTGGAGTGGGCCTTCCCTGACAGGGCGTGACGCCGTGTGCTTTGCGCCTTACTCTGGCGGCCATGCAAGAGCTTCTGCAACCGATCTCGGCAGCATTTCCCGTCTCCCGGCGGCTGCTCGAACCCCTGGCGCGCCTGAAGCTGCTGAGGGTCATCGACCTGCTTAACCACTTTCCCCGCGGCTACAGTCAGCGCGCCAGCGTCAAGGATCTCAAGGCTGGCATGCACGCGTGCCTCGTGGCCAAGGTGGTCAGCGCCTCGAACAAGGCCACAAAGAAACGCCGCCTCAAGCTGACGGAGGTGCTGCTCGACGACGGCAGCGGCCTCATCAAGGCCGTGTTCTTCAATCAGCCCTGGCTGGTGTCGCGATTTGCCCCCGACACCGTGCTCAGGCTCAGCGGCCTGGTGGACTACAACTATGGCGAGTGGTCCATCAAGCCCGCCAACTGGGAGTTCGCCGACCAGGCCGAGCTGACATCTACCCAGGCCGCGCCTTTGATTGCCGAGTACCCGCTGGTCGAGGGTATCGGCAACGACGACCTCTCGGGGCTCGTCGCTCTGGCCCTGCCGCGCTTTGCGCCGCTGGTGCCGGACCTGCTGCCCGAAGAACTCTCGCGCCGCCTGAGGCTGATGCCCCAGGCCGAAGCCTACACCCAGGCGCACACGCCCGCCGACGGCAAGCGCCTTCAGGCAGCGCTCTTGAGCCTGAAATACCGGGAGTTCTTCCTGCTGCAGGTGGGCCTGAGGCTGCGGCGGCGCAGTGAGGCCGCAGACGAGACACTCAAGATCAGCGTAGATGAAGACCTGCGGCAGCGGGCACTCAAGTACTTCCCCTTTGAAATGACCGGAGCGCAAAGGCGCGTTTGCCAGGACATTGAGAAAGACCTTACCCATGCCGGCCGCATGCACCGCCTGCTGCAGGGCGACGTGGGCTCGGGCAAGACGGCCGTCGCGCTCTATGCCAGCCTGCTGATGGTCGGATCGGGCTTCCAGTGCGCCTGGCTGGCGCCTACGGAGGTGCTGGCCCGCCAGCACCTCGCCAGCCTGACGCGTTACCTGGCGGGCACCAGAGTGAAGATCGGGCTGCTGCTCGGCGGCATGGCCAGAGCCACACGCTCGGTGCTGCTGGGCGAACTGGAGTCCGGCAAGATGCACATCGTCATCGGCACCCACGCTTTGCTTGAGGACGACGTTCAGTTTGCGCGTCTGGGCCTGTGCGTGATCGACGAGCAGCACAAGTTTGGCGTGAATCAGCGCGCCCAGATCCGACGCAAGGGGCAGCGCCCGCACCTGCTGGCCATGAGCGCGACGCCCATTCCGCGCACACTGTCCATGACGCTGTACGGCGGCCTTGACGTGTCAATCATCGACGAACTGCCGCCCGGACGCATGCCCGTGCGCACGGAGTGGGTGCACCGCTCGCGCGAGCAGGCAGCCTACGAGAAGATCCGACGCGAGATCGCCGGGGGTGGAAGGGCCTACTTCATCTATCCACTGGTCAACGAGAGCGAGAACGTCGAGGCCAAGAGCGCCATTGAGTTTGCCGAACGCCTCAAGAACGAGCACTTCCCGGAGTTCCGCGTGGGCCTGGTCCATGGCCAGATGTCGGGCGAGCAGAAGGAGGACGTAATGGCGCGCTTTCGCGCCGGCGAGATCGATATCCTCGCGGCCACGGTCGTGGTCGAAGTCGGAGTGGACGTGCCCGAAGCCAACGTGATGGTGATAGAAAACGCCGAGCGCTTCGGACTGGCCCAACTGCACCAGCTGCGCGGGCGCGTCGGGCGCGGACAGCGCCAGAGCTTCCTGTACCTGTTTGGCGACCCGCGCACGGAGGACGCCATCAAGCGCCTCAACGCCCTGTGCGCGACCAACGACGGCTTCAAGATCGCGGAGGAAGACCTCAAGATGCGCGGCTTTGGCGATTTCGCCGGGACGCGGCAGAGTGGCGTGCCAAAGCTTCACGCCGGCGACTTCGAGAAGGATCTCGATGCCCTGGCCCAGGCGCGCAAGGATGCCGCCCTGTTCGGAGCCGTGATCAGCGAAGAGAACGTCCGCGACTGCCTGGAGCTTCACTTCGGGCGCGAGTTCCGCCTCATGGACGTCTAGCAGGGCGCAGAAAGAGGTTTTCCCTGGGAGCTGCTCGACGCTCCGGCGCAACCCGAAAACCAATGGTCAGACTTCGAGGCTGCCCTCGAGGTATTTCACCGCGCGGCCCGCCATCAGCACCCGGTCCTTGGATAGCTCGCAGAACAACTCGCCGCCCCGAGCGCTGACCTGCAGCGCATGAAGCTTGTGCTTGCCGGTCTGTTCAGCCCAGTAGGGCACCAGCGTGCAGTGAGAAGAACCCGTGACGGGGTCTTCATTGACGCCGTGTCCGGGCGCGAAGAAGCGTGACACGAAGTCCACGTCGCGGCTCTTGGCTGTCACAATCACCATGCGGTCCAGTCGCGCCAGGGCCGCGAAATCGGGCTTCAGCTCCCGCACCTGTCGCTCGCTGTCAAACACGCATAGGTAATCCCGCGCCGCAAGCACCTTGACAGGTTCGGCCCCCAGGGCCAGCGCCAGACCCGTCGGAGCTTTGACCTTCCGCGGCGGGCGGGCCGGAAAATCGAGCACCAGCAGGTCGCGACGCCTCGACACCATGAGCGGCCCGCTGCGCGTCTGGAACTTGACGGCTTCATTCTTGTAGCCGCGCTCGTGATAGAGCACCCATGCCGAGGCCAGAGTGGCATGGCCGCACAGGTCGATTTCAAGGGTGGGAGTGAACCAGCGCAGATCGTAATCATCACTGCGGCGCACAAAGAACGCCGTCTCGGACAGGTTGTTCTCCGCCGCGATGTTCTGGAGCAGGGCATCGTCGAGCCACTTGTCGAGGGGCACCACGGCCGCGGGGTTGCCCTTGAAGACCTGGCTCGCAAAGGCGTCAATGTGGTAGAGGGGAAGTTTCATGGCGTCTCCGAAGGCGGAACTTGCCCCCGGCGGCGGGCCGCCGGCTTGACTGGATTTGCGGGATGAAGCCGCTTGCATCATGTGTTCTACAAGCCGTAATCATGAAGGAAGAAGGCAAAACGCCAAGGGAGGGTGCATGAACACAAACGCGTGGCTTTCGGCCCTGCTTCTGGCCTTCGCGCTGGCGCTGGTGGCGGGCTGCTCGGGCAAGCCCGAGCCTGAACCCCAGTCCAACGCCCGCACCACCAAGGATGAGGGAGCCAGCGCGGCCGGCGCCGCCACTCCCGGGGAGGAGAAGCCAGTGGCCGCCAAAAATCGCCGCACCTACGAGAAGCCCTCAGACGCCGATCTGCGCAAGCGGCTGACCCAGCGGCAGTACGAAGTCACGCAGCAGAGCGCGACGGAACCGCCTTTCAAGAACGAGTACTGGGACAACCATGAGCACGGCATCTACGTGGACATCGTGACGGGAGAGCCGCTGTTTTCCTCGTTGGACAAATTTGATTCGGGCTGCGGCTGGCCCAGCTTTACCAAACCCATCAAGGGCACAAAGATCGTGGAGAAAGACGACTTCACGCATGGCATGACACGCACGGAGGTTCGCAGCGAGAAGGGCGACAGCCATCTCGGCCACGTATTCGACGACGGCCCGCGCGACAAGGGCGGCCTGCGGTACTGCATCAACTCGGCTTCGCTCAAGTTCATTCCTCTGGCGCAGATGGAGGCAGAGGGTTACAGCGAGTTCCTTCAGTCCTTCATTGACGCCGGCGTTTACAAGCCCAAGGCCGAGTCCGCCAAGCCCGTGAAGGAAGAGCGCGCCTACCTGGCCGGAGGATGTTTCTGGGGCATGGAGGAGATCATCCGCAAGATCCCCGGCGTGATCACCACCAACGTAGGCTACACCGGCGGCAAGACCAAGAACCCGACCTACAAGGAGGTCTGCTCCGGCCTGACAGGCCACGCCGAAGCGGTGGAAATCCTGTTTGACGCCAATCGCATCAGCTACGAAGAAATCCTCGGCTACTTCTTCCGCATGCACGATCCCACCACCATCAACCGCCAGCACAACGACATCGGAACCCAGTATCGCTCGGCGATTTTCTTTTTGAGTGAGGATCAGAAGAAGATGGCGGAAGCCGTGAAGGTGCGGGTTGACAAGTCCGGCAAGTGGAAGAACCCCGTGATCACGGAGATCACCAAGGCCGGCGAGTTCTACCCGGCCGAGGATTTCCACCAGGACTACCTGCAGAAGTACCCCAACGGCTACAACTGCCACTATCTGCGGGACTGACCGACCCTCAATCAAAGAAAGAAGCGGCCCCAGGGCCGCTTCTTTCCTTGATCCAGCCCAACCTTCACTCAGGCGCCGGGCGCCTGGGCCGACTCCTCGCCGCCGACGAGATCGCGGATCTCCCCCAAAATGGCCTTGCGCACCGCCAGCGATCCGAACTCCTCGAAGCTTACACCGCTGTCGGGGTCGTAGGTGTTGAGGGCTTCAAGGAAACCCACCACCCCGGCCTGGTAGAAGTCGTTTTCCTCGATGGCGCGAAACAGAATCTCGGAGATGTTGTCGTTGTTGGCGCGCACGATGTCGAAGTAGAACTCCGTTAGCTCATTCTTCGCCCCGACGTCGTTGCGATCGCGAAACTTGTGCCACAGCTCGCTGAGCTTTTTGCCATCGTGCGTGTGGGTCGCGGCGCCACGCGGGCTCTCGCTTTCGTCCATCGCGTCTTCTTCGTTCACGTCGTTCACGGCTTCGTCCCACCTTCCCTGGATTCCATGGTCCAGGCACTGAGGCCGCCCAAAAGGCGCCCCACCAGCATACCGCCCAGCATGGCCGCCAGCGTGGCCACGCCCGTGGTCACAAACCCCCACTGGGCAAAGAGCCCCGCAAAGAGCGTGGCTGCCCCGGCCACCAGGGCCAGCGTCACCGCGAGCTTCTCGGGCATGTCGCTCCCTTTCGAGTCTAGCAGCACCCCCCCGGTCGTGAAGCGGGGGCTAGTCCAGCGCCAGCTGGGCCAATATGGCCGCGCCCAGGCTCAGGCAGGATTCATCCACATTCATGCGCGGCGAGTGCAAGGGCTCGCAAATGCCCTTGGAGCGGTTGCCGCTTCCCAGCAGGAAGAAGGCCCCCGGTTTGCGCTGCAGGTAATAGGAGAAGTCCTCCCCCCAGGTCATCGCCGGTTGCTCCGTGCTGACGTTCTTCTCCCCCACCACCGCTGCGGCAGCGCGAGCCACACGGGCCACTCCCGAGGCGTGATTGACAATGCTGTCGTAGCCTCGCTCGAAATTGAAGGAAATCTTCAGGCCGTGGGCCTTGGCTGTTGCGTCGGCCATGGCCCACATGCCGTCCTCCAGCTGCTTGCGCACCTCTTCATCAAAGGTGCGCACGGTTCCCTGCAGGAATGCCGCGTCAGGAATGATGTTGTGCGTCGTGCCGGCGGAAATCTGAGTCACGCTCAACACGGCCGGAACGCCCGGGGCAACGCGGCGCGACACCAGGGTCTGCAATTGCAGCACCAGCGCGCAGGCGGCGGGGATTGGGTCAAGGGTTTCATGGGGCCGTGATGCATGCCCCCCCCTTCCGGTCAGAATAATTCGGAAGCTGTCGGCTGCGGCCGTCAGGGCCCCGGCGCGGGTGGCCACCTGTCCGACTTCAATCTGGGGGTTGTTGTGCAGACCGTAGACTTCATCCACACCGTCAAGGCAGCCCTTTTCAATGAGCCCCAGAGCGCCGCCCGGAGGCGTTTCCTCGCTGGGCTGGAAAATGAAGCGCACGTTACGCTTGAGTCGATCCTTCGCGGCCAGCAGCAGCCGCGCCGCTCCCAAGGCGCAGGTCATGTGGGTGTCGTGCCCGCACATGTGGGCGACGCCCGCATGGGCGCTACGCCAGGGCACATCATTGAGTTCGGTGATAGGCAGGGCGTCCATGTCGGCGCGCAGGGCCACGCGCTGCCGGGCACCGGCAACCTCGAGGTCGGCAATGAAGCCCTCACCCCAGAGATTGCGGCGCACCTTGAGCCCCAAACCTTCGAGGATCTTGGCGCAGCGCGCGGCTGTCTGTGTTTCCTGCAGTGAGAGTTCCGGGTGTTGATGCAGCTCGCGGCGCGTGGCGACGAGCCAATCATTCAACTGGCGAGCCTGTTCAAGCATGGCGGTTGACTCCAAGGACCGGCCTATCATAGCGGGAGCCGCGGCTCTCGTGCCCAGGATAGATTTTAGTGTTTTTGTTGTTTACATATTTTATTGTTTTGCTATTTTTCACGCCAGAGCCACAGGGAGGCTGCCTTGATCCGTGTCACCAAACTCAACGGCACACCCTTTCTGGTCAATGCCGACCTGATCGAGTCCGTGGAGGCCACGCCGGACACGGTGCTGGTGTTGACCACGCGCAACCGCGTGATGGTGCGCGAAACGATGGAGGAAGTACTCCGGCGGGTGATTGCCTACCACCGCGCTCTTCGAATCATGCCTGACCCAGCGGGTTACTAGCCATGGACCTCGCCACTCTATTCGGACTTGTGTTTGGAACCGTCTGCATTGTCGTCTCGATCCTGATCGGCGGCGGGTGGGCACCCGCCGCCGTCATGGACTTCGTGGACGCGCCCTCCATCTTCATTGTGGTCGGCGGCACACTTGCGGCCCTGGCCGTGGCCCATCCCATCTCGGATATCAAGCGGCTGGTGCCCCTGTTCATGCGAAGCATCAAGTCGCCCAGCAACAACACGTTTGAACTGATTGAGAAAATCGTCCATTACTCTGACACGGCACGCCGCAACGGCTTGCTTTCCATCGAGCACGCCATGGAGCCCGGCGACGACCCCTTCCTGCGACGCGGCCTGCGCTACGCCGTGGACGGCATGGATCGCGAGCAGATTGAGGCATCCATGGAAGCCGAACTCGAGAGCATGGGCTCGCGTCACAGCGGCGGCAAGCGCGTGTTCGACACCATCGCGGGCATGGGCCCCGCATTTGGCATGCTTGGCACCTTGATCGGTCTTGTGGCCATGCTCAAGAACATGAGCGACCCCAAGGCCATTGGCCCCAACATGGCCATTGCCCTGATTACCACCTTTTACGGCGCCTGCATTGCCAACCTCGTGTTTGCACCGGCGGCCACCAAGCTCTCCATCCGCCATGAAGAAGAAGAACTGAACAAACGCATCATTATCCAGGGGGTGCTGGGCATCCAGGCCGGCGAGAACCCCCGCGCGCTCAAGAGCCGCCTCTTGGTCTTCCTCGCGCCCCAGCTGCGCGGCAGCGAAGAGGAGGCCTGACCGTGGCCAGGCACAAGTGCAATTGCCCGCCCCCCGCGCCGGTCTGGCTCACTTCCTGGAGCGACCTGACGACGCTGCTGCTTACCTTCTTCGTGCTTCTGGTCAGCATGGCGTCGTTTGACACCGTCAAGTTCGCCGAGGTGCTGGGCAGCATCAACTCGACGCTGGGCGTCGGGGCGAACATCCCCACGAAGCTCGACCCCAGCTCTACAGAAGCCTTCTTCGTGCAGATCGTTCGGGCTTCCTCGCTGCGCAAGAAGACGCCCGACGGCGGCTACCAGCAGAGCCTCGCCGGTGAAGAGATCACCGTGACCAGCCAGCGCGACAGCTATGTCGTGAAATTTTCGGAAACCCAGTTCTTTGAACGCTTCAAGGTGCAGCTCACTCCCGAGGGAAAGCGGCGGCTGGGCGCGCTGGCCCAGAAGCTCAAGAACAGCGTCAACGTCGTCTACGTGACGGGGCGCGTATCAGCCGATGAAAATGCCGCCCAGTTCGAAGCCGTGCTCCAGACCGTGCAGCTGGCCGACGGCACGGCGGTGCGCGTGTTGGCCACCCCCATGGAGACTTTTGCGCCGCAAAGCGGCGGTGCCGGTCTGAAGGACAGCACGATGGTGCTGATCCAGTCGCGCGACGAACTCGCCGCCAAGCGCGCCGAAGTGGTCGCCGGGTTTCTGGAGGCCTCGGGCGTGTCCCGCCGCCGGCTCCGCGAGATTGCCGGCGATGAGCGGCGCCTGCCCGCCGAAGAGGTGTTCGAGCGCAGCAATGACGCGGGCAACTTCGTGTTCACTTACGGGGGCCCGGACAGCGGGCGAACCGTGGAGATCGTGGTGACCGGTGAAGTCGTAATGGACCGATAGTTCAGGGAGAAATCCATGGCAACCGCCGTCGCGCAATTGCCCAAAGCCGGCAAGGATCCCCAGGCCGGCAAGGCCGAGGAGAAGCCCGTCGCCAAGAGCAAGGAGCCTCTGTGGAGCCGCACGGGCCTGATCATCATGGTGGTGGTCTGGATGGTGACCATCGGGCTGGGGCTTGGCGGCGTGCTGCTGTTCGCATCAGCGCCCAGCGCCACCAGCGCGGGACTGGACAAGGGCAAGGGCCAGGGCGCCCGCGCCTACGGCATCATCGAGCGCGTGCAGGTGGCCATCCCCGACCAGGAGGGCGGCATGCGCACTGTCAGCTTCAACCTTCTGCTCGATTTCGGCGAGCGCGACGCCAAACTGCGGCCCGAACTCGAGCAGGCCAACTTCAAGGCCGCCATCTCCTATCAGGCCGAGGAACTCCTGCGCGGCTACAGCGCGCGTCAGGTGGCCGAACGCAACTTCGCGCGGGAGTTCGGCGCGGCATTGCGCAAACACCTCAATGAGCTGTATTCGCGCGACGGCACAGAGTATGTGCGCGAAGTCCTGGTCCAGAACCTCTCCATCAGCGGGTGAACCATGAGCGAGGAATTACTTCAGGCGCCCCCAGGCGCGCAAACCAAGGTGAACGTGCCGGCGGTGATGATGGCGCTGGCCCAGGAGTTGCCACCCGCATCGCCCAAGGCCGCCGAGATCCCGGCGCAGAAGCCCGCCTTTGAAAACATCGATCCGGCGCCTGCGGCGCAGCAGGCCCACGACATCGCGCTGCTCGAGAACGTGAACGTTCGCGTACAGGTGCTGCTGGGCCGCGCGAGGCTGACCGTCGAGGAAATCCTGCGGCTGGGACAGGGCTCCGTCGTGGAACTGGACCGGCTGGCGGGCGAGCCCCTGGACATTCTGGTCAATGACAAGCTTGTGGCGCACGGCGAAGTGCTGGTGCTCAACGGCAACTTCTGCGTGCGCGTGACGGACATCGTCGAGCAGGAAGCGCCGAAGTAAACCTGCCCGTCATCAGTGGCGCTGAACCCGCACGTCGAGCACCCCCGGAATCTCCTCCACGCTGCGCAACAGCGTGGTTTCGTCGTCCAGGTTGGGCGCTTTGATCTCGATGCGCACCGTGCCGTCGGCGGCCGGCGCCGAAACCAGCCGCACGCCCTTGGCGGCACGCAGCAGCTCCAGCACCGAGGCCTTGTAGTCCGTATCAAATGACAGCAGGAACTGGGTCATGGCGCGGCATCACCCCGAGTGCGCCGCCTTAAACACGGCCTGCATGCGCGGCGCCAGCTGGGCAAATGACTTCAAGTCCAGGGCTTGGGCGCCGTCACTCAGGGCGTGGGCGGGATCGTTGTGGACCTCGAGCATCACACCGTCGGCACCGCTGGCCGCGGCCGCCAGCGCCATGGGCCCCACATAACGCGCGTCGCCCGTGCCGTGGCTGGGATCTACGACCACCGGCAGGTGGCTCACGTTCTTGAGCACCGGCACGATGCCCAGGTCCAGGGTGTGCCGCAAATGGTGCGCAAAGCTCTTGATGCCGCGCTCGCACAGCACCACCTGTCGGTTGCCGCCGGCCAGAATGTAGTCCGCCGCCATGAGCAATTCGTCCAGCGTGGCGCTCATGCCGCGCTTGAGCAGCACAGGCTTTCTGGAGCGTCCGGCGCGGCGCAACAACTCGAAGTTCTGCATGTTGCGCGCGCCGATCTGGAGCATGTCGGCGTGGTCTTCCAGCAGGTCGAAGCTGCGCTCGTCGACGGCCTCCGTCACGAAGCAGAGCCCCGTCTGATCTCGTATTTCATCCAGCAGGCTGATGCCCTTGTCGCGCAGGCCCTGGAACGAAAAAGGGCTGGTGCGCGGCTTGAAAATGCCGCCGCGCATGAGTGAGACCCCTGCCTTCTTCAGGGCGCGGGCAATTTCGAGGCCCTGCTCGATGGACTCAAAACTGCAGGGGCCCGCAATCACGGCCAGGGACTTGCCGCCGATCTTGACGCCGCCGACACTGACCACCGTGTCCGCTTGCTGGAACTCACGGCTGGAGAGCTTGTAGGCCGTGCGGATATGCGCGATGCGATCGACGCCGGGAAGCTTGCGCACTTCCTCTTCAGTCAGTTTCGTAGGTGTGGAGTGAGGCGCATGGACGCTGAACATCACCGGCCCCGAGCCGTTGCTCTTTTCAACATTGAGACCGGCCTCAATGACCAAACGGGCCACGGCTTCAACCTGAAGGGGCGTGGCTTTGGCCTTCATGAGAATAAGCATGGAGTGACTGGCTTTCATCCTGAGGATGCCCAAGGCATCCCTGCTGCCCCCCAAGGGTTCCTGCCATTGACTGTCCCAGCCCGGACAGCACAAGCATGATAATGTCGGCGCGGGCC
The DNA here is from genome assembly GCA_019186845.1 of Planctomycetota bacterium. GTDB lineage: Bacteria > Planctomycetota > UBA8742 > UBA2392 > UBA2392 > UBA2392. Next base: position 4,531 of record JABARW010000038.1, on the reverse strand, counting down.
GCAAGGTAGTTGTAATCGTCCGGCATGAATTGAGGCACAATCCCATGGCGGAAGCACGCCCCAACAACGCTCCGCAAAACGGCGGTCCCCGCCTGGCAGCGCGCCTGAAATTCGAGCGATACGTGTTTATCGCCTTCTTCGCGGCCATGACCATGCTGGCTGTGGGCATGCTCGTGGAATTCCGACGGCAGCAGGACGAACTGCTCTCCGCCCGCCAGGAAGGCGAAGACCTCAACCTGGCCCTGCGCCAGAGTCGCCTGCGCAATGACTCTGACCGCGCCCGCCACGAGCAGGCATTGGGCGAGTTGCGTGCCGCCTTGGCCGAATCGGGCGAGCGCGAAGCCCGGCGCAGCCGCGACCTGGGCCTGGCGCTGCTGCAACTCGCGCTCGATGAAGCCCAGGCAGGTGCGGCGGGGCGGGCCCGCGGGCGCGCGCTGCTGGAGGAAGCCGAGCGCTACGGCGCCGGCCCCTACGCTCCCCTGGCCCGCTGGGCGCTGCTTGACGCGTCAAGCCCCCAGGCGCCGCCGGTGGAGAAGGCCGCCTTTTTCGCCGCCGCCGTCAGCCCCGACGGCGCTCTGCTGGCCGTGGCGCGCGCGGCGCACATCGAACTCTTCAACCTCCGCGAAGGCCGTCGCCAAGCCCTCATCGCCCACCCCGAACAGGCGGGTCAGCCTTCCACCATCGCCCTGAGCGCCGAGAGCATCGTGGCGGGTTACGCCTCGGGCCTGCTGGCCATCAAGCGTCTGACCCAGCCCTCGAACTGGCAAACGGCGCGACAGGGCGCCGGAGTGCGCCAGGCCCAGTGGAGCCCATCGGGGGCCCGACTGGCCGTCCTTGATGAACTGGGCACCCTGCGGCTGCTGGACTTCGCCCGCCTGGACAGCCCCCTGCTCGAAGCGCGACTGGAAGAGCGCGTGCGGGCCTTTGTCCCTCTTGATGACGCTTCGCGCCCCCTGCTGGCCGTAACTGCCGACGGCTCCCTCTGGGAAATCCGTGCCCCCTCTGAACAACGCCAGACCCGACTGTCGCCCTCATCCCTGCGCCGCGCCGCCTGCCTGGTGCTGGGGGCCCAGGTGCTGGTTGCAGCCGAGGGCGACGCCGGTTCGGCGATCTATGAATATGGCGCTGGTAACGTCGTCATGCGCTACGCGATCGAGGGGCCCTGGGCCTCGGTGGCCAACCTGCAGTTCTTTCCCGATGGCACGCTGTGCATGGCCGACTCCCTTGGACGCATCTTCGAATACAGCCCGCGAGGGGAAGCCATGGCCTCTTATCGGCTCGGCGGAGAAGAGGCTCCTCTGTTTCTGGCGCGCGCCGGAGCCTTCACCCTGGGACTGACCGCTGACGGCGCATTTTCCTGCCGATTCGAGCCGGAGTTACATCGGCGCGGCATGTTTGTGGCCCGCGACCAGGAGCGCGTCCTTGCCACCAGCCAGGGATTTGCGTGCCAGAGCCTGGGTGTGTGGCCCGCAGCGCTGCGAAGCTGGCTTGCCACCCCCGCATTGGCGCAGGCGCTGCCGGGCGGGCGCCACGCGTGCGGGGTGCTCGGCTCCGAGGTGGCCGTGGGCCCGGCACGCTTCAACGAGTCAGGCCGCCTGCTCTGCGCCTTCGCATCGGGAGCAGCCCTGTTCAAGCCCCAAGGACGCAAGCTCCTGCTTCTGAGACCCAGCGGACAGCAACAAGAACTGGCCCTGCCCCCGGGCGTGGAGCCTGACACGGCATGGGCCGCGGCCGAAGCCGAAGTTGCCCTGCTCAACTGCGGCGGAAACCTGTATCTGGCCCATGGGCGCGAGGGCCGCCTGCAAGACCTCAAGCGCAGCACCAGCGGTCTAGCCGCGCTGGACGCCAGGGGAGCGGTCGTGGCCGCGACTGCGCTCAATGAAATCATCGTGGCCCGCGCCCAGTCTCCCGCCCTGGAGCTGCGCATCAGCCTGGAGGCATCCCCACTCTTTGTCGGACTGATGTTCGGCGGAAGCGTGCTGGCCGTGCTTCAGGCCGACGGCGTGCTGGCTTTCCTGGATGCATCCAGCGGCCGCCGGCTGCTGCAGGTCGAACCGGCCTTGCCGAAACGCGAAATCCAGTCAATGGCCTGCTCTGACCAGGAGCTGTTCTTTGTTCAGGAGCGGGCCCTGCGCGTTATGAGCCTGCGCTGAATCAGAGAGAGACTTTCAGGTCGCAGCCCAGCTCGCAGGCAAGGAACATGGCCTGAAAGAAGGCCTTGTATTCGCGGATCGTGGCGTCGTCTTCGCGTTGGGCAACAGCCCGCAGGCCGTTGCGCGCCACGGGCCGGTCTCCTTCGCGGTGCTCAAACACGCGCAGATCGGTGAAATCCGAGATCGGACGCTCCAGCGGCAGGCCCGCCGCATAAAGATCAAAAACACCCAGCAGGAATCGAGCGTGACGCGCGCTGATGGTTTCCGTCATGAAGAGAAGCTCGAACACCTGGTTCACACTCAGCTTGCCGCCCGAGTCGTAGCGGCGCGTCAGGGCCTTTTGGCTCTCAAAGAAAACCTCGGGCACACGGCGCATTTCCGCCACGCGGTGGCCCACCACGCCGTTGCTGGCCAGATAGTTGAGCAAGAGCTTGGGCGTGGGGTCTTCGGCCGCTCCGCGAATCAAACCCATGAGCCAGGCCTCCCCCCGCAGACTGATGGGCAGGTGAATTTCGCCGCGGCAGCCAAAGGCGTAGGCCCCCACGCGCGCGGGACATTGCTCGCATAGCGAGGCATGGCGATCCAGTTCTTCAAAGCGGCCGAGAATCTCGGCGGCCGTGGTGACCGCAAGCGAAGCCTTGCCCTTGCTGTCCTTGATGGTGAGGTTGACTCTCACGCCGTCGGCGGGCACCCCCGGGGCCTTTCGGCGCGCCTTGTTCAGGGCCTCGTTCGCCCGGTCGCGCTGGTAGAGCAGGCGCAGCATCTTGGATGCGCGCACATGCGGCTTGACGCGACAGGCAAGGTCCACAAGGTAGGTAATGGCCATGGTCAGGTCTTGATAACCAGCAGGCGCGGCTCTGTGAAGGCTTCAATGGCGTACTTGGGACCCTCCCGCCCTAGCCCTGAACCCTTGATGCCGCCATAGGGCATCTGGTCGACACGATAGGTAGGCACGTCGTTGAGTATCACGCCGCCCACTTCGAGGGTCTCGAAGGCCTGAAGCGCCAAGGGCAGCGAGCGCGTGAACACCCCGGCTTGCAGACCGAACTCACTGGAATTGGCAGCTACCAGCGCGGCTTCGAAATCGTGGTAACGCGCAAACACCGTGACGGGGCCGAAAACCTCCTCGCAGCAGACTTTCGTGGTTTCCGGCACGTCCGTCAGCCACGTGGGACGATAGAACTGTCCGTCTCGGACGCCGCCGCACAGCACGTTGGCACCCTGGCGCACGGCTTCCTGTACCCAGCTTTCAACGCGCAGGGCCGCGGCTTCATCAATCAGCGGGCCCACCAGCACATCCTCGTGGGCCGGATCTCCCACCCCCACGCGGGCCGTCAGTTCAAGCAGGCGCGCCAGCAGCTTGTCCGCGATCTTCTCATGGGCGAAGACACGCTGAACCTTGATGCATACCTGCCCCGCGTTGGCAAAGGCCCCGGTCACGATGCGCTGGGCCGCGACCTCCAGGTCGGCGTCGGGCTCCACAATTACGGCGGCGTTGCCGCCCAGCTCCAGCAGCAGGCGCTTGCGGCCGGCGATGGAGGCGAGCTGCCACCCCACTTTCGCGCTGCCCGTAAAGCTGACCACCGCCGCCCGGTCGTCGCGCACCAGCGACTCGGCCACGTCGTTGGCGCAGGGCAGAATCGAGAAGGCGCCCTCTGGCAGGCCCAGGCCCGACAGAATGCGGCCCAGCATCAGCGCCGTCAGCACGGCCTGGGGCGCCGGTTTGAGAATCACGGGACATCCGGCCGCGATGGCAGGCGCGACCTTGTGCGCCACCAGGTTGATGGGGAAGTTGAAGGGCGTGATCCCAATGACGGTGCCGCGCGGAAAGCGCTTGACCAGTCCCAGGCGTCCTTCGGAACTGGGCAGAGTGTCCAGGGCCACCACTTCGCCGATGTTGCGCTTGGCCTCTTCGGCGGCGATCTCAAACGTGCTGACCGAGCGCTGCACTTCGCCCCGCGCAAGGCTGACGGGTTTGCCCGTCTCGGCCGTAATGACGTGGGCCAGTTCTTCCTGGCGCGCGTGAATCTGTTCGGCTACCCGGCGCAGCGCGGATTCCTTCGCCCCCGAAGACAGGCGTGCCATTTTCGGCCGCGCGTGGAAAGCTGCGGAGAGTGCTGCCGCGGCATCGTTGCGGCCCGCCAGGCAAACCTCGCCGAGGTCCTGGTGGTCATAAGTGTTGCGGTGGCGGAACGTACTTGTGGTCGTTACTTCCGCGCCCGCAAGAAACAGAGGATGCGTCGTCATGGTGTCTTTCGGCTTTGCGATTCCTCCGCATACTAAGGCATTTCCCCCCGCGGCTCAAAGCGTGTCTTTGCGGGTGCCGCAGGGCGACCGGCGTCACGGGACGGCGCTTTCTCCTTTGACAGAAGCCCGCC
>JABARW010000009.1 GCA_019186845.1 Planctomycetota bacterium | reverse complement strand
TGTCATCAAATACGCCATGCAGTTCTCACGGCTCACGCGCCTGAACAATCCGCAGGCGCCGGATTTCATCAAGCAGTACCTCGCCTGGGGTGCGGGTCCCCGTGCTTCGCAGTTCCTGATCCTCGGCGCCAAGGCGCGCGCCGTGCTGCAGGGCCGCTACTACGCCAGTGGTGAAGACATTCGCGCCGTGGCCCACCCTGTCCTGCGCCATCGCATTATCCCCAACTTTTCGGCGGAGGCGGAAGGCATCACCAGCGACGTGATTATCGACAAGCTGATCGCGGCCATCCCCCGCGCGGAGGCCGAGTCGCTCGCGGATCAACGCCTGCCCAACGTCATGAGGTAGCCGGATGCCGGCGCGCGCCCCGGGTCCGGCGTTACGGCAGCCGAATCGCGACCAGTGGCCCGGGACAGATCACCCAGTTCAGACATGGCCCTCAACCGGGACAGCAGCATCGAAGACCGCAAACGGGAGATCGACGAGGAACTCGAGGAGTATTCGTCGAGGGGCATCGTGAGCCCGGCCGCGCTGAAGGCTGCCCGCTGGATTTCAAGGGGCCTTTGGCTGGCCATGTCGGTGCTGGTGGTCATGCTGATTTATCAGGTGAACCAGAGTGTCAGCCAGACCAGGTACGACGATTTGCTCAAGCAGCACCAGGACTTGCAGGCCGAGTTCAAGAAGCAGGAAGCAGAGCTGGGGGAAATGACCGGACCGATCTTGGCCGAGGGATCGCGCCTGGGGCTGGTGACCGGGGCCAATTTGGGCGAAGTCAGCCTGTCGCGCCTGGCGCTGTCCATCATTGACGAGGGCCGCAAGGCACGAGCCCGCGAAGAGAAGGATGCCCTGGTATTGGTGGAGATGTCCGATTGGCGGGCTTTGCGGCTGATCGAGTCCGGCCAGGCCGGCGCGAAAGTAGAAGAACAGCTGGATGCCTATCGCAAGGCGGCGGCGGAACAGAAGATCGCGGAGCTGGCACTGGCGGCCCGGATCGCCGATGGGGCCTCGGAGACGGCGCGTCAGTTCTTTGTGGCGCTTGCCCTGGCCCGTGACGGCAGAGTGGCTGAAAGGGTGGTGGCAATTCGCTGGCTGGCCAAGTATGGCCGTCCGCACGAGGTTGCCAGAAAGGCGCTGGAATCGCTGCTGCTCGATGACCGCCCCCTGGTGGCCAACGAAGCGCGACAGGCACTGGACGCGATCAAGTAGAGGCAGGGCAGGATTCCCATGGCAGAACTGGCAGGCAAACAATACCTCGATCCCAAGGTGCTGAATCAGATCCGGCACATGGAAATGACCGCACGCAATGTGGTCGAGGGGTTCATTTCCGGCCTGCACAAGTCGCCCTATAAGGGGTTCTCGGTCGAGTTTGCCCAGCACCGCGAGTACGTGCCGGGTGATGACCTGCGCTACCTTGACTGGAAGGCCTACGGAAAATCTGACAAGTACTACATCAAGGAGTACGAGGAAGAGACCAATTTCCGCGCGTTGATTGCAGTGGACACCAGCGAGAGCATGCGCTTTCAGAGCGGCGAGGCTCCCAGCAAGCTGGAGTACGCCAAGACCATGGCCGCGTCACTGGCATACCTGATTCAGCGTCAGAGCGACGCTGCGGGCCTGGCGCTGTTCGACGAGAAGGTCTACGACTTCATTCCGGCTGCCACAAGCCACGTAACGCTGTTGCGAATGCTGGCGACGCTGGAACAACACGCGCCCCAGAAGAAGACGAACATCGGCGAAGTGCTCCATGACGTGGCGCAACGTGCGGGTCGCCGCTCGCTGGTACTCGTCATTTCGGATCTCTTTGACGACATCAAGCACCTTAAGAAGGGGCTCGAGCATCTGCGGGCGCGCCGCCATGATGCCATTGTGTTCAATGTGTTGGACGAGCAGGAACTGAACTTCAATTTTGACCGGCTTACCCAGTTCAAGGGACTTGAGGGCTACCCGCAGTTGCTGGTGGACCCGCGCTCGTTGCGCAAGGCCTATCTTGAGGAGGTGGCCAATTTCACCAGTGAGGCGAGGCGGCACTGCCTGCGCAACCGTACGGATTTCGTCCAGGTCAATACGCGTTCGCCGCTGGGCACCGTATTGGAGGCCTATCTGGCCAAGCGGATGGGGACACGCTGAGGCATGACCACGGGAACCATGATTGGAATCGGCATTGGCGTACCGCTTGCGGCGGCCAGTGTGCCCGTGATTATTCACCTGATCAACCTGACGCGTTACCGCAAGGTCGACTGGGCAGCCATGGAGTTCCTGCTGGCGGCCTACAAGAAGACACGCAAGCGCTTGCAGATGGAGTCACTCATCATGTTGCTGCTGCGGGTCTGCGCCATCGTGTTGCTGGCACTGGCGTTTTTTCCGTTCGCGGCCGAGCAGGTCAAGGCGTGGTTCAGTGAGGGGCTGGGGCTGGGTCGTGTTGCTTTCTCCGCCAACGCTCCTCTCCATCTGGTGGTGGTGCTCGACAACAGCGCCTCCATGGCCTACACCCAGGAGGGCCAGACTTCCTTTGAGCGCGCCAAGAAGTACGGACTGGGAGTTGTCGACGGACTTACCCAGGGGCGCGACCGCGTCAGCATCGTGCGCCTGAGCGACATCTACGTGCCGCGCGGCATCGGCGGCAGCGCCATCAGTGAAGAAGAACAGGCCAAGAGCCGCCGCCGGCGTGTGGGGCAAAGCGCGAATCTGGATATCGAAACGGCGCGGCGCCAGTTGGCAGAAACCACCGTGGCTGCCGTGGATACGAACATGCTGGTGGCATTGCGCGAAGCCTATCGCCTGATGGATGTCACGCCGGCGACGGATGCTGCGGCACTGGTAGTGGTGTCGGATTTTGCGGGCAGCGGGTGGCAGGAGCTGATGAAGAACGGGGCCCAGACCGGTGAGTTCCGTGATGTCATGGTCAAGATCAACGAGCGCATGGCCAAGACAGGGGGCGCGCCAGTCTTCTATGACGCCGGCTTTGATGAAGCCCAGAACCTGGCCATCACTTCCTTGAGCTGCGATGACCGCGTGATCGGCGACGGCATGGAGACCCGCATCAATGTGGAGGTCGCCAATTTCTCTCGCGGCGGCGAGATCAAGAACATCAGCCTTGTTTACAGGGTAGATGGGCGGGAAGCAAAGCCGGCGGGTGGCAAAGTGCAGCTTGCTGCGGGGCAGCGCAACGGCGACATCCAGATAGTGCTCAAGCCCGAAGACCTCAAGCTGATAAATGAGCGCGAGAAGAAGACAGGGGCTTCACGCCACATTGAAGTCGAAATCGTGGAGCCCGACGGTCTTAAGAGCGATAACCGGCGAAACCTGGTGATCAACGTGGTTCCGGACGTGCCGATCCTGGTCGTCAACGGCGTGGCGGACAAGAACCCGCGACTTGACGAAACGATTTACCTGGAGACGGCCTTGGCGATTTCGGACAACCGCACCGAATCCGGTGCGCGCCGCGAGGAAGTACGCATCACGCCCAACCGAGTAGTCAGCATTCAACCCTCGCAACTCACGGCACAGGAGGGCTTCCTCGATTACCGCCTCGTCATTCTGGCGAACGTTGCGTCGTTGCCTGAAAGCACCGTTACCAAACTTGAAGAGTTTGTGGCTGCGGGCTTTGGACTCGTCATCTTTGATGGCGATCGCGTCGATCACCAGCGTTACAACCGCGACCTCTACAAGGACGGCAAGGGTTTGCTGCCCTGCCGCCTGAAGAGCCCCGAGGGCAGCACTGATGTCACGGCCAAGCTTTACAAACTCGTGCCCGCGGATGAAAGCCACCCCGTACTTTCCATCTTCATGCGAGACGTGCAGTCGCGTGCGCTGATCACCGACCCTGAGGTCATGCGCAACTGGCGCGGAGTGGACTTGCCCCAGGGAGCTGAGCTCGATCCCCTGAGGCCCGCTCGCGTCATATTGGGGATCAATCGTGGCGCCACGCCGCAGCCCTTCATGGTGGATCGCGGCTATGGCCGGGGGCGAGTGGTCTACATTTCAAGCACGGCCTCTGAGCGCTGGAATGAACTCTGGTCTTCCGGCAACGGCCTGCCGCTCTTTCTGTATCACGAAACAGTCAATTACCTCACGAACAGTGAGGCGCGCTACGCCAACCTGGGCATTGGTGAGTCCTTCCGCCGCGTCTTGAGGGTTCGGGACATCGCTCCGGTCTACCAGATCAAGGATCCAGCAGGCGCAGTCAGTGACATTCCGGCGACCAGCGAGGATGGATTGCCGGTGATCGAGTTCGCGGGAACAGCCGCTCCGGGCGTATACACGCTGATCGCATCGGAGCGAGGCGAGAACGGGCAATTGACACAGAAATGGCAGGAACGCTTTTCCGTCAACGGCGAAGCGCGCGAGAGCGACCTCGTCAAGGTATCTGGCGAAGAACGGGATGAAGAAGGCAAGAGCAGGGACGTCGGGGCCCTGCTCAAAGACACGCTGGGCGAAGTCCCGTTCAATTTCCAGAAGGCGGGCGGGGAACGCGAGGGCAAGGGGTTGCTGGCCGACGACTCGGGCAGCGGCCTCTGGCTGTGGCTTGCCGCACTGGCTGCATTCTTCTTCCTGGCGGAAACACTGTGGAGTCTCGTGATCTCGAAGCCGGAGCAATGATTCGTGTCGTGCCGCAGCCGGGAGTTCGCGGTGCGGATGACGGAAGCCTTTGAATGAGCAGAAGCCTCAAAATTCTCCTGTCCCTTGTCGATCTGGCCATTCTTGCCTTGATCGCGGCCATCCTGTTTGCGGCCTTCGGGCTTGGCGATGTGATCTCGCGTGTCTGGTCCGGTGCCACGTTCAGCTGGGATAACTTCAATCCGTTCTCGCGCGAGCCGGGTCTGATGGGGCTCACGCCGCTGGTCTGGACGGCGCTTGTGGCTGTGCCGACGGCGCTGTTTGTCCCAGTGGCCGCCTACTGGTTTGAAAAGAAGCAGGTGCCGGTGGGGGTGCGCTTTGCCCTGGTGCGGCTGCGTGCTCTGGCACTGCTGGTGCTGTATCTGATTCTGGCTGGCCCTTCGCTGGTTGACAGCGAGTTTTACAAGGAGGGCTCCAAGGTTGCCGTGCTTATTGACGACAGCCTGTCCATGGGTACGGAGGCCCGCGAGTTCAGCATCTTCAACGTGCTGGATGACCGGGAGGCCGACGATATCAGGCGACTGCGTGAGCAGTTGGAGTCCCAGGGCTTGCGTATTGACAATCCGGCCAGCAAGGGTTTTGTGACCTTGACCCCGGAAGAGCTTTCCGTGCGCAACTTCGTGCGGCAGGTGGTGCGGGAGCGTGCCCAGCGCCTGCTCAAGCGGCTGGGTGAGTTGCACGGTCGCCGTTTCGACATCGCCGCCTGGCAGCTCAAGCGAACGGAAGTTGAGCGCCTTCAGCGTGAAGCCGACATCAAGCAGTCTGAGCTATCGGCTGAGCTGGCTAAGGACGAAAAGCTACAGGATGCTTCGACGCGCCGTCGCCTAGAGACCGAGTTGCGCGCCGTGCTTGATCGCCTGGCCGGTGCCGAGCGCAGTTTTTCAGAGCAGCTCGAGGGCGATGTGCGTGACCCCAAGATTCTCCAGAAGCGTGCGCTCATCGGTAACCTGCTGGAAACGGTTCACCCCGAAGGTCCCCGCCGCTGGGATATCGCCTGCGAGCTGGTTGCTCCGGGCAACCGCCTTGCCCTGCCCCAGGGCCAGAGTCTGTCTCTGATTGACCTGGTTCGGCAGCGAGCCGAAGAGGCCGAGGCCGCCGGTGATCCCGAAAAGCGCAGCAAGCGCAGGCCCATGCCGTCCGTGCGATACTTTGTCTTCTCGACCAAGTTTGGTCGGGAAGTCACCACGGACGAGGCCATCCTCGAGGTGCAGCCGGACGACCTTGACTTCCGCACGCCCCAGGGACGCCTGAGCGAAATTGACCAAGCTCTGGCGGAGGTCCGTCGCTACTACACAGCCGACGACGACTTGGCCAGCATTGTCATCCTGACCGACGGGCGTGACACCTCCGGCACGGACGCCCGCGATGAGGGCCGACGCCGCGTCGCGATGCGCTCGACCAAGGGAAAACGTAGCAGCGAAGTGGTTTGCGTGGCCATTGGCAACCCCAAGCCCGTGAAGGTGCTCGAACTGCTGGCCGTGAGCGCCGACAAGGAAGTGCTAAAGGGCGATTTCGTCGACTTCAAGCTCAAGATCAGGGCAGACAAGGCCTATCGCGCGGACAAGGCTGGTGGCCGCTTGGGCCAGCGTGTGAACATCATTCTCTGTGAGGATTCGCCGGGTAATCCGGTTGTCTATGACGAACTCAACGGCCGTCCCGTGCGCGGCCCCGCTGACACCGAGTTTGAGTTGCCGGAGGAGGAGCTTTCCGAGTGCAAGGTTCGTTTCAAGCCCAAGACAGCGGGCAAGCACGTCTACTTCCTGAAGCTCAACGATGATCGCCTGCCCGACGAAGACACCTATCGCAACAACGTGGCTGAGCACTATCTCGAGGTCATAGATCGCAAGATCAAGGTGCTGTACATCGAACAGAGCTTCCGCTGGGAAGCGCGCGCCCTCAATGACGCCCTCAAACGCGACAAGAAGCTTCTTTACCAAGGTTACTTCATCGATGCAGACGAAGGCTGGCCTCAGCCCACATCCAACTATGACGAAGAGGTCAAGAAGCAGGTCAAGCCGTTGCGAAACGCCTTTTCCGACGGGGCGAGGCTGATCCGCGAGAAGGACGAGTGGCTGAAGCTCAATTACGACGTGATCATCCTGGGCGACATCGACCCCGACGGCAGGGAGTTCCGCCTCGAGCACTGGGAGTGGATCGAAGAATGGGTCAGCCGCAATCAGGGCGGGCTCATCTTGCTGGCGGGCATGCGCAATAGCCCCAGGCGCTACGCCAATTTCGAGCGCGCCAAGGCGCTGTTCCCTGTCGAGATTGAAAACCTGCCCCGTGACTATGACACCCGTGTCGATGTCACGCGTATGAAGTACTACCGGCTGACACCCGCGGGACGGGCCCACGAATTGATGCGGCTTTCCAGCAATCAGCAGCGAAACGACGAACTCTGGGGCAGTGTGGTGGATGGCAACTTCAGGCGGGGCCAGCTGAACGGTTACTACTGGTATGCGCCGGGGGCCGCGCTGAAGCCTGCGCCGGCTCAGGCTTTGGTGCGCGTTGTCAGCGAAGGCCAGGTTACCGCGGAAGGCGACGTGCTCATCGCGTCCCAGCCCTACGGCAACGGCATGGTGCTTTACGTAGGCAGCGACGAGACTTTCCGCCTGCGCGAGACCGTCGGTGACACCTATTTCTGGCGCTTCTGGCAGAATGCACTGCGCTTTGTGGCTTCGCGTCGCCTGGCGGGCAAGCAGCAGCGTGTGGACGTTTATACCGACAAGACCGAGTATCAGGTCGGCGACCAGGTCAAGGTCTACTGCGAGCTTCTCGGCGACATTTACGGCGAAGTCGTCCAGAATCAGCTCAACGAACTCAACGCCCTGTCTGATGGCGGTCGCGGTAACGATCAGCGTCGGATCATTGTTGATGTGCAGGCTCGCACGGGCGGAAGGCTGAGCAACCGTCGCGTGATCCTGACCGAAGTCAGTTGGAGGCCAGGCCAGTTTGAAGGCAACGTCGAAGCCAACGAGCCAGGCCAGTTCGACGTCTGGGTGCGCGGCTATGAAGAAAGCCGCAAGAAGCCTCACCGTTACACGGTGGTGGCGCCGATAGCTGAGTTGCGCCAGCTTCGACTGGACTTTGATGCATTGAAGGAACGCGCGACAGAGTTGCCGCGCGGCTTGGCGCCCCTGCCTTATCAGGATGGCAAGCGGGTCTACCTGATGCAGGACATGGGACAGGCCGCTGTTGAGTTCCGTGAACGACAAAACGAAGTCAAGGGCCTGACCAAGCTGGTCTGGGATACGGAGCGAGAGCCCATGTTGCTGCGGTCGCTGCTTCTGCTCGCATTCCTGTTACTGATGGCGGGCGAGTGGTTGACTCGCAAGTTGGTTCGCCTGGTTTGAGGCGGACGTCTTCGTTCAATCGGGCCCGTCAATGCCCAAAGCTATTGCCGCTCTGAGCTATCTGCGTGCGCCGGACTCACTGCCGGCGGCGCCAATCTATGCCGTCTACGGTGATGAGGAGTGGCTTCGTAAAAGGGCCATGCAAACGCTGACGGACAGTCTGAAGAAGCGCGGGCTTGATGTGCGGCGCATCCATGACCTGGAGAATGCGGCGCCCCTATTGGATGAGTTGCGTTCCCCCAACATGTTTGGCGGCGCCGTGGTCTGTGTTGTGGTGAATCAGCGACAGGGTCCCCGCCAGGAGGCAAGCACCCGCTTCAAAGAGGAATTCGCCGCCTATCTCGAAAAACCCTCAAGGCGCAACATCCTTGTGTTTGATGCGGCGACTTGGCAGCGCAACCTTACCGTGCCCAAGCGCGTCGAGGAACATTTCCCCACGGTTGTTGCAGAAGAGTTAAAGCCCTGGGACTACCGTAGTTGGGAGCAATTGGCTCAGATGCAGGCGGCGGAGCACGGCATCAGCCTGGATCATGAGGCCGTGGGTGCGCTTCGAGATGCGGTGGCAGGCAGTCTGTCGCGCGCCGAGATGGAGATTTCCAAGCTGGCACTGCTGGCGAAGGGGAAAGTGGTGACAGCGCCGGACGTGGCCTTTGCCTGCGGCTATGAGGGAACAGACGTGACCTTTGCCCTGTGCGACGCAATCCTGACGGGGGATTCCAAAACGGCTCTACGTCACGCGGCTAAAATGGCTGGCAAAGCCGAAACGGGGTCTATACTGTCGTTACTCGGACTGTTGCGGTTACAGGTGGCGACGCTTGGGCGGGTGGCGCTCAACCTGTCGCGGGGAATGGCTGGCCCGGAGGCGCTTGTCTCAGGCGCGCCGCGGGTCAGGGAAGCGCTGAAGTCGGGGTTGTTGCGGACCGCGAAGAGAGTGAACAGGCAGGCATTGGCTGGCGCTCTTGGCATCCTGTTGGCGGCTGACGAAGACATGAAATCAGCCAGTCCCGACCCGGCGGCGCTGCTGATCAGCGTAGTATCGCGTCTGTTGGAATGTCTGGGTTGTGCCAAACCGGAAGCACCAGCAGTACGTTCATAGGTCCATGCAACCAGGAAAGACAGTGCCTCAAGCTCCCCGTTATGACGACGATGATGTGGTTGAGGAGTACGACGTCCTCGATGCCACTCCGTCCTCCAGCAGATCTCCCTCAGGCAAGTCATCTTCAGCCAAGCCCCCTGCCCAGGGCGGGCCGGTATTGCGTAAGCAACCTTCGCAGCAAGGCGCTGCGCGCCGTCCTTCTGCACCTGTCACGCCGGGGCCCGAAGCCCAGGCTGAAGGTGATGTGCAGTATGTCGAGGAAGCTGGCGGTCAGGGTGCTCGCAACCAGATCTCGGCCAAGAATGCCAAGATGATCTGGGCCATTTGCATCGGCATTACGGTGCTGGGGCTCGGCGCCGTCATTGGGGACATCGCCTTTGACATCTTTGGCCGGCGCGCCGGCGGCCTGCCGGTGTCCAACACCAACACCAGAAAGAGCGGCGGGACCCCGAAGGGAACGCCGGAGCGGCCCAAGAACCCGGATGAGGTCAAGGCGCTTGAGTTCAAAGGCCTTGTGCAGAACGAGATGCAGCGCATCCGTCAGAAGAAGGTTTACAAGTTCTTTGAGCAGGCCTACGCCAAGTTCCGCGAAGCGCGGACCAATGCCTTTGACAAGAAAGCTGCCGGCGATGGCAAGGATGCACGCGATGCCGCGTGGGCCGAGGCTATCAAGGGCTATTACGAGGCGACCTACGCACTTCGACTGCTGGAATGGACCTACAAGCAGGGAGCAGACGAGGATTTCATGACGGCTGCAAAGCTTGATGACCTCGAAGAACTGGTGGGACTTGTGAAGAGCAACGCGGCGGCTCTCAAGAAAGAGGCCAACATCCGGTATCAGGCGGCCTACTCGATCATCAGTGCCTACTCCCGTGACATCAAGGATTTCCGCAGCGGATGGATTTCAAAAGATGTCGAGGTCAACAACGTCTACTCTTCGGACAAGTACAAGGCCGTGTTCGCAGATGCCAAACTCAAGTGCGAAAAGGCTGAACAGATGAGCCCCGAGTTTGATCCCAAAGACCTTGAGGCAGTGAAAGAATGAGACTCTCGCGCGCGGCCGAAAGCCGCGCGCTTTGCTTGGGGTTGTGCTTGTTAGAATGCCGGTGTGGTGTTTGCCTGAATTGATCCGGGTTTGAGGACGACTGCCATGGCCAAGCTTGTGAAGCTCATGACTTATGTGTTCGCCTTCGTTGGCGTGCTGGTGACAGCGGGCGGAGGCTACATCTACGCCACCAACAGCGAGCTGGTGAGTCAGTTCTGGGCTGTGAAGGACGACTTCAGGTCCGTTCAACCGGATCGCCGTCAGGAAGTGTTTGCGGAGCTTCCTGCGCGCATCAAGTTCGAGAATGAAGTGGGCGCGGATATGAAGGACCTTCCCGCGGAGCGCCGGAAGGAACTCTACGAACAGCTGGCCAAGAGCCGCGACACGCTGTTTTCAAGCTTCAAGGAGCGAATCAAGGCTGAGGCCGAGATCACGCGCAAAACGAAGGACGTCAAGGATGCCGCGGGCGAAATCGTGAAGCAGCTTGGCAAAGTCGAAGTCGCCGTTGACCTCAGCGGCGGCAAGCGGCAGCCGCAGCCCAAGGCCGATCCCTTGGCTGCGACCTCTGGCGCCCACGACAAGGTCGTGGATGCCGCCATTGCCTACGGGGATGCCAAAGACACGCGGGACAAGCAGAAGATCGTGGCGGCTGCCGTCAACGTGCTGAAGGCGCTGGATAAGCTGGGCGACGAAGTGGTGAAGGCGCGCAAGGCGAGCCTCGGCGATGATGACAGAACACGTCTCAATCGCCTGATCAATGACGCCAAGAGCCGGCTCTACGATATCAAGCAGACGCCGGGACTGTCCGAGGACCCCACGGCCAAGCCCTTGCTCGAGAGTATCCCCAAGAAATTGAACTCCTGAGCCAGCGGCTCATCCGCTGCCCAGTGCCATATCGATGAACGGGCGGGGAACCCCAATCTCTGCCACTTTCACCACCCCGCAGCAGGCCGGACCAGCGGCTTCGTAGAAGCCGGGCTTGGGCGCCATAAAGGTCATGGTAACTGAAGCCCGCACCGCCATGCCCAGCACGGCGCCGGTATCGGCGTTGAGGCCGCTTGGAATGTCCACGGCCAAAACAGGCGCTCCGCCTTCATTGATGGCCTGCACTACGGCCAGCCATGGATCCTCCAGGTCGCGTGTAAGGCCCGTGCCGAAGAGAGCGTCCACGATCACAGGGGCCTGGGCCAGACGGGGCTTCAGGGCCTCGATTTGGGCCGGCGACGCGACCTCGGCCAGGCTCAGCGCCAGCCCGCGCAGCAAGTCGGAGTTGTGGCGTACATCGGCTGATGCATCGGCCAGCGAGGCCAGATCACCCACGAAGAAGCACTCCACGGCATGGCCCCGGTTGAAGAGAGTGCGGGCAATCACCAGCCCGTCGCCTCCGTTGTTGCCTGGGCCGCAGAGGACAATCACGGGCTTTGGGCTGCGCGTCAGCCCATCCTTCCAGGCGTCTAATTCTTCGAGGGTGCGGGGAATGTCATCGCGGCTTCCCCCCTGAGTCAATTTGTCCAACGCCCTGGCCACTCCGCCGGAGAGCAGCATCTTCTCCACCTCACTGGCGCAGGCGCGCCCGGCATTCTCCATGAGCACAGCTGAGGAAATGCCGTACTCCTCTATGGCCATCCGGTCCAGGCGGCGTACTTGTTCGCAAGTGAGTGTGCGCTTGGCTTTCATGGCGCCAGCTTGAAGCCGTCCGCCCGCTCTTCAAGTCAAAACCGGCGGCCTTTCCTGCTGCGCGTGTGTTGGTAAAAGAGGACATGCCCTTTGAGACAACAACGCGAGTGCGCTACGCCGAAACCGACCAGATGGGCGTGGTCTATCACTCCAACTACATCATCTACTTTGAGATCGGGCGTACGGAAGCCATGCGCTCCTTGGGCTCTGCTTATGCGCGGCTTGAGGAGCGGGGGCTTGTGCTCGCCATTACGGAGGTGGGGGCGAAGTACCATGCTCCTGCGCGCTACGACGACGTGCTGACTGTGCGCACCTGGCTGCGGGAGCTGACCAAGGCGAGGCTGCGCTTTGAGTACGAGATCATGTGCAACGGCCAGCGTCTGTGCAGCGGATTCACCGTGCTGGCGTTTCTTGACCGCGCCGCCGGCATGCGCCCCGTGCGCTGCCCCGACGATGTCGAGAAGCTGATGTTGCCAACCGTCGAGCCGAAGTAACCTCAGGAACCTACGAAAGGGGGGACATATGCAGGCACTTCGCGGTGGAATTGCGCTGCTGCTGGCCGCCTGGATGCTGGCCGCGGCCGCTTGCAGTGCAACACCAGAGCCGGCCACAGAGGTGAAACAGGGGCCGGCCTATGCCAGTCTCAAAGACCCGGCGGTAGTCAAAGTAGTGCCGATCATTCTCCCCGAGAGAATCGACGGCTCCAAAGATCCCGGAGACGAAGAGAAGTGGCGGCTGGAGTGGCCGCAGCGCGGGGCCAACATTGTGTCAGACGCCATCATTGACTCCTCGAAGGGGCGTGTAACGGCCAGGCCGGTGAAGGATCGCCCGGCGGAGGGCTGGATCGTTGAAGTCAAGGTCACCAGCCTCGACGTCGGAGATGCCGGCAAGCGCCAGACCTCGGCCTTCAGCAGCGACAGCCGGGAAGGCTGGAGTCGCACCGTGGCCGACTGCCGCGTTATCAATGCCTCGACTGGCGAATTAGCAGCGACCCTCACGCTTGAACATCGCACCGGAAGTGTCCTTGCGTGGAGCGTTCCCTTTGAGAATGACATGGACATCATCGGTGAGCGTATCGGCGCATGGCTGGCGCAGCGCTAGAGCAATGTAGCCTGAACGAGGCGCGGCTTGCCGCGCCTCGTTTCGTTGGGGCTGCACCTACTTTAGACCAGTCTCTTGGGCGGCCTGCCCTTTGCGGTAGGTTTCGTAGATGAAGATCGGGATCTTCAGGTCGCCCAGAACCTTGGCGATGACGGGCTGGACATCCTTCCAGTCCAGGCCGCCCACGCCGGTGGCGACACGCGGCAGCGCGAGACTGGTGAACTTCTCCTTCTCCAGCATCTTCTTGAGGTCGTGCAGGGCCCGGTTCACGAACTCGAGGTGGGCCTTTCCGGGGTGCTCGCCGTCCTTGCGGGGAGGTTCCTGAGTCAGCAGGGCCGCGATTTTGACCGTACTTCCGCCTTGTCCCACGCCGGCCCAGAGCCAAGCTGTTCCCGCCTTGGGGCTGAGCGTCTTGCAGTAGTGGCGGAAGTCCTTGTACATGGAGGGGTACTTCTCGCGCAGGGCCAGCGCGAGCCCGCTTTTGAAATCGTCCATGGGGGCCACGCCGTGGGCTATCAGGTCGGCCTTGCTGAGAAGAATGTCGCCCGAAACACTGTGAATCATGGAGACGTTGTCCTTTCCCGGCGGCACACCGGGTTGCCCATTCTCGCTGCCTCATTTTGCCATGAACCAAAGGCAACCGGCGCGCAATTCGCGCGCCGGCTGCATGACTGACGTATGAGCTTCAGGCGCCCAGACCGAGATCGCGCACCAGCTCTTCATCCTGCTCTTTGGTGCGGCCAGGTGTGGTGAGGTAGTTGCCAACCATCATGCCGTTGGCCCCCGCCATGAAGAGAAAGGGTTGAAGCTGCCGTAACTGCTGTACACGTCCGCCGGCCACGAAAATGTCGCTCGTGGGGTTTGTCAGGCGGAAGACCGCAAGGGCCATCAGGCACTCCAGAGGTTTCAGTGGTTCTTTGCCGGCCAGCGGCGTGCCGTGAACGCTGACCAGGAAATTGACGGGGATGTGCTCGGGGCGAAGGGTGGCCACTTCGCGCATGAACTCCGCGCGCTGACGCAGGGTCTCACCCATGCCCAGAATTCCGCCGCAGCAGATTTCCATGCCTGCTTCCTTTGCGTAGCGGACAGTGTCGTAGTTTTCGCGCCAGTCACGCGTCGTGCAGACCTGCCTGTAGTAGCTCTCGCTGGTTTCGAGGTTGTGGTGATAGACCACGCAACCTGCTTCCTTGAGCTGCTGCATTTCTTCACGGCCGGCCACGCCGAGGCTGACATCGGGCAGGATCTTCCCCTCGGCCTTGATGCGGCGGATGCCTTCGCAGATCTGGTCAAGCTGGGGGCCCTTCTTGATGCCCTTCCATGCAGCCACCAGCCCGAAGTTGCTGCTGCCGTAGGCCGTGGCCTCACGCGCAGCCTGCGCCATCTGGTCGGGCGACATCAGGTTATAGGTCTTGGTTCCGGCCGCAGTCTGGTAGAAGACGCTCTGGGCGCAGAAGCCGCAGTCTTCCCCGCAGTTGCCGCTCTTGATGTTAACGATGCCGCAGCGGTGCAGGGCGTCGCCCACGAAGTGGCGCTTCACCAGGAAGGCGGCATACATCAGGTCGTAGGCGCGGCTCTCGGGCAGGCGCAGCAACTGCTCCGCGAGACTGACATCCACCTCGCCGCCATGGATGACGAAATCGGCGAGCTCAAGGAGCGGGCCTTCAGTGATGCGGGGTGTGGTAATGGTGCTGCCTGCCATGTTCGTCCTCCCAGTTCAATGGCTTGTGGTCATGCTACTTCATGCCGCGCCAGCCGATGTCTTTGCGGTAGATCATCTTGTCGAACCTGATCTTTTCAATGGCCGCGTAGGCCCGGGCGCGGGCGTCTTTAAGGTCCTGCCCCAGGGCGGTCACACTCAGGACTCGACCACCGTTGGTAAACCACTCGCCATCCACCTTCTTGGTGCCAGCGTGAAACACCATGACGTCGGGGCCGAGGTCGTACTCCAGTCCGTGGATCTTGTAGCCCTTGGCGAAGTCGCGCGGATAGCCGCCGCTGGCCAGCACCACCGTGACGGCGGTGCGCTCATCCCAATCTGCCTGGACCTGGTCGAGCTTGCCGTCCACAGTCGCGCTCAGAATCTCAAACAGGTCGCCTTTGAGCCTTGCCAGGATGGTCTGTGTCTCCGGGTCACCAAAGCGCACGTTGTATTCCAGCACGCGAGGACCCTGCTTGGTGAGCATTACTCCCACAAACATCGTGCCGCGAAACGGAACTTCCTCGCGGTTCATGGCGTGAACACTGCGAACGACAATCTCTTCTTGTATCTGGTCTGACATGGCTTCATCAATTTGGGGCAGGGGGCTGTAGGTGCCCATGCCGCCGGTATTCTCTCCGGTGTCGCCATCGCCCACGCGCTTGTGGTCCTGAGCCAGGCAAAGCGGCAGGATGGTGTGGCCGTCCGTGATCGCGTGGACGCTGATTTCCTCTCCCTGAAGGAAGTCCTCCACCAGCAGGCGCCTGCCCGCATCTCCAAAGCGCTTCCGGACCATGCACTCTTTGACTGCTGTTTCAGCCTGGGCGTAGTCCTCCACGATGCTGACGCCTTTGCCCGCGGCCAGGCCGTCGGCCTTGAGCACGACGGGGTAGTCGCAGTGCGTCAGATACTCCAACGCTGGCTCGGACTTGTCGTAGGTCTTGTGTCCCGCCGTCGGAATGGCATGGCGCCTCATGATGTCCTTGGCGTAGGCCTTGCTTCCTTCGAGGCGCGCAGCGTTCTGGCTTGGCCCGTAGATCTTCAGGCCCTTCTTCTGGAAGCGATCCACGATGCCCGCTACCAGCGGGTCTTCGGGGCCGACGACGGTCAGGTCTACGCGATTCTCGCGTGCAAAGGCCAGCAGTTTGTCAATTTCCCCGACGCCAATGGGAACCAGCGTGGCAACCTTGGCCATGCCGTCAGAACCCGGCGCGGCAAAGATCTGCTTGACGTGCCTGGACTGCTTGAGTTTCCAGCAAAGCGCGTGCTCCCGGGCGCCGCTGCCAATGACCAGAACTTTCATGACTCTCCAGCTTGCGTTTCACCCGGTTCAGGTGATCCGGGCCTCACTTCCAGCGCACGCCGCCGTGACCTCGGCGCTGCAGGCGTGGCCGGTGCCTCCGGTGTGGCTGAGACGCGGATCATGGCCTGCAGTGTCTCGCGCCGGTTGGGGTCCACGGGAAGCAGCAGCACGAAGCGGCTGCCCGCACCCTCCACCGACTCGTAAGTGACCTGTCCGCCGTGCTCTTCCACGATCCGGCGGACCATGGGCAAACCCATGCCCGTTCCACCCTTCTTCGTCGTGAAGTAGGGGCGAAACATACGTTCCCGGTTCGCGTGCGCAACCCCGACTCCGGTGTCGATGACCTCGACCATGACCACGTCGCTGTGACGTCGCGCCCGGATGATGACTTCACCGCCACCCTTGGGCTCCGTGGCTTCGAGCGCATTCTTCAGCAGATTCGTCAGCGCCTGGCGTATGTAAGTGGCGTCGACGATGATTCCGTCAAGCTCCCCCTCAAGTTGCGAGCGCAGCGTGACTGACTTCTGGTTGGCTTCCGCGCCCAAGAATTCCACGAGTTCACGGATCATGTCCCCAAGGTCAGTGCGCTGAAACTTCAGATCGTGGCCACGCGAAAGACGCAGGAACTCCTGCACGATTTCATCAAGATGGGTGATTTCCTTCAGCAACAGCTCGATCTTGCGCAGTGAGCGCATGGCAAGCGCGGACTTGTCCTGCGAAAAGTCCTCCTGCAGCAGCTGCAGCGTAAGCTTCATCGTGCTCAACGGATTCTTGATCTCGTGGGCCAAACCGCCCGCGAGTTGGCCAAGGAACTCTAGTCTTGACGACGCGCCGTTGCTCACGACTGGCTCTCCGGCTGCGGTTGTGCCTCAGGTTTGGGCGCAGCCGGGATGTCATCCACCCCCAGAGCCCGCGCAAGCACGCGCAGGCTGTCGGCGGCGTCTTCGCGGCGAGACTGGGCCTTGATGGCGGATATCTGGGGGTGCAACAGCTTGTTGACGAGTTGCTCGGCAAACATGGCGATTTCCGCCTTCTGGTCAGGCGGCAGGTCGACGAAATGGGCCAGCAGCCGGTTGACCTCTGCCTCCCGGATGGCGTGTGCGCGCTCGCTCAGCGCCTTGATGATGGGTGCGGCCGAGAACGACTGGAAGCCCGCAAGGAATCCGTCGACTTCCTGCGTGATGATTTCCGTGCAGCGCTTGATCTCATGGCTGCGGGTGAGCGCATGCTCGGCTACCACCTGTTCGAGGTCATCCACGTTGTAAAGATACACATCCGGCAGTTCGTCCACGTCCGGCGCGACGTCGCGCGGCACTGCCAGATCCAGTACGAAGATTGAGCGCCAGCCGCGCTTCCTGAGGGCCTGCTTGAACATCTCACGCGAGAAAATGGGCCGCTCGGATGCCGTCTGGCTGATGACAATGTCGGCGCGGGGGAGATAGTCCTCAATCAACTCCAGGGGTACAGCGTCACCGCCGTAGCGCGTGGCGACCTCACGGGCGCGGTCAAGCGTTCGCGAGCAGACAATCGTGCGCCCGATACCGCTGTCCTTGAGGTAGTTCAGCGTCAACTCACCCACTTCGCCCACGCCCACGAGCAGCGCGGTCTTGTCGGAAAGGTTTTCAAAGACCCGCCTGGCGAACGTGACAGCCACGCTCGAGGTCGAAAGCTGCCCGGTGGAGATGCCCGTCTCGCTGTGCAGGCGCTTGGCTACGTTGAAGGCGCGGTGAAAGAGACTGTTGAGCGCCTTGCCGGTGGCATTCTCACTTTGGGCCAGGAGGTAGGACTTCTTGACCTGGTTTACGATCTGGGTTTCGCCGAGCACCAGGCTGTCGAGGCCGCCGGCGACCCGCAGCAGATGCTCCACGGCGTTGCGGCCGCGATGGAAATAGACGTAGCGTGCCAAGAACTCCGATTGCAGGCCGTGGTCATCGGCCATGAGCTTGAGAAGGCGCTCTTGGGGGGCGGGGTCGGAGGTGAAGGCATAGAGCTCAACACGGTTGCAGGTCGAGAGGATGACAGCCTCTTCGCACTGGGCCGCCTCGCGCATGCTGCGCAGGGCGGCGGGAATGCGGCGATCGGGGTAGGCCACCCGCTCGCGGATTTCCAGCGGCGCGAACTTGTGATTAATGCCGATGACGCAATATCGGTTCATCGGGCCTCCAGCGCAGTGTGCGTCGCCTGTTG
The DNA here is from genome assembly GCA_019186845.1 of Planctomycetota bacterium. Taxonomy (GTDB): domain Bacteria; phylum Planctomycetota; class UBA8742; order UBA2392; family UBA2392; genus UBA2392. The sequence goes on along the minus strand of JABARW010000009.1, from coordinate 7,344 downwards.
GGCGCGCACAGACATCAGGCCCAGCCCGACATACGAAAGAATCACGAAACAAAATCCCACCAGCACCCAATAGAAAGGCCGGCGCCCGTGCAAAAGCCCTGTGACTCGGCCCAGATAAATGCCGATGAGCACCAGCCAGAGCACCAGGCTGGCGAGTACCTTGGGGTTTGCAGGCAACGACGCCCAATCCTCTTTGCTGAATGCCAGAAATCCCAGCACAAATCCCACGGAGAGCAGGGGCAGTCCAACGATGATGCAGGTGTTGACCAGCTTGCGCAGCGACTCCAGGGAGGGGAAGTCCTTCATGAAGCGGGCTTCTTTGTGCCGCTTGATCTGCCGCTCTTGCAGCAGGTACATGACGGCGGCTGCGGCCGCGAGGAAGTAGACTCCGTAAGAAAGTATGACCAGCACGATATGGGCGACCAGCAGCGGCTCTTCGGGTCCGTGATGGCCGGGCCGCACGAAGGTGGGGGCCAGCAGGTAGTCCACGATGAAAATGACGGCCAGAGCCGGGTAAGCGAAGGCGCTGACGCCCTGCATGGGCTTCAGGCGCGAAGCTACGAGGTACGCCGCGGCCAGGAACAACGCGGACAGCGCCACGACTTCAAACATGTTACTCAAGGGTTCCGTCCCAGCCTCTGCAAAGCGCCCCGCAAAGAACAAGGCCAGGGCCAGGGTGGATGCCACACCGGTGATGTCCGCCGCGCCTGATTTGACGCGGCTGGGCAACAGCAGGGCCGCCAGGGACAGCACGGCAGCGACAAAGAAACCTCCAATCGCCAGATGCAGCATGAGGGCCGTGAAGGTCCCCATGGTCTGCTGGGAGAACGAATGGAAGGTGTCCGCGAGCATGGTTACTGGAATAGCTGGAACAGTAGCGAAGCGAATGTGGTGATCGGGGCCTGCTCGCGCAGGTCCTCAAAGCCGGCTCTGAGCGTGTTGATGCCGTTCAGGAGGTCGTTGTACAGCGTGTCGTCATTGACGATTTTTCCCAGGGTGCCTTCGCCACGGTTGGCCTTGCCCGCGATGTCAGCGACCTCGGCGAAGGCTCGCTCGACTTCGTCCAGTGCCTTATCGGTCTTGCGGACGATGGACTTGGCGTTCTCGGCCGTCTCTTCATCATTGACGGCCATTCCGATGAGTCCCTTACCCTCGTCGATCTTGCTGGCAATGGATCGGCCGGAGCGGGAGATCGAAGCAGCGTTATCCGCTGTATCCTCGACGTTCTTGACGGTGTTCTTGACGCGCTGGGCAAGGTCGGGGTCGTTGAGGAGCAGCGCAGCCGTTCCATCGCCCTTGTTGACCTTGCTGGTGATGTCGCTGATGTCGCGCGTGATGTTCTTGCCGTCCTCGCTCATCTCGCGGATGTTGCGGGTAGTTGCGGCAATGTCGTCCGCGACTTTCTCATCGTAGAGGACGGTGCCGACGGGGCCTCGACCCGCGCGGACGTCCTTGATAATGGCATTGACGTCCTTCAGTGTATCCAGGGCGATGTCGATGCCCTGATCGATTTTGCCGATGCTGCGGCTGGCCTGCGTGAAAATGTCTTCCAGGATCGTGCCCTGGATAGGCTTGCTTTCGCTCAGCTCCGGTTTGCGCGGGCTTCCGATGTTGATGGCAATGGTACGCCCGCCAAATGCGCTGGAGGAGATGATCTCGGCTGAGCAGTCTTCTCGCAGCACGATCTTCTCGTCCAGGGTGATGGTGACTTCAACTTCGCCCGTCACGCCGTCGACGTACATCTTGCGAACCTGTCCCTTGGGGACCCCGCTGACCCAGACTGAAGCGTTCTCCCCGAGGCCGCCCACATGCGGAAAGCGCACGGTGTAGGTCTTGTCGCGCGCATCCCACGGCATACGAAGTTGAGCCGCGCCTCCCAAAGTCACGGCAAAATAGAGCGCGACGCCAATGGCGCTGAAGAACAACAAGCCGACGATGATGTCCCGTGATCTCATGTTTCTTCCTCTCAACGTCTGCCCGTGTCAGGGTCTTCGGGCTGAAGTTCGGGCGCCTGCTCCTTGGGTTCTACACCTCTGTCCGGTAGTGCGTAGGTGCCGTCTTGCCCGGTTTCCTCGGGCTCAAGGTCGTCTACGACAAAGCGGCCGGAGGGCGTTGTCAGCGGGGCGACTTCGAGCCTTGCTCCTGTGGCTGCTTCCCGGGTCTGGCCGGGCTCTTCACCCGCCGCCTGCACGGGGGGCGCGCCCTGGACCGTCAGGGGGGCCAGGCCGTGACGCGTCGTTTCGCCGTCTTCCACGGGTGACTCGCCCAGCACGGTTTCCTCTCGGGGAATGCCGCGGGCCGTCTCCTCGGCGCCGGTGCGCTTCTCAGGCGGCACCTCGTCCAGGAGCACATACCCCTGCAGGATGGTTGTATCGCCCGACGGCGGATCCAACCGCATGCTGGGATGGGCGAGCCCCGGCGCCCGGCCTGTTTCCAGGGCGGCCTGGCTGCGCAAGCTCAGACTGCCTTCCTTGCCGCCCGTAATGAAGTGCCGCACTTCGGGCAGCGTTGTATTGCGTATCTCGGCGGGCGACCCGACCTGGATCATCTTGCCGTGATAGAACATCGCGATGCGATTGGCGATGTAGTAGGCACTGTCCATGTCATGGGTAACAACGATGCTGGTCATACCCAGCTTGTCGCGCAGGGAGTTGATCAGCTTGTCGATCTCGTTGGCGATGACGGGGTCAAGGCCCGAGCTGGGTTCATCGTAAAGCACGATTTCCGGGTCAAGGGCTATGGCCCGTGCAAGCCCGGCACGTTTCTTCATACCGCCGGAGATCTCTGCGGGGTACTTGTCTTTGTCCGGCCACAGGTTGACGAGCTTGAGTTTCTCCTCAACGATCTGGGCGCGAGCCTTTCGCGAGAGTTTGCGATGTTCCAGCAGCGGTAACTCGACGTTCTCGTAAACACTGAGCCATGCAATCAGCGCACCGCTCTGGAAGAGCACGCCAAACTTCTTGCGCATTTCTTCCAGCTCGCGCCCGGACATTGTGGTGATTTCTTCGCCATCGACGCGGATGCTTCCGGCATCAGGCCGCATCAATCCTACCAGGTGGCGTAGCGTCACGGACTTGCCCGTGCCCGAATAGCCAATGATCACGAAAGTCTCGCCGCGGCGCACCTCGAAGCTCAGGGCGTCTAGAATCTGTCGCCCGCCCAGGCGCGTGCTCACGCCGGTGAATTCCACCACGACTGGGGACGTGGCCCCGTCCTTCGTCTTCGCCGGCTGTTGAGCCGCCTGTGCCATGATCTTGATGCCTCAAACGCCTGTAATCAGCGTTTTCACGATTCTATAGAAGCTGGTGAGCAAATAGTTGAAGAACACGATCAGGGTCAGGCTCACGACGACCGTGTTGCGGCTGGCCGCACCAACGCCCACGGCGCCTCCACGCGTGCGCATGCCGTAGCTGCAGGCCACGCTGGCTGCAGCCAGGCTGAAAATGAAGCTCTTGAGCAGACCCCAGTAGATGTCAAGCGGCTCCACGCCGTTCTTGGCGTTGCGCAGGAAGTCGACCAGCGGCACGGAAAGCTGAAGCCGCGCGACCAGTGCGCCCCCGGCAATTCCCACGCAAGTGGCAATGACAGTCAAGATGGGCCCCATGATGGCATAGCCGAGAATGCGCGGCATGACCACAAAGCTCGAGGGGTTGATGCTCATGACCTCCAGGGCATCGATTTCCTCGCTCACCTGCATGGTGCCGATTTCTGCGGCCATGGAGCCGCCCACACGGGCAACCAGTACAAAGGCCGTCATCCAGGGTCCCAACTCACGCACCATGCCCGCGGCGATGATGATGCCGACGAGGCTGGTCTGGTTGAAGCGTGACAGCTCGATGCCGGTCTGCAGCGCAAACACCATGCCCACGAGCATCAGGAAGAAGCAGGCAATCAGCAGGGACTGCACCCCGATCACGTACATCTGCGTGAAGAGAGCACCGGAGCGCTTGAAGAGGTCCGTGATGTGGCCCAATGCGTTGAGCAGAAGCATCAGGGTGTACCCTGTGCCCTTGAGCGCCTGTGCCGGCCAGCTGTCGGTCAACGTGCTCACGGTCGTATCTTCAGCCCCCAGAAGAGTCTTGTGTAGCGGTCCTCTGGGCCGTGATGGTAGCCGAGGAGACCATAGAGGAGGTTGAAATCTTCGACGTCGCCGGGCTGCGGGCCATACACATCGGGCAGGCGGTCCTTGGCCTGCTTTTCAACGGTCCAGTGGAACAGTGGGGCGAGGCTCAGGTCAATGTGATTGGGATCTTGCTCGTAACTGAAGATGTTGAACAGCAGGTTGACTGCCGTTTCCCTGGGGCCGGCGCGCACAGTGAAAAACTTGAAGAAGGGGCCGTAGGTCCTGTCGAACTTGTCGTCGTTGAAGGGGAAGATTGAAAGCATCTCAAACGTGACGGTGTCGTCCACGTCTTTGCGGTACTTAAGCAGGGGCCAGACGCGTACCAGGTCGCGCGTTCGCACGGTTCCGTCGGGCTCGGGCAGGTAGCGCTTGAAGTTCGCGAAGAACAGCGGGAAGACCTGATAACGCTCTTCACGGTACCAGGGAGTGACGTCGTCAAAGTACCAGAAGAGCGGCCAAAGCACCGTCAAGGCGGTGTTGCCGTTGAGCACCGAGTAATCCCAAAGCGGCCAGAGGCGGTATTGCTCAAAGTTCTTGCCCTGCGCGAAACGGAATACGGGCCAGAAGAGGTCGAGAATCGTGGTGTCCGTCAGCTCAGCCCGCGTGTAGCTGAACATGGGGTAGTTCAACACGAAGATCATGCTGAAGTTGAAAGTCACGGCCGTCTTCGTGAAACCAAACAGCGGGTAGCTCAGCAGTGCCTCGCGGGGATACTTGCGGTCCATGCCGTCGCGGTCATAGCGAAAGAGAGGCCAGAGCACTGTCCATCGATCGGCGACGGGCACTTGCCGCTTGCCGCCGGTGACGGGGTCATCCACTTCGCGCCAGACTTCAGTCCGCGAGAAAAACGGCAGCACTCCATAGGTGCGATAGCCCGGGCCGTAGCCCCATTTCACGATGGGAAAAGGCAGGTAGTAGGTCGTACGCCCCTGTCGATGCAACTCAACGTATAGCGGGAACATGACGAAGCGGATCTCGTCATTTCCAAACACGCCCTTGAGGTTGCCGCCAAAGGGCGCCACGGCGAAGTGGGATCCCTCAAGGGTGCTGCTGCCGCCGAACACCAGGGGAAAGAACCAGTAGTCCAGTTCGCGGTGCCCCGGCGCAAAACTCACGTCGTTCCAGTAGAACACAGGAAGGAACTGGAGCTTCCGCTCCAGGCGTCCATCCCAGCCGCGCCGCTCTTTGTCTCGATACAATCCGATGGGGTAGAAGAACGTTTGCTCTTCCACAAAGCGGGAGGGATCGCGCGTGTAACTGTAAAAGGGCGCCACATTGACCTGCGTAAAGCCGTCGCCGCGTCGGGTGGCATTGAAGAACGGACCCGCGGCGCGGGTGCTGGTACTGTCTGCGTAGGGGTCGTAGTCCTGGCGAAAGGCGGGCCAGGCGTAGGTGCGCGAGCGCGGTCCCTCCGGCACAACTGCGCAGCCGCCCGCCAGGGCAGCCATAGCGACCAGCAGGAGTTTTGCGAGGTGTGGGCCTTTGGGCATGCTGCTCGTGGCTCAGGTCTATCCCAAGTTCGCGCTTCTCAGGCTCAACAGCGGGCCAGTCAACGGACTTGCAGCCAGCATTAAAGAGCCAGTCTAGCCGTCCGCTGCCACAGCCGCCAGCGCGGCTTCCTCGCCAAGTTCCTTCTCAAACAAGGCTTCGGTCTCGTCGAGAATTTCGTGGAACTCCTCGCGGGTAGAAACGCGGTTCATGCGTGCGCGGATGGCGGGGCTGCCCTTGACGTCGCGGATGTACCAGGTGGCGTAGCGGCGCACGACCTGGCAGGCGTGCGTCTCATTGAAGGCTTCCAGGAGCAGCTCATAGTGCTCGCGCAAGATGGCGAGGCGCTCCAGCGGGCCGGGGGAGGGAGTCAAGACGCGGCCGAGGGCCTGCATCTCGGCAATTTCGCGGAAGAGCCAGGGGCGCCCCCAAGCGCCTCGCCCGAGCATGATTCCATCACAGCCGCTCTGGCGCAGAACACGCATAGCATCATCGGGTTCCTTGACGTCGCCCGACGCAATAACGGGAATCTTCAGAGCTGCCTTGAGTTCGCGGGTGCGGTCGTGGTTGGCCAGGCCCGTGTAGCCCTGCTCACGCGTGCGCGGGTGAATGGTAACGCCTACAAGGCCGTGCTCCTCGGCCAGTTTGCCGATTTGAACGAAGTTCAGGTGGTTTTCGTTCACACCCGCACGGAATTTAACCGTGACGGGGATCTTGACTGCCTTGACCATGGCCTCAAAGCACTTGGCTGCCCGCTCCGGATACGCCATCAACGCGCTACCCGCGCCGCACTTGCCTATCTTGGGCACCGGACAACCCATGTTGAAGTCGATGATGTCGTAGCCCTCGTCCTCGGCCATCTTGCAGGCGTCTGCCAGCCAGAGAGGGTTGTTTCCGGCGAACTGGATGCCAATGGGACGCTCATCGTCGCGGAAGTACTTCAGTGTCATCATCTTCCGGTTGTGGTGGAGGAAGCTCTCCACCTTCAACATCTCCACATACACCAGCCCGGCTCCGTAGCGTTTGCAGAGAAGCCGATAGGCCCTGTTGGAGATGCCGCACATGGGGGCAGCGACGAGGTTGTTGCGAAGTTGGAGTGTTCCGAGCTGCATGCAGGCCCCTATGTCAAACCGCAAATTATGCAGGGCTCGTCACTTGCGGTCAATCAGCGGCACCTTCAAATTCGTACAAAAAGTTGGAACATGGGCGGCGTCCATGGCGTAGAATAGGGGGCCCACTTGTGGGTCCCCTGCCGGTTGGGCTGTGGTTCAACAGGCCGGGGTAGACCAGGGAGACCAACATGAAGCTGCTTTCAATGATGCTGGCGACATCGAGTTTGCTCTGTGCGGGTGCAATGAGTGCGGCGGCGACGGGGCAGCCTGCGCTGCATCTGCTGGGTGAAGAGCCTGTGCGTGTGCATATTGATGGCGGGAAGAGGCAAGTTGAAGTCACCAACTCCGGCACCCGCGTGACGGTGCAGGATGGCGCCCGTACGGTTCAGTTTGAGAAGAAAGCTGGCGGGGCCGTCAGCGTGCGCATCACTGACGGGGCGGAGGTACAGTGCCGGGAGTTCGAGAGCGAAGCGGCACTTGAAGAGGCTGACAGGTCCATGTTTGAGCTGTTTGCCGGCAGGGGCTTTGCTGTACGCGTCTACGGCGAGGCTCATCCGGCTGAGCGTGAAGTTCATACGGGAAGTTCCCCCGAGTACCGCGGCGGCAGCGAGCGCATGCTTG
>JABARW010000081.1 GCA_019186845.1 Planctomycetota bacterium | reverse complement strand
GGTGGAGGTTCCCTGTCTGCGTGAGCGCTTCACCGCGGCCAAGGGGCAGGGGGCGTTCCTCAATGGCACGCGCTTGAAGGTGAGCGAAGTTCCCGACGTGAGTTCGGCGCTGCTGGCGACGGGGTTTCCCTACATCCGCAACGAAGTCAGCCGCAACAACGTGGACAACTTCAGCCGCCTGGTACTCATGTGCCACGACATGAGGCGCTGGGGCGTGGCCAGCGTGGACCTGGCCTATGTGGCAGCCGGCCGCCTGGACGGCTACTGGGAGCTGTATCTCAAGCCCTGGGATGTAGCCGCGGGCGCCCTGCTGGTACGGGAGGCCGGCGGGCTGATCACGGACTTCAGCGGCGGCGGTGACTGGCTTTTCGGTGAGAACTGTGTGGCCACCAATGGCCGCCTGCACGCCGAACTGCTGGGCCTGCTTTCCGGCACTGAACCCGGTTACAAGCCCTGGGGCCGCGAGTTTGAGGCGCGTATTCGCGGCGCATGAGGCCTTTGCTTTATCGGGGGTGTGACCTAATCTTGCTCGTGGTACTCAGGAGTCGCCGGGCCCAATGGACACGCTGGTCATCGTGCGGAAGATCCGTGAAGCGGAGGCGCTGGCTGACTCCGGCAAGCACGGCGACGCTCGTTCGCTCCTTGAGCCCCTGCTGGCACGCCCTGACCTGCCGGCGTCCCACAGAAGCCTGCTGCAGAAGAAGATCGAGGTCTTTGACAAGCAGCGCGAACGTGCCACGCGCATCATTTCAAGGCGTGTCGCCGGCCTCGCTGCCGGCCGCCCTGACGGCAATGACACCGACCACGGCGCGGCTGCGGGCCGAGAGTCCTCCAACGATACGACCGTCGAGCGCCCCGCCATCGTGCCGGGCAGCCCCACGGAATCAGTGCCTCGCCCGCCCGTCGAAGACAAGATCGACAAGGACACCACCAAGCTTCGCAAGCGGCCGCCGCCCGAGAAACCCAAAGGCGACACTACCCTGGCGGATCGCGACCTGATTTCGCTCTATGACAGCCCAGCCGGCGACACCACGGTGCGCGACCGGCCGGCAGTGGGGGCCCCCGAAGCCAAGGGCGATACCGAGCCCTCCCTGCCGCGCCAGGCGGACACCGACGTGCCGGGGCGCGCAGCGAGGCGGGCGGGCAGGACTTCGGAGCCCCGTGTCGGCGTGTTGAGCGATCTGGCACCCCTGGAGGCCTCCCCTTCAGTCATGGAGGACGACACTGCCGAGATTCCCAAGGTAGATGTTTCGCTGCCGGTCATAGTCGCGCGCTCCGGCCGCGAGTCCCGGGAACTCGCACCCGCCGGAGACGAGAAGTTCGAGAGCGACGAATTGCCGCAGCCCGACGGCGAAGACCGCGGCATGTTCAAGGCCGTGAACACACCCACTCCGCAGGCCCTGCCCGCGCTGCCCCAGAGCGACACCGTGCGTGACCGGCCTGCGGCGGCGAGTGTGAGGGTACAGGACAGCCTCATTGAAGTGCCGGGGCCGGCAGCGGCGCCGCCCGGCATGCCGGAGGCGCGGCCAAGCACGCGGACGAACAAGGATCTCACTAGCCTCGTCGAGCGTTTGCCCGATGACGACCTGCGCAAAGAGCTGGCAATGGAAGTGGTGCGCCTGCGCGAAGAGCTGGAGAAGGCCAAGAGCACGCGTCGCGATACGGACAAGTCGGCAAGCGCCGGCAGTTCGCGCCGCATTGCACCGGGAGACAAGCCGGAGTCGAGCATCTTCAAGATTCCCAGCAATCGCGTGAACACGATTGTGCGCACAGCGGCGGGCACGAGCGAGATTACGGCCCATATGCCAACGCGCGACGAAAACGTCCCCGAGCTGCAGGTCCTGCGCCGCGACAGCGTCAAGCGCAGCGGGGAAGACTCGGGCCGCTTGCCGGCCTCGCGCATCGCCCTGGCTCAGGACTACATCGATGCCGCGCAGGTCGAGAGGCCCAACTTGCTGAAGACGGCGGCGGTCGTGCTTGGTTTTCTGGTCGTGGCCGGGCTCATCTCCTGGGCTGTCTATTGGGGCGTGGCCGCTGCCCTGGCCGCTTCGCCCGCAGACAGCCAGGGCGCCGGTGAAAGGCCCTGAGCGTGCATGTCGTGTTTGCCCATCACGAGCCCGTGGACGCGACCAAAGCGCGCTGGGTGGCAATTGGCCGCACGCTTGCGGCGTTGGCGCGCCAGGTCCCCGTGACGTGGCTTTCGCCGGACAGCGCGGCATCTGTCGATGCCTATTTTGACAACGAGCTGGGCACGAGCCGGCCCATCGCGCTGACGGTGAAAACCCTGCCCAGTATCCGCAAGCGGCTGGGCATGACGTTCAATGGCGTGTTCTTCCGCGCTTGTCGCAAGGCCGTCGAGAGTCTCAGGCCGGGCGTGCTCTGGCTGCGCAGCGACAAGCTGGCGGCCTATTTTGCGGAGAAGCTTGAGGCCAGGCGTCGCCCCTTGGTGTACGAGGCTCACCTGATAGGCGAGCTCTGGGCACAGGACCGCAAGGCCGGTGCCCAGGCGGCCCGTAAACTGGCGCGCATCGAGCGTGCGGTTTACGCCGGCTCGCGGGGTGTGGCCGCGATCACGCAGGGGTTGCTGGACGAAATCAAGGCGCGCTTTGGATTTGAGGGGCCGACGGCTGTTGTTCCCAGCGCGGTGGACACCGAACTCTTCATTCCCTGCTGGAACGGCGGAGATGGGCGCACCGTCGCCTACGTCGGGACGCTGCAGTTCTGGAAGGGGCTTGACACGCTGCTTGACGCCCTGGCCCTGGCGCCTGCCCTGCGCTTGCGCATCATCGGCGGCGGCAGCGACGAAGAGCAGGCGCGGCTGGCGGCCCGGATCAAGACACTGGGACTGCAGGAACGAGTGGAGCTGTCAGGGCGCCTGCCGCAGCACCGGTTGCCGGGCGCCCTGGCCTCCGTGGCCTGCGCCGTCCACCCGTTGCCGCCCGAGCACTCCATCGCGGCGCGCTTCACATCGCCGCTGAAGCTGTTTGAGTACATGGCCTTGGGCCTGCCTATTGTGGCGAGTGACCTGCCCAGCGTGCGGGAGGCCCTGACGGATGGAACGAATGCGAGGCTTTTCAAACCCGGCCAGCCCAAGGCGTTGGCGGCGGCTCTTCAGGAACTCTGCTCAAACACCAAACTGGCCGCGCGCTTCGGAGAGCAGGCCGGGCGGGACTCGCGGCACTACAGCTACGAGGCGCGGGCGCGGCGGCTGCTGGCGCTCTTTGAGCAGTGTCGCAACGAGAGTCAGTAGCCCCAACGCAGCCTGACTTGGGGATGGTTGCGGGTTTCGTCGTCCAGCGGCGCCGACTTCACGGGAGTCTCAACGGGCTCGGACTTGCCCCACGTCCTGTTGTAGTAGGCCACGGATTTCACCAGTAGCAGCGACCTCAGCACGTGTTCGGCGATGGGCGAATCAGCGATCGCGCGTGAGCGGCGATCCGGAAAAGCGAGACCGTCATCGGCCAGGACAAAGGCCGACTCCCAATCTTCAACTTCGAAGGCGGTTTGCGCCATGCGCAGGCGCAGCATGGCGCGTTCGGTGCTGTTGCCTCCGCGCAGCGTGAATGCGCCCCAGGCGATGTCGAGCTTGAATCGCCTTGAGGCAACGCCGGACTCCTCCGGTGCTGTTTCCACGCAATAACGCGCAAAGCCCGCCGCCCCAAGGAGCAGCGTCAGAATCAAGGCATAGGCTGCCCAGGCCAGAGTCACACTGCGGCCTGTGGTGGGGGAGAGTACCAGCCACGAGATGGGTGCCAGGCCGGCCAGGCCGGTGATCCAGAACAGGTGGCTGCCCAGAAACAGGCCGATGACGGAAAGGGCGATGCCATTGACCCAGGCGATTCCCAGACCCAGGAGGCGATACTGCATGTCGCGCTGGGCAAGCTGGTTGGCGGCCAGGGCCCCGATCAGCAGGCCCTCCAGGCCCAGCAGGGCCTGCCAGTATTCCGCGTTCAACGCGGCCACAGCCAGAAAAGCCTGAATCAGCGGCAGGGCCAGGGCCATGCGCCCGGCAGCCTTGAGCGCCTGCGGCGTCTGACGCGTGCGCGGGCCGCGCAGGATTTCGCGCACGTTCATCCAGCCCCTTGAGGGCCGGGGTGCTGCGGCAGCGGTTTCCGTGGCTGATAGCGCCGGCATCGTCTTGTCCAGGTGAACTCGAAGGCTGCCGTGTCGCGCCGAAGTCCCGAGTTGCCGGGTCAGACGTCCACCACCATGCCTTCACGAGTGGCGAACACCTCGACGCCGGGAATCTCGCGCTTGGCCAGCGCCGCGTACTTGTCCATCAAACGGTCGAGATCGTCGTCGGTTCGAGTGGGGTCGTGGTGGGTGAGGGCCAGCTTCCTGACTTTGGCACGCTTGGCCAGGCCAATATTGTACTCGAAGGTGCTGTGTCCCCAGCCGCGCTTGGACGTGTGGGGCTTGCCGGGCTGGCCATTGTACTCGGCCTCAGTGTAGGTGGTGTCGATGACCAGCAGGTCGACGCCTTCGCAAAACTCGATGAAGCGGTCGTTCATGAGTTCGACAAGGGCGCGAGCCTCGGTGTCGGTGCTTTCGCCGCCGGGGCTGTTGGTGTCGTAGTAGGGCTCGTGGTCGCCCGTAAAGATGAACTTCTTGCCGTCGGCCTCGAGCTTGTAGGCCAGGCAGAACACCGGGTGATTGGTGATCTTGAGGTGGACGGTGACTTCGGGCGTCAGCTTGAAGTGCCCCTCGACGCCGCCCTCACGGTGCTTGAAGAGATCGTTGAAATCGAAGTACTTCACCGTGTCGTCGAGCATGGTGTTCTCGACGGGGAAGTAGCTGTAGGTCATCTGGTCGCGCATCACGCGTTCAAAACTCTTGCCGTGATGCAGAGGCCCGATGCCGTAGACCTCAATCTGCGAGCCGGGCACGTAAATCGGTACGAAGAACGGAAAGCCGTGGATGTGGTCCCAGTGCGTGTGGGTGACCAGCATGCGGATGTCGTAGGGCGGCTTGACCGACTTCATGAGGTGGTCGGACAGTTCGCGCACGCCTGTGCCGGCATCCAGCACAATGAGGGGGCCTGAATCGCGCAGCACCTGGAGGCAGGTCGTGTTGCCGCCGTAACGGGCGGTTTTGGGCCCCGGCGTGGGCAGGCTTCCACGAACTCCCCAGAATTTTACCTTCATGCTCAGCCCCGCTCGCTCGATGGGATTATCGCAAAGCGCGCGGCGGGAGCATAGCAGGAACAAGCCGGCTAGGAAATTGCTGCCGGCGTGGCCCATTTCGGGTCGCGCCAGTCAGGCACGCAGAAGTCTTTGCCGCTGCCGAAATCCTCGCTGAATTCCTGCACGTAGCCTGCACTCAAACCCAGCTCTTCAAGCGCGCTGACGGCCGCCTTGTACTCCCCAAGTGTGATGCCGCGCGCAATCTCGGGAAAGCGGCCGGCCCGGTTGGTCGGGAAGTATTGCGCCATGAGGCTGACCGCCATGTGCGGTGAAATGGCCGCCAACTCCTCCAGCACCCGCCGCGTTTTCGCCACGTCATTGGGCATGATCAGGTGCCGCACCAGCACGCCCCGCCAGGCAATTCCCGTGTCGTCCGTCGCGATAGCGCCTACCTGCCGGTACATCTCAGCGATGGCGCGGCTGGCCGCGCTGAAGTAGCCAGCCCGGATGGCTTTGGTGGCGGGGTCGAGCCTGCCAAAAGCGCTGTAGCGAAGGCCGGCGGCGTCGTCTCCGTACTTCAGGTCGGGCAGGTAGATGTCAATGATGCCGTCCAGCAGGCGCAGGGTTTCCACGCTGTCATAGCCGTTGGTGTTGTAGACGAACGGGAGGCTGAAACCTCGCTCGATGGCCAGTTCCAGCGCGTGAACTACGGGCGCGACGTAGTGCGTGGGCGTCACGAGGTTGACGTTGTGGCAGCCCTGGTGTTGAAGATCGAGGAAGGCTTCGGCGAGGCGTTGGGGCGTCCAGTCCTCGCCTACGCCCTGCTGGCTGATTTCCCAGTTCTGGCAAAACGCGCAGCGGCCCGTGCAGTTGGTGAAGAACACCGTGCCGGAGCCCCTGGTGCCCGTGATGCAGGGTTCTTCGCCGAAGTGAGGTTTAGCCTGGGCGACGCGGGCGAGCTGGGTCGAGCGGCAGAAACCGTTCCCCCTCTCGAAGCGATTGACGCCGCAGGCACGCGGGCAGGTGTCGCAGGCCTCAAGCTTGGCATAGAGGGCTTCGCGGCGGCGGGCCAGCTCGCCGCTGGCGTGAAGTTCAAGGTATCGGCGCTGCATGGCCGACGATTGTCAGCCCCGGAGGGCCGGCACGCCACGGAAAACTCAAATCAGGCCTGTGCCCAGCGCCAGAGAGATGACCACGAGCATGGCGCTGACGACAAGCTGGACAAAGCGCAGGGTCACCTTCTTCATCAGTTTGGCGCCGCCAAAGGCCCCGAGAAAGGCGGCGAGAATGGCCGCCAGAAGCAGAGCCGCATTCTGCTCGAGGTCGGACCATGCAAAGGTTGCGCCGTAGACGCCGATACGGGCGAAGTCCACGAGGCAGGCAATGACCACACCGCTGGCAATGAAGGCCTCTTTCTGCAGGCCGCAGCGCAGCAGAAAGGCACTGCGCAGGGCGCCCTGATGGCCTGAAAGTCCGCCCAGAAAACCCGAAATCAGCCCGCCCAGGGGCAGAAACTTCCGATCGACGCTCCAGCGCGAGAAGGCCGGCAAAACCTCAAGGATCGCAAAGGCGCTGATGATGAACGCCAGCACCAGCTTCACGGGGCTGATCTGGCACTGGCGCCCCGCCAGTTCGTAACTGGCAAGGGGTTGCACGTGGGCCAATGAAACCAGCAACCACGCGCCGGCAAAGGCCGCCAGCAATGCCGGAACCCCAAAGCGCAGCACGACGGGGCCCTCCGCCTGCCGTCCCAGCAGCGCCAGTTTGAACAGGTTGTTGAGCAGATGGACTACGGCTGTCAGTGCTACGGCCACATCGACGGGAAAGAATATTGCGAAGGCCGGCATCAAGATGGTGCCAAGACCAAAGCCGGAGAACAGGGTCAGCGCCGAAGCCAGCAGTGCCACGAGGGGCACGACGACGAATTCCATGGGCACAGTGTGGCGACCCGGCGCGGCTATGCAAGCAAAAGAGCGGGCGGCTCCGTAAGGAGCCGCCCGGGGTCGTCAGACATGTTTACTTGGGCTTGTCGCCGTCGGCGCGCGGAGTTTCTTTGCCCTTTTTCTGCATCTCGCGGTTGAACTTCTCCCACATGCCGCGGTACTTGGAGGGCTCACCGCCGCTTTCGCTGCTTGAGCTTCCGTCGCCCATTTCTTTCTTCTTCTTGTCGGCGGCAAAACCGTCGCCTTCGCGCTTGGTGTAGTCGTCCTTGGTTTCATCCGGCGGGACCTTGCCCTCACCGGGTTGATACTCCTTTTCGGCGTTCTTGCCCTGTCCGGGTTGATTCTGGGGGTCGCCCTTGTCCTTGGGGTCCTTGGTCTTCTGGTCATTGTTTTCAGGCTTGCCCCCCTTGCCCTGGCCCTGCTGGCGGAGTTGCTGGGCGATATTGATGGATTCGTCGACCTTATCGCCGGCCTTCTCCGTTGCTTCGCGCTGCTTCTTGAGGGTTTCGGCCAGCTTGCGCTCGGCTTCCTGCTGACCCTTGAGGACCTTCTCCATGGCCTCTTCGCTCTGGGCCAGCTTCTTGAGAAGTTCAGGGGACTTCTTGAGCAGTTCCTTGAGGGCGTCCTGGCTTTCGGCGATCTTCTTGATTTCGTCGGCGCTCTTGCCCGTGGCCTCGGCGGCCTCTTCCGGGTGGTTGCGCAGGTACTCGCGCAGGCCTTCGGGCACTTCATCAATCTCGCCCTTGGCCATTTTCTCGCGCAAAGCCTTGATGCGCTCTGCCAGCACGTCAGCCTTGCCGCTGGGCAGCGATGCCTTGGCCAGCTCACGCTCGGCCTCTTCCATCTCCTTGGAGGCTTCCTTCATGAGCTTGTGAAGCTCCTTGAGCATCTCCTCTGTGGTCTTCTCACCCTCCGGCGGCTGTTCCTGCGCGGCCAAAGGAGCGCCCAACATGGAGGCAAAGGCAATGGCGAGGAGTACACGCTTCATGGTTCTCTCCAGGTGATTCGTCCTATCTTATGGAACGCCAAAACATCTGCACCAGTTCCCGCCCTTTGCCTTGATCAGCGACCTTCATCTCCGCCGGGGATGCCCTTGCGCAGGTCATCCCAGATTTTCTTGAGGGCCGCCTGTTCCGCACTGTAGCGCTCGTAGAGCTTGCGGAAGTAGTCGGGCAGGTCATCGCGGTTGTATTCCTTGGCGCGCTCGCCCAGATTGCGGATCTTTTCGCCCAAGGCTTTCTGCTCCTCAAGCACCAGCTCCATTTCCGCGATCTTGGAAACAAGGGGCTCCGGTGCGGGCTGGCCCGGGGGCTGCTGCTGTTGCTGGTCCTGCTTCTTCTTGTTGCGGTTCTCGGCCAGGCGCTTGCGCTCGTTCTCGACGGCCTTGAGCATGCGGTCGATCTTCTCGATCACTTCCTGTTGGTCCAGTTGGGTGCCCTCGCCGGTGTCCGGTTCGCGACCTTCCAGGTTGCCCAGAATGCCCAGCAGCAGACGCTGGATCAGTTCCATGTTGCGGGTGAAGCCGCCGTAGTTGCCCTTCTTCAGGGCCTCCACCGCTTCATCGCAGACGGAGCGCACCTCGTCCTGGTCTTCATACACCTTCTTGGCGCGGCGGCGCAGGGCGGCCGTCCAGCGGCCCTGCTGACGCTTGTCGAGGTCCACCTCCTGGGTGGAGCTGTTCACGGCCACCTGCTTCTCACGCATGGCCTTGAGGCTTTCCTCGATGCTGACCAGCAACTGCTCCTGCTGCTGGCTCACATACTGGTTCTTCTGCTCCTCCAGAGCCTTCTGGGCCTTCTGGAGTTCTTCCTCGGCCTTCTTCTGGTCCTGCTCGGCGTCACTTGAATTCTGTTTGCCCAGCTTCTCCTTGGCCTTCTTCATCTCGCGCTGGGCCGCCTGAGCCGACTGCTGCGCGGCGGGATTCTCGGCGTTCTTGGGGTCCTTGTTGAACTCATCCATCTTCTCTTCGAGCTTCTTCTGGCGCTCCTCGAGCTCCTCGAACTTGCGGCGGTTCTCAGGCGTGATGGACTCGTTCTGGGCCTGCTGCATCTTCTCGATGGCGTCATCGAGCTTCTTGGCGGCCTCGGCCTGCTTCTCCTGGGCCTGCTTGAGGTCGCCGCTCTTGAGATTCTCGGAAGCCTTCTTCATCTCCTCTTCAGCCTGCTTCAGGTCGTCACGGGCCTGTTTCTCGGCTTCGGAAAGCTGGGGGTTGGCCGCGTTGTCCTTGGCGCCCTTTTCCACAGCCTCGCGGATGTCCTTGGCCTGCTTTTCCAGGTTCTCCTGATTTTCGGCCAGCTTCTTGGCGGCCTCCGCCTGCTGGCTCTCGACGGCCTTGCGCTCCTGCTCCAGCTTCTGCATGGCCTCATCCAGCTTCTTGGAAGCCTCGGCCTGCTGTTTGGAAGCCTCGCCCATCTGCTGCCTGGCCTCAGAAGGCTTGTCTTCGCCCTGGGGGCTGCCCTGGGGACTGCGCGAGGCCTCGGCTGCCTTCTGCATGGCATCGCCGGCTTTCTTCATGGCTTCGGCGGCATCCTTGGCGTCCTTGGCGGCACCGGCGTTACGCTCCTTGGATTCGGGGCTCTGGGAGTCCTTGGCGGCGTTTTCCATCTGCTCGCCGGCCTCCGACGCCCTCGATGACATGTCCTTCTGCTCCTGCGCCGCTGATTCCATGCCGCGCGCGCCACGCTCGGCTTCGATGCGGCGCTTGAGGCCGTCTTTGGCGCGAGCAATCTGGTCGATGGCATCCTGCTCGCTTCGTACGCCGTCGCTGCCCTTTTCCTGCTCCATGGCACGCGAAGCCTCGCCGGACTTCTCGGCGGCGTTCTTCATGCCTTCCTGGGCCTGACGGGTACCCTCCCTGGCATCGGCGGCCTCTTCAAGGCGGCGGGCCAGGTCTTCAGCGGTGCGAGCGGCCTCCTTGGACTGGGGGTTGCCGGCGGACTCCGCCTGCTTCTGGAAGGCGCGGGCGCGGTCAGCGGCGTCGCGCATGCTTTCGGTGCTGGGTTGCTTGCCGTCCGCCATTTCTTTCTGGAGTTTCTCCAGGCTCTCATCGAGCTGGCGGGCAGTATTGCGCAGGCGCGAATCTTCCTCGTTGCGGAAGGGCGTCACAGCCTCGCGCGTCTTGTCCACGGCCTGCTTGATGCCTTCGCTGTCGGTCTTGGCCTCGGGAATGTCCTTCATTTCCTCAGCCAGTTTGTTGAGGTCTTCTGCAAGCTCCTTCTGGCGCTCGGCGGCGGACTTGTAGTCAGGCTTGCCTTCGGCGTTGGCGCCTTCGGTTTTCTTGAGCGACTCGGAAGCCTGCTTGAGGGACTCCAGGGCTTTGCCCATTTCAGACTGAGCGTTCTCCGTCTGCGCCTTGGACAATGCCTCTGATGCGCGTTCCATGGCGCGCTGGGCCTCTTCCAGTTTTTCGACAGCGGCATCAGCTTCGTTGGCCTCTCCCTTGTTGGCGGCTCCCTGCTGCTCGCGCTGGCGGGCGATTTCGTCAGCCAGGTTCTTCATGGCCTTTTCAAGCTTCCTGGCATTCTCCTGGGCATTGGCCTGCCCCTCGCTGGCCGCCTTGACGTCCTTGTTTTCAAGAGCCTCTGGCCGCAGGGCCTCAGCGGCCTCCTTGAGAGACTTGGAAGACTCGGCCTGGGCCTTCTCGGCGCCGTCAGAGTCGCCGTTTTCCAGGGCCTTCTGCGCCTCGGAAGACTTCTCCTCGGCGTTCTTCAGGGCCTCGGCGGCCTTGCGCGCCTGGGCGGACTGGGGCGTTTTCTCGAGTGCTTCCTTGGCTTCCTTGATGGACTCCATGGCCTGCTGCTGCTCGTTCTTCAACGTCTCCAGGCGCTCCTTGGGCAGGGGCGTCTTGGCGCCCTGGCGCTCAGCGTTGGTGCTGCGCGTCGCGCGGTAGGCCTCGCCCTGCTCCTCCTCCGCTTTCGTGATGGCGTCCAGCGCCTTCTGCTCGGGCTTCTGCGCGGCATCCGCCGTGCGGCTGCGCACCGCCTGCTCGTCCTTCTGCAGGCGTTCAAGGTCCTTCATGACGTTGTCCAGCGCGGCTATGTTCTCGTCGCGCTGCTTGGCGTCGCGGGCTTCCTTCTCCAGCTTTTCGAGTTTGTCGAGAGCCTCTTCCAGCTTCTTGGTCTGGTCGCCGGATGCCTTCTGTTCTTCCTCGCGGCGCTTTTCGAGGCGCTCTTTGGCGCGCTCCTGCTGTTCCTTGAGGGCCTTGAGGTCCTGGATCTGCTTGTCGATGGATTCGCGGCGCTTCTCGAGGTCGTTGGTCTGCTTGCGCAGGTCTTCCTGCTTTTCACGCGCTTCGCGGGTCTTGCGCTCGAGGTCCTGCATGCGCTGAGCGTTCTCGTTGTTACGGAGGTCCGCTGTCTCTTTGCGGATGTCCTCCTGCTCCTTGCGCATGTCTTCCAGCGCCTTGATGCGGTCATTGAGGGCGTTGATGCGTTCGTCTTCGCCTACCCGCGGGCCGTTCTCCAGCAGGTCAATGAGCTCGTCGATCTTCTTCTGGATCGAATCGCCCAAGGCCATGGCGGTGCGGACGTTGCCGTTGCGGATTTCCTCGTCCAGCTTCTCCATGTCCGTCTCAAGGCCCATTTCGCCCAGGCGCTTGAGCGCGGCCTGCAACTGCGGCACGCGGCGCTGCTCGTTGAGGTCCTCGCTGGCCGACATCTCGGTCAGAAGTTTCTCCAGTCTGTCGCGCAGCCCGGTCAACTGCTGCCGGATGGCCTTCTGCTTCGCGGCCAGCTTCTCCAGCTTCTCCTTGTCGCTGGCTTCCGTGGGGTCATCCTTGGACTTGTCCTGTGCGGCCAGCGGTGCCCGGACCATCAGCACCAGGGCAAAGAGGGCCATGCAGGATACCAAGAGCTTGTGCGCCAACGATTTACGACGAAGCACGTCTATCATGTCGGACCCCTCGGTGTGACTCATGCACGCGCCTGTGCGGCGCCTGCCTACTATTACGCGGTCCAAGGGCCCTTTGTTCGAAGAAAAATCAACAGGCCCTCAGGGCGAATTCCGCAATGGAGTTACCGCCGGACGAGATGCCGCACTTGATGCGCGTCAGATCCTGTTCGGCGGGTCTCAGCTCGATGTCAAAGTTCAGTTCCCGGCCCGGACCCACGGGCTGCTTGAACACGGCACGGGTAACCTCGCGCAGTGCAAGGGTCCGGCCCAAGGCGCGACCGGCCAGGCGAAGGGCGATGTCGATCTGGATGACCGCCGGCACGATGGGGTCGCCGGGGAAGTGGCCCTCGAAGAAGAACTCGCTGCCCGCAAAGCAGAGGGTGGCCCGAACCGCCTGGGGGGCAGCATCGAACTTCACAGTGGCCTGATCGAGGGTGTGGTTCAGATTCATGGTTGCCTGCTGTGGGGCTCAGTCCTTTGGCCGGAAGGTCTTTTCTGGCCAGGGGGCCGCCCGTTTGGCCAGTTCATTGATTTTGAGCGTCAGTTTGTAGGGGTAAGAGCCGGACTGCCTGCCGCTGTCACGCAGGACAATGACCTGCGGATGGTGAAATCCGCCGGCGTCCGTCCACTCGTAGCTGTCAAGGGCGTACAGGCGCCCGGACTCATCACGCAGTTCCGTACAATCCACCAGCAGGTTCTGCCCCTGGGCCGCCAGTTTTGCGCGTAGTGTGAGACTGGGGGTGTTGCCCTCAAGCCAATGGAAAGAGCCCCGCGTCGAGGCACTGGGCACCCCAATGAAGCCATCGAGGAAGACGCGCTGGATGTCGCGGGAAATCTGCGCCACCGCCTGGTCGCCCATGTCGTCGCCTTTGAAGATGACGTGGTCGCCGGCTCCATCTCGCGCGAGATCGAAGATCTTGAGCCCCTGCTCGGTCATGCCCTGCAGGCGAAAACACCCCGGCTGCTGGACAATCAACAGGGCGCTGAAGGTCCGCGTGACCGGACCAAAGTCCAGGGTTACGGTCTGGCTGCTTTTGAACTGGGCCGGCCATCGAGTGTTGTAGGCTTCGACCAGTCGCGTCAGCGGAACTTCCGTTGCGGGTCCCGGTTCCAGGCGCCGGTACGGTTCTGATTGTGCACAGGCGGCCAGGCTGAGGGTCACAAGCGCCAGGCTCGCAACGATCTTGGTGCATCTCCTAAACATGGACTGACCCCGCGGGAAACAGACGCCGTTCCATCACGCCCGGCACCACCACGACAGAGAGCAGCAGCGCGCTCAGCACACCGATGGTCGTGGTAATGCCCACCGAAAACAAGGCCGGGTGGGCGGCCAAGGCCAGGCTGCCAAAGCCAAACAGCGTGGTCAGCGCGGCTGCCGAGATGCCCGTGGCGGCCTTGACGACGCGGCTGCTGGCGTCTTCGGCGCTTAAACTCTCACGGTAGGTCTGGACGACGAAGATACCGTAGTCGATGCCCAGCCCTGCAATCAGGACCGTGACCAGGGTGTTGATGATGTTGAAGGAAATGCCCAGCCAGCCCATGAGCCCAAGCGTCCAGACCATGGCACCGCCTACGGGAATAAGTGCCGTCAGGACATCCGCTACGTTGCCAAAGCTGAACCAGAGCACGAGTATCACGAGCAGCAGCGACAGCCCCCCGAGGAGAAAAAGGTCGGCTCGCACGAGTTGAACGATGTGGGAGGCGAACAGTGTGCGGTTGAGCGTCAGGGCCGCGGGGGCGTGGGCCTTCAGTTCGGTAAGGCGGCGGCCTTCGACTTCCACTGCCTGCGGCGAGCCGGGCGCGGCTTCGGAGGGGTCGCTCAGCATGGCAAGGGTCGCCACGCTGACCTGGCCGCCGGACTCGGCCACGAAGTTCCGCATCAGGTCCCACAGCGGCCGCCCGCGCAGGCTTGACGCATCAAGATACGGCAGGTCGCCCCGGGGGGTGAGCACGGCGAAGAACTCCGCGAAATAGGACTCCACGCGCTCGCGCGTGAAGCTGATGCGGCGCTCGCCCTGTTCTGTGTGGCGCACCACGCTGACGCCGGCCATGCGCTGCTTCAGCGTCTCGATGCGCGCGTTCGTCCAATAGGCCCTCCAGCGCGCCAGGTTGGCCTGTTGCGTCTGCCGGGCCGGCAATACCCAGGCCAGGCTCTCAAAGCGTGCGGCCGCAACGGCCCTCAAGCCGCTTGCCACGTTGTCATTGGCCAGCAGGGCCGATTCGAGGTTGGGGCCGCTGCTGACCAGCAGCGTGCGCCGCAGCGTGGCGCCGCCATAGGTGGCGGCGACCAGCTCTTCGGCTTCGCGGGTGTCCTGGCTCTTGCCGTCGAGGTGGGTCACGTCACCGTCGATGCCCAAGTGGACCAGCCCCAGGGCAAGCAGGGGCGTGGCCAGCGCACAGACCACAATGGAGACGCGCGGCCAGCGCCGGCGCGACTGAACGGCCAGACGAACGCCGGCTTCGAGCGGGTTGGGCCTCGCCGGTCGGCGTGCAAAGGGCGCCAGCAGGACCGGTCCCAGAAACATGGCGAACAGGAAGGCAAACACCACCCCGACGACCGCGATCTCCGCCAGCTGCGAGATGCCCGCAAAGCGGGAGGCCCAGAGCGTGCTGAGCGCCAGTGCCGTGGTCAGCATGGCCATGCTGTTGGGCCGGGCGACGTGGGCGAGGGCGCTCCTGATGCGATCGGCAGCGCCGCCTTGTGGCGCGGCGGAGACTGCCGTTGCCAGGTGGATCGTGTAGTCCACGGCGATGCCCAGCAAGGCCGCGCCGAAACCTGCCGTGATGGCTGACAGCACGCCTGCTGTGGCCCCCTGGGTGCCCATGGCCACGCCAAAGCCCATGCCCACGGCACAAAGTGTCGCTGCGAAGGGCCACAGGCTGCGAAACGCCAGCAGAAACACCACCAGTACGCCCAGCACACTGGTGGCGACGGTCAGCTTGATGTCGGACTCGATGACGTCAGCGTTGTCAGCCGCACTGCGGTGGCCGCCAATGACGCGCCCCCTTGTGCCGTTTGGCAGCCGTGAAAACAGGCCGTCGATGTCGGCCATGAGGCGGCGGCCTTCGCGCGTGTTGGAGGCCGGGACGGAGGCCTCGGCGATGAGCAGCCCGTGGCGGCCGTCCTGGCTGATCAGGTGGCCGCGCACCAGTCGTGCCTCAAAGCCGGAGTTCAGGCGGTCAAAGCGCCGAAGCATGAGCTCCTGGAACGCAAAGGGATCACGCCTGAACTGGGCCGTGGTGGCCTGGATGCCGCCCTTGCCCTCGGCTCCTTCCACGAACTCCTGGAGCCGGCGGGTGAACTCCGCCGCGCTCGTACGGCGCTCGACGTCGGCCTCCATGGCCTCGTCGAAGAGCAGGGGGACTTTTCCTTCGTAGGCTTGGGCGATATCGACGAGGGCGTCGTCACTGAGTTTTGACGTCACTTTGGAAATGCCGGGTGTCTGGGCCAGTTGCGCGGCAATCTGGTCAATGCCTGCCACGACGGCGGCCGTGTCAGGCGCTTCGACGTCAATGACGATGCGCTCCAGGGCCCTGAAACGTGTCAGAGCCAGGCGCCCTTCCACAACCGTCGGGTCTTTCTGGGGCAGGAGCTCGAAGACGTCTTCAGTGAATCGAAGCTGCAACGCCCCCAGGGCCGAGAGTCCCGCCGTCAAGGACAGCACCAGCGGCAGCAGCCACCGGCGCGAACGTACCTGCTCGAAGATGGCAATCCATAGAGACATGGGGCTCTTACATGTACATGCCGCCGTTGACACTCAGGACATGGCCCGTGATGTAGCCCGCGGAGTCGCTGGCCAGAAAGCTCACGGCGGCGGCGACCTCTTCGGCTTTGCCAAAGCGCTGCAGGGGCACCTGTCTGGCCAGTTCGTCCTTGGGCAGATCCTTGACCATGTCAGTCTCGATGAAGCCCGGCGCCACGACATTGACGGTGATGCTGCGCTTGGCGACTTCCTTGGCCAGGGCCTTGCAGGCGCCAATAAGGCCGGCCTTGCTGGCGGCGTAGTTGACCTGGCCCGCATTGCCGGCTTCGCCGCTGAGGCTCGAAATGGCAATGATGCGCCCCGCGCGCTTGCGCAGCATTTCGCGCAGGCAGACGCGCGTGACGTGAAAGAAACCTGTGAGGTTGGTTTCGATCACGCTGGACCATTCTTCGTCACTCATCATGGCCATGAGGCCGTCTTTGGTCACGCCCGCATTGCTGACAATGACGTGGGGTACTCCGTCTTGTTCAATCAGGGGCTCCAGCGCGGCCCTGACAGCCTTGCCGTCGCGCACGGAAAACCCAAGGGCCTTGGCCTTGCGCCCCAGCGCTTCAATCTCATGACAGAGAGACTGGGCGGCCTCCCGGCCCGTGGCGTAGTTGGCCCAGATGTCAAAGCCATCTCGGGCGAGATGCAGGGCAATGGCCCGGCCTATCCCCCTGGATGCACCGGTGATGAGAGCTGTACGTTGCAAGTGGCCTTCCTGTGGTTGATTGAGGTTCAAACGTTATTGGCTGCCTAACCTTGGCAGTTCATCGGAAGGCTTGCAAGGCCAAGTCGCGCGCGGCATAACTGAAAGGGGGTTCCAACCAGAGGGTGGGTCCGTGCAAGCGCTAGTGGATGAGCTGAAGAACCTGATCATCAATCACCTCAATCTCGAGGATGTTGACCCCGCGTCGGTAGATGCCAACGCCCCCCTGTTTGGCGAGGGTCTGGGCCTGGATTCCGTGGACGCCCTGGAGTTGGTCATGCTCATGGAAACGACCTACGGTGCCAAGATCGGCTCGTCGGACGTGGGCAAGACGGCCTTTTCCAGCCTCAGTTCGCTCGCCAGGTTTGTGAGCGAAAACCGTAAGAAGTAATCATGCCCAGCCCAAGAATCGCAATCACGGGGCTCGGCTTCGTGGGCGCCGTCGGGGCCCATGTTTCGGCGCTTGAAGCCGCGCTGGACCAGGAGCGCAGCGGTTTAGGCGACCTGACGCTTTTCGACAGCGAGCTGTCGCGCGAGTACCCCGTTGGGCAGTATCGCGGAGACCTGCGAGCCGACTTTGCGAGGCTGGTGCGCCCGCTTTCGGCACGGGAGGCCGGCCGCCTTTCGCGCAGCGACCTGCTGGCGCTTGTGGCGGCGGCCGAGGCGCTCCAGATGGCGGCACTGCCCGACATGGCGCGTCGCAACGCGGGTGTCTACCTGGGGCAGAGCGTTTGCGGCACACTCTCCAGCGAGAGTTATTACCTCGACTGTGCAGCACAGGCCGCGAGCCATGGCCGCGCCAGCCCCTCCCACCTTGACCGCCTCTTTGTGCACGACGGGGCCAACTCGGGTGATGCCATCGCCCGCGAGTTCAGCATGGGCGGGCCCATGGCCTCGTTGATGACGGCCTGTTCGTCAGGCGCCAACGCGCTGGGACTCGCGGCCGCCCGCATTGCCTCGGGACAGGCCCAGGTGATGCTGGCGGGCGGCGCCGACAGCCTTTCGCGTATCGCCTTTCTTGGCTTTGCCAGCCTGGGCGTGATGAGCCCTGAGGGGCCGCGGCCCTTTGATGCCGCGCGCAAGGGTATGTGCGTGGGGGAGGGCGCGGGCATGCTGGTGCTGGAGTCTGAGGCCCATGCCAGGGCGCGCCAGGCCAGGGTGCTGGCCTGGTTGACCGGCTATGGCCACTCCTGTGACGCACACCACCTGACCGCGCCGCACCCCGAGGGTCTCGGGGCCCAGGCCGCCATGAAACAGGCCCTGGCTGATGCCGGGCTTGCGCCCTCCGACATCGGATTTGTCAGCGCGCACGGCACGGGAACGCTGGACAATGACAAAGTGGAAGCCCTGGCCATCGCGCGCGTATTTAGCACGCGCGCTGTGCCTGTGAGTTCGACCAAGCGCTACTTTGGCCATACGCTGGCGGCCTCGGGCGCGATCAAGGCTGTGCTCTGCGTTCTGGCTTTGCAGCGCCGGCGGCTCTGGCCCAACCTGGGCCTGCAGAAGGCGCAGGATGACTCCCTGGACCTGGTCACGCAGGCCAGGCCTGCGCCGCGCCTGCAGCATGTGCTTTCCAACAGTTTTGGCTTTGGCGGCAACAACGCGGCACTGGTGTTCACTGCGGGAGACCGGCCATGAGCGCGGTCGTGACGGGCATCGGAGTCGTCAGCGCGCTGGGCAGCGGCGCCGAGGCGTTCAAGGCTGCTATGCAGCAGGGGGTCAACGCCTGCGCCATGCACGAATTCGAGCGCATGGGCGGAGCCAAGGCCATCGCCCCTGCCTATCGCGCCGTGGCGCCCGACGCCAAAGGCCTGATCGATCCCCGCAAGCTCAGGCGCATGGACCGGCTGATACGCATGGCGGCCGTGAGCGCGCGGCAGGCCCTGAACATGGCGGGCCTGCAGCCAGAGCGAGGCGATGTTCACGCGTCAAGGCTTGGCGTGGTTTTCGGCACGGCTTACGGAGCCATAGGCACCACGCAGGAGTTCATCGACAGCTGGCTCAAGAACGGGCAGCGGCACGCGAGCCCTCTGGCGTTCATGAGCAGCGTGCACGGCATTCTGGCCAGCCAGGTCGCGCTGGACATCGGTGCCACGGGCGTCAATCTGACGCTTTCCCAGCGCGATGTGTCGTTCGAGGCGGCCCTGTCCTCCGCCCTGAGTCAGCTGGAGTGCGGCCGGGCGGACGCCATTTTGGTGGGGGGCGCCGACGAATTGACAGGCCTGCTGCACGAGTTCGCTTCCCACTTCCGCTACGTGGAAAGCGGGCCCACGGCGGGCTGCGATCCCTGGAGCGGCGAAGGCCGCGCCATCCCCGGCGATGGCGGCGCCGTGTTACTGCTTGAGCGCGAGGGGGGACCGCGCCGAGCTCTGGCACGCGTGGAACAGGCCCGGGTCGCACGCCACGACACCGGCCGCGAGATGCTGGACGACCTGAACCTTGCGGGCGTCGATCTGGTGACGTCGTGCCGCGGGGGAAGCAGGAGAGCTTTCACGTTGGAGAACGGGCGCAGCCGCGTCCTGGCAAAGCGTCTGGCGGCGCCGGAGCTTTCCCATCGCGGCAATTTCGGGAACTTTCCCACTGCCGGCGCACTCCAGGCCGTAGTGAACGTGCTCATGCTTCAGGGCCAGGTGTTTGCGCCCATGGCCGCGGGAAGGCAGCGCCAGGATCTTGTGGCGGGGTGTCGGTTGCCGCGCCGCATCCTGCACGATGCGGCGAGCGTGACGGGTTTGCACGGCGCCTACGTCCTGAGCGCGGTCTGAAGGCCCATGACTCCTGGGGCTTCTGTTCCGTCGCAGCGTCTGCTGTTATTTTGCGGCCAATGCTTTCGACCGTTCGCACTTACGCCAGTTTTGTGAAGCTTTCGCACACGGTGTTCGCTCTGCCGTTTGCGATAGCGGGCATGGTGGCGGCTTATGCTGTGCCAACACGCTTAACCGGTGAGTGGCACGGCCCCATGCAGGGCGGACGCGCAGTTGAGGCTCCGCTCTACGTGCCGTATTCGTGGATTGTGCTGCTGCTGATCGTGTGTTGCATGGTCGGTGCGCGCAGTTTCGCGATGGCAGTCAATCGCATTCTTGACCGCAGGATCGATGCGCTCAATCCGCGCACGGCTCAGCGCGAGATTCCCGCGGGAAAGCTGTCGCTTCGCGCGGCCTGGGCCTTTGCCTTGGCGTCGGCTGCACTGTATTTCGGCGCGTGCGGGTTTCTTGGAGACGTCGTTCTTGCGCTCAGTCCGATTCCTGTGGCGCTGATGCTGTTGTATCCGTTCACCAAGCGGTTCACGGCGCTTTGCCACATTGTTCTGGGTGCGTCGTTGGGACTTGCGCCGATTGGTGCTTGGGTTGCTGTGCGGAGCTTGTCGGACCCTGAAGGGACGCACACGATCTTCAACCATCTGAACTTGCTTGGCGAGTGGGGTTACCGCAAAGGAATTGGATGGAGCGCCGTGGCGGAGCTTTCGCCATGGTTACTCGGCGCGGCGGTCATGTTCTGGGTCGCTGGCTTTGACGTGATCTATGCGTTGCAAGATGACGAGTTTGACCGAGCGAACAAGCTGCGCTCGATTCCTGCTGCACTCGGAAGAAGAAAGGCGCTCAGCATTGCTGTCTTGATGCACCTGACGAGCTTCTTGCTGTTCTTTTCCTTTGTTTCTTCATTGATGGACCCAGGGTTCGCGGCCTATGGCCAGGGAGTTGGGGTCTATACGCGTCTGGAGAAGCTCGTTTGGGCTGCGCCGTTTGTCATGCTGGTGGGCATGGCCTATCAGCACTCGCTCGTGAAGCCTGACGACCTCTCGCGTGTGAACGTGGCATTCTTCACGGTCAACGGAGTCATTAGCGTCGTGTTCGGCGCGATTTTCGTCGCGGCCTGGTTGTTGGCATAGCGGGCATCGCCCGTGCCCGGTCATGACTGGCCGGGGTGGCAAACATTGCGACTTTCCCGCCTACCATCGCGCTTGCAACGCTTCCCCGGCTCGCTAGTATCGCGCGCCGCTATTGGCCGTTTGAACATCGATTAGAGGATACCCATGCCCGTCGCCGGCAAGATTGTGCAGGTCATCGGACCTGTCGTTGACATTGAGTTTCCCCAGGAGCAGGCGCCCGAGATCTACTCCGCCCTCAAGATCCGGGACGAGGCCAAGAACATCAACATCACGCTCGAGGTCCAGCAGCACCTCGGCCGCAACCAGATCCGCGCCGTGGCCATGAGCAGCACCGACGGTCTCACGCGCGGCATGCCCGTCGAGAACACGGGCGCACCGATTTCCGTGCCCGTGGGTGATGAGTGCCTGGGCCGCATCTTCAACCTGCTGGGCGACGCCGTAGACGGCCGCCCCACGCCGGCCACGAAGGAACGCCGCTCCATCCACCAGAAGCCGCCGCGCTATGAATCGCTGGGCACCAAGACCCAGGTATTCGAGACGGGCATCAAGGTCATTGACCTGCTGGAGCCCTATGCCAAAGGCGGCAAGGTAGGCCTGTTCGGCGGGGCCGGCGTGGGCAAGACCGTCGTGATCATGGAGTTGATCAACAACATTGCCCGCGTGCACAGCGGCTATTCGGTGTTCTGCGGTGTGGGTGAACGCACGCGCGAGGGTAACGACCTCTGGCTTGAAATGAAGGAAGCCATCATCGGCAAGAAGCCGGACGGCAGCAACAAGACGGTGCTCGACCAGGCCGTACTCTGCTACGGCCAGATGAACGAGCCGCCAGGCGCGCGTCTGCGCGTGGCGCTTTCCGGCCTGACCATGGCCGAGTACTTCCGCGACACTTACGGCACTGACGTACTCATGTTCGTGGACAACATTTTCCGCTTCACGCAGGCAGGCTCGGAAGTGTCGGCCCTGCTGGGCCGCATGCCCAGCGCCGTGGGTTACCAGCCCACGCTGGCCACCGAGATGGGCGCGCTGCAGGAGCGCATTACTTCAACGGACCGCGGCTCGATTACGTCGGTGCAGGCCATTTACGTGCCGGCAGACGACCTGACGGACCCCGCACCCGCCACGGCCTTTGCCCACCTGGACGCCAAGACCGTGCTTGACCGCAAGATCTCGGAAAAAGGCATTTACCCCGCGGTGGACCCTCTCGGATCGACCAGCCGCGTGCTCGACCCGCTGATTGTGGGCGAGAAGCACTACAAGGTCGCCCGCGACGTGCAGGGCATTTTGCAGCGCTACAAGAGCCTGCAGGACATCATCGCGATTCTGGGCATGGACGAACTGAGCGACGCCGACAAGATCATCGTCAACCGCGCCCGCCGCATCGAGAAGTTCCTCAGCCAGCCCTTCTTCGTCGCCCAGCAGTTCACCGGCGTGGAAGGCCGCTACGTCAAGCTTGACGACACCGTCAGGTCCTTCGAGGAAGTGGTCAGTGGCAAGTATGACTCGCTGCCGGAGCAGGCCTTCTACATGAAGGGCGGCATCGAAGAAGTGATGGAGGCGGCCAAGAAGATGCAGGGCTAGTTTGCGCGTGCAGCGCCCCGGTGGCGTGTGCATAATGGCACGACTTTGCTCGACGTCGGAGACTACTATGGCAGGTGGATATCCTCCTCAGCAGCAACCTCAGGGCTACGGCCAGCCGCAGGGCTATGCGCAGCCCCAGCCCATGATGGCTGATCCCAATGCGCCTTACGGCTATGACCCCAAGACGGGCCTGCCATACTCTGACAAGCAGAAGATGATCGCCGGCCTGCTGCAGTTGTTGCTGGGCGGGTTTGCTGTCGGACGCTTCTACACCGGGCACACGGGCCTGGCGATTGCGCAGATTGCCGTGGTCTGGCTGACTTGCGGCATGGGGGCGATCTGGCCCTTGATCGACGGGATCATGCTGCTCGTCGGTGACAACCAGACGGACGCCCAGGGGCGCCCGCTTCGGCCCAACTAAGGAGCCCTCATGGCAGGTGGATATCCTCCGCAGCAGGCGCAGATGGCGGACCCCAACGCTCCCTACGGCGTGGATCCGAAGACCGGAATTCCCTACTCCGACAAGCAGAAGATGATTGCCGGCGGTTTACAGTTTCTGCCGCTGATCATTGGCTTGGGGGGTATTGGTCGCATCTATGCAGGACACATCGGCACGGGTATTGCCCAGCTGCTCACCAGTTTCATCTGCATCGGCTACATCTGGTCTATCATTGACGGCATTCTGATCCTCACCAACGAAGGCGCAACGGATGGCCAGGGCCGCATCCTGCGCCCCTGAGCGAAGCGAGTTGAACCCCGATGGCTGAAATGACTGTTGACGTGATTTCTCCGGAGAAGCCACTTTATTCGGGCAAGGCTACAGCCGTTACGGCTCGCGCCTGGGACGGCGAGCTTGGCATCAAGCCCGGCCACGCCCCCATGCTGACCCGCTTGGGTACTGGCGAGGTGCGTATCCAGTCCGGCGGCGAAACTATGCCGTGCAGTCGGGATTTCTTGAGGTGGCTGACAACCACGTCGTGATCCTCAGCGAAAAGGCCGTGGCCGTTGAAGAGGCCCAATGGGTCAAGGCTGCTGATATCGAAGCCGTTATCAAGCAGCTGGCCGAAACCACAGATGTAGCCCGCCGCGAAGAACTTGAGCAGACCCTGAGCTGGATGCGCGCCTGCGAAAAACTCCAGGCCCATGTCAAGAAGTAGTCCCGCACCAATCCTGCGCCTGCGCTGCGGCGCAGGCGCCTTCTTTTTGTAACAACCCCGTCTCCAAAGCGCGGCTATACTTGTTCCAGTTCATGGAACTGGAACATGAGCGGCTCTGAATCAAGCGAGCGCCCCCCTGGGGAGCAGACGCCCCGAAGATCCGACCCACGGTCGTTTTCGTTGGCTTGGAGCAACCTGCCGGCCCAGCCCGACTTCATTGCGGCTCCCGGCCCCTATCAGACCAGAGCAATTCCACAGTATCAGGGCCAATGGTCCGGATACGGATCAGCGTCGCTATACCCCATGGGTTATCCCGGCCAGGTCCATGGCTATCCTCAAGGTTACGGCGCCCCTGACTTGCTGTCCTTGGGCGGGGCGACAGGCTGGATCAAGCCTCATCGCGCGGTGGTGCTGGTGGTGCTGGCGGTCTGCAGTTTTGCGATCTGTTTTGTATGTGGCATCATTGCGTTCTTCATGGCGCGGACTGATCTTGAGGAAATGCGCCAGGGCATCATGGATCCGTCGGGTGAGCTGATGACCAAGGTGGCCTACTGGATATCCGTGGTTCACGTCAGCCTCATGGGGTTCCTGTTGATCTTCTACTCTGCGTTGTTCGCAGTCTTTGCGGTGACATCTCCTTGAGCGAGGACTTATGGGCGGGCCAGGATTCGGACAGGACTACAATCAAGGCGGCGCCGGGTATGGTCAGGGCCAATCCCCGCAGGGATACCCGCCCCAGCCCGCCTATCCCCAACAGCCAGTATACCCGCCTCAAGGCTACGTTCAGGAATCAGGTTTCGCTCAACAGGGCTACGGACAGTACCCCCCGCCCTTTGGTTCGATGTCGGGCATGGCGGGGACCTATGGCTACACTCCGCCTCCCTACCTGCCCACGGAGTGCTTCGGCGGGTTCTGGATCCGGTTTGGGGCTGCGTTCATTGACGGCTTGATTGTGGGCATTCCGTTACAGGTGCTCCAGTTGGTCTTGCGGCTGGCTTTTGGCCTGCCTGCGATTGCCCAGACTTCCTTTGGAAGCACGCCGACGGCAGCTCAGGCTTCCGCCGAGCTCTCGGTATCCATGATCGTGAACATTGTTTCGATTCTTTCCTACTGGATGTACTTCGCCCTGATGCACAGCAAGAAGGGAGCGACACTGGGCAAGCTTGCCGTTGGTTTGCGCGTCGTTGATCAATACGGCATGTATCCCGGGTTTGGCCAGGCCACGGGGCGCTACTTCGCGACGATTCTGTCCAGCTGCGGCCTGATGCTTGGCTACATTTGGGCGGGCTTCCATCCGCAGAAACGCACGTGGCATGACTCCATGGCCAACACCTGGTGCGTGAGCAAGGAGTACGTCAATCCGGCCCAGTGGCAGATGTCGCAGGGGTAACATTAGGCGTAATCAGCGTCAGGTGGCCCTCAGGCCGTGCCGTGCAGGTCTTGGCGCTGCCAGGCCGTCTTTACACGAGCCAGTTGTCGCACGTGGCTTTCCAGGTGCAAGGCCATGTACAGGCAGAGGCCCTGCACGCTGACGTCATGCCCCTCGCTGTGGCGGCCCATGCGGCGGAGGCTGGAAGGCTCCAGTGTCTCAATTAAAGCCACGTTTATGGCGCTGGAGGCGCGCAGTGAGTCAATGGCGAGCGCAACGTCAAGCTGGGCCGGCCTCAGGGCGTTCACCCAGCCCTGCAGGTTGACACCCGCCAGCACGGGATGGTCTTCCGTCAGCAGGCGGCGCAGACGAACGCCCAGATTCTGGTCCACTTCGGCGGCGTGAAAGGCGATTTCGCGAGAACTCCACGAGTCGGGGCTGTTGCGGAAATCCAGCCTGTCCGGCGGCACTGAAAGAACCGCATCACAGAAGTGGTCAACGGCCGTGAGGTACTTCTCCGCCAGAGCCTCGCTGGAATAGGGTTCGCCCATGGCGGCAGTCTAGCACCGCCGTAAGGGCAGTCGTTTGCTCAATCGAAATCACAGGCTGGAGGTGAGTTGGCGAATTGCCCAGCGCATGCAGCCACGGCTACTTGCCCTGGGTGCCGGCCTGGTCCTTGCCGCGCTTTTCGTCGGCGCCGGGAGTAGCGTCCTTGACATCGCCGGAGTCGCCTTTGCCTTCGACCTTGTGCTCGGGCTTGCGGGCTTCCTTGGCCTCGCGCTTGAGCCAATTGGCGCGCACGAGGTCAAAGCGCCGGACCCAGTCCGCCAGGCTCTTGCACTCGCACAGAGACTCAGCGGCAAGCTGCAAAGCGGTGTTGGCCGTAAGCTCGGGCATGGAGTTGAGGGCTTCAACGAGGGACTCCAGCATCGAGACCAGGTCAGGCACGCTGAAGGCCGGCTCTTCCAGGACGCGGCGCAGGAATGCCACCAGCAGTTCCGTGGAAACGGGAACCTTGCTCACGGTGGCAATAACCGAGCGAAGGCGGCGATCAACGCTGCTGGAGTACCTGCGCTCGGCCAGCAGCTTTTCCACGCGTGACAGCGAAATCTCGGCCCGGGCATTGCCGCACCAGTCCGGCAGGACTACGGCACGGGCACGGGCGGAGGCCGGCATCTTCCCGAACTCGACATCCACTTCGAGGCTGCCTTCAAGCGAAAGGCTGTTTTCACCGTGGCGCAGGGCCGCTACACCGGCGGACTGGGAAATCGCCATTTTGCGGCGCGTTTTCTTCTCGAGCAGCAGGGTGCCGCGCGTCAGCGCCAGGGTGTAGGCGTCAAAGGCGACCTGGAGCTGCTGGCCGCGGCTGCCGTCAAAATCGACAGCCAGCTCACCCTCTTCCAGGGTGATGCCGTTGCGGGTCAGAACGAATGTGGTTTTGCGGCCGGCTGCGACATAACCGCCCAGAGACAGGCCCAGGACGCTCAAGCCGTTGACGTTGGTCTGAAGGCGCTGGCCCACGCGCAACTCCGTGCCGTCGGAGATCTTCAGGGTCTTGCCGTTTTCATCCACCAGACTGAGGTTGCCAGAACTGATGGAGACCAGGCGGCCCCAGAGGGGCTGCTCAGGGGCTTCGGCCCTGGCGCCGCCGGTGCGGCGCTCGGGTTCTTCAACCGAAGGCCCGCTCTTGCCGGGCACATCGGTCGTGCGTGGAGTTTCGCTGGGAGTGGGGGGCTGTGCGGGTTCTTCGGGCGTTTCAACGCTGGGTCCGGGAGCCGTGCCCGGCAATTCACGCGAAGGGTCCTCCTGCTCGCGCGCGGGGGTGTCAACCTCGCGACGAACCTCGCCTTGGGGCTGTTCGGGGGCTGGAGGCGGGACCTCGCGGTCATCCTCGTCTTCTTCGCGATCGGGGCTGATATCACGAGGCTGAGGGGACGGCGGCACCTCGACGGGGGGCGCAGCCTCATGAATTGCGGGTTGCGGTGCGGGGTCCACGCGCACGGCAGGCCTGGGCGATTCCGGCTTGCCCGCCACCGGCGCCTGAGGTGGCGGAGTGCGGCTGGGGCCGACGATGCCCGTCAACATGCCGATGGCCAGCAGCAAAGCCGCAGCGGCGGAGAAGGCGCCAATACTCGAAAGCACCGCCGCGAGGTTGGCCTTGCGCCGCCAGATCATCTGGGAGTGGAGCAGGTTGCGAGCCGGGGAGGGCGTCGGCTCGCTGACCTTGGGCAGGTCGCTGCTTTCGATGATCGCCGTGAGGTCGGCGTCCGTAGGAACGTGGTCCGGCTGCACGCGGCGCATGACGCGGCCTGTGAACTCTCCAGGAAGCGAAAGGCGCTCAAAGAGAAGCAGTGTGGAGCTGTGGGCCGCCTTGAGTTCGTCGAATTCGGCGCGCAGGGTCGGGTCCGCTTCGAGGGCACGGGCAAGCTCCTCGCGGTCGGCGGGGGATGCAACCCCGTCAATGACCCGGTTCATCAGAATGTCGAGATGCTCACGGCCCATTTTCCGTCCTGCGTGGCTTACAGATAGTGTCAAAAACTCCCGCCGCCTTACGGGGCGGTCAGAAGTCCGGTGTCAGTTCCTTCATAGCGGCTGCCAATGCCTTGCGT
>JABARW010000028.1:13190-27053 GCA_019186845.1 Planctomycetota bacterium | reverse complement strand
GTTGCCCCATTAGAAGCGTCAGGTTGGCTTGAAGGTGGGATTGTGCAACTCGCTCCACTTGGGCGCTCTGAGGCGGCAGGCCGGTTCCAATAGCCTTTGCAGCGGCTTCAGGGGCGATTTGCTCTTTCTTCTGTTGTGCCTGAAGCAGGGTTCGTCCATGTAATACTGCAATAACCTCTCGTGCGGCGCCTGGTGGTACGTGCCTCTCAACCACATCTTGAAGTTCGCCACGAAGAGGTTCAGCCGCGCCATTGGCGCGCGGGCGCGCTCCCAGTCCTGGCCCGTCACCTCCGGTTTGTGCTTCACGTGCGACGCGGCATCGGCCATGAACTCGGTGCCGCCATCAGTCACGAGCGTGGATCGCCTGGCGACGTTCTTCTTGAGAAAATCGCCCATCGCTTCTGCGCTCTGGTTCTCCAGCAAGCCCATGCGGGCGCGGCCGGGCATGGCGTGCTCGCGGCCCCATTTGTCGATGTTGCGCTCAACCTCGATGGCCACGGCGACGGGCACCTCGACACCCTTTCCGTATTCGTCCTGCACCTTGAAGAAAATCGTGTCGGCCTCGACCTCGCCACTGAGCGGCGCACGCTCGGGGTTGACGGTGACGGCGCGCAGCTTGCGCAGCCAGTTCAGGCCGGTGTTCTCGGAAAAGCCCATGACGCGGGCGATGTGGGCGGCTGAAACACCGGTCTTGTGCACGGCGACTTCAAAGAGCGCGCGAAACCAGTCGCAGAGAAGCTTCTTGGTGTTCTCGAAGATCGTCCCGGTGGTGAGGCTGATCTGCTGCCCGCAGTCGCGGCATTCAAGGAGGCAATGGCGCGATAGGATGCGCCAAGGCGCGGCCACCGAGCCGCAGCGCTCGCAGACAAAGCCATCGGGGTACTTCTGGGAGAAAAGGTACGCCTCGCACTGAGCTTCAGAGGAAAAGCGCCGCTCAAACGAGCGTGTAGTGGAGGGAAAGTTGTCGAAATTCAAGGCAGGCTCCAATCAGGACGCCCTGATTCTACCGAGCCCCGCGACACAACCTGACGCTGCTAATGGGGCAACCAGCATAAGAACCCGAACGTGATTCATGCCTTGTATAAAGGAACCAGATAACACTCCCTATTCCATCTGATTGAGGAGTACGTATGCTTCACTTTTCGCGATTCTATGACCATGCGGTTCCGGAAATTGCAATCGACGGTGTTGTTCCCTGGATTGTCAAGTTTGACGAATCCGACGGCTCCGGTTTCATGTGGCGTACGGGAGACCTCGACAATACGCATCTGGAACTCAATTTTCTACACAACGGCGGCCTGCGTTATATGGCTTTGGTTTCCTTCAAGGAGGAAGTCACACATATTGAATCCCCGATGCCTCGCCGCTTGGACGGGACTCGCTGTGTGCAGCCGGCAGCCCCCACTGAGATGTGGAACGACCTGGACGAAAGCCGTGTGTTCCCGCTATTAATAGAAGATGTCCCCTCGGCACTTGCACTGCAATGTTACAGCGATGGCGTGCGTCTGGAGTTGGGGGGCGACGGAAGAAACAGTCCAATATGGGTGTCCTCCGGCAGGGTCAGTTTCGGACTTGACAGTCAGATGCGGCTCGCCGCCATTGAGATCGCTGATATTGATGCAGGAACTATGGCATTGATGAAAGCCGGTCCCTCCAGCCAAGCCCGACATCGGTAGCTCCTCTTTCACGATGCACAAGCTGGCCCTGGATGGTTCGGGGAACACCACGGGCGCGCCGGCCATGGACGAGCAGGGCGACTCCACACGCCAGACCACCTGGCGGCCCTTCCTCAGTGAGCCCGCGACCCTGCTGCACGTCGTCAATGGCAGTCGCGACGCGGCTGCAACATTAGCCCCGGGCTACGGCGAAGAGGGCGGCTCCGTCGGGCCCCTGGCGATCAACGCGCCGGACGCCGTGGACGAAGCTCACTGGTACGTCAAGCCCGTGGCGAGCCTGCCCGGCCATACGCCGGCGACCTCGGGCGGTCCGGGTCTGCCGCACGCGCCGCTTTATGTGTGTTCGGGCTTCAACCGCAAGCACGGCACGGGCGAGGATCGCACCACGGCCCCGCCGGACGCTTATCCGTTGCCTATGGCCTCGGCGCCGGGAGGCGGCGATCCGGGTTCTTCGGACGGCGAATCCAAGGCGAGCACGGGCCCCTGCGCCTGCTCGCTGGGCAATCCCTCGGTGGCCAACGCGGCCTCGACGACGGACCCCGGCACGGGAGCGAGCAAGCCGCGCTACATGGACCCCAACAGCGGGATCATACTGGGTGGAACTGGCATAGGCTGGCTGGACTCCGTCATAGACACGGGCGCCGAAATGGTGGACAACCGAATCAAGAAGGTCTCCGGTGGAAACCTTGTAGCTCCCTGGAGCAAGGATGCTGACAAGTCCGCCGGTGTGAAGGATTTTGTGAAAGCCGTTGGTCGTAGCGCACAGCACGTACTCGACACGCCGGGCGCGATCGGCGAGATCGGCGGTGGATCTGGTTCTCCAAGCGGAAACGGCAAAAAGGTTGGCGTAGCGACGCTCGACCTACTCGGGAGGCTGACTCGAATTGCGGATAAGACGGGCACCGCTATCATCGAAAGCACGAAGGCGGCTGTTCGGGCAGCAGCGGACCCCGAAAACTGGATACCGCTTGTACCGGCGTACAAAGGAGCGCTGAATCTCGGTGATGTAGTGGCCGAGGCATATAAGGCTTATCTGGAGGAAAGCGTAACTCCCGGCGTGACAGCAAGGAAGTGCACCGATGCGATCAACGCGCTTCTGGACGACGAGGACGCCCAAGACGAAGTCATGGGACAGGCCTTTGCCGCAGTGATTCAGATTTGGGTTTTCGGGCGGTTAGTGAAGATCAGTGTACCTAAAATCGCTTTGACCCGGGCGCAATTGAGGGCAATTCGATCCTATGAAGTACAAAGTGCCAAGCACGAACAGAAACTGTATAGTTTCATGTCCTGCCCAACCGTGATGCCAGGAATGGAACATTTGCCGCCAGAGTTGATAAGGGCGCAACAACTAGCGCGCATCCGCCATCTTCAAATAGAGATTAGGGCGTTCAAGGAGAATATCCGAAAGATCCGTAGAGGGGAGCTGGATTCGTAGCTTCCGCGAGGTGAGCTATGCAATGGCGACGCATTAATGACCCGGACGACCTTCACACAATCGACTTGGTAGATGTTGGATGTTTGATCGTGTCTAGCCGAATACGAATCGAAGTTACTCATCGAAAGATGAGACTGTTTGCAGCAGCTTTGCTGGATGCCGGGTGCTCCTTCTTTGTTGTCATCGGCCCGTTCGCAGATGAGATTCACGACCTGATAGACGACAGCGCGGCCACGATGAACAGAGAGGACGCCATTACAGTTGCTCTTGAACAGGAGTCGCCCAAGGAGATTGTCGATTTCATCAATAATCATGTCAAGCTTGCTGGTCTTAGGGGCACTGGTATTGCAGCGTTATCAAACGAGCCTTTCGATGATGTGATCTGGCGACTGCTTAGCGGGGCACACAATTCGCCACCTGGCTGCCCTTCTTGGCCGATCACACGGGTTTGACCCGGATCAACGGCGTCGTCCTGCTGGATTTGTCGTGCAAAAGGCAGTGCCTTTCGCACGAGACTGTTACACAGCCTATGTGAAATCCTTCCTGCGCACGGTCGATGACTCCGACCTGACCCTGGGCAGCGGGACGTTCGGCGGCATCGGCAGCGGCAACGGCGTCACGCCGCCCGCCATGCCGCGCACCACACTTTGCATACCCGACGGCCCGGCGGCGTGCAGCGTCTACGAGCTGGCCCTGGACGGCTCGGGCAACACCACGGGTGCCCCGGCCATGGACGAGCAGGGCGACTCCACGCGCCAGACGACGTGGCGGCCCTTCCTCAGTGAGCCCGCGACTTTGCTGCATGTGGTCAATGGCAGTCGCGACGCGGCTGCAACATTAGCCCCGGGCTACGGCGAAGAGGGCGGCTCCGTGGGCCCGCTGGCGGTCAACGTGCCCGACGCCGTCGACGAGGCCCACTGGTACGTCAAGCCCGTGGCGAGCCTGCCCGGCCACACTCCAGCCACATCCGGCGGGGCGGGCCTGCCGCGCGCGCCGCTTTATGTGTGTTCGGGCTTCAACCGCAAGCACGGCACGGGCGATGATCGCACCACCGCCCCCGCCGGACGCTTATCCGCTGCCTGTAGCCTCGGCGCCGGGAGGCGGTGACCCGGGTTCTTCGGACGGAGAGTCGAAGGCGAGCACGGGCCCCTGCGCCTGCTCGCTGGGCAATCCCTCGGCGGCCAACGCGGCCTCGACCACGGACCCCGGTCTGGGCGTGATGCTGCCCGGCTACGTCGATCCCATCATGGCCTCCGTGCTCCCCGTCGGCCCCGGCGGCGCGCGGGGCGGAATACCGCCGCGCCGTCCGACCCAAAAGGGGGCCTGCCTGGAGGCGCTGCACTTTTCAACCGCCCTTTTTCTTTCCGAAGGGTGCTGCACTTTTGGACCGCCGTTTACACCGTTCAAGGCGTCAGGCTTTGCGCGGCATGTTGCAGGCTTGGGGCGTACAGACACGTTGGGCACTGAGGACACCGGCAAAGCTTGGTGACCACCTTGGTGACCACCCCCTACTTTTGATGGGTCCAGAAAAAGCAGAACCGCCCCAGAGTCAGCCTCTGAGGCGGTTCCGAAGGTTGGTGGACCGGAAGGGATTCGAACCCATGACCCCCTGAATGCCATTCAGGTACTCTACCAACTGAGCTACCGGCCCAAACTTACTGCGGGCGGCGAATGATAGCGAGCCCGCGCGACAGTTCAAGCACCCGTCAGACCACGGGCTTTCCCTGCATGTCGGAGGGGACGTCCAGCCCCATGAACTTCATGACTGTCGGGGCGAAGTCATACAACGTGATGGGGTCCAGCTGGCCCTTTGCAGCGATGCCGCCGCCTGCGGCCGCGAAACAGCCATGCCAGTTGTGGTTGGAGTCGTCGGGGCCTGTGTCGTTTTCGAACACCCAGAGCGGCAGGCCCGGCTGCGGGCGGATGCTGCCCAGGGCGCGCCAGCGCAAGTCGTCGAAGATCACCATGGCGTCGGGCGCGATGTTGTTGACCTTCCTGTAAATCTTGCCGGGCTCAAACCAGCGCGTTTCCATGCGCCTGCCCTTGTCGTCGGGGATGGCCTTGATTTCGTCGGCCAGCGTGGCGGAAAACGCCGCAACCTCGCCCGGATCGAGCACGCCCTGGGGCTCGCGGCCCTTGATGTTGAACATGATGCGCGAGTAATAACCGCCCTCGGCCCAGACCTTCGTCTTCGTCCAGTCAACGAGCCCCGCCTTGATCAGCTTGCTCAGGCCGACCTGCTCTTTGGGCCGTTCCTTGAGCGTGAGATAGCCTTTGTCGATGAGCCATTCATTGAGGTGGATGCCGCCGTCCATGCCGCGCGCCCCGTGGTCACTTACCACCATGACGGCGGTGTCGGGGTCTTTCTCGTAGGGTGCAATCAGCTCGCCCATGAGCCTGTCGCAGAGCGCGTAGTAGTCGCGCATGGCGTTGTTCAGTTTGTGGCCCTTCTCGTAGTAACGGTGATTGGGGTCGGTGTAGCGCCACAGCGCGTGCACGATGCGGTCGGTGCCCATCTCGACCATCATGAAGAAGTCCCAGGGTTTGTTTTTCAGCAGGTGTGCCGCAAGCTTGAAGCGGCGCTCGGCCATCGTGATCAGATCACGCAGGATGGTTTCCTTGTCGTCGGCGCGGAACTCCTCGACGTCAGGGATGTAATCGCAGACGGTCTTGATTTCGTCCTTAAGCGCGGCGGGATAGGTGTAGTTCTCCTCCGTGCCGGGGAGGGGGAAGCCGCTGACCATCACGCCGTTAAGCGGCCGGGGCGGGAAGGTCTGCGGCACGCCCAGAATGATGTTCTTACGTCCCGCCTTGGAGAGGTGGTCCCATACGCGGGGCTCGCGGATGGCCTTGCCGTCGGCGAAGACAAAGCTGTCGTAGCTGTAGTCCTTGCGGTTGCGAAAGCCATAAAAGCCCAGCACGCCGGGGTCCTTGCTCGTGACCATGCACTGCCACGCAGGAATGGTAATCGGGGGAACGCTCGAGCGCATGCGGGCGAAAACGCCCTGCTTGCGCATACGCGTGAGGGTGGGCATGGAGTCTGCCCATTGTTCAAAAGCGTAGCTGGGTTCGAGGCAATCCAAACCGACGACAATCAGTTTCTTGGCCATGGCGGCAGACTAGTAGAGCCCTTGGCGCGGGACAAGCACCACGCGAGGCTCAAGCGAACGTCTTGACGGCGGCGGCCACGCCCGCCACAGCCACCAGCGTCCCGAGAAGCACGCGGAAGGCCTGGGCCTGCACATAGCGCGAGCAGAAGTAGCCCAGGCCAAGCCCCAGCCCCACGGCGGGCAGGCTCAAGGCAAACCACTCAAGGCGCTGGCGCGTGTAGGCGCCCTCAAACAGGAGCGTGGCCAGGCGGGTCGCCGTGGCACAGAGCGAGATGAAAACCAGGCGCGCTCGAAGCCGGACGGGGTCTTTGCTGCCGGCGGCGAGGAAAACGATGACCACGGGCCCGGCCATGGAGAAAAGGCCGCTCAGCACGCCGGAAACCACCCCCGTGGGCAGTGCCGCGCGTTCAAGGCTGCGCTCGCGGGCCAGGGCGTGGCCGCGGCTGTAGATCAGCCATAGGCCCGAGGCGGTGATGGCCACGGACAGCGTGGCCAGCAGCCAGTCCAGTTCGATGCGCTCAAGCAGCAGAGAGAACAGGACGCTGACGGGCAGCATGCCCGCGAGGAGCAGGAGCACCTGACGTTCCAGACGCAGTTCCCGGCGCACAAGCCAGGCCATGGCCGCGCTGGTGATGAAGTCCGCCATGCCGACCCAGTAGAGGCCGTCATGCAGTGAAATGTCGCCGTTTTGGCCAAAGGCGATCACGAGCAAGAGCACGGCGTTGAATACGATGGCGCTGGCGGCGCCGACGATGCCCTTGACGAAGTAGGCCAGCAGGGGCAGCAGCGCGAAGACTAGTATGATTTCAGT
The DNA here is from genome assembly GCA_019186845.1 of Planctomycetota bacterium. Lineage (GTDB taxonomy): Bacteria > Planctomycetota > UBA8742 > UBA2392 > UBA2392 > UBA2392. The sequence goes on along the minus strand of JABARW010000028.1, from coordinate 20,021 downwards.
GGACACGGCGCCGATTACCGAAATCCGGCGAAGATAAATCAATGACCAATCGGCGGCGCTTCGCCGGTCGCTGGCAGTTCTTCTTGGGCTGCCTCTGTTCGCGCGGCTTCTCGGGCCATGATCTCGGCGCGTTCCTGCGTGAAGTGCTCGAAGATGCGCTGCGCGACCTGGCGCGAGATGCCCTCTACGCTTGCCAGCTCCTCGAGGCCTGCGAGCTTGACGCCCCTGGGCGAGCCAAAGCGCTTGATGAGCGCCTTTTTGCGTTTGGGTCCAATGCCGTCAATGGAGTCAAGGCCGCTGGCCACGGCCGCCTTGCGCGCCAGTTCACGGTGAAATGTCACGGCGAAGCGGTGCGCCTCATCGCGGATGCGCATGAGCAGGAACAGGGCGGGCGAGCGCTGGTCGAGCGTGATGGGCTCAAGGCGGCCGGGCACGAAGATGCGTTCGTCGCTGCGCTGACGCCTGGCGCTGTAGCCCGACTCCCAGCCGGGCTCGCCCTTGTCGCGGCTCTTGGCCAGGCCGATGAGGTCGATGCCGACAATATTGAACTCTTCGAACACCTTCTGAACGCGCCCAAGCTGGCCAGCGCCGCCGTCGATGACTATCAGGTCGGGGTAGCGCTCTTCCTTGCGGGCGCGCTCAAGGCGGCGGCGCAGGATTTCTTCCATGCTCGCAAAATCGTCGTTGCGATCGTGGCTCTTCACTTTGTACTTGCGGTAGAGCGATTTTTCCGGCTTGCCCTCCACAAAGCAGACACCCGAAGCCACGGTTTCCTGGCCCTGGGTGTGGCTGATGTCGTAGCACTCCATGACCACCGGCAGATTCTCCAGGCCGGCGGCCTCCTGAAGCTGCTTGAGCAGTTCGCGCTCGCGCTGCTGGGTTTCGTCGCGCACCTTGAGGGCATGGCGGGCGTTGGTCTGGGCCAGCTCGACGAGCTTGCGCTTGTCGCCCTGGCGGGGCGTGAGCAGCCGCACGCGGTGCTCAGCCTTATCCGAGAGCCAGCTTGAGAGCGCCTCGGCCCCTTCCAGCTCCAGGGGAGTGAGTACCTCGTCAGGAATGAAGGCCGCCTGCTGGTACCAGGCCTCAATGAATCCGGCCAGCAGCTCTTCATCGGGCAACAGCGACTTGATCTCCCGCGAGCTGGTGTCGATGAGCTGCCCCTCGCGGTAAACCAACAGGGAAATCAGGGCTCGGTCGGCTTCGCGATAGAGCCCGATCACGTCGCGGTCGGCCGTTCTGTCATCGCCTACGGTAGCGCGCTGGCGCGTGACCGTGGCCGCAACCGCCCTCATGCGGTCGCGCAGGCGCGCGGCTTTCTCGAACTCCAGATTCCCGGCGGCCTGGTTCATCTCGGCTTCGATCCGGGTCAGGAGGCTCTTGTCCCGGCCTTTGAGGACATCAATGAGGCCATCGACGTGTCGGCGGTAATCGTCGGTAGAGATGCGGCCCGGCACGCAGGGGGCGCAGCAGATGCCGATGTCGTGGTACACGCAGGGCCGGGTGCGGTTGCCCAGCACATGGTCTGAGCACAGGCGCAGCGGAAAGGCGCGCTTGAGCGTGTCCATGGTTTCGCGCAGCTTGTCGGAACTGGCAAAAGGGCCAAAGTAGGTGGCGCCGTCGCGCTTATACTTGTGAACGATGGTGGCCCGGGGGTAGGGGTGCCGCAGGTCCATGCGCACGGATACGTAAGTGGCGTCGTCAGCGGCCAGAACGATGTTGTAGCGCGGGCGGAAGCGCTTGATCAGGTTGTTCTCGAGGATCAGCGCTTCCTTCTCGTTGGCCGTGACCACGAACTCCACCTGGGTGGCGCGCTCCATCAGGAAGTAGATGTGGGCACGACCGTCATTGCCTGGCCGCAGGTAACTCCGCACGCGTTTGTGAATGTCAATGGCCTTGCCCACATAGAGGACGGTGCCGGCGTCGTCCCTGAACAGATAGCACCCCGGCGCGTTGGGCGCGGCGTCAATCTGCCTCTCAAGAAGCGAACGCTCGTCTGCCATGGGGGCGGCCTAGTCTTCGCTTTCCGCCTCGTCGCCGGGGGTCTGGGGCCCGGCGGCCTTGTATTTTTTCGCGGCTTCGGCGGCACCGGCGGACCATGAATAGTCGCGCAGAAAGAGGCCGAACTCCCGGCGTGCTCCTTCTTCGTCTCCAGCCAGTTCGAAGCTCAGGGCGTACTGATAGGCGGCATCATCATTGACCGTGGAACACCGGCCATACTGGTCGCGGACGCGGGCGAGAATGACCCGGCCCTCCTCGTGGCGGCCCAGGGTGACCAGCCCCTTGCCCAGGCGGTAGAGGGCCAGGGGCTCGCACAGATGGCCTTTGTGGTCCTTCAGCCAATTTTCGTAGGCCGCCACCCCGGTTTTCTCCAGCCACTGGCTCAGGGCCTCTTTCCCTTTGCGTTCGGCGGCGGCTTCCTCTCCGCGCAGGGTCGAGTAGGCCTTGTGGCCCTTGCCCAAGACGTCTTCCACGCGGCGCCGACAGTGGTCCTCGGCCTGGGCCATCAGCTTCTCCCAGGGCTGCTTGCAGAGGTCGGCCAGAATGGCCTTGTAGTCTTCACCTTTGACCAGCCGCCGGCAGAACGCGGCTGTGCCGCCCTTGCAGGCAGCATCCAGCCATTCAAAAAAGAGGGCGTCCTCCAGGTAGTCGATGGTGTTGTGGTCTTTGTCCGGCTCATCGATGCCGTCCAGCACGGCGACCGGGTCGCGGCTTCCGAACACTTCATTGCTGAGAATCAGGGGCATGCGCTCGGGCAACTGCCCGGCGCCGTAGACGGCGAGTCCCTCGCGGATCCATTTGGGAAGGTCGAGGTACTTCTGACCCATGATGCCCCGGAAACCGGCGTGCTTGAGTTCATGAATGACGCGACTGTGGTGGTCCTCTTCGTCGAGCACTACGAACTCGGTGTAGAAGGTCATCACCATCCAGGGCTTGTTCTTGCGACCCACCGTGGTGGTGACGGCCCGTTCGCCGTCACGGTTGCTGCCTTTGTCGCGGAAGCGGAAAACAACATCGAGATGACCCGAGATGTCCACGCCCAGGCGCTCCCGCAGGACCTCCACGGCTTCGCGTGTGTAGGCGGGCAGCTTGCGCCGGGCGGCTTCCAGGCGCGCGTCACCGGCGTACTTGCCGTCGTAGTCCTGGATCACGTTGCAGGCATCGATGGTCCAGGGGGGGTCGATGTCGGCCAGGTAGCGATCAGCGCTTTTCGCAAGCGAAGACTTGGGCCAGGCTTTCTTGAAGGCCTCCAATTCCTTGCGGGCGTCATCAAAGCGCCAGAGGCGGAACAGGCACTCGCCCCTGAGATAGGCCCAGCGTTCGGCGCGGGCGTCTTTGGGCAGGACTTTGAGATTCTCGTCCAGCAGCGTGAGGCAGGCCTCGAGTTTGCGCGCGTCACGCAACACACTTGCCAATTCGTCGCGGGCGCGCGGCACGTTGGTGTCCTGGGGGAAGTCAGCCAGGAGTTTGCGGTACAGGGGCTCAGCGCGGCCATACTCGCGGGCGGCCAGTCCCGCGGCGCCGCCGAGATAGAGGACCGCCGGCAAGGACTCGTGATCGGGGTACTGCTCCAGGAAGTTTTCGCTGAGCCGCAGGGCCTCAGCGTGCTTCTTGGAATCGCTGGCTGCCACAATGGCCCGGTAATCGGCGCCGGCGTCCGCCAGGAGAGGCGCGCAGGCCCAGAGCAGCAGCAGGCAGGCAAGGGTTTTCATGGCACCATTGAACCAAGGGGCGCGACCAAAGGTAGAGTGAGACAGGGCAGACCCGTCCCGATGGGCCTTGCAGGCCGGTTCAAACGACGTTGACGCTGTACGAGAGCCCTGCTAACGTCGCCCTTCCCCCGCTGCGCGACGTGCTGAAGTGCGAGATTTCGCACTTGGCGCCCAAGCTTGGGGGCGCCAATCACGAACCGGGGGCAACCATGGCTTTTGAACGCCTGAAACTTGGCGAATTGCTGCTCAAGAAGAAACTCCTGACGAAGGAGCAGCTCCAGACCGCCATTGAGTACCAGAAGTCACTGGGCGGGAAGATTGGCAATATCGTCGTTAAGCTTGGCTTCATCTCTGACGAGCAGCTGACCCGCGAGCTGGCCCACCACTACGGCATGGAAGTGACGGACCTGGCCAACCAGATCCTGCCGCTGGACCTTCTCAAGTCCGTGCCGCGCCAGATTATCGAGAAGCACGAGTTGATCCCCGTGCACGTGACGGGCACCGTGGTGACGGTGGCCATGAGCGACCCCACGGACTACGAGGCACTGGACGAGTTGCAGTTCGCCACGGGCAAGAAGATTGAAACGACGATTGCCACGCGGGACTCGATCAAGCGCGCCATCGCCGAGTTTCTGGCCCAGTTGGAGCGGTCGGCCGAAGACAAGGGAGGCGATAAGCCCAAGAGCGCGGGCAAGCTGCGTCCTGCCAGCGCGGGTTCCCTCAAGGCCCTGGCCGAGGCCACGGAAAGCTCGCTGGTTGAAAACGTCAAGCGCAAGATCGAAGCCTCGGGTGCCAAGGTCGCCACGACCATGCTGACCCGTGCGGAGCTGCGCTCGGCGGTGATCCCCCTGCTGATCAAGAAGGGCGTGATCACCGAGGGCGAACTCTTTGACGCCGTGCTGGAATTGCTCAAGCGCAAGGGCATCCTTACCGACCGCGAACTCATTGATCGCGCGAAGGAAACGGCGGGGCAATAGCCTGTCTGCGGTTTTTGCGGCCCCTGGCCCCGGGGGCTTCCCTGCGCAGGGGAGTGTCAGGATTCGGCAAGGTTTCCACAGCCTTTCCGAATTCCAAAAAGCCCTGTCCAAAACGCCCCGCCAGGTTCTAGACTGCAAACCTAAATCCTATTTCAGGGCTACCTTATGAAGACCTGGACCCAGCAGGAGATTGCCTCCGAAGTGGCGCGCACCTCAGGCGTCGCCGGCGACACCGTGAACAAGGTTCTGTCCGTGCTGCTGGGCGCGTTGACCGAAGGCCTCAAGGCCGGCAAAGAGGTGATCTGGCGCGACTTCGGCAAGATCTCCGTGACCGGCAAGCAGGGCGGCCAAGCCCAGATTCCAGGCGCCGACGGCGGTCAGGCTCTGTCGGCCAAAGGTGGCGTCAATGCTTCGGACCTCGACAAGGTCTGCGCCGCGGTAGTCGAAGTCGTGGCCGGCAAGGTCATGCGCCATGACCGCGTGACCTTCTCCTCCCACTTTTCCGCGGCGCTGGTGGACCGCAAGGCGCAACTGGTGCCGGCCGAAGCCACGGGCCACCAGGGCATGCGCACCATCGCCGTCACCAAGCGCAAGATCGAACTCACGCCCCAGCCCGAGCTGCTCAACGCCCTTGCCGGCCAGAACATCGGCTTTGAGGCCGAGGGCAAGCTCAAAGAGCAGCTTGAGCACGCGCGGGCCAACAAGATCCTGCTGGCCTGCAAGGATCCCAACGACTTCTTCATCAAGACCATCGAGTACCACTTCAGCAAGGCGGGCTGGATTGTGGAGGTGGTCAGCACCTTTGATCAGGCCAAGCAGTACCTGATCGAGGATCCCATCTCGCTCATCATCGTGGACTGCGTGATGCCCGACGCCGACAAGGTCGTCGAGTACGCCAAGACCCACAAGAAGACCTCTCTCGTTCCCATCATGGAGCTGCTGCCCGCCGGCCGCGAAAAGGACTGGTTCAAGACTTTCCGCTTCCTGGGCAACAACCAGCTCAATCAGCCCTTCGAAGTCAAGGACATGCTCACCTTGGGCGAGCGCGAACTGGAACGCTCGACCGAAGAACAGGCTGTCTTCGAGCAGGAAGTCTATTTCCGCTTCCCCACTGAAGACCGCTGGATTGACCGCGCCAACGAGATTGCGGCGCGCCTGTTTGCTGACAGCGGCCTCAACGAAGGCCAGCAGGTGCAGATGTGTACTGCCTTCAGAGAGTCCTGCTCCAACGCGGCGCAGCACGGCAACCGCCACCGCAAGGACCGCTTCATTGACGTCGAGTACTACCTGGACCCCAAACGCTTGACGGTCGTCGTCACCGACCAGGGCAAGGGTTTTGACTGGCGCCTTTACATCGAGCCTGAGCAGGGCGCGGTGGACCGTGTGCGTGAGCGCCGCCAGGCCGGCAAGCTCGGTGGCCTGGGCATCATGCTCATGACCAAGTGCGTGGACAAAGTCGAGTACAACGACGTCGGCAACCGCATTACCATCACCAAGTTCAAGGAAGACCGCAGCAAGAGCAACATCAGCGGTCCCCAGGTGCCGGCCTTCCAGCGCCGTTGAACAGGCATGCCATCACAAAAGCCCGCCGCTTGCGGCGGGCTTTTTCATGCCGCCCCTGCCGCGCCTTGCGCCGGGGGCTATAATCGCGCGCGAGTGGTTCGGGCAATCGCCGGCCGGATCAGCGGCGGGAGGAAAGTCCGGGCTCCACAGGGCAGGAGGGTTGCTAACGGCAACCGGGCGCGAGCCCAGGGACAGTGGCACAGAAAACATACCGCCCCGGTGCATCGGGGTAAGGGTGAAAAGGTGCGGTAAGAGCGCACCGCGAGCCCTGGCGACAGGGCCGGCAGGCAAAACCCCCTCCGGAGCAAGGCCAAATAGGGGTCGAGCGCGGCATATGGCGCGCGGCGCGGCTCGCGCCGTTTGAAGACCCGGGTAGGCTGCTGGAGCCTGCGGGCAACCGCAGGCCTAGACGAATGATTGCCGCGCCGGGATTTACCGCCCGGCGCACAAAACCCGGCTTACAGAGCCACTCTTGAACCAGGCGGGCCGTCGGCGACTACCGGCGGCCCGCGCCAATTTGGGCGTGAGTTCGCTGCGTCTGGGCCGACTATCGTTTACATTTGAAGTGAGTTCCGGAGACC
>JABARW010000028.1:0-13180 GCA_019186845.1 Planctomycetota bacterium | reverse complement strand
CCGACTTGGCCGGCTTCTTGTGGCTGCCCTGCCCGCCGTTCTTCTTTCCTTTGTGTCCGCTGCCTTCAGCCAGGAGGGCGAGCCCGAGAAGACCGAGGAGCTTCGCCAGCCGCCCCGCCTGCTGGATCACCGCCAGTATCGTGTCGGCGAACTGATCGAAGACGTGGCTTTCACTGATATCAAGGGCAAGGCCGGCAAGCTCTCGGACTACGCCGGCAAGACGCTCGTAGTTTTCACGACCAACACGACCTGCCCGCTGTGCAAGCGCTACGCGCCGAGTCTGGTTGAGTTCGAGAAGGCTTACGGTGAAAAGGGCGTCCAGTTCCTTTACCTCAACGTCACGGAAGGCGAAACGGTTGAGTCAGCCCAGAAGGCCGTCAAGGACTATGGCTTCACGGCTCGCTACGTGCTGGATCCCACAGCGCTGCTGGGCAAGGCCCTGCGCGCCCTGACCACGACCGATGCCTTCATTCTCGACGGTGCCCGCACCCTGCGCTATCGCGGCGCCGTGGACGACCAGTACGGCATTGGCTACATGCTCGACAAGCCCCGTGTCCACTACCTGCGCGACGCCCTCAATGCCGTCGTGGCAGGCGAAGACCCCATGTTCAAGGCAACCTGGGCCCCCGGCTGCGACCTCGCGCTGGAGCTGGGCGAACTCAAGGCCCCCTCGGGCGTGACATGGCACAGCCGCGTCAGCCGCATCATTCAGGCCAATTGCCAGGAGTGCCACCGCGACGGCGAAAACGGCCCCTTTGAACTGATGACCTATGCCCAGGTGAAGGCGCAGCGCGGCATGATCAAGAAGGTGGTCAAGAACCGCACGATGCCGCCCTGGTTTGCTGACGAGAAGGTCGGCCACTGGCGCAACGACCGCTCGCTCAGTGAGCGTGACCGTGAAGACCTCCTGGCCTGGCTCGACAACGGCCTGCCCGAAGGCGATGCCAAAGACGCGGCGCAGGAACGCAAGTGGCCGCAGGGCTGGCGCATCGGCAGGCCCGAGGCCGTGCTGGAGCTCCCTGAGGTGCAGAAGATTCCGGCCAAGGGTGAAGTGAAGTACCGCTACGTGAACGTAGAGACAAACTTTGAAGAGGACCGCTGGGTACAGGCCATGGAGATTCGCCCCACGGCGCCCCAGGTCGTGCACCATGTGCTCGTGTTTCTGAAGTATCCCCGCAAGCACCCCCGGGCCAAGGAGCAGCCCAATGACATGGGCGGCCTCAATGGGTACTTCATGGGTATGGTGCCCGGTCAGGGCCACGTGCAGTTCCCCGAGGGCCAGGCGAAGTTCCTGCCCAAGGGCGCCACACTGGTGTTCCAGCTTCACTACACGGCCAACGGCGCGGAGGCCGAGGACAAGACGAAGATGGGCCTGATCTTTGCGCCGGGCGCTCCCGCCGTTGAGGTACATACCAAGGGCATCGCCAACACTTTCTTCCGTATTCCGGCAGGGGCCGACAACCACGCCATCACGGCATCCTGGACTCTGCCCCAAGCCGCGCGCATCCTCAGCTTTGACCCGCACGCCCACGTGCGCGGCAAGGCCTGGCGCTACGAAGTTCTGTGGCCCGATGGAAAGCGCGAGACGATCCTCGAGATCCCGCGCTATGACTTCAACTGGCAGCTTCTGTATGAGCTGGCCGAGCCGCTGGATCTGCCCAAGGGCGCCAAGATCATCGTGACGGCCTGGTACGACAACAGCGACAAGAACCCGGCGAATCCTGACCCCAAGGCCGATGTGTTTTTCGGCGAGCAGACCTGGGAGGAGATGATGATCGGTTACGTCAACTGGCACGCCCTGGACTGATGGGCGGGCCGTGGCTGCGCTTGTGGCTGCCTCGGCGGTGCGTTCTACGCCGAGGCAGCTCGTTGACGTGCTGGAGATCTGAGCTGCTGGTTCGCGGGTTGCTCAATGCGGCCTGATACGGTGTCCAAGCTACACCCGCTCAAGCCGCGCAAATTCGAGCGCCAGGTTCTTCTCTCCCCAGCCCTGGAAGCTCACGCGCACCCGCGCCTTTTCGCCCGAGCCCGTACACTCCAGGATTCGCCCGATGCCGAACACGGCATGCCGCACGCGATCGCCCGTTTTGAAGCTCGATGCATGGCTGTGGCTCTCAGCCGCCGGCTCTGATCCTGGCGTTTCCCTGAACAGGCTGTTGGTTCTGGTCTCACCGCGCCCAGCCACGGGCCGCTTGGCGGCGGTCCCGAGGTGGTCGGCCGGGCCATCTTCGATAGGGGGGAGTTCGCCGCCGTCGTCGTCCGCGGCTTGGCCCAAGGCGGTGTCGCTGAAGTCAAAGGGGTTGTCGCCTTCGCGGTAGTCGGAGCCGGCTCGGCTCTTGCCGCGCCCGCTCCATTGGTCGGCCCAGTGTCCCAGATAGGCCTCGGCGGCACCCGAGAGATCGCGGGTCTCGCAGAGGTCAGGCGGAATCTCACGCAGGAACCGCGAGGGCGCATTGCGCTGGAAGTTGCCGAACTGCTCGCGATGGCGCGCCAGCGTAAGGGTCAGGAAGCGCCGCGCGCGCGTGATGCCCACGTAGCACAGGCGCCGCTCTTCCTCGAGGTCGCTGTCACCCTGGATGGCGCGGCTGTGAGGCAGGCAGCCGTCTTCAAGGCCGACGATGAACACCGCGGGAAACTCGAGGCCCTTGGCGCTGTGCAGGGTCATGAGGGTGACGGCCGGCTTCTGGGCGTCAAGGTTGTCGGTGTCGCTGACGAGGGCGACCTGCTCAAGCCAGGCGCCGAGATCGAGTTCGGGGTTCTGCTGCTCCTGGGTGCGGGCGTCCGAGATCAGTTCCTTGACGTTCTCGATGCGGTCCTGAGCGCGGGGGTCCACGTCTTCCTTGAGGGCGTGCATGTAGCCGCTTTCCATGACTACGCGCTCCACAATCTGGCTGAGGGGGTGGAGCGGGCCGGACAGAAGGCTGCCGTACATGTGGGCCAGCCTGGAAAGCCCTTCCAGGGCCCGCTTCTGGACGCCGGCCACGCCCGCGGCTTTGGGGTCTTTGGCGACATCAAGCAGGGTGCGTCCGCCCGGCTGGGCCGCGGCCAACAGCTTGGCCAGCGTGCCTTCACCCACGCCGCGCGAAGGGCGCATCAGCGCGCGCGCAAAGGCCACGCTGTCGCGCGGGTTGACCAGCAGGCGCAGGTAGGCCAGCACGTCCTTGATTTCCTGGCGCTGATAGAAGGCCACGGCGCCGATGAGCTGGTAGGGAATGCTGCGCTCGCGCAACGCCTGTTCCAACACGCGGGACTGCGCGTTCATGCGGTAGAACACCGCGACTTCGCCGTAATCGACGTTTTCATCGCGGCGCAGCGCGGCAATGGCGTCGGCCACCGTCAGCGCCTCATGTACTTCATTCTGGCATTTGCAGATGCGGACACGGGAACCTTCCTCGTTGTCGGTGGTCAGCTTCTTGTCTTTGCGCGCAACGTTGTGCTTCACCAGGGCGTCGGCGGCGGCCACGATGTTGCGCGTGCTGCGGTAGTTCTGGCCCAGAACCACGGTGCGGGCCTGGGGAAAGTCCCGCTCGAAGTTGAGGATGTTCTGGATGTCGGCGCCGCGCCAGGAGTAGATGCTCTGGTCCGGGTCCCCCGTGACGCAGATGTTCTTTTCGCGCGACGCCAGCAGCTTGGCCAGCTGATACTGGACGGTGTTGGTGTCCTGGTATTCGTCGATGAGCAGGTGCGTGAAGCGGTCGCGGTACTTTTCGAGAACGGCCTCGTGTTTGTGAAACAGCTCCAGGGGCAGGACGAGCAGATCGTCGAAGTCCATGGCGTTGGCCTGCTTGAGCGCCGCCTGGTACTTCTCGTAGATGTCGGCGATGGCCCTGGTTTTGGGGTCGAATGCGCCGCTGGCGAAGTAGTGGGGGTTGATTCCGCGGTTCTTGGCGTCGGAAATCGCATAGCCCGCCGCGCTGGCCGTGACGAAGGCGCTGTCAATGTTGAGATCCTTCATCAGGCGGCGGATCAGGCTTTCGCGGTCGTCGGTGTCATAGATAGAGAAGTCTTGGGCGAAGCCCAGGTGCTCGGCCTCGCGCCGCAGCAGCCAGGCTCCGAAGCTGTGGAAGGTCGAAATCTGGACGTTGCTGCCGGGCGCGAGTTTCTCCACGCGTGCCTTCATCTCGCCGGCGGCCTTGTTGGTGAACGTCATGGCGAGGATGCGGTAGGGCGGGATGCCCTGCTCGATCATCCAGGCGATGCGTGTGGTGATGACGCGGGTCTTTCCCGAGCCCGGCCCGGCCAGCACCAGCAGCGGGCCCTGGATCGTGGTCACCGCTTCGCGTTGCTGGTCATTGAGGGCGTCAAGCAAGGACATATCGCCCAGAATAGCTCGCGGCTCGCGGGTGGTGGCTTGTGGATCGGAAAAACCCGTGAGCTAGCGCTCTTCCTGCGGAAATGGCCGGTCGCGCTCGACGTGGGCCACTCTCGTGAAGAATCGCGCGTACCACTTCTCCCTGCCGTTGTGCTGTGCTACCAGGTGTTCGGCATTGGCCTTCCAGGCCAAGATATCGGCCTCGCTGCGCCAGTAGCTCACCGTGATGCCCAGTCCGTCGGCGCCGCGCGCGCTCTCCACCCCCAGAAAGCCGGGCTGCCGGGCGGCCAGTTCCAGCATGCGCTCGGCCATGGCCTCGTAGCCTTTGTCATCCTGGGTGCGCTGGCTGGTGAAGATCACGGCGTAGTAGGGCGGTGGAGGTGTCCTGGCGAACATTTCGCGTTCTCCCTGCAGGTTTGTGTCCTTGGCTCGTCGGCCGGCCGCATTTACAGGAGTCACAGTACCCTTTCCGGTCAAGGCGGTTTGGGTGACGTTGCCGCGCCTCTGTTCGTATAATCCTGAAGCGATTTTGTGGAGTCCCTGTGGGAAGCGCGCTGGTTTATTGGTTCGCCAAGGGCCTGGAGGTGCTGGGATTGATTGCGCTGCCCCTGGCCATTGTCATTGGCATTCCCGGCGGTGACTTCAGGGCGGAAACCTGGTTGGCAGCGGGCGGGGTGGTGGCGTTCTTCACGGGCGTGATGCTGGAGCGGATGTCCGGCCAGCGCCCCGAAAAGCTGGAAGAGTCGGAGTAGCCATGCTCAGGCGTATCCTGTTTGCCTTCGCGCTCTGCGCCGGCCTTCTGGCCGTCGGTACGCTCACGTTGAGCGCCCAGCGTGACGACAGCGGTGTCGATCCCAGCAGCCCCCGCGGCGGCATTGACACGGACGTCGAAAAAGATCCCCGGCCCACGTCCGATGACCTGCGCGTCAAAGAGGCCGTCGAAAAGGGACTGCGCCACCTGGCCCGCATCCAGCAGAACGACGGCTCCTGGGTCAACAACATCGGCAACAAGCTGGGCGACGAGTACCAGATCAACCCCGACGGCTACGGCAAGCCCAACGTGGGCGTGACGGCCATCTGCTGCATGGCTTTTCTGGCCGCGGGCCACACGCCTGACCGGGGCGAGTTCCGCTTCGCCGTGGCCCGGGGCCTCAAGTTCATCATGGACTGCGTGGACCCCCAGCGGGGCTGGATTTCAGCTTACGGCACACGCATGTACGAGCACTCCTTCTGCACGCTGTTGCTGGCCGAAGTCTACGGTATGACCCGCGACGAGGTCGTGCTCCGCCACCTGCGCGGCGCCACCAAGTTCATCATTGATTCACAGAACCAGTACGGCGCCTGGCGCTACATTCCCAACCAGAACGAAAGTGACATGAGCGTCTGCGTGTGCCAGCTTCAGGCCCTGCGCGCAGCCGCCAACGTCGGCGTGAATGTCCCTTCCGGCACCATCGAAGCAGCCAAGGATTACGTCCGCCGCAGCTATCGCACGCGCGGCAACGGCTTCAACCCTCCGGGCGGCTTCATGTATCAGCTGGAGCGCGACTATGACCCGCGCGACACCTTTTCTCTGACGGCCGCGGGCGTCGTTGCCCTGCAGAGCGCGGGCGAATACAGCAGCCACACCTGGACCTATCGCAGTGAATTGACGGGCCAGACGCTGACCAAGACCATCGACCTCAACAAGAGCTTCGTTTACCTGCAGCGCCTGCGCCCCGAGGCCGAGGAAGGGGGACCGATTTCTCCCACACGTCGCTGGGGCCACAGCTACGGCTTCTGGTATGGGCATTACTACGCGGCCCAGGCCTTCTTCCAGTACCAGTTCAGCGGTCCCGCGGGTGAGCGCGCCTGGGTGGAATGGAACCGCACCAACCGCATCAACTTCCTGAAAATGCAGCACGGCAACGGCGCATGGACGGACGAAATCGGCGGCTACGACCCTGACCGCAACGCCTACGCCACGGCCATGGCCTGTCTGATCCTGAATATTCCGGCCGGATACCTGCCGGTCTTCCAGAACTGATCAGGGACCTTACGCCTGGATCACGGCACCCTTGCTGCGCACGAGGCTCAGGTGGCTGTGTCCCTTGAGCGCCTCGACTCGAGCAGCCATCTCATCGAACAGGGCGGCCGCGCCCAGCACCACGCGCGGCAGGGTGAAGGGCGGCGCGGCGACGGCGGTGGCCGACCCGGCGGCCTGGGCTGCGGGCGCTGCGGCCTGGGGCGCGCTTTGGGGCGCGACTCTGCTGAGCAGCTCCTGGAGGATCTCGGTGACCGGACGGCCCTTGATGCCAAAGGGCAGGGCGGGGCGGAAAGCCTGAAGGCGGTGATCGGCGTTGATCCAGCTTCCGCCGGTTTCAAACCAGGTCTGGCTGGCGAGTGATACGTGGGCCAGCTCGGTCAGCAGGCCCTGCTGGAAATCGAGCGCGACGATGTTCTCGACGGACTGCTGGCCCAAGGCCTCGGTCAGAGCGCTCAGGCCTTCAAACCCGTGAGGCAGGCCGCTGACCACGAGTACGTGGCGGGCTTTGGAGCTCTTGGCGGCTTCGATGAAGCGCGTCAGGCTCTCCTCCGCGCTGGCAATTCCCAGCACCAGGCGCGCGCCGGCGCGGTTGGCGTTGGCGTCGGCGGGCGCCTTGAAGCCCTTGAGATCGATGGGCTTGCGGTCAGGGGCGGCGATCACGGCGATGTTCGAGATGCCCAGGGCCTGGGTCAGCTTCTTGAAGAGCCAGAGTTCCTCGTTGGTGGCGCTGGCGTGAATCAGGGCCCAGGCGTTGGCGCTGTCGGTCGCGGCCTTCTGGAGCAACTCAGCGGCCGCGGCATAGCCCTTGGTCCAGCTCACGGACTTGTCAGGACCGCTGGAGGCCTTGAGCAGGGGCCGGTCAAAGCGCTTGTCGCCGTTGACCCACTTGAAGTCAAGGCGGCCCTGGTCGCAGAGCCAGTACTGGTTCACGGCGAGGTTCTCGCGCGCCATGATGCGCTTGACGACGCCCTTGAGCGAATCCACGCGCGTGGCGCAGCCCTTGGAGCAGAGGCCGCAGACTCCGGCATTTTCTTCGAGGTTCCACACGCGCGCCGTGTAGAGGAAATCTTTGTTCTTGAGCGCGCCCACGGGACAGACCTCGACTGTGTTCAGCGCCAGCTCGTTTTCCAGCGGGCGCGTGGGGAAAATGTCAATCACGCTGCGCTCACCGCGGTTGACAAAGGCCAGTTCGCTTGTGCCCGAGACTTCGTCACACACGCGAATGCAGCGCGAACAGAGGATGCAGCGCGTGCCCCAGATGTTGATCTTCGAGCCCAGGCTCTTGATGTGCCGGTCCACCTTCTTGAAGTCGAACTTGCTGTGGTCGTTGCCGTAGTCGTAGTCGTAATCCTGCAGGCGGCACTCGCCGGCCTTGTCGCACTCCGGGCAGTCCAGCGGGTGGTTGAGCAGCTCAAGGTCCATGATGCCGGCGCGGATCTTCTGCACCTCGTCAGACTTGGTGTCGATCTCCATGCCTTCAGCCACGACACTGTTGCAGGCGATAGTCGGCATGGTGTTCGGCACCAGCTGATCGCCCTTTTTCATGTAGGTGGTGACCTTGACAAAGCACATGCGGCAGTTGCCGGATATGCTCAGGCCCGGGTGCCAGCAGAAGTGCGGCACGTAGTGGGGGCCCCCTTCGCGCTGATCGGGGTAGTCCTGGTTCTGGCGCCCGGCCTTGAGGCAGACATCCAGGACGTTGGCGCCCTTGGGTACCGTGTAGGGGACGCCATCAATCTTGATGTTGACGGTAGCGGGTGCAGGTGACGGTGCCGGGCCGGCCATGTTCTGCCTTTCTGGTTTGCGGCACGGTTTTACCGACGGCGCGGCGGCTTCTCAAGCGTGAGGGCTCCGGGCCCGGGCCTACTTCGTTTCGGCGGGTTTCTTGGTGTCGTCGGGCTTGGGCTCTGTGGGCAGGGCCAGCTGGTAGAGCTGATACTTGTCATCCAGCTTGGGGATGTCAGGCATGCGCACAAGTGTCTCATAGACGCCGATGCGTCTTTCCTTGCCGCGCTTGTAGGAGTCGGCCGGTGTGACATCAAGGACGAGTTCGATGCGCACGGCATAGGGCAGGCGCTGGTGCTTCTCGATATCCCAGTCATCCTCCTGAAACTTGCCGTCCTTGCGCACGACTTCTTCGTACTCCTTGGGGTCTTCCTCGTTCTTGGGGCGGTCATAGTAACGGATGCGGAAACTGACAACGCGGTCGCTCAGGCGCACGCCCAGCCCGCCCTCGTCGGGGCGTTTGTCGATGGAGAAATCCTCGCGGCGGTAAAGGGAGTTCAGGCCGCCATCGGGGTTCTTCTTGACGTAATAGCCCACCTCGCAAAGGTCCGCCCGCAGGCCCTCATAGCGCATGTAGGAATCCACCGTCGTGACGAACCAGACTTCGTCGGCGCTGGCGTCGTCGTCGCCGCTGCGAGCTCCCTTGAAAAACTGCCCTTCGATCTTGACCTCTTCGCCCTTGTTCTCGCTCCTGTCGGGGCCGGTGGCCCAGGCGTTACGCAGGTCGCGCGAAATAATCTCGAGGATGGCGGGGCCGAGCTTGCGTGCCCTGGTTTCGCTCTCCAGGCGCACTTTGACATCCACGGTCGAGATAACGATGACCGTGAGGCTGGCCAGCAGCGTGCCGGTGATCACCATCGTGAGCACGAGTTCCAGCAGCGTGAAGCCTTGCGTAGCGCGACGCAGGTTGGAGGGATTCTGACTCACCGGCCTGTCCCTCCCGTACCGCCGGTGCCGCCAGTGCCGCCGGTGCCGCCAGTGCCGCCGGTGCCGCCAGTTCCGCCAGTGCCGCCGGTTGCAGCAGCTTCTTCCTGGGCGGCGCGCTTGAGCTGTGCCGGATCAACGTAGGTGACCAGTTTAATGGTGCGGCGTTTTTCCAGTTGGGTTTCGCTTTCCGCATCGCCTTCGCTGTCACGGCCTCGCGCCAGGGGCATGATCACCTCGAGCGTCACGCGAATCACGCGGGCCGACGGTTGCGTGCGGGGGTCCTTTTCTTCGGTGGGGTTGCCCTGGCTGTCCACGGGCTGTTCCCAGTTGTCGAGGGCCTCTTTGTTGCCGGTGAACTCCTGCGTCACAAAGATCAGTTCCTTGGTCCAGCGGTACTCAAAGCGTGCCAGATAGTCGCGTTCCACCCAGCCTTCATTGACCCGGCGGTTGAAGTCATGGATTCTGGCGTCGTAGTCGCCGAAGTTGCCGTCGCCTGTCAACAGGTAGCTGTCTTCGCTCTCCGGGTCCGGCAGGTCCTGGCTCATGATCTCGTTCATCTTCAGCTCGGCCAGCCAGCGGGCTGTGTGCTGGTCGCCGCTGAAGGCGTAACTGGAGATCGTCTGGTTGCGGATCTGCAGCAGGAACATGAGCGCAAAGCCCATGATCAGCACGGCAATCATGACCTCCAGCAGGGCAAAGCCGCGTCTACTCGCACTCGGGTTGTGGGCTCTGGGCTGCATGGGGGCCTATTTCAGCCGCTCGGGCGGCTCGGGCCTGAGCTCGCCGGGGCTCACCTCGGCCATGCCGGTGAAGGGGTTGACTTCAATGGTGTAGACTTCGTCGCGCACGTTGCGCAGGTAGATGTAATGCCAATGGCTGCCGCCCGAGGGCGTGAACTCAATCTTGACGGAGCCGCGGGACTCGCTGGCCCCGTCCGGAAAAGTGATCCGGTCAATCCATACCGTGAACTCGCGTGTTCTGGCCCCCGAGAAGCGCGAAGGCAACTGAATGTAGGCGCCCGCAGCACGCGATTCGTCGGCCTCCGGGTCCACCACCTCGCCGCCCTGGCCGGCGCGGGGCACCCAGGCGAAGTAGTACTGCTCGTCGAGGTTGTACTCGACGGCGTAGGGCTTGCCCTTGACGGCGGCGTTGGTGCGGACGGATTCCAGGAATCCTGCCAGGGCCCGGGCCTGACTCTTGAGGTCTTCGCTGTCGCGGGCCGTGAAATAGCCCACGCTGAACACGGCCATCACCATCAGGCCCATGAGCATCACGACCATGGTCAGCTCCACAAGTGTGAAGCCGCGGCGGGGGCGTGATGGGGCGATGGCGCGCATGATGTTTGAACGAACGGGATGCCGCCCGGGACGGAAAGAGGCGGGATGATTCCCGCCCCTGGCCAGATTCACGATGGAAAGCTACTTGCCTTCGTCCACCAGACCTTTTTCGGTGGCGCGGATGTCCTTGTCAGGCACCTCGGCGCCGCCTTCAGCCATATCCTTGCCCAGGCAAACCAGGGTGAACCCCGCCGCCGTGCGCTCGTAGCCGTAGGGTTGCTTGCTGAAGGGGTCCGAGGGGACCTTGTTGTTGAAGCGGTCGGCAATGGCGTCGAGGGAGTCCGGATACTCGCCGTTGTCAAGGTTGTACATGTTCAGGGCCTTGACGATTTCGCCCATTTCGGTGCGTGCCTTCTCCCACTTGGCTTTGTCCGGCTTGTCCATCACAAACACAAAGGCCACCGTGCCGATGATGCCGAGGATGACGATCACCACCATCAACTCAACGAGGGTGAAGCCGCGATTACGCTTGCGCTGCATATTCCACTCCAGAGAACCCATGGGCCTAGACTGCAAGCCGCCTCTCAGGCGCCTGCCGCACATTCATGATACGCACAAATCGCGCCCGCGATGGGGAAAATCCAACCCGACACAACAACCTCAAAGGGGTGTCAGCCGCGCTCGGTCAGCACGATGTCCTGGTCGGGTGGCGGCGCATCGCCCTCGGCGCCGTCTTTGCCCAGAAATTGCAGGGTGTAGGTGGAGCCGTCGGGCCCGCGCTCATAGTGGTAGGGCAATCGGGTGAACGGATCGCGCAGTTTGGTGGTGTCCAGGCGGCCCGCAAGCAGGTCCAGGCGGTCGGGATACACGCCGTGGTCCACGCGATACAGGTCCAGGGCTTTGCCGATTTCCCGCAGCTCCACGTTTGCTTTCTGCCAGCGGGCGCGGTCCGGCTCGCCGATGAAGTGGCCAAAGGTGATGGTGGCGATGATTCCGAGGATGACCACCACCACCATGAGTTCAATCAACGTGAAACCGGCGCGACGCGAGGTTCGCTGCATGGCTGTCTCCAGTGTAGGGAGCGGAATTGAACGGCAGCGCGCTGCGACACCGCTTTGAACGCGCGGCACGCTCCGGCGTTGGCTGCTGCAGCGATTTCAGTTCCTACTTGCCGAAGGCCGCGTAGAGGCCCAGAGCGCCGCCCACCACCGCGAGGATGGCTAGAATCAGCAGCGTGATCTTGACCCAGCTCAGCGGAGCCTGCCCCTGGACTTCGCCCGTCGCCCCGTTGATCAGCACGTTGTAGACCTTGTTGTTGTAGCGATAGGCCAGCACGAACAGCGGCAACAGGGCCAGCTTGAAACTCTGGCCGAAGTAACTGGCGCGCACGCTCAGCGCGCGGTAGGTGTCGCCGCCGATGTCGCCCGCGCAGCGTGAAGTCACTTCCTGGTAGATGCCGTTGCGCGCGAGGTCCCAGCCCTGGGACAAATCAATGCTGTAGCGCTCGGCGCGGAAGCCGGCGAGAAACTTGTCCTCGTAGGGCACCAGTTCCCTGGTGGGAAAGGGCTCAATCGCATGCACCAGGGCCGCCAGGCGCTCGCGCAACTGCCCCGAAGCGCACACCAGCCAGTCATCGAAGTGGTCGCGCCGCGAGCCCGAAACCCAGGTCCAGCGCGTGCGCCTGGACTGCCGCGAGCGGCGCTTGCCCTGGCTGTCCGTGTAATACTCCGTGACGTAGTAGTAGTCGCCGCGCTGGGCGGTCCAGAACGCGCTGGTGTGGCTGTCAAAGGTCCAGTAGGGCGCGTAGATGCCGTTGAGTTCTTCGACCGTGTTGCGCGATTTCAGGGCGTTGGGCCGGAACCAGAGACCCTTGAGCCAGTGCCGGAAGCGCTCTTCGGCGCTGGCCGAATCGAAGCGGAAGGGCAGGATGCTCTCGGGCCTCAGCACTTCCGCGGGCATGGGCACATCGATGGTCTTGCGAGAGCCGCAGTAGTCACACCGGGCGGTCTGCTCACCCGACGGGATGACGATCTCCGCGCCGCACTCCTGACACTTGATCTGGTGCACACCCGCCGGCGGCGGCGCCGCCGTGCGCCCCAGATAGCGCGCCATGGCGTCATTGAGGTCGTACTCGATGACGGCCGCGCCTTCCTTGAAAGTGATCTGCTGAGTGTGGCCGCAGTAGTTGCACTTGAGGGTGCCCTGCCCCGGCTTGAACTCCAGCTCCGCGCCGCACTGGGCGCAGGGCAGCGTCGAGGAAGTCGCCTGCTGGCCTTCTACCGCTTCGTTCTCGTCGGGCATAGGTATGGGAGGGTATCAGGAATCAGGTTTGGGGTTTCAGAAACCTCAAGGTGCCGCAGATGCAGGAAACCGCCGCCCGAGTCCCTGTTTCAGCGGCGGTGAAAGACTTTTTCAAGGTCCGTAAACGCGAGGCGGTAGGTCGTGGGGCGGCCGTGGGGGCAAGTGAAGGTGTGGGGCACGGTTTCGCCCAGGCGCAGCAGGTCTTTGATCTGTTCGGGGCTCAGGGGGTCGTGGGCCTTGATGGCGGCCTTGCAGGCGACCATCTCCACGAGCGACTTGCGCATGGTCGAAAAATCGCCGGGTCGGCGGCCCTGGGCCAGTTCTTCGCACAGCTCGATGATCATCTCGTCGTGCTTGCGCGCCAGGCTGTACTTGGGCGCCGCTGTCAGGGCCAGGGAACCGTCAGGGCCAAAGGGCTCCAGCTCAAAACCGAACTCGAGCAGCGCCTCGCGCTGCGACAGGGCCAGCTCGCGCGCGGCGCGGCTGAGATTCAGGGGCAAAGGCATGAGCAGGCGCTGGCGCTCCAGCGGCGCACTCTGCAGGCGGTGTTCGAGC
>JABARW010000046.1 GCA_019186845.1 Planctomycetota bacterium | reverse complement strand
TCTTGAACAGGATTTTCAACAGGCGCGCGATTACGAGTTTGCTGCGCTCGTCATTCTTTTTGTCGTCCAACTCCCGTATGACGCGCTCGGCCACGGGTTTGAACTCATCCTTGCCCAGCTTGGCGCCGTGCGACAACAGCGCCGCCGCGCAGCTTTCCAACATCACGGCGCGTTCAGCTCCTTTGGCCGGCAGCTCGTTTAATACTGCCGGAATGAGCGAAAGCAGCGAGGCGTCCGCCCGGGAGGCCAGGGCCTCCAACGTCGCTGCACGCAGGAACACATTGAGCTTGGAGTTCTTCACATCGGCAACAAGAGCATCGCTGCTGGCGGCCGAGGCCTGGATTCTGGCGTTCTGGTACCACAGCCAGGCGTCCTTGGCCTGGGCGTTGCGCCGCGTCCAGGCGTCAAAGGCTCCGGCGAACTTGGCCTCGGAGAAGCGCGTGGCGCAGATGTGAACGATCAAATGAGCAACGGCCTCGGAAGGATCCTCGGGCCGCTCATAGCGCTTGGAGAGAGTGGCCAAAGCGCGCTCGTCGCGCGTATCGGCGAGTTTCAGCATGCCGCGCCAGCGCTTGAAGAGCGAAGGGCGATCAACGGTGCG
Organism: Planctomycetota bacterium; assembly: GCA_019186845.1. GTDB lineage: Bacteria > Planctomycetota > UBA8742 > UBA2392 > UBA2392 > UBA2392. The sequence continues at coordinate 26,993 of JABARW010000046.1, read as the reverse complement.
GTCGTACTCGCGGGACACCACGTCATAGTTTGCACCCTGGGCGTCCGGTTGGGAGGCCAGAAGGATCAGGCCGCAGGCCGTTACGCAAAGGAATGCAACATATCTGAGAGAGCGCATGTCGTGCCTCCGTGCCCGTGGACACTCTAGCAAGTGTTGTACCTTTAGGCACTTGCGCGTAGAGGCCCCGCTAAGAATGGGGATTTCGGCCTTTTGCGGCCCTTCGCGTTCCCCGGAAGTAGCAAACGCAGGGTGGACGTAACAGCCTGCCTTGCCAAGGGCGGGGAATGTCCGATACTGGCAGTCCCTGCAGAATTCCCCGGAGCCGTTGCCGTGAAGCACTTCTATCTGGCCTTCGCCACTGTCTCGCTGATGCTGTGCGGGTGCGCTTCTCAGCCTGAGCCCAAGCCGCGAAGCACCGCAGAGCAAGGCGGGCCCGCGACGTTCACAGAAGCAAGCGCAGACGAAGAGCCCTTCATTGCGGGTCCCGGGAAGCCCACCATCAGGGAAGAGAACCAGACGGAGCTGCAGCGCGCGCAATGGGAGTGGTACACGGAGGTTCTGCGCTTCCGCGGGGTGCGCATGCCCAAGCTTCTCGCGGACCTCGATTCCCGGGATTCGCGCGACTGGCAGTTCGTGCGGTCGAAGGTCGTTCCGCCCGCAGCGCGCCCGAAAGAGTGGCCGCCGGAACTTGTGGATGCCGCCGAGCGCCGTGTGCCCCTGACGCGCGAGCAACAGGCTTACCGGGACTACATGATGTGGCCCAAGGCCATCCGTGAACGCCTTCAGGCCAAGGATTGGGAAAGCGCGGACAGCCGTTCGTGGCTTGTGCGCCAGGGCCGCCTCTATGCGATGATTTTCGACTTTGACACGGTCGCGCCGCTTTCGCGCCGTGAGCTTGAGTCCGACCGCTGGTTGCAGTTCGCCGACGCCATGTTGGGACAGGGCGCCGACGGGCAACAGATGCTGATTTCCAACATGATCGTGCGCCTGGGGCACGACAACCAGGAAGTGGTCCAGAACGCGCAAAGCGTGCTCTGGCGGGTCGGGCCCGACGTCATTCAGCCGCTGCTGGATGTGCTATGGCTCTTCAACGCAGGTAACCCTAATTTCAACAAGAACGTGGTAGCGACGTTGGCCATTTATGAAAGCCGCGCGGCAGGGCCGGCGATTACCGAACTCCTGGAAGGTCCGCGAGGCGGTGTGACCTGGCGCTCGCGGCGCTATTTTGTCGAGCTGCTCGGGCGGCTTCGCGACGTTCGAGGGGTGCGTGCGATTTCAGAGGAGATTGAGAAGACGGACATCACGGAGTATCGCAAGGATGACTCCGGCAAGCTGGTGCCCGACCCGGAGGGGACGGCTTCGGCCGTGTTCGTGTTCCACGAGTACTGCATGGACGCCCTGGGCAAGATCGGTTCTAAGGAAGGCCTTGCACCCATTATCAAGCTGTGGGAAAAAGATGACGATCACAGGGACGGCGCAGTCAACGCCATTTTTGCGATCACAGGCCAACGGGTGAAGACTCTCGGCGAGGCCAAGGCCCTCGAGGAACGCAGCAGGAAGTAGAGCCCCATGGATTTCAAGATTTCGCGCAGCAGCCGCCAGTGTTCCGTCTGTTCCCATCGCTTCGAAGACGGGGAGAAGTTTCACGTCGGCCTGATTACGCGGCCTCGTGAAGAAGGGGTCTTTGACCGCGTTGACATCTGCCGTCCCTGCTGGGACCGCCAGGGTCCTGGGAACGTGGTAGCCCACTGGGTGAGCCAGTTCAGCCGCGAGAAGAAGCATGCCATCTATGACCCGGATTTCCTTTGGAGCGTGTTCCACAAATGTCGGCCGGGCGCCGAGACCGAGGCCGCAGCCTCGGCCCGGGAGCTTTCCGCGGTTGATCGTGCACGGTTTGCATATGTTGCGGCTCTCGGCCTGGTGCGCATGAAACAGCTCAAGTCAAAGGAATCGCGACGCACAAGAAAAGGTGAGATCATGACGCTGGAGACTCTGGGGCGCAGGGAGAAGGACCGGCAGCGCTTTGAGATTCTCAGTGTGAGCATGACGGACGACGAAATGCAGGCCATCCAGGATCGCTTGTCGGAGCTGGCCTAGGCATGGAAGAGCGCCGCACACGCATTCTGATCAATGGATTTGGACGCATCGGCCGGGCGCTTTTCCGCCTGCTTTCAACGTCGAGCAGCCTTGAAATCGCGGCCATCAATGACCCGGTGCCGGCGGCCCAGCTTGCCTACCTTCTCAAGTACGACTCGGTCATGAACCGCTTCTTCAGCGAGGTCACCACGGAAGGCGAGGCGCTGATCTGGAGCGGGCGGCGCATTCCCGTGACCCATGCCGAAACACTGACCAAGGCGGAAATCCGCGGGGCTGAAGCATCCATCGTCGTCAACAGCAGCGGCCGCAACAATTCCCGCTCCCAGCTTCACGCCCTGCTGGATGCCGGGGCTGGGCGCGTCATTGTTTCCAAGCCGCTACCAGCCGGAGTCTGTGATCGCACGATCCTGATGGGCGTCAACAACTCCGAGTTGCGCCGCGAAGATCGCATCATCAGCGCGGGTTCGTGCACGGCGCACTGCTACACACCCCTGATCAAGGCCCTGACGTCGCGCTGGCGCATTCAGCGCGGCTACATGATGACGGTTCACGCCTATACCAGCGGCCAGAACCTGGTAGACGGCGGCCACGAGGCAGACCCGCGCCGGGGGCGCGCTGCGGCGCATAACATCGTACCCACCACGACGGAAAGCCTGGTGGCCTTTGAGCAGGTGATGCCGGAGTTCGCTGGCCGCATTGTTGGAATGGCCCAGCGCGTTCCCGTGATTGACGGCAGCAACATCGAGCTCGTGCTGGAGCTGCAGGAAGATGCAACAGCGGAGGCCCTCAACGCATTCGTACGAGAGGCGGCCGAGCGCCGGTTTGGGCGCATCATTGAGTACTGCGAGGATCCCGTTGTCAGCCAGGACATTGTCGGCAATCCCCACTCGTGCGTGTTCGACAGTCTGCTGACTCACAGCCAGGGTCGACTGGTCAGGCTTATCGCCTGGTACGACAACGAATGGGGCTATGCCAACCGGCTGGCTGAACTGCTGGAACTGTGCGCAGTCCACGCTGCCGCCGGCCTGTAGCGCCCCCGACTTGTCACCATTCCCGCAAGTGTTTGCCGCAGCATAATGACGTGATATAATGGGCTTGCCCCTTGCACCACCCCTGAGGGCAGCCATGCTTGCGGCCGCATCCCTGGTCGTGCTTCTTCTGGCCTTTGCCGTTTCAGCAGCTCTGCGGGTCAACCGCAGCATGCAGCACCTGGACATTGCGGCGCTGGCCGCGGCCCTGAGTGCGGCTGCCTGGGTCGTGCGCGGGTACTGGCGGGCGCGCGCTCTTGCCCGGGCGGCTCGAAAGCCGTCGCCGCGCTGGTACGAGCTCCGACCCAACATTGTGGGTGTGGGTGCGTCGCTTCTTCTGCTGGTGTGGTGGGGCGCGAGGGTGCCCGCCTCCATGGGTCAGGGGCCCGCGGGCCCCGACGTGCCAGCGGAGCCATTTGACAGGCCCTGGTTTGACAAGAGAGTTGTCCTGATCTCCCTGGGAGACAGCGTGAGCACCGGCTACGGTGCCGGAGAGGGTCTGGGATACTTCGAGCTGATTCAGAGGAACCGCGACGGCATCTACCCCGAGATGCGGGGGCGGGAGTTGCGCCGCGTTGCCCCCGAACTCTCCGTGATCCGATTGGCGCGGAACTCGACCAACTCGATGGATCACGAGCGTGTCGTGCAGTCCCTGCCCTACTTCAAGCAAGACACCTTCGGTCTCGTGTGCATGACCACCGGAGGCATCGATCTGATTCACAGCTACGGCAAGCGCGCTCCCAAGGAGGGGGCCATGTACGGAGCCGACTATGCAACCGCCAAGCCCTGGATCGAACGATTTGAAGCGAGGCTGGATCGAATGATGGGGGCGCTGAGCGAGCGATTCCCGGGCGGCTGCGCGGTGTTTCTGGCCACGATTTACGACCCAACTGACGGTGAGTCGGATATCGAGAACGCGGGCCCGATCTTCTGGCTTCCAGCCTGGGAAGAGGGCCGCCCCGTCTTTGACGGCTTCAATGACGCCATTAGGCGCGTGGCTGAGCGCCATGACCATGTTCACCTGGTAGATGTCCACGCCGTCATGCTGGGGCACGGCATCCACTGCCGTGACCGGGACAACCCTCACTACTGCCCCGAAGACCCGACCTACTGGTACTACGTGAACCTCGAAGACCCCAACCAGCGTGGCTATGACGCCATCCGACGTGTCTTTCTCAACGCCATGATTCAGGCTCTGGCATGGAAGTAGGCAGCTTGTTACCGGGCGTCCCTTCGCCATAATCGGCGCGTCGCGGCGGGAGCGAACGTGGAATCCGACCCGAGTTTCCGGCTCAAAGTCTTTGTCGTCATCGCCGGCGTTCTGGGCGTTTTTCTGGTCGCGTTCGTGGCCCAGCGCGTGTGGTATTGGCTCAAAACACGTAAACGCGAAGACGTCGAAACCTCGCGCCTGGCCCCGATCATCGATTTCAGCCTGCTGGGCCTGGGCGGTATCGTGATCTGGCTGGCGCTGGAGGGCTTGGTGTTGTCGGTACATCTTGGGGGCTTTGCCGTTCAGCCCCCATCCCGCCAGAAGATCGCCGAGATCGAAGTCGGTCGAATTGACGCCGCCAACGGCCAGTTGACCCTGCTGTTCTATCCTGTGGATGCCGCCGGCCAGCGGCGGCGTGAATACAACGTGCCGGTGTTCACGGCTGGGCGCCGCTTCGAATTGGCCATCGAGGTGTTTGACTGGCGCTGGGGCTGGCAGTTCCTCGGCGAGAAGGGCTTCTACCAGTACATCAGCCTGGGTGGAACCGAGGCCTCAACGGCTGCCGCGCCCTTCGTGCGCGATCTCAGCATTCGTCCCAAGCCGGGTGGCGTGGGAGGCGCGATGTTTCTGGGCCCCAGCCTGAAGTGGCAGGCCAAGCCTTCGCACGATGTGAAGGAAGGCGACGTGTATGAGGTGTTCCTGTCCGGCGACCAACTGGAACTTCGCCTGCGCGATGGGGCGGGGCGCTAGGGAATGGCTGAAGTCAATCAGGACGTAGGTGCCGAGGGCGGTTGCCCTGCCCCCGCGGCAGGGGACGTCGCGGCGATCCATCCGGCCGAAGGCTGCGTGGACGGCGCGCCGCCCGGGGTGTAGGCCACAGGCACGGAGTCTGACTGGCCCCTGCTTGAAGCCTGGGCCACAAGTTTCAGCACTCTGCGATGGCTCAAAGCGTTGCTGATTAGAAGTCCGGAGCCCACGATCATGGCAGTGGCCATGAAGGTGATCCAGCGCCACTTGAATCCGGTTTCCCGCTGCTCATGGCGCGCGTACTCCGACGACCCCGGAAGTGTTATGGACTTATAGCCGCTGGATTTGCCCCACATCCAACCGTTAACCGCGCCATGAATAGGCGAGAACTGTGCAATCGTCTGTTGCTCTTGGTTGACGGTACGGCTCATGACGCCTTCCAGGACCAAGGGCACCACCAGCCAGGCGCCGATGATCAGTGCAGCGAGAATTCCCGAGACCGATTTTGAAAGTCCGCTGAGCGAAACACGCCAGGTTACCTGCGAAACCACCAGCACCGATGCGCCCAGGGCAAGCAGCAGGAGCAGATAACCTGTGCTTTCTTCACTGTGATAGCGCTCGACGACTTCGCGCTCCGATGATGCGCCCAGCTTCGTCTTGATGCCGGCGACGGGCGCGCCCGCCGGGGCGGGGCGTCCCACGGTGCCAGCAGGGACGCTGTGGTTGCCGGCATCGCGGGCAAGCTCGCTGGCCCGTGCCAGGGCCACGACGGGGTCATCGAGTTTCTTGTTGAGCTGGCTGTAGCAGATGCTTCCCACGACAAACATCAGGCCAAGGCCCAAAGCGGCGAGAAACGATGTATGAGCCGCGCCTCGCGCCCCGCCGGGCCAGAAGATGCTGCCTCCAGCGGCCAAAAGAGGCTGTGGCAGCTTCTCCATTTCCTTGCGCACGCGGCGCGACGCCAAGGCTGGTTCGGCGGGAAAGGTTACGGCCGGAACCAGCAGTGCCAAACCGATGTAAACAGCAGAAATCAGCAAGGTGCCCACGGCATAGGTGTCACTGGGCAGGCGCGTGGCCAGGAAGTACGCGCCGAAGAGCGCGGGCATGACAATCATGGCCGCCGTCCAGTAAAGCCGCATGGACGTGCTCTTGTTGTGGGACAGGGGCTTGAGCCGGTTGGTCGTCGAAAGGAAGAAGTAGGCGCAATAGACGGTGGTGGTCACGCCAAAGGCGCATGCGTAGTAAATGCCCTCGGATACTGTTGGATCCACGAACATCGACACGATGGGGAACATCAAGCGCACGGAAGGGTTGGCCGCTGCGAACATCAGCGTGGAGAACACGATGATCAGTACCACGCCCAGCGCGATGGCAAACATGTAGGTTACGAGCACTGCGGGAATCGCCCGGGTGACCAAGCTCGATGCGTACACGCCGATGAAGCCGATGAAAAGGCTAAGCAGAATCAGAATCCACAACGTCATGAAAAACACGGAGGGATCGATACCGCCGAAAATGTTGGCCAGGGCAAAGAGCGGAATTGTCGCCACCAGGAACACCGAGGCCTGCACGCCCGCGGCGATGAACTTGCCAAGCGCGATCTCCCAGGGCGACAGCGGCGTCAGCATCAGCAGGTCGAAGGATTTTCGCTCGTGCTCGGCCGCGATGGCCGTGCTGGAGAAGGCCGGGAACACCAGCATGACGACGCACACAAGCACAATCGACATCGTGATGAACAGACCAGCGCCGATACTTGTGGGGCTGCTGTAAGTGCCGCGCAGATTGTCATACTGCGATGATATCCAGATGGCGAAGATGGCCCCCTGCACGAGCAGGTAGGCCGTGAGGATGACCATCAGCTTCCAGCCCCGGCAGGCCACACGCAGTTCGCGCACGGCAATGGGATTCATGAAGATGCGTTTGAAAAGCGAGGGCGTTTCAACCAGCGTGCTCATGGCTACTCCGTGCGCTTGATGATGTGGTAGCCATAAGCGGATTCCGCCAGGCCGAACTCGCCCACTTTCAGGCTCTGGCCCATGGCCATGAATTCTGGAGCAAGATTGGCGCCTGGGTGGATGGCATAGCTGGCGTGGGGGTCCATCGAATCTTCATTGTGCTCTTTCTGCAGGGCCTTCCAGTCGGAACCCTCCGCTCTGGCCTTGGCCAGCACTTCCTCAGCCAGAAGTCGCGCTTGTTTCTTGGTGCGCGGCTGTTTGAGCGTGACAGGCTGACCATTCCAGCTGACCAGAATGTGCTGAACCCTGCACTCCTGCACGATAGCCGGGCCGGGAGGTGGCAGCGGCGCCACATCTGTGAATTCCTCGACGGGACGGAACACCCGGGCCAGCACGCCATCATTGACCCACCAGATGAACTCGCCCCGGCTTTCACCCGTAACCCAGACAGCAACTTCGGTGCCCCTCCTGTTTCCGAAATCTACCCGCAGACTTTCCGGCCGGGACCCTTCCCCCGGCGTGTTGTAGCGGATTTCGACATAGCGCTTGGGGTCCGCCAGTCCCAGTTCCGTGCCCTGGGGGCTGGGGCGACCGGCGACGTCATAGCCGCGCAGATTCCTGATGGCCTCCAGTGCGCCGGTGACGGCGGACTGGTTGCCGAAATCGGCCTGGGGGCGGACCATACTCCAGATGCGCTTGCCCGCATCGCGGGGGTCGGGAGCGCTCTGCAGTTCGATCTCCACATCATGATCGCGGATCAGGATACGGGTTGCATCGAAGTCCCGCGGCAGGGTCTTGAACGAGTCCAACTGGAGCCACTCGCGTGGCTGAGGACGGTTTTCCTCGTCGAGTTTCAGGCGCGCGCGGATGGTGTCGAAGCTGCCACCGAAGTCCACGAGTTCATAGATGCCGGCTGGACCATCCTTGCCTGCATAGCGGATGTAGTCAGAAGACGCGTTGTCGCCCTTGCCCACCAGCAGATGGATGACCTCCTTGCCGGCTTTGTCCGTCAAGATGACGTGAGCGGCCATCTCATCGTTGAGTTGATACAGGTAGAAGCGCTGAGCGTCCTCCGTAACGGGACGCGCCAGCCGCTTGGCACCCGCGATCTTCTTGACCAGGATGCCGGGCTCTTCGGCGTCGGCCAAGGCGTTGAAGCGGTTGACAACGCGCCAGACCGCCCCGTCGCGGCTGAGCTTCAGCCTTTCACCCTGTGCAGCATGGATTTCGATGCCCATGATGTCGTCGGCGTTGAACTTCGCGACCTCCACGTTGCCCGTGGGAGTTTCGCTGGGTGCTGCAAAGCGGTGAGCGGCCACGGCCCCTGCCAGCAACAACAGCACGACGGAGATGATGGTGAGCTGCCGAGAGCGCTGCGCGGCGATCACCTCGTCGGGCGTCAGCGTGGGCGTGCGGGGCTTTTCGCTCGTTTCGCTCATGGATTGTCCGTGCCCTCTATCTTGAGGCGGTATTCCTCGCGTGCCTTGGCGCGGTAGGCGCCGCGCAGGAAACCGGCGAGCAGAAGCAGGGCCGGCGCGCCGCCGAGGCAAATCACGAACCAGGTCAGACGGTCGGCCTGCGTCACGCCACCGGTAATTCGCGGAGCGGCACCCGTTTTCGCGCGCAAGCTGATCAGCTCTTCGCCGTAGATGCTTGCTTCGGCCACATTCCGGTAAAACGCAATGCCCCCCGACAGAATGGGCCGGATGTCCTTCTCCTGCCAGCTCTCAAAGTAGTCGGAATTGAAGGAAGCTGCCACCGAAGTAACGATCAGCCGGCCCGGCCGGACCTTCAGTTCGGGCACAGGCTGGCCTCCGACATCCTTGTTGTCGGCAGGCTCTCCTTCCCAGCGCGGCACAAGCTTGTCCTTGCCGGCCCAGTAGCTTTCAAAGGCGCCGCTGAGCGAGGCCGCAATCAATGGCTGGCGTCCCAGACGCTGGAGGCGCACATCCTTACCCGGCGTCTTCTCTGCATCGTCTTCGCGTTCCGCGCGGCTTTCCAGCGTCAAGCCCACGCGAGGCACGCGAGGCATGTTCCTGTCCTCGAAGAGGAAGCGGTAAATGTTGCCTGACAGGCGGATGATGTCCTGCCGCTGCAGCTTGAGCTCTGACAGTCGCGTTTCGTCAAGGTTCAGTTCAACGGGAAACGGCAGAGGCATGCCGGAGAGCGCGCGGGAAAAGACGCTTGCCCGGTCGGTATCTTCGGGCCCGACGTTGGCGGCCAGGGGCAGGCTTACGGGCTGCTTCTGGCTCTGGCGGCCAAACCCGCTGACGGCCTGCATGAAGTAGCCACCGGGTTGAATCAGAAGGTCAGATCCAAAGCTGATTCCCAGCCGCTTGGCCCAGTCAAGGAAGTGCGGTTTGACCTCGCTGGGCCTCAAAGAAATCTCCCCGGTGTCCATGCGGCCGATGCGCATGTCAGCCGAGTAGCCCTGATAAAGCATGACGACGTTGCCTCCGCTGCAGAGGTAGCGGTCGATTTCGTACAACTCGCGCTCAGAGAGCAGATGAGGCTCGAACACGATCAGTACAGCCACATCATTGGGGATGCTCTTGCTCTGCTTGAGGTTGATCTCGCGCCCGACGTATTGCAGGGCACCCGTGATGTACTGGGACACCTCGGAGTAGGACGAGGCTCCGGCCCGCATCGGGTTTTGTCCTTCGGGTGCGATTACTCCAAGCACGGCCCGCGGCTGGAGCAGCGTCCAGAGATCCTGCTCAAGGCGGTTGACGATGGCATCCACACCGCGATCTGCGGAGAAGTCGGACATCACGGTCATGATTCCGCCGGAAATCAGCTCGATGTGAGTGTAATAGAAGCGCGGTCCACGACGAACCGGCTTGTCAGGCGGCGAAGTGCCGTCCGCAGGCGGCGCTTCTCCCGGCGGGGTGACGCCGCCTTGCTGCTTCTCGGGATCAATGCCTTCGCCGGGCGGCGTGCCGGCCGGTTTTTCCGAAGACTCGTTGGCAGCGTCTTTGTCCCCGTCGGTGCCGGGCACTGGCTGGCTGGGCGACTTGGCCTGCGCGGGGTCGACGGTGGGCTCAGAAGTCTCGACAAATGGCAGCCGCACGAAGCTGCCCCAGGGGATGGTCTGGGTGGAGGCGCTGACCTTCTGGCCTCCAAGTTCGCGCAGGCGCTCGATGGCCTTTTCGATGTTGCTGCCGACTTCGGGGTAGGAGGCCGGCATCTGTTCGCTGCGATAGAAGTTGATCTGCAACGGGTTCTTCATGTTGCGCAGCAACTGCTTGAGCGGGGGTTTGGTCTGGCGCGACTTGAGCTTGAGCACCGCGAACATGACGTCAAACTCGATCGACTCCACACGGTGCTGGGCCGAAGCGTCGTCCTTCGTCACGACGTTGATGACGCCGTTGATGGCTGTCTTCTGGCCTCCGTAGCGCACCAACAGGCTTGAGAAGTACCCGGAAATGCCGATGGCCGCCTTGGCCTCGTCCTCGCCGGTGGTCTGAACATCCTGGGTCATGGAGATCTCGTCCTTCTTGAGATCTTCAGCCTTGGTGGCGATCTCCGACTGCGGAATGCGCACCACAGCGTAGCTGAGTTTGCCGGCGCTCGCAGTGGCAAGTTCCTCGAGCTTGTCGCGCACGTCGCGCTCGAGATTGACGCGCGAGGGCGGAGGTTCTGCGCTGACGTAGTAAGTGATCTGAACAGGATCGGGCAGCTTGTCGAGCAGGGCACGCGTGCCCTCTGACAGCGTGAAGCGGCGGTCCGCCGTCAGGTCCAGCCTCAGGCGATACTCCATGCCCAGATAATTGAACGTGCCCAGCGCCAGCACCAGCAGCGCCGCGTAAAGGAACAAGAAGAGCGTGTAGTTGCGCTTGCGGTTAACCATAGCGACGCGACTCCAGGCTCATCACATTCAAGACCACAAACAGCACTACGATGGAGGCAAAGAAAACCAGACCGTTGGTGTTCACGATGCCTCGCTCGATTTCCTTGAAGTGCTCCAGGACCGAGGCTTGGGAGAAGCCGGTGACGACATGCTGGGCTGCGCCCTGCAAGGCACCGAACTGCTCCTTGCTCATGGATTCCGCGGACCAGAGATAAGCGCCCGAGTTGGCTGCCAGCCCCAGCACAAAGGCCGTCGAGCCCAGGGCGCGGTCACGGCCCACGGCCGCCGCCAGGAACGCCAGCAGCAGCAGCGGAATCGTAAGTGCATGCACCAGCGCAGCAAGGGGCGCAGTACGGGCAACTTCACCGACCAGGGGGCGCAGTTCCCCCGCACCTACGATGCCGAGGCAGAGCAGCATCGAAAGGAAGAACGAAAGAGCCTGATTGTCCGACAGGCCCGAAACGAATGCGCCGACAGCAATGAATGCCGACCCGAGGATAAAGCAGGCCAAGTAGCCTCCAAGCACAGGTCCCCAGTCCGGCGTACCAAAGCGGATCAGCATGAACGGGAAGGCCAACGTTGCGCCCAGCATGGCCGCGAAGAACGTCACGGCCGCGAGGTACTTCCCAACTGCGACCTGCCAGGTGGGCAGGGGCAGGGTCATGAGCAGCTCGAATGTGGCCTGGCGCCGGTCCTCCGACCACAGCTTCATGCTCACGGCCGGTAACACGACGGCGGCGACCCAGGGGAAGATGCCGAAGAAGGTGCGCATCGAGAGTTCGCCGCGCTTGAACCAGTCTCCGCCTCCTCCCATGGGATCCAGCAGGACGCTCAGTAGCATCATGATCACTACGAAGGCGCCGATGATGCCAAAGCCTACCAGGCTGCCAAAGAACGCGCTCAGTTCACGCCGGTAGATCGCGATCATGCCTGTCCTCCTTCATCCGCGACTGGCTTGAGATCGGACTTGGGGACGATTTTGGGCAAGTTGGCATCCGAGGCTCGCCTCTGGGCTTCTGCGGTGGCCTGCTTGCGTTTCTCCATGGCCTCCTGCACAAGTTCACTGGGCAAACCCAGTTCCGTCGAATTCGTGTTGGGGGCCGGGGCGTCAGTTTTGAGGTAGTCCTGGCGCAATTGGTCCGGTTGCTGGCTGTCGCGCGGCCCCTTCTGGAGCAGGCGCAGAAAGACATCCTCCAGGGTCTGTGATTCCGGCGCCAGTTCAGCGACATGCAGGCCGCACTTGACCACCAGTCTTCCGAGATCGACACAGGTATCCCGCAGGGCTTTGCCTCCGGCCTTGGCCGAGACGCTGAAGCGCGCGAAACCCTCGGAGGCTGGCATGGCCCGGACATCTTGAACGCCGGGAACCGAAAGCAGGGCCTGGGCCAGGCCAGCGAAGTGCCCCAGCACGAGCAGGTTGATGCGAGCGCCGCCCGATGCCAATGACGCCAGTTGCTCGGCGGTTCCGTCGGCGATCTTGCGGCCGCCGTTGATAATGACCATGCGCGAACTGACGGCCGCCGCTTCCTGCAGAATGTGGGTGGAGAAGATGATGGCCTTGTCCTCGCGCAGGCGCTCGACCAGTTTGCGGATCTCGATGATCTGGCTGGGGTCAAGTCCGCTGGTGGGTTCGTCCAGCACGAGAACCGGTGGGTCGTGAATCAGAGCCTGGGCGATGCCCGTGCGCTGCTTGTATCCTTTGGAGAGCTCCACGATGGGGCTCTTCAGCTTGGCCGTCAACCCTGTGTCGCCGATGACCTGTTTGACGCGATCGTTGAGCGCATTGCCGTGGAGCCCGCGAGCTCGCCCCACAAAACGCAAGTACTCCTCCACACTCATGTCCGTGTAGAGAGGAGGTGTTTCAGGCAGATAACCCAAACGCTTGCGCACTTCCGCCGGCTGGGCATGAACATCAAAGCCGTCCACGGTAGCTGTGCCTTCGCTGGCGCTGATGAAGGTCGTCAAAACCTTCATGGTAGTGGACTTTCCAGCCCCGTTAGGACCCAAGAAGCCCAGCACCTCCCCCTTGGCGACCTGGAAGTTCACTTCGTCCAGGGCCTTGAAGGTGCCGTAGTATTTCGTGATGCCGCGTGCTTCGATCATGCGTTGGGGTGCTCACTCCTGATACCGAAAGCTAAGACACGTTGTTACGTGTTCCAAGCCTCGAACTGGTAACAACTTCCGGCAATTGGCCTGAGTCAAAGATGTTAATGACGGGAGCCTCCGTTGCAACAGCAGTCGTACGTGGCCCTTGTGAAGATTTCATGAACGGCCGCGCGCGAGGGCTTCGGCTCGGCGGATAATGGCCGATGCGACGTTGGTGCCGGTGTATCGCTCGATGCCCTCAAGCCCGGGGCTGCTGTTGACTTCAAGCACCATGGGCCCTTGGCGGGTCTCCAGCATGTCCACCCCTGCCACTTCCAGCCCCATGAGCGTGGCAGCCCGCACGGCCAGGCGCGAGTAGGCGCGGGGAAGGCTGAGGCGCTGGCCCTTGCCGCCGCGGTGGATATTGGCCCTGAACTCGCCTCTCTGGCTGGTGCGGCGCATGGCGGCCACGACACGGCCCCCGACGACAAAGGCGCGGATGTCGCGCCCCCGGGCCTCGGAGATGAACTTCTGCATTACGAAGTTCTGGCCCAGGCCCCACATGGTCTCAGAGATAGCTCTGATGCTCTCCACGCTCTCCATCAGCATGACGCCTACGCCTTGCGTGCCGCGGACCGGCTTGACGATGACCGGGGGACCGCCCAGTTGCTCCACGAGGGCCTCCAGTCCCGTGGGATCCCGCAGGGCCACGGTCGGTGGAGTGGCCAGGCCCTGGCTGGCCATGAACTGCGCAGCCTGCAGCTTGTCGCGCGACAGGGAGATGGCGCGCTCGCTGTTGAGCACGGGCACGCCCATGAGTTCGAATTGCTTGACCACGGCGATGCCGTAATCAGTGATGCTGGTGCCGATGCGGGGCAGAACGACATCGGGCGTGGGCAGGGGCTCGCCATGGTGCAGGAGGGAGAAGTTACGTCCTACCATGCCCAGCGCACACGCCAGCGTATTTACGACAGTGACATCGTGGCCCTTGGATTTGGCCGCTTCGATGAGCCGGCGCGTCGAAAAGATGAAGCGCGAACGGCTGAGGATGGCGATGCGCATGCCAGCACGCTAGCGGCCTGCCAGACGGCGCGCAACGTCCGGCGCGGCTGGCCCTTGACAAGGCCGGCCGTTCTTTTACCTTTCCGCCCTCGCGCGAAAGTGCGGCAGCACCAATTGCATTGCCTCGTTAGCTCAGTTGGTAGAGCAGCTGACTCTTAATCAGCGGGTCCTAGGTTCGAGTCCTAGACGAGGTACCAGCGAAAGCGGCGCCCATCATGGGCGCCGCTGCCTGTTTCTGAGGGCAAGACCTGATCAAGTTTCGTCCGGCCAAGGCCCCGAATTTGAATGCGCCACTGACAGTTCTTTGGGCGTGCTAGGCTGCGGCCTTGATTTGTTTGCGCAGTGTCTTGTTGGCGTCCAAAAGGGCCTTGAAGAAGCCCAGCTTGGCCTGGTCGTTCGTGCCGCCCGGCGCCACGGTGCTGGCGACGCCTTCCTCGGCCACCGGGGCGGTGCGGTTGGAAAGCCGCTCAATCTCCCGGGCCAGTCGCTTGATGCGAGCCTCCAGTTCGAGGATGCGGCCGCTCTCCTCCCGTTCGTCGGCTTCGACGTTGCGTTGGCGCTGGCTGTCCGAAATGGCCAGCTTGAGCGAGGCCTTCACTTCCTCGGCCTCACGGCGCGCGGTTTCGCTCAACGCCATAGCACCGAGGCTGAGCTTCTCCTGCGCGATCTCAAGCGCTGCGAGGCGTTCGCGTGCCTCCAACACTTCCTGCTGACGGGCCTCCAGTGCCTCAATGCGCGAGGCCGCGCGGGCCAGGGCTTCTCCAAGGTTCTGCGAGTTCCCTGCGTTGAACCGGCCGTTGAGTTCAATCACGGCGCGCTTGAGCATCTGCGAGCGCAAGTCCGCCGTATTACTCACATCTTCGAGCTGCAGGAGGCGGTTGCGGGTGTCCATGAGGTTCTCACGGAGCTGCATCTCGGCGCGGCAACGCTGGGCCTCCGCTTCCACAAGCAGGAGCTTCTCGCGAGCTGCGGCGCGGCGCTCGGCTTCCTCGATGGCTTCCAGTTGCCGGGCGCGGGAGCGGGCGCGCTCTCGCTCCAGGGAGCACAGCGCGGCTATTGCCGCCACGGCCAAGGTGAGCAGGGCAGAACAAAGCCCCATCTCAAGCGCCAGCTCCGCCCCGACTTGACCTCCTCGGGCACGGTTGAGCAGGAAGCCTCCGGCAGCGCCCAAAAGCGGCGCAAACAGCAGGCGGTGGGGGTCACGGCGAGAGATTCGGGCAAGGATCTCCACGGCAGGCTCCGTTCAGGCGGCGTCCCGTTCGCGTTCGTCGGCGGCGAATCGGGTGATCGCGATTTCAGTTTGTTCGGTGTCGCTGTGGATCTTGGTCAGCGTGACGCGGAAGAACTGGCGATCGTCAATGCCCAGCGCGTGGCACAGACAATCTTCCAGAAACTTGATGCGGTTGGACACGTCCACCTGCCGCAGTTCACCGCTTCGGGTGTAGGCGTTCATATAGACGTTCACCTGAAGCTCATAGAGCGCACTAGGCGCCAGCTTGCCGCGCACCATGGCACAGATCAGCTTTCGGATGCGGCGGGCCTGCGTGGTGAGGACACGGCGCAGGGCACCCGTGTCAGTGTCGCGGATGGTCGCAAACAGCTTGTTGACCGAGGGCGGCAAGAAGGGAAGCCTGAACCGCAAAGGCAGTGCGCTCTCCTGCGGCGCGGCGGTCTCCAACCGGCGTTTGGGACGGTTGAAGGACTTGGGCGCGATACGTCGGCCCGTGGCCAGCGAACGATACTCTTCAACGCTCAGACGATTAGGAAGACGTTGTGGTCCGGACATGGAGGCTCCCATGCCGGAATCGACACTTCAGGCCTGGCCAATTGAGGAAAAGCGATGAAGTCGAAAACGCTTACCCCGCCCAGGGGCTGCGCGAAATCTGACGGCATGGTCCCAGGCACTTAGGCGGAAAGGCTTCTAGGGCTTGGCAAGTTCCAAGGCAGCCTTGACGTCAAAGGCGATGCGGAAGCCCTTGGATTCGTTGCGCCCCGTGGGGTCGTCGCTTCGGCGGTAGTAGACCTTGGCAATCTGCAGATCTTCGTCTGTGCGTGAGCTGCCTCGCACGCTGCGATACTGGAATGGATCGCCTGTCATGCGCGGGTTGACCCAGCCGTACCCCGCTTTCGTGTAGGCCGACTGCTCATAGCAATCCGCCGTCCATTCACAGACATTTCCGCACATGTCGAACAGGCCCAAAGGGGATTTGCCACCCTCATAGCTGCCGGCGTCTGCGGCGGTCGTCCCGTTGAAGGCGCAATTCCGGCGCAGGTTCTCAAGCAGGTCCTTGTTGGCCATGCGCGTGCCAGGCTCCAGCCAGGGGAAGTCACGCCCATCGGTGCCGCGAGCGGCTTTTTCCCATTCGGCTTCGGTGGGAAGGCGGCCGCCAAAAAAGCGGGCACAGGCGTCACTTTCGTACCAGTTCACATAGCAGACAGGTTTCTTGGGGGCGCCGAGTGACTTGTTGGTACGAGTTTCCACGTAGAGCCCTACCGGCGGCTGGTTCAAGCCGTCCAGATAGGCAAGCACGGCCAGAGATTCGCCCTTGCCGGCAATGGTCAAGCGGCCGTCCGCGCCCGCCGTGTACTGCATACCCACAAACTCAGGTATCTGGGCAAGCGCGGAGCCGGTCACGCCGCGCCAGTCCTGCGTTGCGCTGTCCATGACCCAGACTTTGCAGCGGCCGTCCAGGTCCTTGCGGGGTTCAAAAGTCAATCGCTCGCGAAGTTCCTTCTCTGTGCCGACAAAATAGGTGGCCTTGGCGGCGGCGCTGCCGTTAGGGCGCTCCAGTCCCTCCAGCGTGATTGTTCCGTCGGGTGAAACCAGCGCTCGCAGGCGCTGAGTCTTCCCCTCCTGCAGCCAGCCAATCATGCCATTACCCATGACAGAGGCCGACTTGACCCAGCTCCATCCTTCGGAAGACCAAAAGCGCTCGCGCTGATAGCCGTCGGCCAGAATGAAGGCGAAGTACTGCTCGTTGGTGAACTCGGTTCGCCCCATATAGAAGTCGCTGGTGAAAGCCCAGCGCTTGGGCATGTTGGCGATCACCCCGTCATTCTCGCCCTGGATGAACGCGCCCTGCCGCACGAGCACGAGATCAATCTTGACGCGGTAGGAGCCCACTTCCTTCGTGATGGTGAGCGACTCGGGCAAAGGCGTGTCGTGTCGCGTCAGGTACTGTGAAACGTCTGGCGGCGTGTTTGAAAAGGCGACAGGTTCGGGCCCCGGATTTCCCTGCGATCCATCCAACGGGGTGTTGCCGCCTGGTGCGTCTGGCTGAGTGGGGCCGCTGTCCCAGTCGCGCATCAGGCGGTCGACGTCAATGGCTTTGAAGTGCAGGGCCGTGTACAGGCCAAGGGCCACAATGACCAGCAGACCCAGGCCCAATGCGCGCCCATTGACGTTGCCGCGAAGCCTGAGGGAATGTCTGTTCCGAGCCATGCCCAACCTGCAAGAGAAGGGGCCGGGAAAAATGTGCCTTTCTCCGGCCCCGCGATCCTAGCAAATGCTCTGCCGCATTTCTGCCTGAAGGGCTACTTGATGTTCTCAATCAGGCTGACCAGCGGCAGGAACAGCGCGATAACGATAAAGCCGATGGCGCCACCCATGAACACAATCAGCACCGGCTCTAGAATGCTTACCAGCGACTCGACGGCGATGTCGACGTAAACGTCAAACGTGTCGGCGACCTTTACAAGCATCTTGTCCAGTTCGCCGGTTTCTTCACCTACGTCAATCATGTTGACGACAAGGTCGTCAAAGAGCCCTGTCTCGCTCAGGGGGCCGGCAATGGTTTCGCCTTCCTTGATGGAGGCCGCGACCTTCTCGATCGCGTTGCCCAGCACCACGTTGCCGATGGCATTCTTGCAGATGGTTAGCGCTTCAAGAATCGGCACGCCGGCCTGCACCAGAGTACCGAGCGTGCGGGTGAAGCGGGCCGTAACTGCTTTCTGGATGATGTTGCCGAAAATGGGCAGCTTGAGCTTGATCTTGTCAACGGCCTTGGTGCCGCCTGGTGTCCGAGCCCAGGCCGTGAAACCCATGAAGGCCACTGCCATGATTGCGACGAACACCAAGCCTCGCCAGCCGGCGATGCTGTCCGAGACGAAAATCAGAGCTGCCGTCGGGGGCGGCAGGTCAAAGCCCTGGTCGGCAAACATCTTTTTGAACGAAGGCACCACGAAGATCATGATGCCGGTCAAGATCATGACCGCCACGGACATGACGATGATCGGGTAGATCATCGCGCCGATGACCTTCTTCTTCAGGCGCTGGGCCTTTTCGAGGAAGTCCGCCAGGCGCTGCAAGATGGTGTCGAGAATACCGCCCGCTTCGCCGGCCTTTACCATGTTGACGTAGAGGCGGTCAAAGACGCGCGGGTGGTGTCCAAAGGCCTCCGACAGCGAGGAGCCCTGTTCCACCGACTGTGCCACGTCTTCGATCACATTCTTGAAGGCGACCGATTTCTGCTGCTTAGCCAGCACCTTCAGCGAACGCACTACGGGCAGGCCGGCGTCAATGAGCACGGCCAACTGCGCAGTGAAATCGGTAATCTGCTGGGCCGAGACACGGCCGAATTTCCGCTTGCCGCCCGCGGCCGGCGCTGCGCCACCGGCTTCCGGCGCCTTGGTCGCCTGTTTGGTCGCCGCTGTTTCGGCGCGTTGCGTGACCTTGGTGGGCTTGAGGCCGGCGTTGCGGATGTCGAGAATCGCTTGATTGCGATTCGCGGCATCGACTTCACCCGTTTCTTTCTGACCCTTGGCGTTGAGGGCTTCGTAGGCAAAAATTGGCATTGGAGCCTGGCCTCCCAGGAGGAACCTGAAACAAGCGCATTACGCGCGGCGCGCTGCAGGGGGCGTGAAGCATAGCTTCGCGAGCCTTCAATCTAAGTCTGATTGCGCGCCTTTGCAATGCTTCCTTCGCGGGAGAGCTTTGAGTTTGGGCCTGCCTGATTTCAGGCGCAGGCCCCGGCCTCGGAATTGCTACCCCGGGGCGTCGCCGTTACCATCTCGCCACTCAACGCGGTCAGGGCACCACCCATGGACATCCACACGATGCTCGATCCCAAGCGGATCGTTCTTGAACTCAGGGGCAACACCAAGAGCGAGGTGCTGCTCGAGATGATCGATGTGCTGGGCAAGAGCGAAGGCGTGACCGATGCCAACGCCCTGCGCAAGGCGATTCTGGATCGAGAGGAAATCATGTCTACGGGCGTGGGGCTGACTATCGCCGTGCCCCATGCCAAGCTACCCAGCGTCAAGCAATTCACCTTGGGCCTCGCGCGCAGTTCGCGCGGCATCTCCTACGACAGCCTGGACGGCAAGCCCGTGCACGTCATAGTCATGATTGCCGCGCCGGACAACGACCAGAACACCTACCTGCGAGTGCTGGCGGCCGCCATGCATGTGCTGCGCAACGAGTCTAACCGACGCGCCATACTTGCGGCCAGGAGCACCGACGAGATCATCGCGGTATTCAAGAAGGCGGCGGAATAGTCCCGTCTCAACCAGACAGCCCGTCATCCCTGCGCCACGCGCGATCCAGAAGGCCAACGCCCATGCCTACATTGTCCGATAAACTTCAGGAAGCCGCGGTTTTCTTGCGTCCCAGGGTGCTCACTTCAGCCAAGGTGGGCGTCGTGCTGGGAACCGGTCTTGGCGCCCTGGCCGATGAAGTGAAAGTGTCCGCCCGGGTCTCCTTCCGCGAGATCCCACACCTGCCCCAGACCAGTGTGCAAAGCCATGCAGGAGAGTTTCTTGCCGGCAAACTCAATGGCACGGACGTGTTCGTGCTCGATGGCCGACTCCACGCTTATGAGGGGCACAGCATGGAATCCATCGTGTTTCCCGTGCGCCTGCTTGCGAGTCTGGGCTGCAACACCGTTGTTCTGTCCAACGCCGCCGGCGGACTCAACTTGAAGTACAAGCTGGGCGACATCATGGTGCTCAACGACCACATTAACCTGCCCGGCCTCGCGGGCCTCAGCCCCCTGGTGGGCGGCAACGACGAGAAGATGGGCCCCCGCTTTCCTGACATGAGCGAGCCCTATGATCGCAAGCTCATCAAGCTTGCACACGCCACGGCCAAGAAGCTCAAGTTCAAGTTGCGCGAGGGTGTTTACGTGCAGGTGGTGGGACCCAACCTCGAAACCCGGGCCGAGTATCGCTTTCTGCGCGCCATGGGTGCCGACGTCGTTGGCATGAGCACGGTGCCGGAGGTGGTTGCCGCTCGCCATATGGGCCTCAGAGTCGTGGCGTTTTCGATTGTTACCGATCTTTGCGATCCGGACCACCTCGAGGAGGCCAACATTGATCGGATCATCAAGACGGCCAACGAGGCTCAACCGAAGCTGACGCGGCTGGTCAAGGCCCTGGTTTCCCAACTTTAAGCCCGTTACGCCAGGTGCAGGCTCAAGTGGGCGTGCAGATGGTGTGGAGTTTCGACGACGAGATCGGCCTCGCTTGGACCGATTTCGTGGCCGTTGGTTACGAGGCAGGTGCTGGCGCCCGCCAGGCGGCCGCTGGAAATGTCGTCGTGCCAGTCGCCCACCATCATTGCAGAACCGGCCGGTCGGCGCAGAAGTTCCAAGGCCTGCAGCACGGCATCGGGTGCGGGCTTCACGCGCTTGACGTGCTCGCGTGCAAGCACGACCGGAAATTCGAGCCCCAGCAGTTCCAGTGTCAGCTTGCACGCCTTCGCGTTGTTCCGAGTGATGACGGCCGTGCTGAAGCCTCGCTGCTGAAGGAAGCGCACGAGTTCCAGGGCGCCCTTGTTGGGCCGCGTTTTGTGTGCAGCTTCCATTTCCGCTTGGCGCACGATCTCGTCTTTGGCTGCCCGTTCCTGGGCAGGTAGTGCGTCGAGCGCGTGAAGGATGGACTGGCCGGGCGCGACGTTCAACGCGCGGCGCAAGGCTGGAAAGTCAATGACCGGCATCGTGAGGGTGCCGTCCAGATCAAAGAGGAAAGTGTCAAGCCCGGCCAGCCATTCCATATCAACGGCGGGCCTGTGAAGGCCGTGACTCCGTAACCTCAAGGGTGCGGGCGCTGACCAGCATCGAGCCGCCCACTGCCGCCGCGGCGGCCGCGAGCAGGGCCAGGGCGCCCAGCAATATCTTGCGTGTGGGCCTACGGTGTTTGAGTTCCTGCCATTCCAGAAACTCAGTATCCGTGCGCACGCCGCGCACCTGTCGCAGGACCTCCCGGGCCAGCAGATGGTCGCTCTCCGCAGCTTCCACTACGGCATTGCCGTGGCCGTGAAGCATCATGCGCGTGGCATGCTCATCTCGAATGCGGGCCGCCACGCCGTGCATCTCCAGCGTGTTCTTGGCCAGCCAGGCATCGATGTGATTCACGGCGTGGTAGACGTTCCGCCAGCGCACGGGCGCCTTTGAAAGCGATGTCCAGCAGCGGATGCAGTGTTCACTGCCCGCTTCACAGAGCAGGCGGCAGCGTGGACAGGGAATGCGCGCGGCTGAAACACTCATGATTGGCCAAGGTTAGCGCCTTTGGCCCAATCAAGGAAGGGGCGGACTCGACGGCGGCGTTGCCGTGCTAGAATTTTGCCATGGCCAGAACGCTCCAAGAGATGCAGGCCCTGCTGCGGTTGCTTGATGAGCCCGAGACAAGCCACGTCCGGCTTATCAAGCAGCAGCTGCAGCGTTGGCCCGCCGAGGACCTGGAGGCCCTGCGGGACCTCTGCCTCGAGGAGGGGGAGGCCCGCAACCACATCCGATCTGTGCTGGAGGGCCTGAAGTTTGACGCGCTGGAGGCGCGCTGGCTTCAGATCTGCCGGCTGTCGCGGGTCGATCTGGAAAGCGCTCTGGTGGTCGTGGCCCAAACAGGCCCTACAGGTTTTGACGAGACCGAGGTGCACAGCCGGCTCTCCGCGCTGGCGCGTCGCGTGGGGGAGCGCCTTGCGGGGGACCGCGCTTTCGACACCGGGCTTGAGGCCCTGGCCGCCGTACTGCATGGGGAAGAAGGGCTGCGGGGCAACGCGGCGGACTATTACAACCCTGAGAACAGCTATCTTCCCTCGGTGCTCAGGCGCAGGCTGGGTATTCCGATCAGCTTGAGTTCGATTACTATCATCGTGGGGCAGAAGCTGGACTTGCCCATTTGCGGCATCGGTACGCCCGGACATTTTCTCTGCTTCTACGGCGACATCTCCGTGCCCAGTGGAACCTTTGTGGACCCCTTTGGCGGATTTGCCCGCCTTTCGCGTGCCGGTATCGAGGACATGATCCGCGAAGGCGGCCATCGTCCCGAACCTTGGATGTTCGCTCCGGTCAATGAGCGCGAAATCGTGGCGCGAACGCTCCGAAATCTCGTCGCGCTCCATCGCACCCAGGGCCGGCCCGCACAGGCGGACAGGCTGTTGAGGTGGCTGGAATCG
Organism: Planctomycetota bacterium; assembly: GCA_019186845.1. Taxonomy (GTDB): domain Bacteria; phylum Planctomycetota; class UBA8742; order UBA2392; family UBA2392; genus UBA2392. Next base: position 4,567 of record JABARW010000046.1, on the reverse strand, counting down.
CTGATTTCCCACGGCCGGGACTGAATTGGCCCCCGCTTTTCGCGTTACCTTTCATCTTGTGCAGAGTGTCTTGAGTAATCGCCTGGCCGTGAGAGACACTATACTGGGCTGGATCAACGCCATGAGGAACTCATGTCCAAGCTCTACCTGACCGGGATGCTCGTTGCACTTATTGCCGCACTTTGCGTGGGCTTGGCTGGAGAGAGCCACGCCCAGAAGGGCCGGGGTCCCAAAGGACCTAAGATGCCGCCCGGAGTGCCCAAGAAGTTCCCGGGAAAGGCCAGCAAGAGTTTCCCGGCGCTCGCTGTCACAGACGTCAAGCCTGAAGGCGAGGTCAGCCTTGCTTCATTGCTGCCCAATGGTGCGGCCCAGTCGCGTCTGGGTTTGACGGACACCCACGCCTATCGCCTTGTGGAGTATGTGGCGGCCAGCCACGCTTTTCGGTTCATCGGCTACGAGTTTGCGACACAAAAGCAGGCCCAGTTTGACGTGAAACTGCCCAAAGAAGTCAAGCCGTTCACGGTCCCGCCCAGGGTGGCCTTTGGAGGCGGGGACGTCTGCGTGGTGAGCCAACAGGCCCAGGTCTGTTTTGTCCACATCAAGGACCGCAAGGCCGTTGCGGTGGGCGACATTGACAGCAAGGCGCCCATCAAGGAAAGCAAGCCCGTCAAGGGGGGCGGTCGGGGCAAGAAGGGGCCGGGGGAAGGGGCCAGCGTGCCGCCCAGCGGTGGCGAATATCGCGTTCATGGACTGCCCGGCGGCGCCTATGCCCTTTCTATCCTGCGCAACTATGACGCCAAGGTGCGCAAGTATGTCAGCGTCGATGCCATCCTCTACTCGGCCTCCGGCAAGGCGGTTACGCTCAAGTTCGAGCATGAGACTTATGGAGTTCCGCCGCGAGGCAAGGACGCCGTCTTTGGTGTCAAGGGCGACACAGCCGTGCTGCTTGTGACCAAGCCCAAGAACACCGGGGCGTTTTCAGGCGAAGTTGTATTGAGCTGCCTTGTTTTCGATCTGAAAACGGGGGCGCTCAAAGAGGCGCAAACCCACCCCGAAACCTGGGGCGGGCAGGACGCTGACACCTTCATGATGGCGCCAACGGGCGACTTCTTCGTGGCTCAGCCCTGGGGCAAGTACGATCGATTTGTGACTGAGCGCGGAACATGGAAGCAGGGCTACAAGACGGACTACTTTGACGCATGCGTGGGCTTCACGCCCGACGGCAGCGCCGGCATCTTTCTTGGCAACAACACCCCCCAGCGGGCGTACCTAACCGCGGTTCGTCTGGCAGACAGCAAGGACTTGTGGCGCACGACCGTGACCCACGACGAAGCCATGGGCAATGGCGAGGACGAGCCCTTTACCGCCGTTGGGCCCGAAGCCAGGGCCGTGGCTGCGCACTTCGGCATCATTGAAGGCACGAGTGCCGGCGAGGCCCGCTTCTTGTACAAGAATGAGGGTGTTGATTTTGAGCCCCTGTGCATGAGCTACGACCAGGCAGGCAAGCAGGTGGCCGTGATGGCCCTCGACCGTCTGATCGTGTTGGATGCGAAGTCCCGCACCGAAACCCACAGTATTGCCTTGGAGAAACCCCTGGCCAAAGGCGCGCAGGGAGAGTTTGTGGCGTTTTCAAAGGCGGGCGACAAGGTCATGGCCTGTGTGAAGGGCGCCGGCGTCTGGCTCTTCGATCTGACCAAGCAGGCTGTCCTCGCAACCATGGGTCCCCTGGGCGGCGACCACGCGCGCCCGTTGCCTGACCTCAGTGCCGTGGTCTTTACCGCTCCAGCTTCTGAGGGAGGCAACCTCATGGTTCAGGCCTTTGGGCAGGAGAAGGCCAACGTGCACTACCGGGCCGAATACGAGGAGGTGCAGGCCATCTGCCTTTGGATGGACGAAAAGGGCGAATCCATGCTTGTGACGGAGCGTGGCATGGGAGAAGGAAACCTGTTCCTCCTCAACAAGAAGGGGGAGAAGGCGGAGACTTACAGCGTTGCGGAACTTGAGCCCCGCGTCGTAGGAGACAAGGCAGTCGCTGCCTTTGTGACGAAGTCAAAGAACGTGGTGCTGATCAACGACATCAGCGAAGGGGGCATGACGCTGATCAACTGCACGGTAATCGAGCCGGGTAAGGATGTGCCGGACCCCGTCTCGGCCAGCTTCCAGTGCACGATCAAGCTTGACGACTTGCAGGGCCGCTCGGCCTATGGGGCCACGGCGGCGACGCCTTACTTCGGTGCTCTCTGGCAGGGAGACGACAAGCAGTGCCACTTTGCCTGCCCGGCCGGTGTGCTGAGTGTGGACATCGCCAAGAGTTCGTTTGCGCTCTCAGCCTGGAGCCGCAAGCCCGTGGGTGTCGTGGCAGTTCACCCGAAGTCCAAGGAATTTTTCGTGGCAGGCAACACCGGGCTTGCCACCTACAAGTTCAAGTAGCCGGGGACCAACCGGATTGCCGGCCCCAGAGTTCCGCGGTCAGCCGCTGGCGCGCTGCATGGCCGGTGCGAAGTCCTCGCGCCGCAGCCCAAGGAACTCTTCGGGCGTTGTGCCCAGCGCGTACAGCGCCTGAATGAATCGGGAGATGTGCACGAATTCCCGGCGCGACTCCCAGCGGGAAATCGTCGAAGGATCCACCATTACGCGCGCCGACAGGGCTTGCAGGCTCAGGCCTCGCTGGTGGCGCAGGTCTTTCAACCGCTGTCCGCGATGCAGTTTGATCACGTTGTTGGGCTCAATCACGGCTTGCTCCTTAGCAGGGCGCCTCACGCGTCAAAGCTCTCACTTTGCGTGTCCGTCAGGCGCTGATAGAAGTTGTCCTATTCGGTTCATCGGCAGGCCGAGGCGTCAAATTCAACGCAAAACAGAAAAACTATAAAATGCGCCTCGTCTTTTTCGGCACCCCGTCTATCGCCCTGCCAACGCTCAATGCTCTGGCGGTCCATCCTGCGCTTAGGCCTCTTGCGGTATTCACGCAGCCTCCGGCCCGTCGCTCCCGGCGCGGCGACGCGGAGTCCTGCGAAGTAGCGATTCAAGGAAGGCGCTTGGGTCTGGAGGTTCAAGAGGTTTCGACCGTCAATGAAGGCCCCGCCTTTGAGCGCCTGTGTCAGCTTCAACCCGAGGTCGTTGTCGTGGTGAGCTTTGGCCAGATTCTCAAGCGAGGCGTCCTGCAGTTGCCGCGCCATGGCTGCCTGAACTTTCACCCCAGCCTGCTGCCCCGATACCGTGGAGCGGCACCGGTTCAGCGGGCCATCATGGCCGGTGAACGCACCTCGGGCCTGAGCATCATGCGGCTGGTGAAAAAGCTCGATGCGGGTCCGATTCTCCTTCAGCAGGCCTGGCCCCTGCGCGAAGAGGCTGACGCCGAAGCCCTTTTGGCCGAGGCTGGCGAACTTGGCGCGCCGCTGATGGTTCGCGTGCTTGAAAGGCTTGAGCGTGAAGACTTGCCCGCGGCCGTGGAGCAGGACGATGCCTTGGCCAGTTACGCTCCGCCGCTTTCCAAGGACGATGGCCGCCTCGACTTTCGGCGCCCCGCCGTCGCGCTGCGAGATTTGGTCCGGGGTGTCCAGCCCTGGCCGCGCGCAAGTTGCCAGCTATTGATGCCCGCGGGGGCACGGCGCGTCATTGTTCATCGCGCTTCCAGTCGGCAGGGCCAGGGGCGGCCAGGCCGGATCGAAACTATGGAAGACGAGGGTCTGGTGGTGGGCTGCGGCGAAGGTTTGCTTTGCCTTGAGTCCGTCCAGCTTGAGGGTAAGGCAGTGCAACCCGGGCGCGCGCTGGCCAACGGCCTGCGCCTCAAGCCTGGCGACTGCTTTGCCACGACGGAGGGCCCGTGAGCAACGCCCAACCACCCGCAGCGTCCGCCTCTGAGCCCAACCGCGAAACCAGTACCGTCGTCTGGTACGACTTCGCCCCGCTGATCAAGCCTGCGCAGATGGTGCGACTCAAGGGCAGCGACAAGCGTCTGGCTTTTGAGCAGCTTGTGGCCAGTGCCGCCCGGGCGCTAGATCTGGGGGCGAGCCAGCAACTCGACCTTTCGGCCGCGGTACAGGCGCGCGAAGCCGCGCTTAGCACGCAACTGGGACCCGGCTGGGCTGCGCCCCATTGCGTCCTGGATGTTCCGGCCCGGCTTACACTGGTTGTGGGGCGTTCGCGAGCGGGCATTGACTTTGGGCGGCCTGAGCTCGGTCGTGTGCACCTGGTGTTTCTGTTTGTCAGCGGTCCCGACGGCCATGATGAGTACCTGCGTGCGATTTCGTCGCTGGCGCGGGCCTTCCGCGACTCGGACCGCGACACGCGCATTTCCCGGGTTCTTGCCGCCGACACTCCGGCCAAGCTCGCTGCCGCCCTTTCGGAGCGTATTGAGCGCGGGCGCATGGTCGTCAGCCGCAAGCTCCCCGCCGTGACCCGGGCGCTGATTCGCCACCTGCTGAAGTTCGCTGCGGACATTGAAGCCGAGGTGATCCTTCTGTTTGCGGACGTCTTCACCAAGCCTGAAGAACTGGTGCCCCTGATTACCAGGCAGGTCGTGCTGGCCTCCCGTGCGACTTCACTGCCGGAGTCTCTCGTGTCGCGG
>JABARW010000062.1 GCA_019186845.1 Planctomycetota bacterium | reverse complement strand
CTGGGAGGGCAGGGTGTCTTCCCGCGCGTCCAGGGCCTGGGCGCTGGCGCTGTTCTCGCCATCGGCCACGAGGGTGACCAGGGCGTAGATCTCGGCGCCGTCGTCCGTGCGGATGCCGCGCACGCGGCCGGCTTCATCCGTCAGCAGGCCGGCAAAGCCGCTGCGGCGGTGGGCGCCCGCCTCTTCGGCCACCTTGCCCAGCAGGGCCAGGAAGTCGTCCATCTCGACACTGACGAGGTCGGCGTCGTCGGCGCTGGGCGTGCCGATTTCGGTGGCGGCAAAGCGCTTCTTGTGGGTGCTGACGCGGCGCACGCCGGTGACGGCGCGCATGAACGAGGCATCCCGGGGGATGTCGCCCAGAGTCTCCCTGGCCACGGGCAGCGAAAGCAGGCGCACGCCCTCGATGGCGCGTGGCAGATCGATGATCAGCGTCTTGCGCCCCGCACGCGCCAGGTGGATGGCGGCTGTGAGGCCCGCCGGGCTCGAACCCAGGATGATTGCGTCAACACGCTCGGCCATGTTTGCTCTTGTTCAAGGACGGGGCGGAAGTCTAGCGAGCGATGCTCCAATCATCAATTGTTCGCCCCAAGACCCTCAACCTTGAAGGGGGCGGGATTGCCAGCGGCCCTTGGCTCGTTATTCTATGGTACAGGGACCAAGACCCCAGCCAGCCGGACCAACTTCGATGGATAACTTCAGCCTCGACGTGCTCATCAAGTCCATCAAGGACCTGCGCAACATGGAGCTGGCGCGGCATCTGCGCGAAGCCCTCAAGACGCAGGAGTTCGGGGCGGATTCCGGTCTGATTTCGGAGCTGGTGGAGGAACTCGAAAACGACATCGAGGAGCACATCGCGCGCCTGGAGCGTATTGGCGCGGTGCTGACACCCGAAGAGCGTCAATCTCCCGAGAAGCTCGGCCACCTGCGCCAGCAGGAAGTGGCCTGGCAGGCCAAGTGCGACCTTGATGAGGTGCAGAGCCTGTGCGAGGCCTTTGCGCGGGCCCGGGAAATCATGGGCAGCCTGGGCGCGGCCGAGCGCCAGAACATTGACCTCCGGGCCATGTTCGGCAACCTGGGTGGCGTGCTGGGCCTCGATGCCCAGTCGTTCAAGGACAACGGCGACGGCATGGTGTTTTCGCCCCAGTTCCTCCAGAAGCTGCTCCAGAAGGGCCTGGCCGCGCAGCGCGAGGCCGCCCGCAAGAAGCAGGACCGCCTGGAAGACCTCTTTGACCTCGATACTCCCGCCACCCCCAAGAACCGCCTTCCCAAGGACTGGCGCTCGAAGTGAATCCCAGGGCTGAATTCCGGTATGAAGCGGGCACTGACTCCGCGCCTTGGGGCGCCTCTGGTTTGCACTGGCCCGGATTGTGTGACCGGGGCTTGTCAACGGGGGACTTGCTCGCTACCCTTTCGCGCCTCAATTCGTCGCTGACTGGAGATGCATCAGATGGTGAAGCTTCGCATGACCAAGACGGGCCGCAACCGTCACATGACCTTCCGCCTGGTGGCCGCCGATTCGCGCAGCCCCAGAGACGGCCGCCATATCGAGCTTCTGGGCCACTACGATCCGCACCAGAAGGACAACGGCCAGAAGTTCAGCTTCGACCGCGAGCGCGTCGAGTACTGGCTGGGAAAGGGCGCCCAGCCCTCCACGCTGGTCTGGTCGCTGCTGCGCAAGCACGGCATCAACAAGAAGACGGCCGGCGAAACGCGCAAAAAGCTTTCCGGCAAGCCGGCCTAGCGCTCCTTCTCCTGATTGGCTTTGCGGCGGCGGGCTGCACCGGCCCGACGCCGCGCGCGTTTCAGGATGATCAGGCCAAGGCCCAGACGCGCAAGGACCTCGAACCGCCCGCGCGCCCCAAGCTTGAGCGCGCGGCGCAAGACCCGCCCAGGCCGGCCACGGCTCTGGCCGATGACTCCCGCCACCTTGCCTCGGACAGTGCGCTGGAGCGCCTGCAGGCCGCCCAGCGCCTGCGCCAGGCGGGGGCCGACGGCGCGGCCGCCAGCCTCAAGGCCGTGGCCTTCGAGCACGCCAAGGTCGCCGCGGCCAACCTTGAGTTTCTTGCCACCCTGGATTTCGAGTTGCTGCCGCGCGAAATGCTGGAAGCGTCAAGACAGGCGGCGGCGGCCGGCCTCAAGCGTGAGCAGGCGGACATCCGGCTGGCGGCGGCCAAGCTGCTCAACCGCCAGGGCCCGGGAGACCGGCGCACGGAGTTCATCAGCGCCGTCTGCGACGAACAGCGCAAGGTGCGCTGGCAGGTCGTGCGCCGCTACAGCGCCAACCCCGGCGAGCTGGAGAGCGCCCAGTTGCTGCTGCTGGTGAGTTTTCTGTCCGACGGCAGGCTTTCGTCGGAGGTGCGCGGCGATGTATATGCCCTGCTGCTGGCCGTGCATGAAGCCCTTTCCCGCGGCGCAAAGCCCCCGGTCTATGACCCCTGGGCCGCGCCAGAGGCCCAGGCGGCGGCCCTGGCCCAGTGGGACGCCTGGGCGCGCGCGGCTTCACGCCGCTGACATCTGGCGTGGTGTCGGGGGCGCGGCGGGGCAGCGGGATCCTGCAGGTTTGGCGTAAGAAGTCGGCCCTTTCGACTTTTTCGACGGGCTGCTAGAAGTCTTCCGGCTTGAGATCGGGGAATCGGCATGGCGAGTGTGCGTGACTTGCAGGCGAAGGCGAAGAAGTTGCTGGCGACGTGGAAGAAGCAGCTCGACGGCGGTTTGCTGAAGAAGGACGAAAGCAGCCCCGTGACGCACCTTTGCATGACCATCCTGATGCGCAATGGCAGTGCGCGGACCGCGACCTCGGCCCTGAACGAGCTGCGCAAGCGCTTTGCGGACTGGAACGAGATCCGCGTCAGCCCCATTGCCGAGGTCGAGGAGGTGCTGGAAAAGGCCGACCTGCCCAACGCCCGCGCCAAGGCCTTTGCCCTGCGCCGCTTTCTGCGCGACCTGTTCAGCAAGTACACCAAGACCAACCTGAACTTCGACAAGATTGAGATTCCCGAGGCGCCCGTGGTCGTTGCGCCCAAGGAAGGTTCCGCGGCCGCCGCCGACGACGACGAAGGCGACGACGATGAGCCCGTCTCGCGCGAGAGCGGCCTGCCCCCGCATCCCAGCGTGCCCGGCTATGTGGACGGCGACAAGATCATGGGCGATCCCATTCCCCTCGATCCCAAGCTCATCACGGAAAAGAACGGGATCCACGTTGCCGCCATCGCCTACGATGACTGCGAGCGCGGCCCCTTTGCCGCGCTGTGGAAGCTTTCCCTGTTCTACGGGCTGGTCGAGCCGGAGCTGGACGCCCAGGCGGCGCTGGGGCGCCTGCGCCAGGTGATTCCGGAGAAGGAGCCGGCGGCCTTCGCGTTTTACGGCATGCTGCACGCGCGCGAGGACTGGGCCGAGATCACCAAAAAGGCCGACGCCCTGCGCGAGAAATACGGCCCCGTGGACAAGGAAGAAGCCGAGCAGGAAGACGAGGCCGAGGGCAAAAAGGCCAAGGCCAAAAAGTAGGAAGGCGGACGTCACAGGCCCGGCGCCTTGGCCGGACTGAGACTTCGCGCGGCGCTGTTCGAATTTCAGGCAGTCGCAGAACCCAATAATCGAGAGTCCTCATGGCCATCTTCGTCAACAAGACCACGCGGGTTATCTGTCAGGGCATCACCGGGCGTCACGGCGCGTTTCACACCGCGCGCTGCATCGAGTACGGCACCAACTTTGTCGGCGGCGTCACCCCCGGCAAGGGCGGCCAGAAGTTCGACAAGGACCCCGACGGCAAGGAAATCAAGCGCCCCGACGGCAGCCTCGCCAGCCTGCCCATCTTTGACACCGTGGCGGACGCCGTGCGTGAGACCGGTGCTGACGCCTCCATGATCTTCGTGCCGCCGGCCGGCGCAGCAGACGCCATCCTTGAGGCCGCTGACGCGGGCATCAAGCTCGTGGTCTGCATCACCGAGGGCGTGCCCGTCATGGACATGGTCCGCGCCAAGCGCCTGCTGGATGACAAGTATCCCCAGACGCGCCTCGTAGGCCCCAACTGCCCCGGCGTCATCACCCCCGGCGAATGCAAGATCGGCATCATGCCCGGCCACATTCACCGTCAAGGCGACATCGGCATTGTGTCGCGCAGCGGCACCCTCACGTATGAGGCCGTTCACCAGGTCACGAACATGGGCTGGGGCCAGAGTTCCTGCGTTGGCATCGGCGGCGATCCCGTCAATGGCACCAATTTCATTGACGTGCTTGACGCCTTCAACAAGGACCCCAGGACGCGCGCCGTGATCATGATCGGTGAAATCGGCGGCAGCGCCGAAGAAGACGCCGCAGCCTGGATCAGGAAGAACATGGTCAAGCCCGTGGCCGCCTTCATCGCGGGCCAGACGGCGCCCAAGGGCAAACGCATGGGCCACGCCGGCGCCATCATCGCCGGCGGCAAGGGCACGGCCAAAGAGAAGATGGACGCCCTGCGCGCGGCCGGCCTCGTCGTGGCTGACAGCCCCGCGGACCTCGGCAAGGCCGTCAAGGCGGCCATCGACCAGCGCAAATAGCCCCGGTCAGCGGACTCACTCGTTGAGAGTACTGCCAGCGGCGCCTTTCGGGGCGACGACCACGGCGTCGTCACCAGTCACCGTTTCAAAGTCAACTTCGCAGCCACCAAGGGCTCTTGGCGCCGGCGGCGGCGCCATCGGAGCGTGCAAGACGTCTACTTGCGGGATGGAAGCCAACACGTGTGGGACAACGACGTGGAACGGCACCATTGCCGGAACCTATACTGACCCTGTATCCGGCAGGCTGCGTATCCACACCTTCCAGCTCAACTGACCCTAATGTGATTGCATGAAGCCCTCCAAGAAGCCGGGCGCAACTATCACAAAGCCGGACGGGGGGCGGATCTGGCGCCGCGGCCTGCTGCTCTTGGTGCTTCTGGCGGTTACCATGGGGGCGCTTGTTCTATGGCGGTGGCCCGCAGTTCTTCCCGCCGGAGTGGCGGTTGCGAACACTTGCGGCCCGGGCAGTGGCGGGAGAGATGATGTTTCAAAGACGCCTGGGCGCGTCGACGATCCGTGCCAGGCATCCTCGAATGCGCCAGCCCCGACGCAAGAGCCCCGCCCGACGCCCGAAGCAGAAGCCGATCATGCGGTACTCCAGATTTCGTTCGTTGACCCAGAGGGGCAGCCGGCGAACCGCGTGATGTTCTCCGTTCAGGAGCGGGGACGCGACCCCGCATATCGCACGACGGACGACTCGGGCAGGTTCCAGTATCACACTCGCATTGGCGCGTCCCTCCAGATTCGGACGGAGCGCGAGCCGGAAAGCATCCCGCTGAATCTTGGCAAGGGGTACATTCCCATGCCGAATTATTCGGTTCCGTGGAGTGCCCGGCCCCACCACGTGAACATCACGCAGCCCTTAGAGAATATTGAAATTGTGGTCTACCCGTCTTGTGACGTTGCGCTGGATATACGTTACGAGGACGGTACTCCTTATGCCGGGTCGCTCTATATCAGCTCCAGCGGGATCATCCGGGAGGCGTCGCAAACCGGGACGGGCGGCGCTCTGGTCAAGGGGGTTCCGCGGGGTGAGGGTGCCACCCTGCATCTGCGCGACCTGAAGTTCGGATATTCAAAGAGCGAGTTTCAGTTGCCCTCGCCGGATCTTGGCGGCTCACGTCCCATAATCATCTACATTCCGAAAGATAATGAATATGCGATGGGGTCGATAGCCGTGACGTTTGCCGAATACGCGAACACCCCGGTCAGCGTCCGCGTGCTTTGCAACGGCTTGGTGGCTGCGGCTGCCCAGGAAATTTCTACGTCGTCGGTCTGGGAGTCCTCTCCCCTGCGCCCCGGAAAGTATAATGTGATTATAACTGGGGAGTATGCCAGTTGCATACCTGAGGTCGAGGTCAAATCCAATGCGGTCACGACGTTTGAGGCTCGGGCCGCCATACCGGCCTCTGTCCGGGCCAGGATACTTGATCCTCAAGGAAATCCGCTGGTCGGTGCGACTCTTGCATTGCGTGGGGAGTTTGACGCCGCTTTCTACCCCGGTCGCCTGCAAATGCGAGGCGTGGCGGACACTTCCGGCCACGATGGAGTCGTCGAGGTTGGCGGCATTGCGCGCGGCAGCTTTGTGGCTCATGTGGAGGCCCTGGGATATGAGCCGGCGCGCCTTCCCGTTTCGCTCGCGGCGGGCCAAGCGCTGGACCTGGGCGATGTGTACCTTGGTGTCGCGCGTGGCGTGTGCATCATCAACATCAAAGGGGCGAGCCCGGACCAAAGGTACCAGGTGGTTGTTCTTCAGAACCAGGGATCAACCAACACGTACCCGTGGCGCAATGTCATGGGTGATTCCGTGCGTCTGGAGGGTCTGGTGTTGGGTCGGCTCTACCAGATCGGCGTCGTGCTTGCCGGAGGGGGAGAAGTGGCCTACGAGTCCGTGGTCCTCACAGTGCAAGATGATCCAGTCGTCGTCGAGATCGACCTTGCGGCCCTCAAGAAGTAGCCGCGCGAAGATCGCGCGGACGGGCTCAAGTCGTTGCAGCTCAGCTGCTTGCACCCCGGTGCGCCGGGGGCGTGTCGCCGCGTGGTGTAGGCTTTCTCCAAAGGTTCAGGAGAAAGCCATGAGTAATGCCCGTTATCGTCAGCCTGAAGTCGCGCCAGAGGAGCAGCCCTCGCGGATGTCGCCCCTGCAGGCCATGTCGCTTTGCAACCGCGACCCGCGGCTGTTTGCGCTCTACATCGAGTTCGGCGGCGCCGAAATTGACCGGCGCATCGCCTACTTCACGGAGGTGATGAAGGCGGCCCGCGAATCTTTGCCGCGCTCCATGGCGCTGGAGCGCGAGGCCTGGGCGCGCCGCGAACAGGACCCCGAACATCGCATGCGGCCTGCGCGCGGCGTGGTCAGCATCAACGAGGTGCTGCGTTGTTCCAAGGCGCTGACGCAGGCCATGGAGGAGCGGCGCGATCTGATGCTGCGCGTTTTGGAGGCTTCCGTGGGGGGCGTTGAGGCACGCGAGATGTTCCTCAAGCGCGCGCGCCGCGCCATGGAGGCCGTGGAGCAGGGCCAGTGCGACATGCCTCTGGCCTGCGAGGAAGTGCCGCCGATGCCCCCCCCGGCGGAGGTGAAGGTCGAGCCGCGCCAAAGCCGGCAGGAACTCGCAAGCGCGCCCGCACCCAAACGGAGCGTGAACGCCACGCCTGCGCCGGTGGCGGTGTCCTGAACCGCGCGTCGAGCCGGGGCCCCGGGTGCCCGCGCCGCGAATCAGGAGCTCTTTGACAAATTCAGGCATTGCGGGTGGCTTGGAACTGCAATTCCAAGCGCCTCTGCAGATTTCGGCCAGGCCGCCCGGGCTTGGAGGTTCAAGTCACGCGGTATACGCAAATTGAACCATCAACTATTCGCAAACGCGGATGATGTCGGTATCGTTAACCCAACGTGCGCCGTGTCTTTCTTACCTGCCTTGCCCTGCTTTCGCTGGCGTTCATCACGCAAGCCGAGGCGCCATCGTTTGAGCCGATTCAGAAGAAGGACGAAGTCCTCAAGCTCGAAGAAGAAAACGGCAAGAAGGTGCTCAAGCTCGCGGGCGAGCGCGAACTGACTGTGCTGTCACTGCTGCGCGCCTGGACAGAGGCCAGCGGCAATCAGGTCATGTACCAGCCTTCGCAGGTGGCGTCCTTCATAGTCACGATAGCCGCGCCGGAAGAAGGCAAGACCTACGACACCGACGGCATCGAAGGGCTGCTGGCTGACGCGCTTTGGCACTTCAGGCTGTACCTGGTAGAGCTTTCGGCGGGGCGGTTCCACCTTGTTCAGTCCACGGAGGCAATGACCTACGCGCCCATCTTGGATGCAGCCAAGCTGAATGCCGTGCCGGAACATCGTGTGGTGAACTTGTGTTGGCGCACGGCTTTTCCGTCGCTTGTTCTGCAGCGGGCCGGCGCGACCAATCCAATGCGCTGGGAAGTGATGAACATGTCGCGCGTGCCGGGGATTGTGTTGGTGTGCGATCGGGCGGGCAAACTGCGCGAGTTGATTCCCTCATTCGAGGAAATCGACCGCCAAGCAGCTCTGCGCGAAATCAGGATTTACGAATCTGCCTCGCTCATCGAGCCCGCTAACGTCGCGAAGGCACTCGACGAGTTGGTTCCCAAGGATTTGTTTGTGCCACAGAACGCAGTCTCGGCCATTGCCAACACGCGGCTACTGCTTGTCTGGGCTGTGCCCGAGATCCAGGCGCTGGTGCCCGGTGTGCTCAAGGAACTTGCCGGCGAGCCCAAAGCCGCGCCCCCGGCAAAGGAACCGCCGAATTGGGAAGTGCGCCGCTACGATTTGCCCGAGAACGCCGACAGCGCGGACGTAATGGCCGCGCTGGAAAAACTGTTTGATGTCGCGCGCACGCCCAAGCCCAAGCTGACGATTGTTGCCATCCCCGGAAAGAAGGCGCTGGCAGTTCGCGCCTTGCCCGAAGTTCACGACCAAGTAGCGACGTTCATCGAACTCTTGAAATAGGCGTGCCCATGAAAACCCGCGTGTTGCTTTCAAGTGTGCTGCTGCTCGTGCTGGGCATGACATCCACTGCCCAGGGCAAGCCCGCCAGCAAGCCCGAGTTGAAGCCCGGCCAAGACGGCAAGCTGCGTCTGTCCAGCGATGTGAGGGACATCCCCGTAGAGGAGCTGATCAGGTGGTGGTGCGAGTACGAAAAAGTGAACGTGATGTACCAGCCGAACCAGTTGTCCGGTTTCAAAGTTTCCGTCATGGGGCCGAGCAGCGGAACGGAAGTGCCCGCGGAGAAGTTCTGCCAGCTCGTTTCCGACGCGCTCGAGCAGTTCAGGCTGGTGGTCGTCGAGATTTCGGAGAACCGCTACAGCATCGTGCAGGCCGCTGAAGCCATCACGCACGCGCCCGTTGTGGACGTGGCCACAGCTCGCAAAACCCCCGGCTGGAAGTGGATTACGGTGCAGATGCCCATCCGCCACGGCGATGCCAACTCGATGCGTGCGGTGCTGCAAAACGTGATGTCTCGCGCTGGCGGCCGCATAAATCCTAATATTATTCCGCCAGCGATGATCGTCTGTGATCGTGCCGATCGCCTTCAACGCATTATCAACGCGATTGAGGCCATGGAGGCCGAAGGCGCGCGCCGCACCGCCAAGACATACACGCTGCCTGCGGGCATCAACGCGGCCAGCGCGGCTGCGGGCTTCGCGACCATCATTGGTGAACGCTACAACCAGCCCACGCCGCCCGCGGCAGCGGTGAATGAAACCACCGTTGTGGTGCGTGCCACGCCCGAGCAGCTTGTGCTTTGCGATGAGCTTTTCAAGCAACTGGCGGCCAAGGCCGAGGAAATCACCGCTCAAAGCAAAGTGTCGGCGCGCCGCTACGACGTGCCCAAGTCGCCGGAGCAGTTCGTCGAGAGCCTCGAGAAGCTGTTCAGTGGCAAGATTTACGCCGCAGTCGTGCCCGGCGCCGATGCCGTTATCGTCAAGGCCAACAACGCCACGCACGACGAAGTCAAAGCCGCGCTCGAACTCATGAAGTGAAGCAGCCGCGTCTTTTTTCGGCCTTTCTCCAACGCCGCGTGTCACGCGGCGTTTCACTGGCAGGCCGTTGAGATAAGGCCAGCTTGTGCAAGCCATGGATGGCTTGCGTATTTCAGGCGGCTGGGAGCCTCTTGAAATGGAGGTCGGGACGAATTCACTTCGGCTCGACCGGTTTGAAAAAGTGGCCGGATGCCGCTTTTTCAACAGCCCCACAGGCGGGAGAATCCTCGCGCGAGGTTTGCCCCGGTTCCTTCCCTTTCCAGTCTGTCCCGGTTTCGGCGCGGCATGCCCGCGTCCGGAGGAGAATTGCCATGTTCCGACTTGCGCTCTGTGTCCTGTTCTGCGCGCCCCTGGCGGCCCAGGCCGCGCCCGAGGTCAAGCTGCCCCGCGTCACAGCCGAAAGCGCCCAAGCCGCCAAGCGCGTGCAGCTTGAAGAGCAGGTGCCTTTCCTTGTGACGGAGGTCGACGGCAAACCCGCCTGGAAGCTGCGCGGCGCCGTTGAAGTGTCCCTTGACGAACTGCTTCGCCTGTGGGTGCAGGCCACGGGCCAGCCGCTGGCTGTCGTGCCCCAGCAGCTCAAGTACAACGTCAGCTATTTCGCTCCGGACGCAGGCGTGACCTTCAGCGGGCCGCGCCTGACCGAGTTCGTGGCCGACATGCTGGCCCAGGCCCGCTTTGCCCTGGTCGGACTTTCTGCCGGCCGTCCCCAGGTGGTGCCGATGTCCGAGGCCTGCTCCAGCGCGACCGTGGTCGACCGCGCCGAACTTCAGAAGGCCCAGGGCGGCGAGTGGGTCACCTGGTATGCCGTCCTGCGCCACGCCGACGCCAACGCCCTGCGCGCAGCACTCCAGAATCTATTGACGCGTCAAGGCGGCATCATGAACCCCGTCTCCGGCACCAACGCCGTGGCAATCACCGACCGCGCCGAGCGCGTGCGGCAGCTGGCGCGGCTGTGCGAGGCGCTGGACGTCGCGCCGTCGTCAGAACGCACGCTGGAGTCCTACGAATTGCCCGAGGGCCAGAAGGCCGACGACGTGGCGGCCGCGCTGCGCGCCCTGCTCAAGCCGCCGGCTGCGCCGCAGCAGCGGGGGCAGGACGGCGCGGACATCGGGGTGGTGCCGGGCAAGAACCGCCTGCTGGTGCGGGGCACGGTGTCGCAGCACGCGGAGGTCAAGCGCGCGCTGGAGTTGATGAAGTAAAGGCGCAGTGACCGGCGGCAGCGGGGCGCCTGCGGGCGCCCCCGCTCATTTGTTGGTGGCGAACTCGGTGGTGCTGACCAGCGCGAAGAACAGGTCTTCGTAAAGCGCGGCGTCGCGGCGGCCCTCCTTGCGCTCCTGGGCCAGAAAGTCCAGCGCCAGGCGGCGCTCGCGGTCAGAGGGTTGACGTGTCAATACCGCGAGCCAGAGCTGGTCGAGGCGCGCGGAGTCTTCTTTCTCGTCGCGCAGCACCTCGAACAGCAGCGTGCCGTTGAGCGAGCCGCCGAGGCGTCTTGTGACGTCTCCGTTCAGCACCTCGAGGGCCTGGTCGATGGACAGGCTGAAGGATTCGCTCTCGGTCTGTTCGTCGTCCATGGTGCGCGTGGTGTAGCGCTGGGCCAGCGCGCGGCGGATCTGCCAGCGGGGACCCATGGGCGCCAGCAGCTTCTCGTAGCGCGCCAGCAGCTCGCGGTCAAAGCGCGGATAGTTGCCGTCGGGGTTCTGCTTGCGCTGCTGCTCGATGAAATCAGCGTACTGGCGCAGGCGGGCCAAAGGCCCCTGCGTCTGGCGCTCGAAGCTGCGCACGAACGCATCGCCGGGGGCGAGCACGAAGAAGGAGGCGAAGAACTGCTCGGGCGTCAACTGGCGCACAGGGTAGGACGCAAAGTGCCAGGGCTGGGCATTGGCGGGCCTGCCCGCGCTCGAAAGCTGGTAGGCGCGCGAGTTCAGCAGGCCGCGATAGAAAGCCTTGACATCATAGCCCCGCGCGGCGAAGGCATCGGCCAGAGCCTCGAGCAGGGCCGGGTGGGCGGGCTTGTTGAAGGCGTTGAAATCATCGACGGGCGACACAAACGCCGTGCCGAACAGGAAGCTCCAGAAGCGGTTGGCCAGATACTGGCGCGCCGTGCGGTTTTCAGGTGCCACCAGCCAGCGGTAAAGCATGGGCCGGTAGAACTCCACGGCCTGGGTCTTGACGGGCTTGTCGCCGGGCAGGCGGGGCTGGCGGTAGCGCAGCATTTCCTCAGCGCGGTTGCGGGCTTCGGCGTCCAGGGCGCGGTTCTTGAGGTAGGCTTCGAGAAGCTTGGGCGCGGGCAGGGGCTGGTCGGAGATCGTCGGGTTCAACGGCTGGACGGTGAAGTCGTAGCGGATGTCCAGCGCGTTGAAGAAGCCCGCAATGCCGCCGAAGGTCTCCTGCGTCCAGGCCGGCTGGTAGGGGTGGTCGTGGCACTGGGCGCACTGAATCTGGATGCCGGCGAAGTGCTTGAGCGTCTGGCCCGCCATGTCCGCCGTGGCCGGGCGCGGCTGGCCCATGAGCACGTAGTAGGCGGCGGCCGGGTTCTCCGAGATGGGGCCCGTGGCCGTAATCAGTTGCTCCATGATGCGGGCAAAGCCCGTATTGGCGTTGAACTGGGCCGCCAGCCAGACGGCCAGCAGGTCGCGCCCGCCGGTCTGGGCTTCGTCACCGCCGCGGCGCGCGAGGATGGCCGTCCAGCGGTCGGCCAGGTGTTCGCCAAAGCGGGGATCTTCGAGCAGGCGGTCAATGAGCCTCGCGCGCTTGTCGGGCGCGGTGTCGGCCAGGAAGGCGCTTGCCTGCGCGCGGGTGGGGGGCTCGCCCACGACATCAAGGTAGACGCGGCGCAAGAACTCGCTGTCGGAGCTTGGCGGGGCGGGGGATATGGCGTCGCGGCGCCAGGCCTCTTCGAGGTGGCGGTCCACCAGTCCTGCGATGTCAAGCGAAGCGGGGGCAGCCTGGGCGTGAGCCCTTGACGCGTCAACCGCCCAGACGGCGCACAGGACAGAGCCCACCACCAAGGCCAACGACAGCGTAGCGCGGGTGTTCATGGCGCACCTGAATCCGTGAGAGCAGTGTAATGCCGCCCAGCCCCGGATTGTTCAGGATTCAAGCATTGCAATTTCACCGGGCACCCGGGCACGGCCGCCTACCACGGCCGCGCCTTGAGCTTGAAGCTCAGTTCCTGGATGTTGCCCTTGCGCAGGATGCCCAGCTTGACGGTGTCTCCGGCCTTCCGGTTCAGCTTGATGTGAAGGGTAACGGAGTCGGTCAGCTCGTCTTCCTCGACGCCGTCCACGGCGAACACGATGTCTCCCACCTGCAGGCCGGCGGCCTGGGCGTTGGTCTTGACCCAGAACTTGGTGACCTCGGCGGCGAATCCCCCGGGCCTGAGCCCGGCCTTCTTCTTGTCGGCTTCGCTCAAGGGCCTGGCCCAGAACTCGGGGAAGGGCTCCATGCGCTGGGCACTGCCGCGCCGTTCAATCTGTGTCACGCGCCAGTGCTTCTCGGGCGAGAGCTTGAGGGTCTGGCTGGCCTCGCCGCGCCTGACCTTGAACTCGATTCTGGCGGCGGCGTGGGGCACTTTGTTGAGCTGGTATTGCAGGTCGGCAAACGTCAGCACGGGCTTGCCAGCGAGGTGGGTGATTTCATCGCCTGGCTGGAAACCCGCCTTCCTGGCCGCTCCCGCTACTTCCTTGACCACGGTGCCCTTCTCGGCGTCCAGCGTGATGCCAAGCTTGCGGATGTCGGGGTAGACCCAGGGGTCCACTTTCTTGTCGAACTTGCCGGCCTTCATCAGTTCCGCCGTCTGGGCCGAGCCAATGGCGTGGCAGTGGACGCAGTTGCCGTTCTTGAGCGGGCCCGAGGCGATTTCCGGATAGTCCTTCACGAAGCGCGGGGCTTCGCGCCTTGGCGCGGGCAGCTTCTTGTCCTGCCAGAGCTTGTGCTGATCGAGGCCGCGGCTCAGCGCGAGTTCGAGGGAGGGGATGTTCTGGTGGGAGTCCGCGCCGGTGTCGTCGCGGCCGCCGTAGCGCAGGTAGATCTGCTCTTCGGCGTTGAGGATGAAGAAGAAGACCGTGACCTGCGGGTCAAAGTCGTAGTGGCCGATGTCCAGCGTCTCGATGCGCTCCAGCCGCACGAGCACGTAGTTCTGCATCAGTTCGTTGAGTCTTCCCGTGGCGCCAACAACCTGTTGGTCGAACGACTTGCAGTCGCCTCACGTATCTCACCGCAGCTCAAGGAAGATGGGCTTGCCGGTCTTCTTGGCCTCGGCGATGCCGTCTTCGAGCTTGTCAAACCACTGCAGCCTGGCGTCGGCCCGGGCGTTCTGGCCCGTCGCTGAGAGCGACGCCAGCGCCAGCAGGCTCAACAGCGCCAGAACCAGTGTTTTGCGCATGGCATGTCTCCGTGGATGGCAAGACTTAGTGGCTCAAGCCCGGCCGGCCTTACGGCGCTGGCGCAAAAAGCGCCAATCCGATAGAACAGCGCCATGAAGCTCTCCTTCAAGCCGCAGCACCTCAAGCGCTACCGCGAAATCGCGCAGCTGCTGGCCAAGTTCGGGCTATCTGAGGCCGTGCATGCCTCGGGCCTCGAGGCCATCTTGGGCGAGGGCAATATCCTGACGCGCAAGGCTCACCCCGAGCCGCACGAACTGGCCGAAGACCTCGAGCGCATGGGGCCCACCTTCGTCAAACTGGGCCAGACGCTTTCCACGCGGGCCGACATCGTGCCCCTGCGCTACCTCGATGCCCTGGCCGACCTGCAGGACAAGGTCGGCCCCTTTGCCTACGAAGAGGTTGAGCGCACCATCTTCGAGGAGTTCGGCCAGCGCGTGGCCCAGGCCTACCTTACCTTCGAACCCAAGCCCCTGGCCGCAGCCTCCCTGGGCCAGGTGCACAAGGCGACCCTGGCCGACGGCCGCGTCGTGGCCGTGAAGATCCAGCGGCCCAACATCAAGGCGCGGCTGGCCGAGGACCTCGAGGTGCTGGCGGAGGTTGCTGGCGTGCTTGAGGCGCTGACGGAGATCGCGCGGCGCTATGAGGTCCGGCGCATCGTGGAGGACCTGCGCCGTTCGCTCATGCGCGAGCTGGACTATGAGGAGGAGGCCGAGAACCTGCGCGTGCTGGCCGCCAACCTGCGCGAGTATCCGCGCATTGTGGTGCCCGCGCCCATCGATGACCTCTGTACCTCCCGCGTGCTGACCATGGAGTTCATCGACGGCCGGAAGATTACGGCGGCAAGCCGCGAAGAGCTTGAGGCTGCGGGCGGCGCGTCCCTGGCCGAGGAACTGCTCCAGGCCTACATCCAGCAGATCTGCCTCGACGGCTTCTTCCACGCCGATCCGCACCCCGGCAACGTGCTGCTCACGCCGCAGGGCAAGGTGGCGCTGCTGGACCTGGGCATGGTGGGGCGCCTGGCCCCGCCCATGCGCGAGCTGCTCCTGCGACTGCTGCTGGCCGTGGGCGAGGGCCGGGGCGAGGAGGCCGCCGACCTGGCCGAGCGCATCGGCCAGCCCAAGGATAGTTTCAATGAGGGCAAACTGCGCCGCGCCGTCTGCGACCTTGTGTCGGTCCAGCACGCGGGCGGCAGCGTGCAGGAGGCTGACATCGGCACCGTGGTCCTGCGTGTCGCCCAGGAGGCGGGAGACGCCGGCCTGCGCGTGCCGCGCGAACTGACGATTCTGGGCAAGACGCTGATGAACCTGGACCAGATCGGGCGCGCGCTGGCGCCCCAGTTCGACCCCTATGCCAGCATCCGCAGCGGCGCCACACGCCTGCTGCTGGCCCAGCTCAAGCGCAGCGTGAGCGGGGCCAACAGCTTCGCGCGGGCCCTGGAGGTCAACGAGTTCATCCAGACGCTGCCAGGCCGCGTGAACAAGATTCTGGATCGCGTGTCCAACAACCGCTTCGAGCTCAAGGTCCGCAGTATCGACGAGCAGCGGCTGATGGAGGGCATGCAGAAGGTGGCCAACCGTGTCACCCAGGGCCTCGTGATCGCCGCTTTGATCATCGGCGCGGCCATGCTCATGAACATCCGCACGGAGTTCACGATCTTCGGCTACCCGGGGCTGGCGGTCCTGCTGTTCTTGATGGCCGCGGGGGGCGGCGTGGCGCTGACCTGGGAGATCTGGAGGCAGGACCGCAAGCGATGATTTGTGGGCAGAAAGGCCTGCGCCGCGGGACTCTCACCTGATGACGGCACTCTTCGACGCCACGTTCTTGCGCGAGCTGGAGGCCCTGCACGAAGCCGTGCTGCGCCTGCGCGGCAGTACGGGCGAGGGCCTGACGCGCAGCGGGCGCAGCGCGGGCCAGACGGAGTTCCGCGGCCACCGGCCCTACACGCTGGGCGACGACGTGCGCCGCCTGGACTGGAACGCGTATGGCCGCCTGGGCCGGCTGTTTGTGCGCGAGTTCGAGCGCGAGCGCAAGGAGCACCTGACCCTGCTGCTGGATGACTCGCGCTCCATGGCTGCGGGAGATCCGCCCAAGGAGCGCTTTGCGCGGCGGGCCGCTGCGGCGGCCGGGTTTCTGGCCCTGAAGTCGGGCGGTACCACATCGCTGTGCGGAGGCGTGCAGCTGGAGGGCGCCTCGCGCTTTGCGCGCTGGCTGGACGTGCTGCGGGCCGCCGAACCCCAGGCGGGCTCGACGCTGGCCAGGCGCATCCTGGCGGCGGCGGCCGTGGCGCGCGCCCCCTCCGATCTCTGGGTGATCTCGGACTTCCTGGAGCCTCTGGCCGCCATCGAGCCCCTGGCCGCCCTGGCCCGGCGGCGCTGCGCCGTGACCCTGGTGCAGGTGCTGGCGCCGCAGGAACTGGCGCCCTCTCAGCGCGGAACGCTGGACCTGCACGGCCTCGAAGAAGACGAGACTCTGCGCTTGGAGCTTGACGCGTCAAGCCTTGCGGCCTATCGCGCCGAGCTGGAACGGCACCTGGAGCAGATGGAGGCGCTGGCCTTGCGCCATGGCTGGACTTACGCCCTGGCGCCCAGCAACAGCGACCTGCGCTCGCTATTCACCGGCGCCCTGCAGGCGGGAGCCGCGCCATGAGTCTGCTGCAGCCCCTGGCCCTTCTGCTGCTGGCCGCCCTGGGCGTGCTGGGTTGGCTTGCGCTTTTGCAGCGCGGCTCCACACGCCACGACGTCGGCACTCTCTTCATCTGGCGGCGCGTGGCCGCGCGGCCCCAGGCGCGCAAGCGCAAGCCCCGGGCCGACACCCTGCTGTGGCTGGTGGGGGGCGCCTTGCTGGTCGCGGCTGTGGGCGCGGCCAGGCCCGTGCAGGCCCTGGAGTTTGCGCCCGAAGTGGTCGTCGCCGTCTACATCGAGCGGTTGTCGGCGCCTGGAAGCGCCACAGAGCCCCTGCTCGCGGAGGCCTGCGCCCGGGCTGAAGCGGCGGCACCCGGGGCGCGGCTGGAGTTCTACTTCGGCGGAAAGCTTCAAGAGCCGCGCCTGCCGGGGGTGGCTCGCGAGCTGGCCCCGGGGGACATCGGGCAAGAACTGGCTCAGTTCCAGCAGCGAAGCGCGAGCGCGCAGGCCCGCATGCTGCTGCTGTGCGAGCCCGTGGCCGCGGCCCAGGCCATGGGCCTGGTCTTGCCGCGCGTGACCGCGCAGCGCCAAGGCGTTCCCTACCGCTTGGAGGTGCGGGGCCGCAAGGTGCTGCTGCACTCTTCGGGCATGGGGCCGCCGTCGGTGGAAGGCGCGAGCCTGGCCTCGGCGCGCTTTTCGGGGGGCAATGCTGTGCGCGAGTATGACGCCAGGGAAAGCGAGGTCCGCATTGAGGCCTTGGGCATGGCGCCCCTGGTGCTGCGTGAAACGCCGCGCCGGAGTCTGGCAGTCGGCGGCCAGTGGAAGGGCGACCATCACCGCGCCCTGATCGAGGCACTGCTGGCCAACGCACGCTTTGAGCGCTCGGCCAGCCCGGAACTCGGGTTGGACACCGAGGCCCCGCGGCGCCTGGAACTTATGCGGGGCGCGCCTGCCGACCTCTCGGGTGCCCAGGTGTCCTTTCGCGCGGGCCACGCCCTGTTTGAGGATCTGCCCCTGGCCTCGCTGGACTGGCTCGCCGGGGGGCGGCTGCTGGAACCCTCGGAGGAACGCGTGGCCCTGGTTTCGGCTCAGCGCGGAGGCCGGCGGCTGGGCGACCTGGTGGCGGTTTCCCCCGACCAGCGTGTGCTGACCTTTGCCGCCGATCCCTTTGCCGGGTCTCCCCCGGCGGCGGCGGCGCTGCTGCTGGACAACGCGCTGGGCGTGGTCCTGGGCGAGCGCCCGAGCCGCCAGGCTCACTACGCGCCTGTGGGCGAGTTGCGCCTGCCCAGCGAGCGGGCAGCCCTGGCCGCGCCTTTTGAGCCCGGGGGCAACCTGGCCGTTGAGGAGAAGACGCAGCGCCGGAGTTTTGAGCTGACCTCGTGGCTGGCCCTGATGGCCATTCTGGCGGCCCTGGGCGCGGCCTGGCTCACGCGCTGAAAAGGAGGCCGGGCAGCTGGCGGATGTCGTCAATCAGTGCCGCGGCATCCTTGAACTCATCGCTCTTGCCGTAACCGTAGGTGCAGCCGATGAAGCTCAGGCCATTGGCCAAGGCGGCTTCGCCGTCGTGGATGCGGTCGCCTACCATCACGCCCTGACGCACATTCAGCAGGCGCAGGCCTGCCCCGACGAGGCTGACTTTGTTGCGGCCCGCCTCGGGGTGGTCGCCGACGCACTGGGCGTAGTCGAGCCAGCGTGTGAGCTGGAAGGTAGCCACGACGCCGTCGAGGTAGGCCTGGCTGCAATTGCTGACCAGCATGAGCCTCAGCCCGCGCTGCTTGAGGGTGTCAAGCACGTCGAGGGTACCATCGAAGAGGCCGCCGGAGCCGTCAGCCAAGGCCGCGAGTTCGTTGCGCGTGGTCTGGGCATGGAGTTCGTGGGCGCGCTCTTGCAGGGCGGCGGGCAGCAGGTCGCGATAGAACAGGGAGGGCGGTTTGCCGATCTGGGCCTTGATCAGTTCCGGCGCGGGCGGCTGCTTCAGGCCGGGCAGGCGGCCGGCGGCGATCAAGGACTCAAAGGCCGAGGTAATGGCCCGCACGCCGAACACCCCGCTGTTGAGCAGGGTCCCGTCCATGTCAAAACAGGCGACTTCCAGGGGGCCTGCCAGGCGTGGCTTCATGGCAGCCCCACAAAGGCGCCCCGGACCAGATTCTCCCAGGCGGCGGCCGCCGGCTGGCCGCGCAACATGGGCCACAGCAGGCCCCAGCTCAGCACCTGCAGGGACAGCAGGACCAGCAGTCCCGCCACGGGCTGCAGCATCTTGTTCTTGAGCGCCCGGGTGAGCGAGAACTCGCTGACGTCGCCGACTTTCCAGGTGCTCAGGCGCGGGAAGAAGCGCGGCACGTTGCGGCAATACTCGTCATAGACTTCGCCGAAGATGCTGCGCAGCATCTCTTCTTCAATGCCGATCTGCGCGCGATAGATGTAGTAGAAGAGCAGGTTGTATAGGGCCAGGAGCCCCAGGTTGGCGGGCCAGGCGGCGTTGAGCATGAGGCCGCAGCCTATCAGCCAGGTGCCCACGTAGAGGGGGTTGCGCGTGCGGCCGTAGGGGCCCGCGGTGGCCAGTTCGGCCCGTTTGAGCAGATAGCCAAAGGACCACAGCCGCATGGCCAGGCCCAGCAGCATCAGCGCCAGGCCAAAGACACGCAGGCCTATCAGTGCGAAGTGCGGCTCGGCCAGGGGTGCGGTGTAGGCCAGCGCGCAGGCCGCGCCGTAGACGGGCCAGAAACCCTGAAGTCGCAGGCGTTCCAGGCGCTTTTCGCGGCGCTTGCCGTCGGGAATTTCGGCCACCCTTGTGGCCTTGACGGGCCCCTGAGCAAAAGCGGCCCCGGGCGAGGTTGAGGGCTGGGTTTCCACAGGCGGGATAGTAGGAACGGCGTCAGGCAATGTCGAATCGTGATTGCCGAATTGCGCCGGCGCTCACAGCAGGGCGCGCAGATAGCGCAACACGCCCTGGAGCCAGAAGCCTGCGCGCATGGCATCACGGGCGTGGGCCTTGGCCTTGTGCCTGGCCTTCTTCCCGCCTTCGGCCAGCTTGGCGCGTGAAAGTTCGAGCTGCTTGGCGCCGGCGCGGCGGATCATGGCCTTTGGCGACACCAGCTCGCTTCCCCAGAGCAGGGCGTTGAGCGTGCAGATGCGGGTGTAGGCGTGCTCCAGCGCATGGTAGCGGTTGCCGCGCGAGATGGAGTTGTCGCTGCGATGGATCACCGCCAGCGGCTCGGGCGCGACTTCAAAGCGCTGTGCGGCGCGGGCCAGACGCAGAAAGAAATCCCAGTCGTTGCTGATGGGGAAGCGCTCGTTGAACAGGCCGGCCTTATCCAGCAGCTCGCGGCGGAAGATCAGGGTGCTGGTCTTGAGGGAGAGTTTCCAGTAGAGGTCACCGAAGATGTCGCGGCCGGGCAGGTCCTCCGGTTTGTCCTGGCGCGAGCCGTCGGTGTTGACGTGAACGTGGCGGCTGGCGCGGGCGTCGCCGCCAAGGGCGAGCTGGCGCTCCAGCTTGCCGGGCAGCCATTCATCGTCGCTGTCGAGCAGGGCGATCCATTCGCCGCGGGCGCGGCGCAGCCCCACATTGCGCGCACTCGACGCGCCGCCGTTGGGCTTCAGCAGGTAGCGCACGCGCTCGGGCGGCTGCGCAAAGGCCTCCTTCGTGCCGTCGGTGCTGCCGTCATCGACGAGCAGCACCTCGACGTTCTTCTCGCTCTGTGCCAGCACGGAGTTCACGGCGCGCAGGGCGGCCTCTTTGCGGTTGTAGGCGGGAATCACCACGCTGATGGAGGGCGTGAAGCCCGGCGGCAGGTTGGCGATTTCCGTGATGCCGTCGGCTTCGCGCTGGGCCTGCGTCATGCGGATGTACTGCTGCCAGCGCTCAGGCGGCGAATCCGCCACCCGCGGCGGCAGCTGGCGCTCGGGGTCGCGGCGCGGGTCTTCCAGCACGGCACGCGCCGCCGCCCAGACTTCCTCGACCGTCAGCCGCGCGATGGGTACGGGCCTTTGCGCCTCCTGCTCGTGCTCCTCGCCTTGAAGGCGCAAAGCGGCCAGCGCCCTGAGCACGCGCGAGTTGGGCGCGTTCTTCACGGGATTCGTGGGACCAAACAGCACCAGGCCCGGCAGGCCACGGGCTGCGGCCAGGTGGCCCACGCCGGAGTCGTTGCCGAAGTGGGCCGTCGCCTCGTCCAGCAGCGCGGCGATATCAAGCAGGGGCAGGTTGAAGCGGCAGTCGTAGGCGTCTTCCCAGCGCTCGGCGCTGCGGTCGCTTTCGGTGCCCACGATGACGACGTGAAAGCCCTCGGACTTCAGCCGCGCGCAGATTTCGGCCCAGTGGGGCCAGCGTTTTTCAAGGGCCCACGGCGAGCAGCCGGCGTGGATGGTGACGCTTTTGGGCGGAAGCTCGAAGCGGCGCTCGCTGCGCTGGATGAAGCTCTTGGGGGTGTCACCGGAGTAGCCCAGAAAGCGCGCCAGTTCGACGTTGGCCTCGCTCTCGCTCTGGCGGCGCACGGCGCTCTGCATCACGCACAGGGCCTGGCCGGGCGCGAACAGGCGCTGCATCAGCCGCCGCCCGTAGCAGGTCAGGCCGAAGTCGTAGTCGGAGACCTTGAACTGCTCGCGGTGCGTGAACACGCGGCCCACCAGCGGCCAGCCCTGCCACAGCGGCGCGGCGGCCTGCGCGTCCTTGGGGTCGCGGTTGACGAATAGGTCGATCTCGTGGCCCATGAGCCACAGGGCATGAACCAGGGGTGTCCCCTGGATGCAGTTGCCCAGCCCCTGGCTGATCTCGACGAGAAGTCTCATGCGGCCGGGCTACTTCCAGGTGACGTCGGAAAACGTCAGGTTGCAGTTCTCGAGGCAAAGGCCCAGCTTGCGCCCCGGCAGATCAAAGGGCCCGAAGCTGACGCCGTCTACCGTGAAGGTCACGCCCCCTTCGCCGCGCTCGGCCTTGAGGCTGAGGCAAGCCGGGTCCTGGCGCACGGGGGCCGCAGCGCTGTGCAGGACCTTCCAGCTGTCCTGGACGCGGCGGTTGATGCTGACGCTGCCGCCGCTCTTGACCAGCGCGACGGTGTAATCGGAGGTGCTTTCAAAGTGCAGCAGCAGGCCGCCGATCCAGTCTCCCTTGGGGATGTGCAGCGAGGCCGAGAGCGAGGTTGTGTCGAGGCTGGTGCGGCACAGGGTGGTAACGCCGGACCAGCCTTTGAGCACGCCCGGCGCCACGCCCTCCCACTCGAGGAACACGGGCTTGAAGGGTTCCTGCTCGGTCTTGAGCCATTCGTGAACCCTGGAGCCCAGAGCCTTGGGG
This sequence comes from Planctomycetota bacterium, assembly GCA_019186845.1. Lineage (GTDB taxonomy): Bacteria > Planctomycetota > UBA8742 > UBA2392 > UBA2392 > UBA2392. The sequence continues at coordinate 7,390 of JABARW010000062.1, read as the reverse complement.
TCGCCGAAGACTGATTTGAAGATGTTGCGCGAGGACTCGCCCTGGTCGAGGCGCCGCGCAATCTGGTCCCACTTCTTCTTGAGGGCGCCCTTCTCGGCATGGTGCAGGTAGCGCACGAAGGCCCATTGTTCGGGCCGCGCGGACTGGCGCTCGGAGAACACGAAGGCTTTGAAGTCGTAGTCCTTCTCGCCGAAAATCTGCAGGGCCTGCTCGGCGTAGTTCTCCTGCGAGATCAGGGGCAGGGCGCCCAGGGTCAGCGTCTGGCCGTCCCACATGTGGCGCGAGAGATACTCGGCGATGCCCTCGGTGTACCAGGTGTCCTTGGGGCCCGTGTTGTTGCAGCGGGCCAGGAAGTGGAACTGGTGGATGACCTCGTGAATCAGCAGTTGCCGCGAGTAGTAGACCGTGGGCTGGCGCCACAGGTAGACGGACCTGCTGGTGGGCCAGTAATAGCCGCCCGCGCCGGAAGGCACCGCGGCGCCGTCCTTGCGGATCTGTTCGGCCCAGTCGGGCTCCTTCTCAAAGAAGTAGACCTTGAGGCGCTCGCCCTTCTTGAGCCTGGGCTCGGCGCCGAAAAACTCCTTCAGGGGCTGCCAGGCGGCCTCGATCACGCGGGCGTATTCATCGTGGACGCCAGGCTCACAGTCGGACTGGAACAGGTAGTGGTCCGTTTCCGTGCTGCGCAGCTTGCCCGCGGCCGGCTGCGCCAGGGGCAGGTGCTGGAAGGCCAGGACCAGCAGCAGGGGAAGAAACCAGAGCGTGCGGAAGTTCCTCATGCCCTGACCTTTTTCTGTTCGCGGTACCAGGCCACGTAGCGGCGCACGCCCTCGGCGAAGCTGACCTTGGGCGTGTAATCCAGCAGGCGGCGTGCCTTGGCCAGGTCGGCGTAGGTGATGGGCACATCGCCCGGCTGCGGCGGCAGCTTCTTGAGCTTCGCGGACTTGCCCACGGCGCCCTCGATCACGGCGACCATCTCCTTGAGGGTGATGGGGCGCTCGCCGCCGAGGTTGATGATCTCGCAGCCTTTGACGCGGTCCACGGCCGCCAGCACGCCGGCCACGATGTCGTCAATGTAGGTGTAGTCGCGGCCGCTGCTGCCGTCTCCGAAGAAGGGCACTTCTTCGCCGCGCTCAATGAGGTCAACGAACTTCGACACGGCGAGGTCAGGGCGCTGGCCCGGCCCGTACACGGTGAAGAAGCGCAGGGCAAAACAGTCAACGTTGTAGAGGTGATGATAGACGTTGAGCATCAGCTCGGCAGCGCGCTTGCTGGCGGCATAGGGAGACCAGGGGTTCTCGACGGGGTCCTTCTCGGAAAACGGCACCCAGGTGTTGCCGCCGTAGACACTGCTGCTGGAGGCGAACACCAGCTTGCGGTTGCCGCGCCGGCGCATGGCCTCGAGGACGTGGACGGTGCCCTTGACGTTGACGTCGACATACAGGCCGGGGTCTTCGAGGCTGGGGCGCACGCCGGCCCGCGCGGCGAGGTGGCAGACGAGGTCAAAGCCCTTGTCGCCGAAGGCCGCCTCGACATCGGCGGCCTTGCGCAGGTCGCCCTCAAGCTGGGTGAACTTGGGGTTGTCGGCGAGGGCAGCCGCGTTGGCCCGCTTGATGGCGGGGGGGTAGAAGTCGTTGAAGTCGTCAAAGCCGACGACTTCGTGAAAGCGGGCCAGCAGGGCCCGCGCCACGTTGGAGCCGACAAAACCGGCCGAGCCCGTCACGAGAATGCGCATGGCGCGACAATAGCGGAACCAGCGCCTTTTGTGCAAGCGAGGGCTGGAGGCGATGCGCTCCCAAGCAGGCTCTTGATGGCCTCAAGTGATCCCGCCAAACTTGTTGTCAATGTCCGAAGAAGGCGTTCAGCCAAAGCACTGGTTGTTCAAAGCGGCAGACTGGATTTGCGGTCTGACCTTGCTGATGCTTGGAGGGTTTTCCGCGGGGTGGATCGGGATGTTCGCCCTTGCTGATTCTGAACTCCTGATGAGTGTCCCGGGCCTTGCACGACACGGCTTGACCGTGTTTTTTGGTACCACAATGGGACTGTTGATTCTGCGCAGAAGAATGAAGGTAGCGCTGGTGTTTCTGGTCGTGTGCATAGTAGGCAGCTTGGCGCTGGTCGAAGCTGGCCGCAGGCATGGAGTGTTTGGAAACCGACAAGACGTCACAGATGACATTGTAGTCAAGACGTACCAGCTACGGGCAAAACTCGAAGCCGCACATGCTGCGAAAGTGGATGCCCGGGGTTGGACAGATCTTCTCAATGCGGAATTGATTGACGCACCTTCCGACTTCGACACACGCTATTATTCAAACGAGTCATTCATGTGGCGCTCCGAGTTTGACAGCGCGGGAAATTTTGTGGGCTCAATTCATGTCCGGGGCGACAAAGCCCGCAACGTTCCAAGCTACTCTGTAGATTTCAAGGACCGCAAGTTGTCAAAGGCCCAGTTGGGTGAATACAACGAACTCCTGCCTTGTTTCCCACGAGAGTAACCATTGCCCTTCAAACTCGCATTCGCTTCCAATGCCATGAAACGCTACAGCCTCGACGAGGCCATCGATCTCGTCGCTGACGCCGGCTATCAGGGCATTGAGATTCTGCTCGATTTGCCCCATGCATTTCCGCCGCAGGTTAAAGAAGAAGACATCCAGCGCTGGCGCGCCAAGCTCAAAAAGCGCGGCCTCGAAGTCAGCAACTGCAACGCCTTCATGCTCTATGGCATCGAAGGCTGTCACCGCCCAAGCTGGTGCGAGAAGGAGGCAGAGCGGCGCAAGCTGCGCATTGAGCACACGCGCCAATGCCTGCATCTGGCGGCGAAGCTGGGCGCACCCACGATTTCAACGGAGCCCGGCGGGCCCATTGATCCCGGCGTCACGCGCAAACAGGCGGCGGACTGGTTTGAGGAAGGCTTGCGCAGCGTGCTGCCCGACGCCGAGAAAGCTGGCGTGCGCCTGTGCATCGAGCCAGAGCCCGGCTTGCTGATTGAAAAGGCCGGCGAGTACGACGAATTCATGAAGCGCTTCAAGGGCGACAAGGTTGCCGAGAAGTGGCTGGGGCTGAACTTCGACGCGGGGAGGGACACGATAGGCAGGACTGAAAGGTCTATGCACCAAGAAGCACGTTATCAGGGTGCGCCGGAAGACAAATCTTGTACGTTGCAGCTATGATTCCTATCAGTGTGATTTCTTCAAACAGCCAACCGCCGGGATCAAGTCATCCATGTTCGAGAAGCGCAAGATACAGGCGATCATTCGGCTTCTTGAGAGCGACAAGAAAGAAGACCGAAGGTCGGCTTCGGGCAAATTGCGATCATTGGCAAAGAAGGGCATTAGCGCAGACGGTGAGATTACACTTATGCGCGCGGCTGCGCAGAGATGGCCCGATCGGGGGCGTTACGACGATCCTTGCGAGGAGTTGTTGACGACGTTCTTTGACAGACTTCGTCCCGAAACCGCTCAGTTACTCGTGGAGTTGTTCGACAAGTTTACGGAAGGAGGCAGAAGCATTGCGGTGAACTGCTTGGCACGCCAATCTGACCCTTTTTGCACGAAGGCCTATTTAGAAGTGGTTCGGCGCTATGCACGAAAGGACCTGATTGAAGATCTATGGACCGCGGTGTTCAAACTGCAGTCCACGCAAACGGCCTCGGCATTGTTTCCGGCGCTGCTTGATTACCTCGACGTCCCGACGATTCGACGAGATGTGGAGTATCTGGTTTTTGAAGCGTTGGCAAAAGGCCTGCTAGCCAAGGCTGTCGTTGCACCTTACATACCGCAGATTCTCAGTCACCTCGACGAAGTTTACGCTGCCCTGGCGCCGCTTCAGCAACCGACTGGGGTTCGCTGGATGTGGACCGAGCAGTATCGCAAATTCCGTTCAAATGCAGCGCTCCTCCTTGACCTGGCGGGGTATCTGGATGCGGGCGCTGTTGCTTCGACTCTTGAGAGATGGACTGGATTGACTGATCCAGTGTTGCTCCTCTACGCGTCCCAATCGCTGCTACAACTCGACAGGAGTGTAGACCCGAGGATTCTAGATCTCTGTGCGTCCTTTCCGGAGTCGCGCAACCGTCTTTTTGACTTTCTTGAGCGCAGCGAGCGCAAATCCCTTTTTCCGACCAAGTATCGAAAGCAACGCTACTTGGCTGAGTCCGACATGGTGCGGTGGCTCACGTTCGGAACGGAGTTGGATACGGTTCCGGACGAGATTGAACTGATGAAAGTCATTGAGACAAACGACGAAGAAGATGGATGGATGGACTACTATCTCTTTCGATTCAGGACTTTTGAGCCTCATTGGAGTGCGAAGAAGGGCTGGCAGGCAGGTATCTCGGGACCGTTCAAACGAAGCGAAAGGCCATCCACCAATCATCACGGGGCTACATTCAGCTGCTTTGAACCCTGGGACTCAAAGTCGCCAATGGAGCATTTTGAAGAGATCGTTGCTGTTACGAGCAAGTATTGGGAACGAATGGCCGCAGAAGAGGAGGAGTAGCATCGTGCATGTTGGTTGTCGTAACTCCGTGAACTCCGTGTTCTCCGTGGCTAATGTGGTGTCATGCCCTTCAAACTCGCATTCGCTTCCAATGCCATGAAACGCTACAGCCTCGACGAGGCCATCGATCTCGTCGCTGACGCCGGCTATCAGGGCATTGAGATTCTGCTCGATCCGCCCCATGCATTTCCGCCGCAGGTTAAAGAAGAAGACATCCAGCGCTGGCGCGCCAAGCTCAAAAAGCGCGGCCTCGAAGTCAGCAACTGCAACGCCTTCATGCTCTATGGCATCGAAGGCTGTCACCGCCCAAGCTGGTGCGAGAAGGAGGCAGAGCGGCGCAAGCTGCGCATTGAGCACACGCGCCAATGCCTGCATCTGGCGGCGAAGCTGGGCGCACCCACGATTTCAACGGAGCCCGGCGGGCCCATTGATCCCGGCGTCACGCGCAAACAGGCGGCGGACTGGTTTGAGGAAGGCTTGCGCAGCGTGCTGCCCGACGCTGAGAAGGCGGGCGTGCGCCTGTGCATCGAGCCCGAGCCCGGCCTTCTGATTGAGAAAGCCGGCGAGTACGACGAATTCATGAAGCGCTTCAAGGGCGACAAGGTTGCTGAGAAGTGGCTGGGGCTGAACTTCGACGTGGGCCACTTCTATTGCGTGGGCGAGGATCCCGCGGAAAACGCCAGCCGCTTTGCCGGCCGAATCCACCACATTCAGATCGAAGACATCTCCTCAGACCGGGTGCACTTTCACCTCGTGCCGGGCGACGGCGCCATTGATTTCGATGCGTTCTTCAAGGCGCTCAGCGGTGCGGACTACGACAACGGCTGGATCACCGTGGAGCTTTACACGTTTGAGCACCGGGCCATTGAGGTGGCCCAACGCGCCCGCGAGTTCCTCAAGCGCTGGCTGTAGCGGGTTCAAGAGCATCACCGGTCTTGAAGGGCCCATCCGGGCTCAGTGGGCAACCATCCATGCCGTGATCACCACCAGCAGGCGCGTTACCATAAAAGGAAGCGCCACCCGCTTGTGCCGCCGCGCTTCGCCCCCCGCATACACCTTGCCTCCGCTGTAAAGCACCACGGGGTAGAGCAACAGCATGATGGTCGCCAGGGCTACATGCACCACCAGTATCGCCCCCGGCGGCTTGCCCACAGTCTGCTCAATGGCCCGCGCGCTCAGTTCCACATAGAGCAGCAGCGAGAGGTCAAACGCAAAGCCCATGCTCATCATCGCCCCGTGCAGGGTGCGCCGGCGCTTGAGGGCGATGCCGGCGCATAGCCAGAGAAAGATTGCCGCGTTGATGGCGCTGAGCATGGCGGAGTTATAGCGCCGACCCTTTCCAATCCCAAGGCTTGCACGCGGCTTGGCCTTTGGTGTGATTAGTCCCATGGCACTGGCTCTTACCGCTCCTGAAGTCAAAGCCGCTCTGGCCGCCGCCCCCGCGCGCGGCGCGGTGTCACGGGTGCTCATGGCCCGTCCCGACTTCTTCACCGTCGAGTCGGTCATCAACCCCTGGATGAAGGACGCGTCAGGCAACCTCAATCGCGTCGACCGCGACCTGGCCCAGGCTCAGTGGGCGGCCCTGAAGGCGGCCTACGAGTCCATCGGCCTCGGCGTCGAAGTCATTGAGGCGGGCGACGGCCTTCCCGACTTCTGCTTCTGCGCCAACCAGAGCTTTCCCTTTCATGACAGCCACGGCCGCCCCGGCGTCATTCTCTCACGCATGAAGAGCCAGACCCGCGCGCCCGAAGTCGCCTACTACGAGCGCTGGTACTCGCGGCGCGGCTGGCGCCTGCACACACTTTCGCCGGCCGTCTCCAGCTTCGAGGGTATGGGAGACGCCATCTGGCATCCGGCGAAGCGCGTGCTGTTCGGGGGTGTTGGCCCGCGCACCAGCGAAGCCGCCTGGCCCGAAGTCAGCCGCATCGCCGATGTGCCCGTGATTCCCCTGCGGCTGGAGGACTTGGCCTTCTACCACCTCGACACCTGCCTGGCATGCCTCAACGCCGAAAGCGCCCTGTGGATTGAGGCCGCCTTTGACGCCCCCTCGCGCCAGCGCCTCAAGGCGGCATTTCCTGCGCTCATTGACATCAGCGCGGCCGACGCCGCCAACTTCGCCTGCAACGCCCATTGCCCCGATGGCCGCCACGTCCTGCTCCAGCGCGGCAGCGCCGCCACGGTATCCGAACTGAAGCGCAGGGGATTTGAGGTCATGGAGGTTGAAACGGGGGAGTTTCTGAAGTCGGGCGGCAGCGTGTTCTGCCTGAAGCTTGAACTTCCCTAGCCCGCTGCTCGTTCATACAATTATGGAAGTCTCCCTGAGCCGACCCCAAGGCTCGCTATGCAGCTCCTGTTCTGCGATTCCTGTGGCCGTCCACTTTCTGAGGGCGCGCTGGCTAGAGGCGAAGCCTCCGAGCGCGACGGCGAGACCATCTGCCGGGCCTGCGAAACCAAAGCCAAGTCGGCGCGCGAGAGTGCTGCGCGCCAGACCTCCGGCCCCCTGGACCGCTACGCCGAGAAAGTCTGGAAGTGCCGCGGCTGCGGCATTCCCATCACGGCCCTGGACCTGATTGAGGGCCGGGCCTCGCGCCTGGGCGACGATGTCGAGTGTGTGCGCTGCCGCCAGCCCGCGCCCGCATCCGCACCGGTTAACGCCGTGCCCGTCAACGCCAGCACAAACGCCGCATCTTGGGCCACCCGATTCACGGCCGTGCCCCATTGCAGCCCGTCACCCGCGTGGTGCACCTCGTCCAGGATGAGCGTCGCGCCACGGCAAAAATCCTCGAAGAAGTCTGGGTCGCTGGCAAGCTGCTGGTACGTCAACGCCACCCCGTTGAAATCGCGGGTAAGGGCACCGCTAAACTCGCTGTCCAGCTGCACCCCCAGTCGCGTCGCC
>JABARW010000015.1 GCA_019186845.1 Planctomycetota bacterium | reverse complement strand
GGGAGTCTTGTAAGGCGGTTCCCGCGTGAACTGCTTGCAGCCGGTGGCCAAGTCCACTTCCAATTGCACGGTCGCGGGTTCATCCCAATCGGCAAACTTGCCAGTACACTCAAAAACAGCAACTTCTTTGCGAGTCGGATCCCAATGCATCGAGTAGTTTTCACGCGAGAAATAGGTGCCGTGCAGTTCCTTGGTTGCCAAACCGAGATCATCTATTCCCCACCTATGATCCGCTCGATGATCGTTGCGTTGGTAAATGACGCGAAGGCGATCGCTCAACGCACCTAGAGTTGCCTTCGCCTCGCTTCGGCTCGCCTCTTCAACTGCGAAGACCGGAGCGGCTCCCGCAAGCAACAAGAACAGGAGCAGCAAGAATGCGCGGGCGCCAAACGGCGCGGCTGGGCGCATCCAGGGGAATGTCGCGGCCGTTTTGTTCGTCTGGAGCCCGCTTGTTGTCATAAGCCGTGATTTTATTGTGACAGTTACATGACAATACACCATGATTGGGGCGCTGGCAAATTTGGCCCGGATTCGTGCGCGCCAAATGAGCGAGGCGCAACTTTCGTTGCGCCCCTGTGAACTAGTCTCTTTGTTGCACCTGCGAACCGCCGGCCGCGAGCCGCGAACGGCCACGGGCCGGGAGGCCCGTGCTACACGCCTTTGAACTGGGGCGTGCGCTTGCTGTTGAACGCGTTGAGGCCTTCCTTGGCGTCCTGCGAGTCGAACAGGGCCTTTTGCAGCTCGCGTTCGAGCGTCAGGCCGTACTCGAAGCTCATCTCGCTGCCGCTGACCACGCTGCGCTTGATGTTGCCCACCACCTTCGTGGCCTTGTTGGGCAGGGTGAACTGCTTGCAGTAGTCGATCATCTGTTCGCGGAAGCTCTTGGCGTCTCCGTCATAGATGTCGCTGACGATGCCCATGTCGTGCGCTTCCTCAAAGCTGAACAGGCGGCCCGAACACATCAGTTCAATGGCGCGGCTGTTGCCCACTATGCGGCACAGGCGCTGGGTTCCGCCCGTGCCGGGCAGCACGCCGAGGTTGACCTCGGGAAGGCCGCAGCGGCCGGAGTCGCGGCGCGCGATACGGATGTCCGCGGCCATGGCAATTTCAAGGCCGCCGCCCACGGTGTGGCCGTTGAGGCCGGCAACCACGAGCTTGGGCGACTGTTCCAGGCGGCTCAGGGTTTCGTTGGCGTGCAGGCAGAAGAAATACTTCCAGTGCGGGTTGCTTTCCTCGAGCATCTTGATGTTTGCGCCGGCGCAGAAGAACTTCTCGCCTTCGCCGGTAATCAGGATGACCGAGATTTCGTCGTCGAAGCGCGCTTCAAGGATGGCGGCGTCCATCTGCCGGAACATCTGGTGGGTGTAGGTGTTGGCCGGCGGATCGGAGAGCTCGATCATGAACACGCCCGGAGCGGGGCGGCTGGTTTTTACGACGGTCATCTTCTCGCGTTCTTTGTCAACGCCGGGCTGCCTGATTGCCATGTCTAGTCCTTTTGTTTTTGAACGGTCATTCAAAATAGCGATGCCGCGCAATTTCGCAACGGGAATTGCCCCCATTCGCTATGCCTTCGCCGGCTTTCCAGTCACCTTGCTTTCGTGGTCGAGAAGCCACTGTTTGCGATGGGTGCCGCCACCGTAACCCGTCAGCTTGCCGTCGGCGCCAATCACCCGGTGGCAGGGCACTATGATGCCAATGGGATTGGCCCCGTTGGCCAGACCCACTGCCCGCGAAGCCTTGGGCTTGCCCACTCGCGCGGCCACCTGCCCGTAGCTGGCCGTCTCGCCGAAGGGAATGTCGCACAGCCGCGCCCAGACCCGGCGCTGAAACTCCGTGCCCTGTGCAGCCAGAGGCAGTTCAAATTCCTTGCGTCTGCCCGCAAAGTATTCCTCCAACTGCCGGCGTGCCTGATCCAGCAGTGGGTGGCCGCGCCTGGCCTGGGCGGGCAGGTTGAAGTGTCCGGTGTCCATGTGAACGCCGGTGATGCCGTCGTCGCTGCAGGTCAGGGTCAACTTGCCGATAGGGCTTGGCATTTCGAGGTAGCAGGTTTGAGTCATGGTTTTCCTCTGGAGTGCTGCCCCGATGCTGCGGCCCGGGGTCTCGGACGCTGGCTCTGGGCTCTGAATTCGGAGGGGGACTGTCCGAGGGCTTCCTTGAGTGCCGCATTGAATCGACGGAGGCTGGCAAAGCCACTGGCGAACGCGACGCGGATCAGGGGCAAGTTGGACTTTCGCAGCAGGTGTTTGGCGACGGCCATTCTTCGCGACTGCTTCACCTGCAGCGGCGTTACGGCAAGTTCATCATGCATGGCTCGGCGCAGGTGCCGTGCCGTCACGCTCAGCCGCGCCGCCAGTTCCTCCACACGGATGGACCAGTTCGTTCTGATCAGTTGTACCGCGCGACGGGCCAGCCTGGCCTTGGCGTCAATGACTGCGTTGCCGGGGGCTAGGTCGGGGCGGCAGCGCAGGCAAGGCATGAAGCCGGCGCGTTCGGCTTGGACGGCCGTGACAAAGAACGAGCAACGATCTCGGCGGGGCGTGCGCGCCGGGCAGATGGGGCGGCAATAAATGCGCGTTGATTTCACGCCGACAAAGAACTTGCCGTCGAAGCGGCTGTCATGGGTTTTGAGGGCGCGATAGCAGGCGTCTGCATCCAGCATGGCGGTGTCATAATAGAAAGCGGCGCGACATGCGCGCCGTTTTCGGACGTGGCAATCGCGGAGCCAACGACGGTGTTTCAGGGCGACCGCGCACGGCAATTCCTGATGGTCGCTCAGTCCTTCATGGCGTCTTCGAGGGCCTTCTTGCGTTCTTTCTCCCGCTCGGCCTCGATCTCTTCCGGAGTCTTCTCCCGCTTGGGCTCCGGCTTCTTGTCGCTGGTCACGGGGCCCTTGGAGTCGGGCTTGGACTTCGTGCCCTTACTTTTACCCAGCCAAAGGGAGAGATGGTCGCGTTCGAGACCCAGTACGATGACCCAGTGGGCCGTACACCAGGCGGGGCCGAGGTCGCGGTCGTTGTTCTTGCCCAGGGTAGCGCTTTCATCTGTGGGGCGCGCCGTGAAGGTGTTGTCCGGCATGCGCAGCATGGTGCACTCCTGGCGCTGTGTCTCCCAGAAGGCGTCCCAGATTTTGCCGCCCTCGCGCCGACAGGCCAGGGCCGCCGCTAGCCAGTGCATCATGGGGCTGACGTGGCCATCCTTGATCTTGCGCAGGTTGGCGGCCGTGAAGCCCACCATGGGCTTGTAATAGGGGTGTTCGGTACGGCCCAAGGCCGCAAACGCGGCTACGGCGCCGGCTGTGCGCCCCACATCGCCCATGCCCACCTGTCCCGGTTTTGTTGAATAGCCCACTCCGGGGCCGCCACCGCCGCACTTCTGGATGTACGCCAGAGCCTTGTCGATTCGCGTTTTGTCCACGTCAATGCCGAGCGCCTGGATGCCGCCCAACGCCGAAAGGACGTAATTCGAGACAATCTCCAGCTCAAGGTAGCCCAGAGCGTTTGGGCCGCCGGGGCCGTGGGCCCAGCCGCCGCTGTCTTCCATGTTCTTGAGTATGGTGTCCCGGACCCAGGTCAGTTTCTCGCGGGCGCCCTTGACGGGGCTGAGCAACTCGACCTGTGCGAGGAACATCCCTCCGTAGCCGAGCCCCCAATTGGTCTGGTTCCAGTTGCCGCCTCCGCCCCCCATGGCGCCAAAGCCGCCTTCCTGCCCGATGTTCGCGATCACGAACTGGGCGGCCTTCTTTACGTTGGCGGCGTAAGTCCCCTTCTCTGCGGTGTTCCCACAGGCCACAAAGGCGAGGCCGCACAGTGCCGTCATGCAAACCTGGCCATTGACGGCAGAGAGGTGGCATTCCCAAGAGCCGTCACCCTGTTGCCGCTTGGCAAGCCAGGCGAGCGCGTCATCGACGATACGGTCCCGCATTTTGCCGCCGGGAAAGGCCTTGGCTTCCTTGCCAAAGGCCGTGAGCGTGACTTCGATTTCGCTGGTCTTGCCGCCGCGCTCGATACTCAGCTTCAGCTTGGCCGATTTAGCCTGGGCCTCCGCCTCTTCGATGGCCAGGCCCAGCTCCATATAGGGGTCAACCTTGAAGGCCTTGCCCGCTGCGCCCGTGATGCAGTCGCCCTGGGCCAGACCGCCCTTTTCTCCGGGGGCGCCCGCGACAAGACTCGTGACCTTCAGGCCCGGGGGGCGGGATTCCAATGTGGCCTTGCCGCCGATGGGGCCCAGGTTGTAGTGGTCAGGTTCGCTCTTTGGAAAGCCGGGGAACTGGCCCGGCGGCCGGCCCTGCGCTTCCAGGGCAGGTTGGGACGAATAGGTCGCAGCACCCAACAGGGCGGCCGCAGACAATGCAATCAGGGCATGACGCGCACTAATCATGCGAGGGCTCCGAGTCCCGAAACAATGCCGTAACCGGCGTGCCCAGTGCGCCGCCAAGAATAGTAGACAGAGTGCGGCTTTCCTAACGTTGAAAGTCCATCTCGGTGTCGTGCCCTTCGGGCGGCGGCAAGGCGTTGCATCGCGCAGGGACTGCCGCCACAATAGTGGCGCGTAGAACGGTCCCGGTTTCCCACTTTTTACCCCGATGCCTAAACGCGGCTTGCCGCGTCCGGGAGCCTTGAATGAAATTCCGCGCGTTGCTGCTGTGGTCTGTGACCCTGGCCATTTCGGTGTTCATGCTTGCCTGCGGCGGCGGCGGCGACCCACCGGGTGGTGGCAGCCAGCCCCCGGGGCTGCGCGTGGACATCACGCCCCAAACGGTGCAGGTGGCGTTTGGCGGGACCTTTCAATTCACCGCCGTGGTGCAGAACGCGACGGTGCCGGGTGTGACCTGGACCGTGCCGGGGGGCATTTCCCATGGCATCATCAGTTCGACGACGGGCCTGTATCAGGCGCCGGCAGCCGTGCCCGCCACGCCCCCCATCAAGGTCAGGGCGACCAGCAACCAGGATTCGACGATTTTCGCGGAAGCCACGGTTTCGCTGTACATCGCCCCGGTGCCCGGGACTTTTCCCATTGATCTCACGGTGGGAACACGCACGCTCTGGACCAGCACCTCCGTGCCGGTCACTTCCGGCGTGCCTATGAGCAAAGGCCTTTGCCCCAATGAGAACACGCTGCGCGTGCAAACGGCCGCGGGCGTAGACGTGCCGGCCCAGTTCCGCGTGCTCTCACGCTGGAGCGACAACTCCGTGCGCTGGGTGCTGGTGGATTTCATGGCCAACACGGCCACGGGTGGCGGCGCCTACCGGCTCAACAACGGCGGAAGCGGCAGCGCAACTGGCACGGCGCTGAACGTGAACAACAGCGCGTCTTCGATCACGGTCAACACCGGTGTGTTGAGTTTCACGGTGAGCAAGACAGCCTTTCGCCTGTTTGAGAGCGTGCTGATTGACCGCGACGGCGGAGGCACCATCAACGATGAGTGTCTGAACACAGCGGCGCTGCGCGGCATTGTGGTGTCCGATAATTCGACGGACTATCTGATGAACCAGATAGCGCCGGACAGCATTACAGTCGAGGAGCAGGGGCCCTTGCGAGTTTGCCTGCGCGTGGAGGGGCGCCATCGTTCAGCGCCCGCGGGTGCAGACAAGCTGCGTTATGTCGTGCGTATCCATGCCTGGAACAATCTGCCGTACATCAAGGTCGTTTACAGTTTCAAGAACATGCAGAACCACGGCCTGACGAATGCCGGCGCGGCCTCTGAAGCGGCCCAAGTGGCCAGCCACACGGATGCTGATTCCGTCTCCATGGAGTTGCCCCTGGCCTTGGGCGGCGCTCCTACGGCCATGTTCGTCGGAGATTCAACGACACATCAGGGGTCGTTGACGGCCACCCAGAGCGCCACGCTGCTCCAGAATTACTCAGGCACCTATGACCCGACGGACGGCGAGAATTTGCCCCAGCCGGGTGCCTACGTGCCGGGTACAGGAGACGGCAGTGGCGACACCCTGACCAACGCCTGGCCCACGAGTAACGACACTCAGATCAGCTATTCAGTGCTGGGCGGCATCATCACCGGTGCGGGTGCCAAGGCGCCCGGCGCTATGCAGATGGCCTTCAGCGCGTCACCCAACAACCTGAGGGTGACGGCCGCTGTCCGCGACTTCTGGCAGCAGTATCCCAAGGCCCTCCACGCCCAGGCCGACGGCTTGATGCGCCTGGATTTCTGGCCCGCGGGGACCTGGAAAATGCAGGCCTTCGAAGGTGTGATGAAGACTCACGAAGTGATGCTCTCCTTTGAGCGCCTGACGGGCGTGCTGGGCGGGGCAGCCACGCAGTTGGCCAACCTGATCAACGATGCACCCTTTGCCGCCTGTACGCCCACCCATTACCGTGCCAGCCAGGCCTTTGGCCATATCGGCATCACCAATTCCACGTTCACGGCTGTCAACCGCTTCCAGCCTGCCTATCAGAGCTACGTCACGCCCTACCTCACCGAGGTGCAGCGCCACTTCACGGACATTCTGGGTGATCGCGCCAGCGGAAACGGGACGGCCGCGGGCCACGAGTATGGTTTCTGGAACTACGGTGACGGCAAGAACGAGGACGGCAACGGTTCTTGGGATAATCAGGATTTCGGTGTGGCACGGGCCTGTTTTGTCTGGTTTGCCGCCAGCGGCTATCGGGAGATGCTGGGCTTTGGTGACGCGGCCCTGCGCCACTACCGGGACATCAACGTGATTCACAGCGATGTCGGCCGCCGATTCAATTACAGCGAAGCCGGCAATCCCGCAGTGGGCAATTACGGGGGCAACAGCCAGACCACGCAGATCGGCAAGTCGCGATTCACTCCCAACAACAAGCAGCACGATCTGGGGAACTACCACTTCGGGTCCCACAACATCGAGTCTCTCAAGGGTGAAATGCTGGGAGATCATTACCTGCTGTTTGGCGATGGATTGTCCCTGGAAGTGCTGCAGGAGGCCTACCTGTTCACGCGTGGCACGCTCAAACGTCATCTTGATGCAGCCTCGGGCGGGCAGGACAACACGTTCACATGCCCCACGAACTGGCTGTCAAACGGGTTGTTCACGGCCGTGAGCTACTTCCTGTGCACCGGATCAGCGGATGCGCAGAACCTGGTGAACTATCTGGTCTCGCGGATCCGGGCGAGGCAGTCGGCTGTTGAGCCCAACGACCCCAATGGCGTCGGCTTCCCTGACACTTCGGGCAACTTCCGTGCCTGGCTGGTGGGGCATCTGACAGAGGCCCTGGAATATCACCGGTGGGTGATGGAGGACGTGTCGGTGGACTCCAATCTGGCCACGGCCATGGCCTGGCTTCTGGGGACCAACGCCGGCGTCTACCTGGGCAACCCGCCCGCGAACATCCCGGGTGCCTTTGCAGAGCTGCCCTTTGGCACTACGGACTTTGGCAGCGTCAATCTGCTGTTGGGTGCAGGCTACACCGGGGCGTTGCGGGCCACGAACGATCCCCAATGGCGCGTGCGGGCCTCGAACCTGATCGTGCGGCAGACCACTGACCTTCAGGCCCAGACTGACAGCGCGATACGTCACAAAACCTTTGCCCAGCGATTCAGGGCAGGCCCGGCCATGCTGGCGGTTTTTGAATAAGTGTTCAGGAACGGGCCCCTCGCAGGGCCCGTGCTTTTGGCGCGCCTTGCCGCTATCCCTCTCGGGTTTCGGCGCTATAAATAATGATTCAGGCGTGACGCGCCGCATGGGCGTGTCGCATGCCTGTTCCGGAGTTCTGAATGGCCCGTCCGCCCGAGCCAAAATCTCTCGTTGGTTACACCGTTGGTAAGTGTGTGCTGCAGCGCATTTGCGGACGAGGGGCCATGGGCACGGTGTATCAGGGCATGCACACCGGACTCGACATTGACGTAGCGGTCAAAGTGTTGCCACCGCACCTTGCCTCAAACGGCAGCCTGGTGCAGCGCTTCCTGCGTGAGGCCAAGCTGGCGGCCAAGTTGAATCACGCGAATACTGTGCGGGTCTATGACGTCGGCGAGGAGTCAGGTTACTACTACCTCGTAATGGAGTTCGTCAAAGGCAACGATGCCCTTGACCTGATCAAGACTCACGGTCCCCTCGACGCCGCCACCGTGGCCGACATCGGCGCGGGCGCCGCCAAGGCCTTGGCTCATGCCCATGCCAACGGCGTCGTTCACCGCGACATCAAGCCCGCCAACCTCATGCTGCCGGAGTCGGGCGGCGTGAAGGTGGCTGATTTCGGCCTCGCGCGCGCTACTGCGAGCGACAGCGGCCTGACCATGACCGGCGCCATCATGGGTACGCCGGACTACATGGCGCCTGAACAGGCCCAGGGTAAACAGGCCGGCGCGGCGGCTGATGCCTACAGCCTTGGGGGAACCCTCTTCCACCTGTTTGTCGGAAGACCGCCATTTTCCGCCAGCACTCCCATGGCCGTGGCGCTGCAGCACGTGACCAGCCGCATCACCGTGCCGCAGGAGCGCCTGAAGACGCCCGCGGATCGCGGGCTCGCCCAGATCATCCATGACCTCACCGAGAAGGAGCCCGAGCGCCGCCTCGTGGACATGAACGTCGTGGCTGAGCGCCTGGCCGGCATTGCGCGCATGAGCCGTAACACCACCCAGAAGCTCATGAGCGAAGGCGCGACGCTTTTTGCCACCGCCGGTTTTCGCATCGACACACGCGCCATCGAAAAGGCCAAGTCGGACGCGCTCGCCGAAATGCACGCTATGGCCGAGGTGGAGTCTCCCACGGCCGCGCCAACCAAGCCCGGCACACGCCCGCCCGCACCGCCCAACCCCATGCTTGACGAGTTGCGCAAGGTGGGCGCGCAGGTGCGAAGCCAGACCCAGAACCTTGCCGCAGAGGGCGGCCCCGCCGGCCTTACGCAAGACCTGGCAGACCTGACCCCGGAAATGGTGCGTGAAGCCAAAGCGCGCGCGCGTCGCTCCTCGGGCGCGATTCCTGCTCTGCCGCGCGAGACGGGTGAGTCTTCCAAGCGTTCTTCAGGGCGTCTGCCGCCCATCACGGATGACCTGCCAGCCTCGGCGTCGCGTCGCAACAAGGTGGCCGCGGGCTCGGACATGGACGACGCCGGCTGGCAGGAGTACTCGGCGAAATCTTTCCCGACCTTTGAACGCAAGGCCATCGCGGACGGCTCGGCTGCCCGCCCTGCGGACACTGTGCCCGCGCCCTGGGAGGGAGGCTCGTCGAAGCAACCCTCCGGCGCGACGCGCATGGACATCACGCCCGCGAGCACCCGCCAGCCTTACCGGAAGCGGTCTTCTTCCAGCGGTATTGGCATTCTGCTCGTGCTGTTGCTCATCGGCGGCGGCGCCTTTGCAGGCTGGTACTTCTACCTGCGGGATCGCAGGGGGGGGCCCGGTACCGGCCAAGGAGAAGTAGTCGCCGTCAACCTGAAGGCCCAGGATTTCCAGGCCCAGAAGGCCGACACCCGGGTTTACTCGGTTGCGTCGTTGCGAGACGGCAAGGGCCTGCTGACCGCGGGGATGGACGGTTCTTTGCACCTGTGGCGCTCACCCTTTGACAAGCCTGTCGCGACGTACACCAACACGACCAACCCCGTCATGCACGTTGCCCCCGACGACGAGGGCGGCGGCCTGGTGGCTGTGGGTGCCGCCGATGGCACGGTCATGCTGCTTGACGCAGAAACCCTGAAGGTCAACAACCCTCAGGTGTTCAAGGCTCCGGGTCTGACCAGCCTGCTCTGGCCAAAGTACGGCGTGGTGGGTGGCGACGACAAGGGCAGGCTCTGGAAGTCCGACCGGCCGGGTGTGGCTGTCTCCAAGTCGGGGGCGCGCATCAATGCCTTGGCGCGCAAGGGCGGCGAGCTTTACGTAGCTACGGCTGCCGGCGAACTTGTGGTGCTGGGCCTCAACGGCCTGGCTGAAACCAGCCGACTCAACTTGTCGGAGGGCGCAGCGGACAGTCTGGCGGGCTGTGACAAGGGCGTGTTCGCGGTCCTGAAGGACCAGTTGCGAGTCGTGACGGCCAACGGCCTGGCGCCCGGTGGCATTCCGGTCAGCGGCAAGGCCTTGACCTTTACCGGGGATGACGCCCTGCTTGTAGTAGTACGTGACGCAGGCGTGGCCTACATCGATCCTTTGTCGCTCAAGGTAGTGGGCACTTTCGCCCTGCCGACGGGAGCCACCATCAGCTCCCTGGGGCCGGCCTTCGGCGTCTATGGCTCGGGTGTCGGCACGGCCCAGGGGCGGCTGTTCCATGTGACCCATCAACCCTAGGCCCATGGCGGACCTCTTCGGGAATCAGCCTGCGGCAATCGATGCGCGCTCCCTGCCTCTGGCGGAGCGCATGCGCCCGGGTTCTATTGGGGAAATCGTGGGCCAGCGGCATCTGCTGGCCGAGGGGGGGCCCTTGGCCCGCGGCGATGCCGCCCTGCGCAACATGATCCTCTGGGGGCCGCCGGGAAGCGGAAAGACCACGCTGGCTCGCCTGCTGGCAGCGCGCAGCGGTCAACAATTCGAAACCCTGTCCGCCATCAGCGCCGGCGTCAAGGACGTCCGCGATGTCATCGAGCGTGCGTCCGCCCGCCGCACCAACACGGGGCGCGGCACCGTCGTGTTCATAGACGAGATCCACCGATTCAACAAGTCGCAGCAGGACGCCCTGCTGCACGCCAGTGAAAACGGCACCATCACCTTGATCGGCGCGACCACCGAGAACCCCAGCTTTGAAGTGAATTCGGCGTTGTTGTCGCGCTGTGTCGTGCACGTACTCAGGCCTTTGGAGGAGTCGGACCTCGGCGTTGTGCTGGATCGCGCCCTGGCTGATCGTGGCCGCGGCCTGGCCCTTGAGGGTGTTTCGTTGAGTGAGGAGGCTCGACAGCTTCTGCTGCAGGATGCCGGCGGCGATGCGCGACGCATGCTGACGGTTCTTGAAGTAGCTTCAGACGGGCTGGCCGGGCAGGGCCCCCAGGCGCGCCGCCTTGAAGTCGACCAGGTCCGCCGGGCCCTGGGCCGGCGCGTGCTGCGCCACGACAAGAAGGGAGAGTCCCATTACGATCTGGCCAGCGCCATGATCAAGAGTGTGCGGGGTTCGGACCCCGATGCGGCCATTTATTATGCCATGCGCATGCTCGAAGGCGGCGAGGACGTCAACTTCGTGGTGCGGCGCCTTGCCATTGTGGCCAGTGAGGACATCGGCAATGCCGACCCCAGTGCCCTTTCCCTGGCGGCCGCGGCCATTCAGGTGGTCAACCACATCGGCATGCCCGAAGCGCGCTACACCCTCTGCCAACTGGCCGCCTATCTCGCCCTCGCACCCAAGTCCAATGCGGCCGCCCAGGCTATGGGCAAGGCCGCTGAAATCATTGCGCGTACGGGCGAATTGCCCGTGCCCCTGAAGCTGAGAAACGCCCCGACGGACTTGATGAAGCAACTGGGCTACGGCGCGGATTACCGCTACGCGCATGATGCGCCCGAAGCCTTCTCCCCCGAGACCTATCTCCCCGACGCCATCGCTGGCACCCACCTTTATGAACCCAGCGAGCGCGGCTACGAGGCACGGCTCAAGGAGCGTCTTGAAGCGCTGCGCCGCAGGGTTGCGGAGTTGCAGGAGAAGCGCAAGCCGGCCTGAGCCGTCAAACCGGGTCAACGACGGACCATTTCCGCCCAGAGTTCGTGACCCTTGCGCCGCTC
Organism: Planctomycetota bacterium; assembly: GCA_019186845.1. Lineage (GTDB taxonomy): Bacteria > Planctomycetota > UBA8742 > UBA2392 > UBA2392 > UBA2392. The sequence goes on along the minus strand of JABARW010000015.1, from coordinate 17,896 downwards.
GATGCTGTGCGGCGTGATTTCGAGGCGGCGGATGTCGAACCGAGCACCAAAGGCCTTGAGCACGTCTTCGCGTGTGGTGTCAAAGGGCGGCCCGCCGGGGCGGCCGTGGTTATAGAAGCAGCCCACAAGCATGCCGCCCCGCTTCAAAATCGCCTGGCACATCGTGGCATACTCGCTTCGCCGAGCGGGTTCGATGGCTACGAAACTGGTGTACTCGTAAACATAGTCGAAGGCCCCCAGCTCCGTCTTGGGCAGGTCAAAGAAGTCTGCCTGTACGAAAGTCAGACTGCCCTTCCCCGCCTCGTGGCCGGCCTGCCGCGCCCGTTCAATGGCAAGCGGCGCGAAGTCATAGCCCCAGGCGTCAAACCCGGCTTGTGCAAACAGCGCAGTGTCGTGCCCATAGCCGCACCCCAGAACGGCCACGCGCCCGGGCTGGGGCCGCGCCGTCTTGAGCCAATGGGCCAGCGGAGGAGCGGCCTGGCCCAGCGTCCAGCCAGGATCTTCAGGCTTGGAGTAGATGTCGTTCCAGTAGCGGGAGTGGCTGACTTCGCTCATGTTTGATTCCTGGTTCTGGTCGGTGGCCATTGCACTGCTTGATTGGGCCGAAACACGATAACATGAAGCGCGATGGCACCTCTGACCCTCGAGCAGGTTCTGCGTGTGGCGGCCGAGTACAACCGGCAGATATCGCCTTTGCAGGTGCTCATCTACGTCCCCACGCTCCTCGTGTTCGTCCTGCTGATCCGGGGCACGCGGCAGGATACCAGCCGCGGTGTGCTGCTCTTGCTCGCTTCGCAGTGGGGCATCGTGGGTGTGCTGTTCTTCCTGCTGCACCTCGCCAAGGTTCACATTCTGGGCTATGCGGGAGCGGCATTTTTTGTCGCCAGTGCTGTGTACTACGCGGCGTTGGCGTCGCGTCCCTTTCCGCCCCAGTTCCACTGGAAGCCTGACGCCCAGAGCTGGCTCTCCGTGATGGCGCTGGCGTTTGGCATCTTTGGCTATCCGGCCCTGAGTTTTGCTCTGGGCCGCGGCTATCCCGCCACGCTGACGTACGGGCTGATGCCGGGATCGGTGGCCGTGCTGTCGTTGGGCGTTCTGCTGGCCGCCAGGCCGGCTCCGAGGTTGTTGCTGCTGGTGCCTCCTCTGCTGTGGATCATGACCGCCCCGTTCAGCATCTGGAGATGGGGCCTATGGGAAGATGCGGCGCTGCCCCTGCTCGGCGCCATGGGTGTGGCCGGGTCGCTGCTTTGGCGATCGAGGCTGTCAGGGCTGGACGTCAAGGATACGGTGCGCTTTGACTTCTGATGGCGCTACTTGAGGCGGTGCTTGTTGGCCGAGTAGAGGTCGGCCTTGATTTCCTGCATCAGGTCCAGCAGCACGCGCTCGCCGGGCGCACCGCGCAAGGCCAGCGTTACTTCGTCACGGGCCTGCTTGAGCAAATCGGCGGCCTGGCCCTGCTTGCTGCTCCAGTCGCGGTGATTGGGGGCAACCTCCGACATCAGGGCTCTGGCGCGGGTATACAGGTTGCGGGCGGTGGTCACCCGTTCACGAACTTCCTGTGGCAGGTGGGCGAATTCATCGTCCTGGGGCACTGACGGCGCTTGGGCGCCGGGGTGCTTGGGCTCCTCGCGGACTTCATCGCTCGCGGGCGCTGCCGGAAGATCCGTCGGCGGGCGAAAGCTGGCAGGCAGCCCCGCGCCGTCAAAGCGCCGGTCCACTTCCAGCGTCTCCAGCGGATCGCGCGGAACGGACTCCACGTAGGTGCCGGTAAGCAGCGTGCGTCCAAAGGGCTGCTCGAGGGCCACAGGGCGCGCCAGTTGAATGACCGGCAGCGTCGGCGGCGCAGCGGTATTGAGCTGGACGGCGGCAACAGTGGCCGGCTCGGTCCCGTTGCCGTTTGCGGGGGTGCGACTCAGAAGGCCACTAAGCGCAATCCATGCGCCTGCCAGTGCCCCCAGTCCGATGAGGGCGTTTCTCGTCCAGCCGATGGGTCGCAGCCGCGCCCGCCGCTTCTCTTCCTGGATGAGATTGAAGACCTGGTTGGCCATGGTTCTTGCCTATACCTGCAGCGCGTACACGGCGACTCCGCCCTCACGCCCGCAGGTCGCCATCATCTTGCCGTCCGGAGAAAACGCCACGCCCGACACGCCTTTGGGGTGGTCGCTGAAAGTGGCAACCTCTTCCCAGTCCGGCAGGCTGCGCAGAACGAGAATCCTGTCCTCACCGGCGCTGGCCACCAGTTTGCCGTCGGAAGAAAAGGCGATGGACCAGATCAGGCTGGAGTGGTTGCGCACTTTGAGCGTGCGCTCAAATCCGGGCAGCTCATACACGCGAATGGTGGTGTCGTCGCTGCCGGTCAGCAGGTAGCGGCCTTCGGGCGAAAAGGCCAGGCTGGTAATGGTGCCGCGATGGCCCTTGAGCTCGACCAGCGTCTCGCCGCGCATCAAGTCCCACACGACCACGCTCTGGTTGAGTGTGCCGCTGGCCAGCAGTAGACCATCGGGAGAAAAGGAGAGCGCGGCAATGCCTCCGCCACGCACCTCCGCTACCGGTTCAAACGTGGCGGCGTCCCACAAAATGGCGAGCTGATCCGCGCCGCTGGAGGCTAGGAAGTTGCCGTCAGGAGAAAAGCGCACCGCAATCACGGGCTGTTCGTGGCCGCGAATCACATTCAGTTCGCGCCAGTTGCGCGTGTCCCAAATGCGCACGGAGTTGTCACCGCTTCCGGTGGCCAGCAGTTTGCCGTTGGGGCTGTAATGGACCGATTTGACCCACTGGCTGTGGCCGCCGAGAGACACCACGCGCTTGAGCCTGCGCGCATCCCAGATCTGGGTGCTGCCGTCATCGCCCGCGGTTGCGAAATTCTGGCCGTCGGGAGAAAAGGCCACTGAGTGCAGGCGCCCCTGTTTGCTGTCCATCAGCTTCACGCGCAGCCAGCGGCCGCGCTTGCCATCCATGGCACTGTCGACGGCGGCGAACACCGGCGCGGCTTGGGGCTGGGACTGTGACTGCGACTCCTGCCGCGTTTGTCCTGCGTTGAGCAGGGCCGTGCGCATGTCCGCGGCGCTGGTGTAGCGCGCATCGGCGCGGTATTTCAGGCCGCGGTCAGTGAAGCCGTCGACCCAGGACGGCAGTTCAGGCCTTAGAACGCTGGGCGGGTCGTAACTGCCCACGGGCAGCAGGCCCGTCAGCATCTCGTAAAAGATCACGGCACAGGCGTAGAGGTCGGCGCGGGCATCCACGCGGGCGGCATCCTTGGCCTGTTCCGGCGCCATGTAGCCTGTAGTGCCCATGGCCACTTCGGTCATGGTGGCATTGCTGACCTCGAAGTTCTTGGCAATGCCGAAGTCGAGAATCTTCACCTGAAAGTCGGGCGACTTGAAGTCGCCATAGAACATGACGTTTTCCGGTTTGATGTCACGATGCACCGTCACCTGGTGCGCGGCTTCCAGCGCGTCCAGCATGCGCGTGAGGATGGCCACGGCCATCTCCATCGCAATCGGCGTTCCCGCGTTGTCGCTTTCGGTAATCAGCTTGCGCAGCACCGTGCCCGGGAAGAACTCCATGGCGATGTGCCAGCGCTTGTTCCACTCGAAGATGTCGTGAGTGGCAATGATGCCCGGGTGGCGGATCTTGCGCGCGATGCGGCCTTCACTCTTGAAACGCTCAACGAGGTCCTCGTTGTCAATCAGCTGCGGGTTGATGACCTTGAGGCAGCAGGGCTCTTCGTCGTTCTGCATGTCGCGGCACAGCAGCACCGTACCCATGCCGCCGCGCCCCAGTTCGCGCTCGACGCGGTAGCGGTTCAGCACGACGGTGCCGGGGTCATAGCTGACGTTTGCGGCCGCCAGGGGCTTGCCTGCTTCCTTGAGGCCCAGCTCGTCCGTGTTGGCTTTGGTGATCTTCAGTGTGCCGCCCATGCCGGCGCCGCAGTTGATGCAGAAGCGGGCGTTGTCCGGGTTCTCGGTCTTGCAGACGGGGCAGTTCTGAATGCCGGTTTCGGGCATAGGCCAGCCAGTATATTGACGCTGAACCGGAGCGCCACCATTGCCGCAAACCCTGCCGGCACGTATTCTCGCGCTCTTGGCCCCGGGCCGCGCCTCCAGGCTGCGCGGTGGAGGCCGTAGAAGGCGACTATGGCGACGGTACTGGCCCGTTACTCAATGCTGCGGCTGCACGAGCACTTCCGCGTGCCCGAGAACCTCCCCGTCAAGGTGGGTGACATGGTTGTGCTGCGTACCAAACGCGGCACGGAGACGGGTCAGGTCAAGTCGCTGCCCCAGGACCGAAAACTCAATCCCGAGGAAACCATAGCCGGCGAAGTCCTGCGCAGGATGACCCAGGAAGATGCGACTCGCCAGCGCGAGCTCAAGGCGACAGACAACAAGCCGGTGATCCGTACCTGCCGCAAGCTGGTGCAGCAGCACAAGCTGCCAATGCGGGTGATTGCCGTGGAGCGTCTGCTGGTCAGCGACAAGCTGATTGTGTACTTCGAGAGCGAGGATCGGCTCGATTTCCGCGATCTGGTCAAGGACGTAAACCGCGAACTGAACACCCGCGTCGAACTGAGGCAGGTGGGGGCGCGCGACGCGGCACGCCTGACGGGCGACGTCGGGGTGTGCGGGCAGGAACTCTGCTGCGTGAGCTACATCGTCGATTTCGTGCCCGTGAGCATGAAGATGGCGAAAAACCAGCGCGCCAGCCTGGACCCCAACAAGATCTCCGGCATGTGCGGCCGCCTCAAGTGCTGCCTGAAGTACGAAGACGACCTGTACACCGAATTGCAGAAGAACGTCCCCCTTGAGGGGCAGCCCTGTAAGTGCGAAGGCCACGACTGCACGGCCTGCAACGTGGACATTCTGGGCCAGAAAGTCACCGTGGATTTCGGCGACGGCAAGCGCGAAATCCGAGATGTCAAGGACATCACTTTTGACGCCAGTTGGACCGAGAAGGACGTGCGTCGCTACCAGAAAGAGGTCTGGGCCAAGCGCGAAGAAGAGAGGCAGAAGAGACTTGCGGCCGGCGAGCGTCGGGCGCGCGAACGCACGGAATCTCGCGAGCGCCGGGCCAAGCAGCAGTCCGAGCACCCGCAGCGCCGCGTTACCGACCATCGCAAGACTGAGGGCGCTGCGCAGGTCACTGCGGCGCCGGAACCTCCCCCGCCGGCTGATGCAGCCCAGCTGCCCTCTGTGCCGCCGCCTGCGCCTGCGGACGAGCGGCCCGTGGTGAGCGAAAGTGGTCGACTTCCCCCGCCCGACGACCCCCAGCCGGGCCCGGAGTCCTGACTCTGCCTGTTGCCTTGTCCAAACACTTGCCCGATACTGCCCGCCACTGAGGCCGGAGCGATGCTGCCAACGCCATGACGCACGAACACACACCGCTCTACATCACGACGCCGCTCTATTACGTCAATGACGAGCTGCATATCGGCCATGCCACGACCACGATCTATGCCGACGCGCTGGCGCGGTTCTGGCGGGCCTGCGGGCGGCCGGTGCTTTTTCTGACGGGCAGCGATGAACACGGCCAGAAGATCTTCAAGGCAGCCCAAGAGAAGGGTACCGATCCCAAGAGTTTCGCCGACAATATCGTCAGCAAGTTCTACGAGCTGTGGGAGAAGCTCGACATCACCTATGACGTTTTCATCCGCACGACTGACAGCTTCCATGAGCGGTCGGTGCAGGAGCTCTTCAGCCGGGCCCAGCGCCTGGGATTTGTTTACAAAGGCGTTTTCAAGAGCCTCTATTGTGTGGGCTGCGAGACCTACAAGACCGAAAAAGACCTAGTCAACGGCCGCTGCCCGGACCACCCCAACCTCAAGCTCGAGCAACTTGAAGAAGATAACTGGTTCTTCAAGCTTTCGGCCTTCACCGAAAAACTGACGCAACTGCTCAATGACGGCAGCGACCGCGTGCTGCCCCCCAGCCGCGCCAATGAAATCCTGGGCAAGCTGCGCGAGGGCCTGAGCGACGTCTCGATCTCCCGCACCAAGTTTGACTGGGGCGTGCGTATGCCCGGAGACGAGGCCCACGTCATCTGGGTCTGGTTTGACGCCCTGATCAACTACATCAGCGCCCTGGGCTGGCCTGACGCGCCGGGCCTTCCCACGCGCGACCTCGAAGGCCGCTCACGGCACGACGCGCCCACGCCCGCGGGGTTTGCCCCGTTTCCCCACTGGTGGCCGCACAGCGTGCACCTGGTGGGCAAGGAGATACTCTGGCACCACAGCGTGGTGTGGTGGTCGATGCTGATGGGCGCGGGCCTGGAACCGCCCCGCCGCGTCTTTGCCCACGCCTGGTGGACCGTCGAAGGCCAGAAGATGAGCAAGACCATCGGCAACGTGATCCGCCCGCTGGACTATGTCGAGAAGTACGGGCGCGACGCCTTGCGCTATTACGTGCTGAAGGCCGGCCCCAACAAGGAAGATGCCGACTGGCGTCAGGCAGACTTCATTGCCCGTTATAACTCTGATCTTGCCAATGGCCTGGGCAACCTGGTCAACCGCGCCCTGAACATGCTGCACAAGTACTTCGAAGGGCGGGTGCCGGCCGAAACCAGCTTCGCCGACGCATCCCTTGAGGGTGCGCGCCAGGGCCTGATCACGCTGGCCCAGGGTCTGGAGAAGAAGCTGCTTGAACGCATGAGCGCCTTTGACATGGGCGACGCGCTCGAAGCCATCTGGGAGCTTGTGCGGAAGGCCAACCAGTTCGTGGACGAGAGCAAGCCCTTCAAGCTGGCCAAGGATCCCGCCCGTGCCAAGGACCTTGCGGCGGCCATGTACGCGGTGTGCGAAATCTGCCGCCTGCTCGGCGCGGCCGTAGAACCCTTCTTGCCCGACACAGGTGCACGCATTCGGGAACAGTTGGCGCTCAAGGAGCGTTCACTATTGGAGGGCGTGGGTTTGACCGCCATGATTTCCAAGCTGGAGAGTCAGCCACGCCAGAGTAAGCAGGCCGCGCCCCAGGCACTACTGCACGAAAGCCTTCGCTGGGGCCAGCTCCGGGGCGGCCACGTTATTGGCACCCCGGCCCCCCTGTTCGCTCGCATTGAGACAGCCGCAGAGGACAAGAAGTAGCCATGTCCAAGGAAGCCCAGCCGACTCCGGATTGGGGTCCGAGCGACCCCGAGGCTGCCCTCATCGAAATCAGGCGCAAGGATCCGCGTTATGCCGCAGACGCCTATCGCTTCGTGTTTGAGGGCCTTGATTACACGCTGCGCAAATACCTGAAGCTCGAAACGCCGCGCCACGTCACGGGCCCCGAGTTGTGCGAAGGCATGCGGCGTTTGGCACTCGAACAGTTCGGCTTCATGGCCTATGACGTCTGGACGAGCTGGGGCATCCACTGCACGCGAGATCTGGGTCAGATCATCTTCAATCTTGTGGACGCCAGACTTCTGCGCGCCACCGATGAAGACAAGATCGAGGACTTCACAGACGTCTTTGATCTCAAGGAGGCCCTGGTCGAGGGCTTCAGTTTCAACCCGCCTGAGTAATCAGCGTGCGGTCCCCTGCACCAGAAAGTCAGGGCCCAGCAGCGCGGCCAGAGTCGCCTCGACACTCACTGCAGTCTCTCGTGTGGTGTCGACTGTAAGCAGGTTCAGCCCCTCGCCGGATTCTACGGGCTCGTAGCGCGCCCGCGCCTGCAGCAACAGGTCTTCGGTGGCGTCGCTGACTCTTGCCGCGTCCTGCGCGCGGCGGCGCATACGCTCGCGCACGACATCGTCGGGCGCGTCACAATGCACGAAGACGAGCGAGGCGGCCGCAGCCTTGAGGGCTGCGCGCTCTTCGGCGCGGCCGAACTGCGCGTCCACGATGACTCCGGCTCCCCGCTCGGCGGTGGCACGACGCATCAGCTCCGCGTAAACCAGGCGCGTGACCTCGGGACGGTAGGCTGGCTCTCCCAGACGTTGGGTGGGGGGCACGCCGGCCAACTCCTTGCGAATCACGTCGCTCGAAAGCACGGGCCAGCCAAGGTGCGCCGACAGCGCCGACGCAAGGGTGCTCTTGCCGCACCCCATGATGCCGCCGACGGCGATGAGGTGGGGCTCCCGCGCGTGAAAGTCAGCCAGGGCGAAGTAATGGGTGGCCAGACGCTGGGCTTCGTGCCTGGCCACTGGGCCAACTTCGGGCTCGTCGAGTTGCAGAGCCGTCACCTTGCCCATGACGCAGGCAAAGTGGCACTGGTAGTAGCGGCGCAGGGCGGGCGAGAACTCGTCGCGGGCCGCAACGCGATAGTGCTCAAACACCTGCGCGGCCAGGGCGAATTGCCCCACAGACTCCAGCCCCGTGGCGAGAAAGGCGACCTCCGCCAGAGTGTCCAGGTAGCGCCACTGGGTGCCAAACTCGATGCAATCCGTGATGAGAGGTGTTCCATCCGGCTCAAAGGCGATGTTGCCGGGTTTGAGGTCGCCGTGGCCGTCACGGATGCGGCCGTCTTGCACGCGTTGCTCAAAGAGCGGCTTTAGTGTGTCGAAACGCCCCCGCAGAAGATCATCCAGCCGCTTGAAGCGCCGAAGATCCATGCAGCGTCCGGTAAAGCGTTCGCATTCGGCCACGTTGGCCACTGTGTTGCGGGCCAGGCTCTGGGGCAGGCCAGCGGCTTCAACCTCCGGCGTGGGGGACTGTGTGTAAAGCGAGCGCACGACGCGGTCCACGATGGCGCGGATGCCCGTTGCCGGAACCCTGCCTTCGCGAATCCGCGCGGGAAGCCACGCGTCATCGCTGATGCGCCGCATGCAAAGCGCATAGTCCACCACCTCGTTGTCGGGCGTGGGCAACTGGCCGGGCTCGACCACCGGAGAAAACAGCAGTCGGCCCCCGCCGTTTCGCACCTCGCACACGCCGAGGTAGGTGTCGGGAGAGAAGCGCCGGTTGAGGCGGACTTCTTCCTGCACGAAGTGGCGGCGCAGCGCGGGCGTTGAGTAGTCGAGAAATGGAAACTTAACGGGTTTCTTGAGTTTGTAGGCACGATCGCCGATCAGTACCACGATGTTGGCGTGCGTCTGAATCACGCGCTCGGCCTTTGCAAAGGGCAGGCCGGTGAAGTGCGGCGAGTCGGCAGTATGCATTGCCCAATTGTCGATTGCCGGCAGGTCCTTGTCGATTGGCTTTGGTGACCTGGCAGCGCAGTGCCAAAGCAAAGAGGACGGGCAAGCCCGTCCTCTCTCAGCTTCAGTTGCAAAAGGCGCTACTTGCCACCCGTGGCCCAAGGTTGGCGCAGTTCTTCATCGTTAAGATCCACCACGCGCGCGTGGATGACAATGACGAGGTTGAATTGCTCCTTGCTGCGACCTTGACGACGGAAGAGCACGCCCAGCAGCGGGATGTCGCTGAGCAGCGGCACGCCGCTTTCGCGCCAGACGTCGCGCACGGTCTTGAGGCCGGCGATAACCACCGCGCCGCCGTCAGGTACGCGCACCGTCGTCTGGACGGTCTGGACCTTGATCTCGGGAATCTGAATCGTGACCGCGCTGGTCGGGCCCAGGGTCGTGGTGAACGTGGGGATTGGCAGCAACAGGTCCGCGATCGTGGGTTGCACCTCGATGGTGATGAAGCGGCGGTCATTGCTGACCGTGGGCTTCACGTCCAGCACCATGCCGTCCAGAATCGTGTCCACCACTGGGTTGGCGATAGCCGCGCTGGTCGAGGTGCCGATTTCGAAGTCACGGATGTACGGAATCTGATTGACGATGGTGATGTTGGCGCGCTGCGTGTTGAACGCACTGAGGCGCGGCGCGGTAAGCAGGCGGGCCTTGCGGCGCTTCTGCACCGCGGAGATCACGGCGTTGATCTGCGTGAGGTTGAAGAAATAGGCGAACTGCATGGCAAAGCCGCCCGCGGGGCTGAGCTGGTTGCCCAGAGCGTTGTCGTAGATGTGCTCAAAGCGGCCGCGGATGTCCTGGTTGAAGTTCACCGGCGGGTTGTTGGGGTCCTGGTTGTTGAAGAAGATACCGCTGCTGGGGTTGGCCGGGGCAATGCCGCCGGCGTTGTTGTCAAACTGGCCGCCAGCGTTGTCCTCAACGCCCGTGCGCACGTCTTCGAGGTCGGTGGCCGCCTGATTGGGCACCTGGGCTGGGCCGCCGTTGCCGCGGAAGTCGATGCCGAAGTCCGTCAGGTAGTCGTCTTCGACGCTGATGAAGCGCACTTCCATGTGCACCATGAGGCCGGCGATCTTGCGCAGTTCGTTCAGGAAGTCGCGCAGCTCTGCCTGGACCGCCGGGGTGTGCGTGGCCACCAGCTGGCCGCCGAAGAACTTGATGGAGAAGGGCGCGTCCCACTGGCCCTTGGCCACGGCCTCAGTGACCAGCTCTTCGATACGCTCGATGTCCAGCGTCTTTTCGCTCTCGTCAGGGTAGGTGATGCTGGGACCGCCACCCTGGTCATCCTGCGCCTTGAGGCGGATGGAGGGGCCCACAAACTCAGAGATGTTGAAGGTCAGGTCGCGCACGTCATGCACGCGCGTGACGAGCTGCGAGGCATCAATGGTGTCGCCTTCACCGACGATGAACAGCACGCCATCCTTGTAGGTGGTGGTGAGCTGCAGGTCGGTCAGGATGATCTTCAGGGCACTTCCGACCGGAATGTTGTCAAGGGCAATGGTTACCTGCTCCTGGCCCTTGCCGGACTTGACGTCCTTGTCCATCACGATGTTGATGTTGGCCTTCTTGCGGATATCCACGACCACGTTCTCGAAGGTCTCTTCCTCATAGTTCATGGGGATGATCTTCGAGGCGAGGATGTTCTCTGTCTGCTGGATCTTGGGGTCCAGACTGACGTTCTCCGTGCCCTTGCGCTGGCGGATACGTTCGGCGAGCAGGCCCGTGGGATAGGTGACGATGCGGGTCTGGGGCACCATGGCCTCGCGCATTTCGCGCAGGGCGGTGTAGTAGCCCACGATGCGGTTGTTGAAGCTGTCGCGGTTGAGCTGAATCAGGCGCTGGTCCGCGAGGTCGCGCTTGAGTTCTTCTGCCTTGCGGAACTGCGGATCGAGGTAAAGGATGCGATCGATGATTTCCTCGGCGCTCTTGAAGCGGCGCAGCTCCAGGAGGTAGATCACCTGGCGGTACAACTCCAGGATTTCTTCCTTCTTGCGGTCTTCCTGAGACTGGGCGTCCAGGGCGGCCATGCGGCGCTCCGTCTCGATGGCTTCATCCTCGAGGCGCTTGCGCTCCTTCTGCTGCTCTACCCGCGCCTGGCGCAGGCCGGCGCGGGCCACGCCCTCGTACTTCTGCTGCATCTCGGCGCTGTAGGGCATGAACTTCAACAGGCGCAGCAGTTTCTCCCACTCCGCTGCCGCGTCGCCCCAGTTGCCGCCGCGCTCGGCCGCCTTGGCGCGGTCATAGGTGCGGGAGGCCTCGATTTCATACTCCTGCTGGGCGGACTTGGGGATGGAGTCAAACGCAGGGGCGCCGCCGCTGCTCTTGGAGAGCATCATGCGGACTTCTTCGAGCATGCCCTTGGCCTCGGCGTCAGGATTGCCCGGGTTGAGTTCAACGGCGCGCAGCAGATACTCTTCCGCGTCTTCGAGGCGACCTTCCTGGCGGGCCACCGCCGCGCGGTCTTTGAGCCAGCGCAGTTCGACGTCGCGGCGACGCTCGTTGTCAAAGACCTTTCGGTCGTCGGGCTTGGCCTGGCCCTTGGCGCTGTCCGCCACGGCATCCGAGGCGCTGCCTTTGACCTCGCGCTTGCCCTCGGGCTCGTCGGCCGCAGCCTCTTCGCGCCCTTCGGCGCGGCTGTGATTGACGCTCTCCTTGCCGGTGTCGCGCTCCGCGCCCTCCTTGGGCTGGAACGGCATCACACTGCAAGCCGAGACAACGATGAAAGCCGACGCAATGGACAACACGGTCAGCAGGTTCCGAAGTGTCAACATGGAGCGCTGTCCTCACCTTGGTTCTGGCTGTGCGCCAACGCAGGGAACGCGGCAGCACTGCCTACCAGGGGAAACAAGGGATCAACAAATGCCTACGGGGGAGAAAGGTAGGGTAGCCAAGGGGGCAGAGGCGTCAAGAACGAAAAGGCCCCGGTTCCCAAACTCACCACGCCATGGCACGGCTGTGACAAATGGCGTGGTCAGGGGCGCGGCGACGCCAGCGCGACGTTCACAGCCGCCCCGGCCCCGGCGACTTGGCCTTGGGCAAGCAGCGCGGCATCGCGGCGCTTGAGTTGGCGCTCGATCAGCGTGATGAACAGCGGCATGGCCAGGGCAAAGCCGATGGAAAGCCATCCCGCCAGTTCAACGCCCGCCAGGCTCTTGTCCGGCAACTCATAAAGAATGAACGATGACGCCACGGCCGCTAGCGCCAGGCTGATGTGCTGGACGGCGCTTTGGGCGCTCATGAAGCCCGCTCGCTCCTGGGCGCGGGGAATGCGCGAGTCAAGGGTGCGCGAGGGAACACCGCGCAACGAGCCGCTGCCCATGAACCCGACGAAGAAGCCCATCACGCTGAGCCAGGGCTGGTAGTTTACGAAGCCCGCGTAGACCACAAAGGCCATGAGGAAGGCACCGGCCCAGCTCATGGCGGTTGCGCCGATCTTGTCGGTCAGGCGTCCACACACCTGCATCAGTGCCAGGCTGGCCAGGCCGCCGATCATGTAAAGGGGGCCCAGGGTGCTGAACTGGTAGTCAATGCCGACGCCGGCGGCCCAATCCGTGAGCCATGCTTCGCCCTGATAGCCGAGGTTGAACACGACATAGGGCGGAATGCTGGGAATGAGCAAAAAGGCGCTGATCATCATGCAGGTCATGGCCGCAAATGCCAGCAGGGGCAAAGGCCTGAAGAAAATCTCCCGGGCCGAAGCGCGGGGCATGCCCGGGGCGCGGAAGTGAAGCTTCATGGGCGGCAACAGCCAGAGGGCACCCGCGCTGGTAAGCAGGCCCATGGCGGATACGGCAAAGAAGGGCGCGCGCCAGTCAAACACATGGGCGATCTCCAGCGCGATGGGAACGCCGAAGATGCTTGCCACGGAGAACGCCGTCATCACCGTGGCCAGGGCCCTGCCTCGCCGCTCCACGGGGATCACGTCCGAGACGATGGCCAGGGCGAGGGAAGTGGCGGGCCCGCCGAAGACTCCCGCCAGCACGCGCGCCCCCAGCAGTGTCTCGAAATTCACGGCCAGACCGCCCAAGGCTGTGGCGGCCACAAGGCCTGCCATGGCAAAGGCCAAGGCAACGCGTCGGTCGAAGCGGTCCAGAAAGAATGAACAGGCAATGCCGGAAGCCGCTCCTGCAAAGGTGTAGCTGCCCGCGATAAGCCCAAGCTGGTTGGTGGGAATGGCCAAGGCCCTGGCAAAGTCCGGACCCAGGGGCATGACGATCATGAACTCGAGGATGTTAATGAACTGGATGGCCGCGATCAGAAGCACGATCACCCGTTCAGACGGACGTTTCATCGCGGCTTTCAGCTACATGTTCTCAAGGCTGGGGTCCAGGGTCTCGAAGCGGCGCCCAAAGAACCGCAACAGGACTTCTACCTCAAGCAGCGTCAAAAGCCCGCCGGCCACGCCGCCGGCGAATACCAGGGCCATGGCGGCCGCGAGGCCAGACGGCGCCACCAGCACGCCCACTGCAACCAGCACCGCCGCAGCAGAGCCGGGGATGGCCAGCAGCAACGACAGCAGTATCAAACGAAGGAAGGCCATGAGCATATTCCGGCCCATCAGCTCCACCCCGCCGCTTCCCGGGGCCTGTGCCACCCAAGAAGGCATGAGTACGGCCGCCCCGTTTTCAATGGCGAAGGACATCGCCGCCACCGGAGGCAGGAAGGAAGCGGAAGTCGCAATGATCGTGATACGCCAGGCAGCGTGCAGTCCTTCAGTGGTCCGAATCAGCAACATGGCCGCGGTGACGATTCCCACGAGGGCCGCGCCTACAAGCAGGGCGCTGCCGTAGACCTCTCCCCGCAGGATGTCGCGGCCCCGCAAAGGCAGCGACTTCAGGTAATCCAGGCGGTGCAGCTCGCTGCGCAGGTCATTGCGCAGCATCTGGGGGCCGGCGATCACCAGCATGATTGTCAGCACCGAGAACGTCGAAATCACCATGACGTCGACGACCTCCGGCCGGTCGCTGCTGAATACGATGACACCAAAGAGGATGGCCAGCCCCAGCAGCGGAAACAGCAGGCGGGCGGAGACACCCCGCGTCTGACCCACGAGCGCTTTCCATAGCATGGCGCGCCAGACCGGACCCTGCTCGGCAAGCCTCAGTCGTGAAGGCTTCACCGTCTGAATCTGGGCCAGCTTCATGGAACTCATGCCGCCGCGGCGGAAGGCTTCGAGCCTGCGGCCCACGTTCTGGGCCAGGTCAAGGGCGGACTCCTCAAACGGTGTGTTGAGCCGCGTGGCGAGCTGGTCGAAGCCCAGCATCATGGCCAGTGCCACGCCTGCGCCCACAGCGAACTCAGGCCAGTCCGTGGCTGCCGGCATCTGCGCCAGCTGGCGCAAGGGCCAGAGCAGGGCGCCTGCCAGCCCGTCGTTGAACAGATGGGAGAGCCAGTCAGGTATTTCGCGGAACTGCCGAAGGGAAGGCGGCGGAGTGAAGTTGGGCGCAAAGGCCGCCGCCACGGCCAGCGCCAGCATGATGCCCGGGATGCGCAGGCTCAGGCCGCGGACGCCAAGACTCTTGAGTTTGCCCGCAAACAAAGCGGCGGCAATGCCATTGAGAAACATGACGTTGACGATGAGCCAGGTCCCCAGCGCGGCGAAGATCGCGTTGAGTTCTTCGCGCTTGAGGGCAAGCACACCGGCAACCAGGGCCATGAAAAGCGTGGCCGGTTGTGCGCGCAGCCAGCGGTAGCGGATAATCTGGGCGCGCGTCAGGGGCGAAGTGCAAAGCTGCATGACCTCCGCCTCGCTCATCATCAAGGTGGCGTGGTTGGGGGCGAGTATCCAGCCCGTGACCGTGAAGAACAGAAGCCCAGCCCCCGCCAGAGCGCGGATGGTCGGCGCGAAGTCGGCGACTTCCGGCGCGCGCGTTCCCCGGCCAAGGCCCGGCATGCCGAATACAAACCAGAAGTAGGCCAGACCCGCCACAGTCGGCAACAGGTAGCGCGGCTGCTTGAGACGTGCCAGCCGGTGCTTCACGGAGTTGAACGTGGTCCGCGCCACGAGATAGAGCAGCGCGGACTGGGTCATGGCGTGGGCGGGCTGGCGGGTGTTTCGGGCGCGGCGACTATGCGGCCCGAGGCGGTGGCGGATGTTTCGTAGCCCGTGGCCCGCATGAATATTTCCTCGAGGTCGGCACGGCCCTGCAGGTCGGGCACTGCGGCCTGAATCTCGGCGATGGTTCCGTGCAGCAGTTTCTGGCCCTGCTGCAGCAGCAAAATGCGCGTGGCGATGGCCTCAACGAGATTGAGCAGGTGGCTGGAGATGATGATGGCCGCGCCCGCGGCCGCGCGCTTGCGGATGCTCTCCTTGATGCGCCGAATGGCGACGGGATCAAGTCCGGTCAGGGGCTCGTCAAACATGATGGCGCGGGGCTCGTGAATCAGGCCGCAGGCGATGGCCAGCTTCTGTTTCATGCCGCGCGAAAGCGTGTTGGGCAGGGCGTCTTCCTTGCCGGTGAGTTCCAGCTCCTCGAGCAGCGCCTGGGCCCTGGGTTTGGGGTCCTTGACTCCGTAAAGCCTTGCCACAAAGGCCAGGTGTTCTCGGACGGTAAGATATTCAAACAGGCGTGGCTCGTCAGGAATGAAGGCCAGCTCCTGCTTGGCGCCCACGGGATCGAGTTGCACGTCGCGCCCGCAGATCAGAACACGGCCCGCAGTAGGGGGGATGGCGCCGGTGATGCAGCGCATGGTGGTGGTTTTGCCCGCGCCGTTGGGGCCCACGAGCCCCAGGACCTCGCCCGGCGGCACGGAGAAGGTCAGACCACGCACGGCTTCGTGATTCTCATAGGTCTTGCGCAGGTCCACGACTTGGATCATGGGGACAACATAGCAGAGATGGGGGCCGCCGCGAGTCCGCAATGGGGTTGCATTCGCCGCCTTGGGCGCTAACTTCGCGCTCAACCCGAGGCGGCTGTTCCCATGCGTTACCGTGCCATCAATGTGTTCGAGTCCCGCAACCAGGTCGTGGTGGAGTATCAGGCCGTCCCCAGCTTCTTTGAGATGCTGCTGGGCATGCAGCCCACGGTTTCCATGGCGCGCGGCAAGGACCGCGATTGGGTGGAGGAGCGCGCCCAGTCCCTGAGCCAGTTGACGGAGCATCGCTTGCGCGGCCCCATCGTGGACTTTCTTGAAGCCACGTACCAAGCCTTCAAGAAGACGGCCGTTGCTGCCTGAAGCCAGGCTCGAATTGCCTGACCCCCTTGGGCCATGCCGCGCATTACCGGTATGTGAACGCGACACTCATGGCAGAGGAAATCGACCTAACTGAGCTGGTGCGCCGGCATCAGGCTTCGGTTTGGCGCTATCTGCGCTTCCTGGGTTGTCCGGAGGCCTTGGCCGATGACCTGACCCAGGAGACCTTCCTCAAGCTGCTCGAACACCCGCCCGAGCAGCGCAGCCGCTCCCAGACTTCAGCATGGCTGCGCACTGTGGCTCGCAATCACTATCTCATGGCCCTGCGGCGCAGTTCAAAACTTGAGTCCGTCGAGAACATCGACGAACTGGACGCAGCCTGGGAGTCTTCCGAAGGCGATGACGAGGGCGAAAGCTATCGCCTGGCCTTGCGGGAGTGCCTGAAAACCCTGGCCGAGCGCGCGCGCCGCGCCATTGATCTTCAATATTCCAGCGAGGCGTCCCGCGCGGACATCGCCCGTTCTCTGGGCATGGATCCTGAGGGCGCCAAGACTCTGCTGCGTCGCGCCCGGGAGCACCTGCGCCATTGCATCGAAAAGAGGCTGCGTCCATGAGCGAACAGGCCCAGGATCGTTACCTAGATGCCGCGTTGCGCGAAGTGGTGGCGCAGGAGGCGGCACCCGACCTCTCGGGCCGTATTCTTGCCGCCGCGCATAGGCAGCAGGCCCATGGGCCGCGCCGCAGCCGCAGTCTGCCGGCCGCCGGGCGGCGCATGGGCGTTGGGCCTGTGCGCCGCAGTTCAGCCACCGGCCCTTTGCTGGCGGCCCTGTTGGTCCTGGCGGCCTTTGCCGCGGTGATCATAGCCATGAACCAGCCGCGTCTTGTGCCTGTTCCCGAAGGCGGGGCCAAGACCAACGCTCCCGTCCCCGCGCCGAGCCTGAAGAAACCTGCCGAAGCTCAGCCCGCGCCCGAAGTTCCCCCTGCCAAGGCGTCACCCAGACGTGAGGCTCCGCTTCCGGACCTGCCCGCCGACCCAAGGCCAAGGCCCCAACCCCCGGCCCGGGAGGACAAGCCGCCCGTGGAATTGCCGCCCCAGCCGCCTGCCAAAGCCCCGGAGGGCGAGGTACGGCGCCCGGAATCCACAGAGCCCCCCAAGCCCGAAGAACGGCCGAGGCCTGAGGCGGAGTTGCCGAAAGCCGTAGTAGCTACTGTAAAGGAAGTCGGCCGCAAGAATGGCCTCAAGTTGCGCTACGCGGAGTCGGAGGAATGGCGCGTCGTCGAAGCCGGCGAACAGCTCCGGGCGGGGGCACGCCTGCGGGCCACGGGGCAGGCCGATTTGACGTTGGGTTCAGGGGCGCTGGCGCGATTCGACGGCGAGATAGCACTGGGCAGCGAAGAACAGGGGCTGGAACTCATCGACGAAAGCCTGTTCCTCGACAATCTCGATCTGCCTCGAGTGACGATCTCCGCCTCCGCCCTGAGCGTTATCGCGGCCGGCATGGTCTTGTTTGAGGCGGGCAGGAGCTCATTGTCAATCTCCTGCCTCCAGGGCCAAGTGGAGTCTCCGGCGGGCCTGGTGGAGGCGGGTAAGGCTGCCACGCTCACCAGCAAGGGGCTCTCGCGCGCGGCCGCCGTCAGCCTCGAAGCGCTGGCCCGCAAACAC
>JABARW010000060.1 GCA_019186845.1 Planctomycetota bacterium | reverse complement strand
TCTGGATCGGCGATCGCTACTACACCAGGCGCGAGCATCGCGCGCTTCAGGCTTATGCCGCCGGTGATGTGCCCGAGAAGGACCGCACCCACTGGCGCCTGGTTTTCCCCTACTATCCGTTCCAGAAGGACGGGCGCATCGCGGCCCTGCTGCAGGAAGAGATTGCGCGCACAAGGGGCCGCTGAACGCCCTCCGGTTCTTGTTGCCGCCTCTTGGGCGCCTGCTATAAGGGATGCACTCGGGCGGGGGCAGTATCCAGGGGCACTGGATGTACTGCCCCCGTGTTTTTGGACCGGCCCATGAACCTCAAGATTGTCGCCGTCATCCTGCTCTTTGCCGTGGCCGTCGGCGCGGCCTTGGCTTTCACCTTCAGCCAGGGCGGCGTCGAGTATCGCACTTTTCCCGAGCTGACGTCCGAGAACTACGGGGGCGAGCGAGTCAAGATGAAGGTGCAGGTCACGGCCATTGAGAGCAATTTCAATCCGACCATCTTCACCGCAATCGACCTCACGCCTGAGGACGACGCCAGCGCCCCGTCGAGGGGCCGGCCTCTGGGCAGCGGCCGCGTGATCTACGAGGGCACGGAGCTGCCCCAGGGTTTCAAGCTCAACTGCCACGCGACGGTAGAGGGGCGCTACGACGTCAAACGCGGGGCATTCGTCGCCACCCACATACAGACCCAGTGTCCCAGCAAGTACGAGGGCCAGGAGATTCCGCCTCCCCCCGCGCTGCCCGCTCCCTGACGCCGCTCTGGCCCCCCTATGCTTGGAAAAATCGAAACCATCGGGCAGTTCGAGACCGCGTTGGCCCTGATGCGCGCGGGCACGGCCGGCCTTTACGTCGGCATGGCGTTTACCGCCCTGCTCTTCTTCCTGGGGCTTTATGCCGTGTGGCGCCGTGACGAACGTCTGGTGCATGCCACGCGGCGCGGCCAGTACGCCCTGCTGTTCATTTCGGCGTTCTGCTGCGCGCTGATCTACCTGGGAATCTTTGACGGTTATTACTTCGTGGGCTACATCCGCGACGTCACGGAGAACAGCGAAACGCTGCCCTTCAAGATTGCCGGGCTGTGGGCCAGGCAGCAGGGCTCACTGCTGTTCTGGTGCTTCATTCTGACGCTCAATGGCGCGATTTACGCGTTTTCCCAGCGCCACAACCGCACGGATCGCCGCCTGCCCTTTGCCCTGGTGGCGCTGTGTGCCGTGGAGTTCTTCTTCTTCTTCATCATGTGCAATCCGGAGAGTTTCGAGCGCAGCAACCCCTTTGCGGTGGAATACGCCTGGATGCTGCGGCCGGACTGGGCGCAGGTGACGGCGGGCCCCATCGTGGAGGCCCTGAACTCCGGGCACCAGACCATCAACAATGACGATATCCGCGAACTGATGGAAGCCCTGGTCGCCGGCGGCAAGGGCAACATGACGTTTGCCCAACTGCACCACGCCATCAATTACGAGGCCTCCAGCCTGCCCGAGCCCGTTCAGAAGTGGCTGCTGGAAAGCGTCAGCGACGGCAAGGGCATGAACCCCCAGCTTCACAATTACTGGGTTGCCATCCACCCGCCCATCCTCTATCTGGGTTATGTCGGTTTCACGATTCCCTTCATTTACGCTTTGGGCGCGCTCCTGTCCGGCGACACCGCCGAAGGCTGGCTGCGCCCCATCCGCTTCTGGGCCATGACCGCCTGGGGCCTGCTCACCGTGGGCATTGCCCTGGGCGGCCTCTGGGCCTACGAGATTCTGGGCTGGGGCGGCTACTGGGCCTGGGACCCCGTGGAGAACGCCAGCTTCATTCCCTGGCTCACGGCCACCGCCTTCATCCACAGCGTGATCGTGACCGAGCGGCGCGGCATGCTCAAGGCCTGGTCCTTCGTGCTGATCATCGTCACGTATTGCATGACGGTGGTGGGCACCTTCCTCGTGCGCAGCGGCATCATCGAGAGCGTGCATGCTTTCGGCGACGCCGGCGTGAAGCTGCCTTTCTATTACTTCATGGGCGTGGTGTTCGGCGGCAGCCTGCTGCTGGTGCTGTGGCGCGGGCCGCTGCTCAAGAGTGACCGCAAGCTGGAAAGCCTGGTTTCGCGCGAGGGCGTGTTCCTGTTCAACAACCTGATCCTGCTGGCCATCTCGGCCGTCACCCTCGTGATCACGTTCTGGCCGGTCATCACGGAGAAACTCTACGGCAAGGCGGGTCAGCAGACGTTTGGGCCTGACGCCTACACCATGATCAATGCGCCGCTGTTTTTGGCGCTGCTGTTCCTGATGGGCGTGGGGCCCATCCTGGGCTGGCGCCAGAACAGCCCCAAGAACATCCTGCGCAACTTTGCCTTGCCCGCGGCGATCAGTTCGCTGGTGCTGGTGGCCTATAGCGGCTATCTGTGGAAGCACGACCTGTTCAAGACCACCGAAAGCGAAGAGACCATCGCCGTCATGGTCAACTGGGCGCGGGTGCTGATTCAGGTCACCCTGCTGCCCATCTGCACCTTCACGTTCATCACCGTGTTGCAGGAGTTCCACGCCGGCGCTTTGGCGCGTGCGCGCGCCACGCGCGAGCCCTACCTGCGCTCCCTCGTCGGCGTCACGCTTCAGAACCGCCGGCGCTACGGCGGCTACATCGTGCACGTCGGCCTGCTGCTGATTTCCGTGGGTATCTACTTCAGCAGCTTCTACGAGATCGAGGGCGCCGTGACCTCCGAGCCCGGCGGCTATGCCGTGCTGGATGACCGCTACCAGCGCAGGAGCTATCTCGTTTACTTCGACGATGCCGAACGCTCGTCGAGCTGGGATGTCACGCGCGAACTGTTCACGCGCGACGAAGAAGCCCTGATGCTCTACCGCAACATGGTGCGCGAAGTGCGCAAGAACCCCGGCCAATCCGCCGAGCAGATCATCGCCCGGATCACTGAGGACATGCGCAAGCAGATGGGCGGCGAACTGCCCCAGGCATTCAGGGACAATGCCCTGCCCAAGATGACGCGCGGCATCTACTGGGGCGTGGAAACCCGCGACAACCCCCGGGTGTTTGAGCTCTACCAGGCCACGCTGCGCGTGTTCAACTATGAGCGCCCGACCGAAGTGAAAACCGACGCCCTGTTGCTGGGCCAGCACAAGCTGATGGTGGCCTTCCTTGGCGCCAAAGACGGCGCACAAAGCGACGCCGAGTTCAACCCCAAGGACCTCGACGCCGCCATGGAAGCGGCCGTCGAGGTCGCCCTGCCCCTGGGGGCGGAGTTGCCCCTGGTGCTGGAACAGATCCGCGCGCACATTGCCCGCATGCCCGAGAAGGAATTCCGCACCGTCTACCACATCAGCGAAAGGGCCGACGGCCCCGAACTTCTGCGTGTGCGCGAGCGCATCTCGGAGGCGACGCAGCAGGTGCATGAATTCCTGGTGGCACGCACCAACCAGAAGCGCGCTGAACTGGCCAAGAACCTCGCCCTGAAGCTGCCCGATGCCCAGGCGGCTGAAAAGCTTGCCGCCATGCGCCCGCTGTCTCTGCGCGGCCTGCGCGACGCCTGGAAGATCGCGCCTGACGACGTCAAGCCCGCCATCGAGAGCGAGATTGCGGCCATCACCGACAACGTGACCACGGTGCAGCCGACCATGCGCATCTTCTACAACAAGCGCGACGGCATGCCGCGCGTCAATGAGCCCATCAAGGACCCCGCCATCAACAAGGCTTTGACGCGGGATTTCTACTTTGTGCTCATGGACCTCGACGACATGGGCCGGGGCCACTTCCGCTATTTCATCAAGCCGCACATGACCCTGGGCCTGGCCGGCCTGGTGGTGATGGTGCTGGGCACGGTCTATGCGCTGCTGCCCACGCTGTCGCGGCGCCGCCCCGAGGTCGCATGAACCCCCAAGGGCCAACTTGCAGTGCCCGCTTCAAGGCCCTGGCCCTTGTGGCCCTGCTGGCCCTGTTCTTTGCGCCGGGCCTGATGGCTGCGCCCGCCCGCGAGCGCGACCTGGCGCAGGCAGACCACCTGTACCATGAGCTGGGCAACTCGATGTTCTGCCTCTGCGGCTGCCGCGAGCGGCTGCTGAGCTGCTCCATGGTGAACTGCAGCTTCAAGGAGACAGCCCAGCGCTACCTGCGCGAGCAATGCCGCGACGCCGACCTGACGCCGGACCAGGTGCGCGCAAAAATGATTGAGCGTTTCGGCCCCGGCATTGTGCAGGTGCAGAGCGACAGCCTGCTTTATCCGGTGCTGTTCGCTGCGGGCTTTGGCATTCTGGGCCTGTTTGCCCTGGGCCTGTGGCTGGTGTCGGCGCGGGGCAAGGCCGCGGCCGGCGAGGCGCGCGAAGTCGGGGGCGGGCAGACCCCGCCGGAGCTCGAGGCGCGCATCAGCCGCGAGCTGGACGAAATGGAGTAGCCATGGATATCGCACTGGTCGTGCTGGTGGTGCTGGTGGCGGCGGCGATTACGTTTTCGCCGCTGCTCAGACGGCGGCGCGTCTGGTTTGTGGGCGATTTCGAGAGCGACTACACTCTGGTGGTGCGCCAGCGCGAGGAGGCTTTGCGCGCGCTGAAGGACCTCGAGGAAGACCTGCTCTCGCGAAAGCTGACTCAGGCCGACTACGACCGCCTGCGCCCCATGCACCTCGATCGTGCCAAGGAACTCACCCTCAAGCTCGACGCCATCAACGCGAAAATGGAAGAGGCGCGCCGGCGCGTCGAGCAGCAGCTTGCCGCTTCCCGCAAGCAGGGTTGAGCGATTATCCTGCGTGGCAGGAAAACTGGAAACGGCGGGCAGCGTTGCATAAGCGTTCATTGGGCAATATCTGTTTCTGCGCGGCGCTGCTGGCCGCGGCGCTGGCGCCCTGCCTGGCGGCCCAAAGCGGCCCCGTGGCCCCCTCGCCGGGCGCCATCGCCGGCGAGTTGCGCGACCTGCGCCAGGTCACCCGCAGCTTTGAGCCCGGCACCTGGGTCGTGGCCCTGGCTCTTCCCCGCGAGTCGCCCCCTTTCTGCGAGGTGGTCAGCGCGGCATGGCAGGATGCCTTCACGGACATTGCCGAAGGACGCGATCCCCACGGCAAGCTGGGCGGTCTGGCCTCGGGCGTGCAGGCGCGCGAAGGCTACCGCATCGAGGCCACGGCGGACGGCCGCTTTGAGCTGCGCAACCTGCCCCTGAAGCGGCGCCTGGCCCTGGCGGCGCGCGTGCAGGGGCTGTGGCGCCCCGTGACGGAAGAAATCTGGCTGACCGAAGAAAAGCCCCGCGTTGAGCGCGTGATTGACTTCTACACGCTGGGGGCCGACGTCAAACAACTGCGGGTGGCCGAGCACACGCTGGAAATCAAGAGCGTCCTGCGCGAAGACCTGAAATACGCCCCGGTCACGGTCATCGAGACGCTCGTCATTGAGAACCCCGACCAGCGCCTGGCGGCCCTGCCCGCCGAAAGCGTCAAAGGCTCGCCCTTCATCGAGCTAGAACTGCTGGCCGCGCCGACCCTGCCGGACAAGGCCCTTTTGGCGAGCCTCTACGGCACGGAACTTCTGTTCTGTCAGGGTGTGGCGGCCAAAGACCCCCGGCCGGTGCCGCCTGATGAGCGGGCCAACAGCCCGTGGATGTTCGGCGGCGTGGACACCATGCACGGCAAGAGCACCCAATACAGCGACGCACCCCAGATCTCGCTGGATGCCTGGCACCCCCTGAACCTCGATGGCGCCCTTGAGTTCATCGCCGAGGGCGAAACCTTCTTCCGCCTCAAGCAGGACGCCGCAGACCAGAACGCGGCCTTCCTCGTGTTCAACCGCCCCGTACCGCCCGGCGAGAACGGCCGCCCCGGCCGCCTTGTCATCAGGCTGTTGCACAAGTCAGGCGTGCTTTACTCGCAGCCTTCAGGCTCCATCAGCCTGGCGCGGGTGTTTTCGGCCCCCGTGGCGGACCTGCGCGTGACGGCCTTCGGCGGCCTCGAGGTCGCGGCCGTCAAGGTGGGCGGCCACAGCGGTCTGCTGCGCGAGCCCGAGGTCGGCGCCGACGGCCTGGCGCGATATGCCCCCGTCGAGCACAGCGGCAACCTGCTGGAGGCGGGCGAACGCTACGTGCTGGCCCTGCGCTTTGACCGCGAGGCTCAGAAGAGCCTGGCCGAAGTCGCCAAGATCGCGCGCCCCGCGCCCGGGGCCCAAGCCGCGCCTGCCGCCCAGAAGGTTCTCAACGTTTCAGCCATCTATGGTGCCCTGGCCGCCATGTTTGGCCTGGGCTTCATCATTACCCTGCTGCTGACGTTCCGCGCCAGCCGTGAGGTGCAGCGCCGCCGCGTCAATGAGGCCCATGTGGGCAAGAACGACCTGCTCCAGGCTTTGGCCGAGCTGGACCGCGACTTCGAGGCGCGGAAGGTTCCCGCCTCGAGCTACCTCGAGCAGCGCAAGCGCCTGCTCAGCCGCGCCGTGGACATGGAATCCCGCAAAGGCCAGCGCTCATGACCGCCGCCGTCGAGTGCCGCAAAGTCAGCAAAGCCTACGGCTTTGCACCGGCCCTGCGCGAAATCGACCTGGTAGTCGAGCGTGGCACGCGCCTGGCCCTGCTGGGAGATAACGGGGCGGGCAAAAGCACGCTGTTGAAGGTTCTGGCCACGCTCTTGAGGCCGGACTCCGGGCAGTGCAGGGTGCTGGGCGAAGAGGTCGCTCAGGGAGCGCAGAAGGTGCGCGGTCGGCTGGGGTATCTGGGCCATGACTCGATGCTGGACCGCGTCCAGACCATGCGCGAGAACCTGGCCATGTTCGCGAGGCTCTACGGCGTGGCCGATGCCGCGGGGGTGGTGGCCTCTCTGATTGAGAAGACGGGTGCGGCGGCCTTTGCTGACAACCCCGTAGGAGAGCTTTCGCGCGGGCAGGAACAGGCGGCGGCATTGGCGCGGGCCCTGGTGCACGGGCCTGAGTTATTGCTGCTCGATGAGCCGGCAAACGCCCTTGACCCGAGCGCCCGCGAGCGACTGGAGGCCCTGCTGCAGGAGCAGAGCCGGCAGGGGGCAAGCATCATCTTCAGCAGCCATGACCATGATTGGGCAAAGTCCATGGCCACGCGAGTGGTAGTCATGGCCGGGGGGCGGATCGTCGAAGCCTGACGTATTTGTTACTGCGCGGCTACCGCGTCCATAGCGCCCTTGAAACGCCCCGAGGCAGCGATAGCATAATGGCTTATCGTTGAATCGCTCCAAGCCGCGCTGTTGCTTGCACTTGCAGCAAGCAGCGGGGGAGGTTGCCGGTTCAAATACTGTATGGCGCAGGGTTTGCGGTATGACCCCTGCGGGAACCTCGGGAGGGGAGATGGCAGCTTTTTCACAACCCTGCATGGGCCACAAAGCGCGTCGCTCGCGCAAGGGCTTCACGCTCATCGAGCTGATGATTGTCGTCGCGATCATTGGCGTGCTGGTGGGGGTGCTGCTGGCTGTGCTGCTTGGCGCGCGTTCCAAGGCCAAGGTGGGCGAGGCCCGCAACTTCCTGGATACAGCCATGCCTACGGCGATCACCAAGTGGCAGGAGGCCGTCAAGGGCGGCCGCGCGGACATTTTCCCGGCCAGCGGCACCAGCGGCGACGCCGACCTCTACGAGGGCAACCGGCTGTTGTTCGATGAACTGGTGACCAAGCCCCAGAAGGCCGGCAAGGAGGCCTACATCGCGGCGGATTCCTACACCACCCGCGAGAACAAAGGCAAGAAGGAGTTCGTGGACCCCTGGGAAAACCCCTACCGCTACCGCAACTGGGCGCAGGCCGCCAAGGGGGCCAAGGGCTACAAGAAATACAACGAGGGCACCTACGACCTCGTGTCAGCCGGCCCTGACGGCAACTTTGACACCGAAGACGATGTCATCAATGGAAAGAAGTAGGGGGGCCGCCATGACTCGTTCCGACAAAGGTTTCACGCTGATCGAACTGATGATTGTCATCGGCATCGTGGCCGTGCTGGTCGCGGTGCTGGCCGTCGCCATCTTGCCCTGGATCCAGAAGGCCAAGCCGCGCGCCACCAAGGCGCTGCTGCAGAATGTGGGCAACGCGCTGGCCGGCGAGAAGGTGACGCCCAACGAGACGTCGTTCCGCAAGGATGCCGGGGCGCTCGCCGCGACGCTGAGCAACGACGACAAGATGAAGTCTTCGCAGATCCTGGTGTTCTACCTCTGCCCGACCAAGGAAGTCTGGGACCAGGCCCCGGCCTACAAGGGCAAGAGCTACAGCCCCAAGCAGGACCCCCAGCAGTTCAAGGACTCCATGCGCGGCGATGCGGGCAAGCTGCAGTATTTCGTGGACGCCTGGGATCGCCCTGTCTGGTTCCGCATCGAGAAGAGCGGCGCGTTCCTGATTTCTTCGGCCGGCGACGACGGGCAGTGGGACACCGACGACGATTTGATCTTCGACAGCCGCAACAACAGCGTGAGGGAGCGCGCCGAGATTCTCGGCAAGTAGCGCGGCCAAGGGAGAACCCATGAACACATACAGGAAATGGCGCGGCTTCACGCTGGTCGAGCTGCTGGTGGTAATCGCGCTCATCAGCCTGCTGATGGCGGTGATGGTGCCCGTGGTCATGACGTTCATGCGCGGGCGCGGCCTGAAAATGGCGGCCAACAGCGTGTCAGGCTTCATTTCGTTCTCGCGCACGGAAGCCCTGAACACCCGGCAGCCCCATGTGCTGGTGTTCCTGACGGAGCCGCTGAAGTATCAGAACCCCGGCGAGAGCCTGCCCCTGACCCTGGGGCCCGGCATTGTGCTGTTCCGCGTCAATCCCTCGGCCGAACGCTCCAGCGATGCCGTGACGTTTGTGCGGGAATACAACCTCGAGGCGCAACTGGGCGGTGATGTCGAGTTCGCGCCCTACTGGAAGCGCAAGTTTGAGTCTGCCCCGGTCACCGGCCTGGGCGAAATGGGCGGCTCGCAGATCAACAGCCAGTTCGCCCGCAACTATAAGATTGTGATCCGCGTGGACGGCCGCAGCGAGGTGATCAACGACAAGCCCGGCTACCTGCTGGATACGGTGTCGGACAAAGGTCCGCCGGACGCCGACATCGTGCTGCAGGACAGCACGCGATTCCTGTTCATAGACGTCAACCCGGCCACCACCGGCGTTCGCGCCTCTGATGTGATTCTTCAGGAAGATTCTACCTATCCCAAGAAGTAGCGCGCCCAAGGCACTCCCATGCGTAAATCGAACAAAGGCTTCACGCTCACGGAAATCCTGGTCGCCATGGCCATCTTCGCGCTGGGCGGCGTCTCCATCGTGGGGCTGTTCATCGCCAACATGAAGATGTCGCGCAACGCCATGGACGCTTCGCGCGCGGCTGAAATCATGCGCAACGTGCGCGCGCTCGTGACTTCCTCGCTCAGCCGGCCCATTGCCCTGCGCGACGACTACACGGTGTACCGCTTCGATTACCCGGGCGCCTCGCTCAAGTTCAAGCCCAAGGACCTGACGGATCGCGAGAACACGGGCGGCAACACGTCGGCGGCAACCACGCCGGACATGCGCCGGCAGCTCTTTGGCAACGTCGAGGACAACGTGCTGTTCTTTGCCCTGCCGGCCAAGGAGTTTGACGTCACGCTCATCACCAGCGAAGACGCCCGCAAGCAGATGATGACCTCTCTGCCCAACGACGGCCTGTCCCGCACGGGCGACCGCCGCTTTACGGGCGTGCCGCCGGAAGTCTACCGCATGGTGCCCGACGTTCTGCGCAGCTCCGGCGTGCTTCAGGGCCATGACTTCGACGACCGGCCCTTCTACAGCTTCGATTTCAGCATCCGGCGCGGTGTCTCCCGCAGTTCGGCTCCGCTGGAGGGCGGCGGCACGCGCAAGGCCCCCCTTGACGACCTCTACGTCGTGCACATCCGCATCTACAAGGGTTTTGAGTTCGCTTCTGACTACGACGGCCAGGCCCAGCAGAACAAGCCCTTCTTTGAATGGGATTTCATGGTCGCCGCTGCCCGGTAGTACCGGCGGAACACAGGCGCGCCCGAATGGGAGCAGTCATGCACAGGAACATCCGCGGCTTCACCCTGCTTGAACTGATGATCGCGATCGCGCTCATGCTGATCGTGATGCTGATGCTTCGCACCATGTTCACCTCGGCCCAGGCCATGTACATGGTGACGGCGCGCCGCATCGAGACCTTCCAGGCCGGCCGCGTCTCCATGGATTACATCGAGCAGGACCTGCTGCGCGCCCGCACCGGCACGGGCGATGACAACATGCAGCTTCGCAGCCTCAGTGAGGACGACCTCAAGAACCCCAACTTGCCCCACGACAAGTTCTACACCAACCTCAGCAACTTCGAGTCCGCCGATGACGGCGAAACCGGCAAGATCAAGGAGTTCCTCTCCTTCACCGGCACCTCGACCTGGTGGGACAGCCAGTCCAAAGGCTACGTCACGGGCGACGCCATCATTGTTTACTTCCTGCGCAAGCGTCCCGAGCAGCCGGGCCAGCCCCGCCAGGATGGCGCCTATCTCTGCCGGCGCGTCATTCCCGTGCGCTCGCTGGCCGAGATTGTGGCCGGCGCCAAGGGCGGCTGGAAAGGCGCTCGCAACATCGAGCCCCGTGACGACGAAATTGCCAGCTTCGTCTATTCCGTGCGCGTGTTTGTCGATGACAAGGCGGCCTTCCAGTGGGGCGCCATGCGCAGCAACTCCGTCATCAACGTGTTCCCCGAGTGCCGCCAGGACACAGCCCCCCACCTCTGGAAGACCCAGAAGGGCGGTGGTGCCGCAGGCGCAGGCGGTGTGGCAGCGGTTCCCGGCGGCAACAAGACAGCCAACGGCCTGACGGTCATACTCCAGCGCCCTGTGGACGGTCAGTGCGTGCAGATGGGCGACTTCTTCGGATCCCAGGTGGCCAACCCCCAGCGCGACTTCATTTCAACGCTGGCGGAGTATCCCTCGGTGGTCGTGGTCGAGCTGACGTTCATTGACCGCACTTTCAGCCGCGGCGATGAAACCGGTACTTACCGCACCTTCACCCGCGCCATTCACTGTCCCTACGCGCCGGCCCTGCGCTGGCTGGACAAGCGCGACACGGAGCTGGCGGGCAAGCTCATCCGCTAAGAAAGCCCTGTCATGGCAGTCCGGGGCCGCGGTTCGCCGCGGCCCTCTTCATGGGACAAGCCCGGGGTGAAACTGCGCCCTTGCCAAAGCGGCAAAAATCGCCCAACATGGGCGCGTTCATGGGTTTGCAGTCATTCCGGTTCGTGCCGGGCAGATTCGTTCCTGAAGGGTCATCGTGCGCCTGGCCATTGTCTCGGACATCCACAGCAACATCGAGGCGCTCCAAGCCGTGCTCGCCGACATTGAGTCGCTGGGCTGCGAGCGCATCTACTGCCTGGGTGACATCATCGACTACGGCCCCAACCCGCGCGAGGTGCTGGATATCGCCATTGAGCGCTTCCACATGACCATTTTGGGCAATCACGAAGAAGCCCTGATGCTGGTGGCCGAAGACTTCAACGAGCGCGCCATGCGCAGCGTGGAGTGGACGCGCGAGCAGCTCAACGACCCCGCCATGCCGCGCGAGCAGCGCCAGAAGTACTGGAACTACCTCGACGAGCTTTCCAAGAGGAAGTACCACCAGCAGGGCGACTTGCTGTTTGTGCACGGCAGCCCGCGCAAGCCTACCCACGAGTACGTGTTTCCCAAGGACAGCCTGGACCAGGCCAAGATCCGCGGCATGTTTGCGAAGTTTGACCGCTTCTGCTTCTGCGGCCACAGCCACATCCCCGGCATCTACAGCGAAACGGGCAAATACGGCCACCCCAAGAATTTCCCCAACGGCGAGCTGGACCTGCGGCGCTTCCGCAAGCTTCTGGTGAACATTGGCAGTGTGGGCCAGCCCAGAGACCACGACACGCGAGCCTGCTATGTCGTGCTGGACAACAGCAAGCTGATGTTCAGGCGCGTCGAGTACGACTACGAGAAGACGATTTCCAAGATTCTCGCCATTCCCAAGCTGCCGACCTTCCTGGCCGAACGCCTCAAGCTGGGCAAGTGATGGGGTGTCAAGCGCCGCTAGCCTCACGCCTGCGGCGGCCAACCCCGGCGCCTACTCTTCCTCTTCGGCCGCGAGGTTCAGGGCCATCTGGACCTTGACCACCGCAAAGCCCAGTTCCTCCCAGAACGCCATGCGTCCCGGTTCGTCGGGCTGCACTTCGCTCTTGATGATGCGGCAGCCGTCCTTTTCCAGTTCGGCCCGCACGAGCATGAACATGTCGCGGCCGATGCCGCGGCGGCGGAAGTCCGCCTTGACATAAAACTCGCTGATGTGCCCCACGCGCTCGCCCTGGGGGCCGCTGGAATAGAAATTGACCAGGCCCGCGGGCTTGCCGCCTGACTTGATGATCCACAGGCGCCGACCGCCTTCCTTCCAGCGCGTGGTCAGCCACTTGCGGTAGTGGGCGCGCCAGTCGCTGTGGCCCCTGAGGTTCTCCGGCCAGTTCTCGCGGAAGTACTCTTCGGTGAGCTTGATGAACTCGTCAAGGTTCTCGCCGGATGTCGCGTCAACCTTGACGATGTCCAGTTTGTTGGCCGCTTTCATGGTGCAATGTCCCGGTCTCAGTGTGCGTCAAGGCAGTGGATCAGCGTCAAGTCAGGCGCGGCGGACTCTGCGCCGCCAGGCCAGGGCCAGCAGCGCCAGCAGAACCAGGGGCGCCGCGCCCTGCCCCGCGCTGCAGCCGCCTTCTTCACCCACGACCTTGTCGCCCGTGGGCGTGCCCGTGCCGCCGCCGATGTCCTGCACGGTGATCAGCACGAAGTCCGAGGCGACGCCGCCAAAGCCGTCTTCCACGATGACTTCGAAGGTCAGCACCTGGTTGAATGAGACGGCAGGGGCCGTGAACTGGGCGTTCACCGTGGTGGGATTGGTCAGGGCGACCGTGGGGCTGCCGCCCACCTGCCGCCAGGTGAACGTCAGGGTGGTGCCCACGTCGGCGTCGCTGGAGAGGCCGGCGCTGAGGGTGACCAGGGTGTTCTCGTTGTGGGAGACGTCGGGTCCGGCGTTGGCCACGGGGTTGTTGGGCGAAGTGTTGCCCGTGAAAGCCGCCCGGTACAGCACGCCCGTGGTCAGAATGTACATCATGCCGTCTGGGCCAAAGGCCAGGTCATAGACGGGCTGGGGAAAGCTGGCGAACTGCTTGGCCGTGATGCCGCCGGCCTGGTTGGCGCCGTTGAGAATCAACCGGAAGACCTTGCCTGAAGCGCTCTCGCCGCCGAGGTAGGCAATGCCGCTGCGGAAACCCGCGACGGGAAAGTTCGTGGCCGAGGCCGGGTAAAACGCCAGCCCGCTGGGCAGGGAGCCTGCGGCCAACGTGAACGCCGGGTTGCTGTAGCCCGTGACGGCCTGGTCGCCGGAAAGGCCGTTGGCGTCCCAGCCGAAGTTCAGGCCGCCCTGTGCAATGCGGTTGAGTTCATCGACGGTGGCCGGGCTGTCGTTGCCGCTGTCCACCACAAAGGGCGTGTTGTCGTTTGGGTTGAAGGCAATGCCGCGCGGGTTGCGCAGGCCGCGCGAAAATACGGGCGAGCCGGGGGTGGGGTTGTCCGTGGGGATGGCGCCGCTGCTCTCCAGACGCAGCACCTTGCCCAGATTCTGGGCGGGGTCCTGGGCGCGCGCGCCGGAGGCCGCAAACGAACCGCCGCCGTCTCCGACGGTGACGTAAAGTTTGCCGTCTTGGCCAAAGGCGAGTCTCGCGCCGTGGCGCTGGCCGGAGGCCGTCATGGTGATGGGGCCAAACACCGTGGTTTCGCTGCCGCTCTGGGCGGTGTTGGGCGTGCCGGTGTCTTCGGTGAAGCGCTTGATGACCAGGGTGGGGTTGCCCAGGGTGCCGCTGGTGTGTGCCACGTAGATGAAGCGATTGGTGCCAAACTGCGGGTCAAAGGCAATGCCGTGCAGGCCCATGTCCGTGCCGGGGCTGGTGACGAAGGCGTTACCGCCGCCACCCACCGTGGCAAAGGGCGTGGCCAGCAGGGTGGGAGTCGTGGTGGGGCTGGTGATGACGCGAATCTGGCCCGTGGCGAACTCCGTGTAGAACAGCCGGCCGTCGGGCGCGAAGGCCAGACAGCGGCCCTGGGCCACGGGGTCCTGCACCGTGCTGAGCGTAAAGCCGGGAATCACGCTTTGCGCGGCCACCATCGCGGGGCAAAGCGCCAGACAAAAGAAGAGTGCAAGCCTCATGCAGAGCCTAAACCGGGGACACCGAGGGGCCACCCATCTTGCCCGATTGAAGCGCGGGCGCAAGGGTCCAGCCCGGCAAAGCCCTTCTGGCATCAGGGCGTGACCGTGAAGCGGATGCTGGAGACGCCTGCCCCCGCGCCGCGCGCCGCCAGGGCCACAAAGGCGCCCGCGCCGTTGCCGGCCATGGCCGCGCCGTCGCTTGTGGTGTCCAGGGCCAGCCCCGAAACGAAGCCCACAATGGGGCTGCCGATTTGCGTGGGGCCGCCGGCGTTGGCGCGCGCGGCATGGAAGGTGGCGCTGGCATCGGAGAGCAGAGAGGAGTTGGTGGAAGTCGCCCCCTGGCTCATGGCGGTGATGCCGATCAGGGTCAGCTTCGTGGCATGCAGGGTGTCAGAGCCCACGGGCAACTGGCGCACGATCTGGTTGACAAGCAGGGTGCCCTGCTCCTGCACGGCGATGAGATAGGCCGAGCCTGCGGCGTCAAACAGGCATAGGCCGCCGCCCAGCGAAGTCGTCACGTCAAAGGCGCTGCCCAGCGCCGTGAGAGTGCTGGGCGTGACGCGGCGGGCGCGGATGCCGCTGCTGTCGTTGGCCGTGACCAGGACTTCGTCGGCGGCTCCAGCGCTGGCCAGGCCGGCCAGGGTGGCGCCGCTGTGCAGGGCCAGGGCGGTCGCGAAACTGGCGCCCGTGGCGGGCAGGGTGGTGACAGACACGCCGCTGGCCGTGGTGAAGGCGCACACGAAGAGGCTGGCCGTGCTGTTGTAAACCACGCGCGGGGCCGTGCCCGTGCCGAGATTGTGCTCAAACAGGATGGCCGAGGTGCCGGTATTGATGACTGTCAGCCGCACCGTATCCGTGGAGGCCGAGCTGCCGGTCGCGCCCGCGACTATGGCGATGCCGCCGGGCTCCATGGCCGCCGAGAAGCGGCCCGCGGCCGCGAGATTGACGGAGGGTTCAACGCTGGTCTGGGTTCCCGTGGGCGTGCCCGTGGCGTCGAGGGGGCGCATCTGGATGGTGCGGTTGGTCGTGCCGACGGCCGAAAGCCAGAACCCGAGGTAGCCCGCGCCGGAAGCCACAATGGCGCTTTCCAGCGCGTCGTCAGAAGCCGCCACCGTCACGGGCGCGGCATTGGCCAGTGTGCCCGTGCCGCCCCCGGCCGCGCCGGGGGTGGTGGAGAAGGTGTAGTTGAGCGTCTTGGTGGAGGGAGTCGTGCTGACGGCGGTCCCGGTAATGGTGCCCGTCGAGGTGCCGGAGCTGAAGGTCGTGAAGTTGACGGTGACGTTGCCCAGCACGGGCACGTCGCTGGAGTAGGTGGTACCGCCCTCGGTCACGGTGAGGACGCGGCCGCTGACGGCCGTGGGATTGGAGGAATCGAAGCTGGCGTCGTCGAAGGTAACGCTGGAGGGCGGCGTGGAGGGCAGGGTGTCCGGCATCAGGAACAGGACGGTGACGAGGTTTCCGGTGTCGCGCAGCGTGACCGTGCGGCGCCCGCCGAAGTCGCTGACGGTGCCGGTCAACGCTGTGGCGCCTGCGGAGCCCGTGGTGAAAGTGTAATTGATGGCCAGGGTCGCGGTGCTGGCGTTGTCTACGACCGTGCCGATGAGGGTGCCGCTGGAGTTGCTGCCGGCAAAGGTCGTCAGGGTGGCCGTGATGCTGGCGCCGGCCTTGTCAGTCGTGTAGGTCTTGCCGCCCGTGGTCACGGTGAGGATCTTGTTGGTGGCGGCCGTGGGGTTGCCGGCGTCAAAGGCCGCGTCGTTGAGGGTGAGCACCTTGGGCAGGCCCGTGGTGTCGCTGGTGGGAATAATCAGGTTGGCGGTGATGGTGCTGCCCGTGTTATTGAGCGAGAAGCTGGTGAAGGTCAGCAGGGTGGAGATGCTGCCGGTCAGCGCCGTGGGCGTGCCGCCGCCCCCGCCGCCTCCCGAGGGCGTGCCAAAGGCCACGGCCATGTCGCTGAAGGAGGTCATCAGGGCCAGGGCCGAGCCCTGTGCCGGCGTGGCAAAGGTGCTGCCGGCGGCGGCCGTGGCGGCATGAGTCAGGCTGGTGAAGCTGCTGCCGCTTTTGACGACGAACTTGAGGTCGGTTTCGTCGTGGCCGTCGCGGGAAGCCGCGCTGAAGTCAAAGCGCAAGAAGACGTTGGCGGCGGGGCTGAGGTTGAGGCCGGTCACGGCCGCGCCCGCGGCGTTGGTGGCGGTGATGCGCACCAGGTTCGAGTAGGCGGTGATGCCGTTGGCCAGAAAGCCGATGGTCTCGATCTTGACGCGTGAACCCGCGGGAAGCTGGCCCGTGCCGCTGCCGATGGCGAGGCGTGAAATCTCGACGCGGCAATAGCCGGCGTCCACAATCAGGTCCTGGCCGGCGACGGCCACGGCCGAGACGGATTCCACGTCGGTGCCGTCGGAGTTCTGGCAGGCGCAAAGGAGCAGAAGGAGGGCCGCAAGGGCCAGAGGAGTCGCACGCATGAAGGATCCTGAGTGAGTGAACCGGCAGAGCGTTGGAACGACTGAGAGTGCGCGGGCGCGGGGAGTTTCTCACGGGGCAAGTGCGCGCCCGCAAATCTTGACTTGGGTGCCAAATGGGGTAGGCTATTTGCGTACCTAGCAAATAACGTTCCCAAACGGTAACCAGCCTAAGTGCTTCCCATGCCGAGCTATCCGGACAGCCTCGCCCGTCTCATCCAGGGTCTCAAGAAACTCCCCGGCATCGGCACCAAGACCGCCGAACGTCTCGCTTTCCACCTTATCAAGCTCAGCCGCGAAGAGGCCCTCCAACTCGCCCAATCCATCGCTGACGTCAAGAAGAACCTCGTCAACTGCTCCACCTGCTTCAATTTCACCGAGCGCGACCCCTGCCCCGTCTGCTCCGACCCCCAGCGCGACAAGTCCCTCATCTGCGTCGTCGAGCAGCCCAAGGACCTCATGGCCTTTGAGAAGGCCGGCGAGTTCAAGGGCGTCTACCACTGCCTGCTGGGCCACGTCGCGCTGCTCGAAGGGATCGGGCCCGACGACCTGACGATTGAGCCCCTGCTCAAGCGTGTGCAGAAGGGCGGCATCAAGGAAGTCATCATTGCCACCAACCCCGACCTCGAAGGCGAAGGCACCGCCTCCTATCTGCGCGACGTGCTGGCTCCCGTCTGCCGGAAGTCCCAGACTCGCATCACGCGCATTGCCCGCGGCGTGCCGGCCGGGGCCGAAATCGAAAACGTCAGCCAGGCCATCCTGGCCGACGCCCTCAGCGGCCGCCGCGACTTTGACGGCTAGCCCAGCATCCTTCAGCGAGCGAAGAACCCATGAGCGGAATGTCCCTGGACCTGAACATGCGGCAGCGCCTGGAGCAGCGCCAGGTGCTGTCGCTGCAGACCATCCAGTCGCTCAACATCCTGCAGCTCGCCACCACCGATCTTCAGGCCCTGATCGAGAAGGAACTCGAGGAAAACCCCACCCTGGAAATGGCCGCCGAAGAGCGCGAAGCGCCCCCCGAGGGCGACCCCAACGAAATCGCCGCCGCCATCGCCGAAGAGCGCCCTGAGCCCGTGACGCCCGCCGGCGATTCCATGGACGACGCGCTTGAGTACCTCGCGCGCAATACCGACATCGACGATTTCTCCGGCCAGCGCAGCGTCAAGGCCCGCTACGACGGCGAACCCGACGCCAAGCAGGAAGCTTTCAACAACGTCGCCGCCCGGGAAAAACAGCTCTCCGAGCATCTGTTCGAGCAGCTGCGCCTGCGCCGCATGCACCCCGAAGACCGCCCCCTGTTCGAGGCCATCATCTTCTCCCTCGACGAGCGCGGCTATCTGGCCTACCCGCTCCAGGACATCGCCAACCAGGCCGGGGTCTCCCTCTCCGACGCCGAAGAGGCGCTGCGTGAAGTCCAGGCCCTGGACCCCAGGGGTATTGCCGCCCGCGACCTTGCCGAGTGCCTGCTCCTTCAGGTCAAGGAGACCGACCCCGATTTTCCCACGCTCAAGAAGCTGCTCACCCAGCACTGGGACGATGTGCTCAAGAACCGCCTGCCCAAGCTGGCCAAGGAACTCGGCATCAGCGTCGATGAAGTCAAGATGTTCATCGAGATGCTCTCCGTGCTGGACCCTCATCCCGGCATGGCGTTTGCCCACACGCCGCGCCAGACCGTTTCTCCCGATGTCGTGGTCGAGGAAGACGAGCAGGGTTCGCTCAAGGTGCGGCTGACGCGGGAAAACCTGCCGCGCCTGGGCGTGAACGACTATTACCTGCGGCTGCTGCGCGAAAAGCAGGGCGACAAGGCCACGCTGAACTTCCTCAAGGGCAAGCTCAACCACGCGCGCCAGTTGATTGAGGCGCTGGAGCAGCGCCAGAGCACGCTGGAGCGCGTGGCGAACTCCATCGTGCGCCGCCAGGAGCGCTTCATGCGCGAGGGCATGGCCGCCCTGGCGCCCATGAAGATGCAGGACATCGCCGACGAACTCGGCATCCACCACAGCACGGTGTGGCGCGCGGTGTTCGGCAAGTACATGGAGACGCCCCAGGGCATCATCGAAATGAACACGCTGTTCACCGGCGGCATGCCCAGCACCGGCGCGCAGGACGGCGCCATTTCGCGCGAGGCCGTCAAGGTCAAGCTCAAGCAGCTCATCGACGAAGAAGACAAGAAGAAGCCGCTCTCGGATATGGCCCTGGCCAAGAAACTCTCCGAGGCCGGCATTGAAGCCTCGCGCCGCGTAGTGACCAAGTATCGCGAAGAACTCGGCATCGCCGATTCCCGCGTGCGCCGCGCCTATTGAGCGCCGGCCCCCACGACCTCACCCGGTCCGTCCGCTTGCCCGGCGCACCCCAGGGTCGCGCCTGCCCCCGGCTTGCCGCGCAGCGGCCCTGCATGGCTTCAGCAGTCTGACTTGCTGGACGGTCCGGCGGAGCGGCGGGCTTTGCCCGGCACTCCGGGCTTTGCCTTCTGCTGGAAAAGTCGGCCGCTTCGACCAATTCTGCGGCCAGCTAGGACCTGGCGGGCTCGCGGAGCATCTTGAAGGCGTGGTTCCAACTGCCGCTGCGAATGCCGTGCAGCACCCACGTCAGGCACATGGGCTCGAGATAGCGCGAGCCGGAAATGCCTCCGATGTCGATGACGCCCCAGCCGAAGTCGCGCAGCAACTGACCCATGAGCTTTTTGGCGTCTTCATTATCGCCGCAGATGAACATGTCCGGCGGCCCGCCGACGAAGGCCGGCTTGAACATGTGCGCGTTGCCGACGGTATTGAACGCCTTGACCACATGAGCGCGGGGCAGCAGGCGCTGGATGCGCTCGCCCAGGCTGTCTGTAGTACCGACAAACAACGAAGGCGGCATGCCCCGGGAAAAATCCAGGGGGTTGGTGGTGTCAATCACCAGCTTGCCGTTGAAGTGCTCAACCTGCGCCTGCTTCAGGGCCTCTTCGGTGGCTGTCCCCAGCGTCGCCACCACAATGACTTCGCCAAACCGCGCCGCGTCGGCAAAGGTCCCCGTTTTGGCGTGGGGACCGGCGGCTTTGGCCCAGTCCTGCGCCTTGGCATGGGGCGTCTGGCGCGCCCCCATCATCACTTCATGGCCCAGCTTCAGAAAAGCATTCCCGAGGGCCCGGCCCACATCGCCCGTGCCCAACACGCCGATTTTCATGACGACCCCCGTCGCATGGTGATTGAAGAAGTCTTACGCAGTGAACCACTAACGGCAGGTGAAGGCCGCCTATTCCCCGGTTGCACGCGGCTCAATTGACCGGCGGGGGCTCGTTGGACGGCGGCTGATTGGACGGCGGCGGCGGTTCAGGCGACGGCGGCAAGTTGACGGGCCGGTTCTGCGCCCGCATCCGCTCCAGTTCCTTCTCCATCTCCGGCGGCATCTTGTGCGGGTGCGGCGCGTTGGCCGGAACGTTGTAGGGGTCGCCCCCGCCCTCCTCTGTGCTGCCGTCGAGGTCGAGGAAAAACACCGGCAGAATCAGGATCACCAGGATGATGACGATGGCAATGATGGTGGCCGGCTTCATTTCCATGCCCTGACTCTACCAAAGCAAGCCGAACTTGCGCCAGTCCGCGCGGCTGCACAGGCCCATCACCCCATAGCGCAGGGCATCCAGCGCGTGGTCGTTGCCCTTGACCGGCAGGGGCTCGCCCGCCCCCCTGATTTCCTCGTAAACGTAGCCCTCGAACTCGCGAATCAGGTTCACGCAGCGCGGGTGAACGGTCAGGCCCGGCCGGCCGTCGGCGCGCGGCAAAAGCGCCTGCCGCACCCGGCTGATGCCGGGCAGCAGGGCATTTTCCGCGGGCTGATTGGGCACGCCGCCCTGCGCCAGGGCCTCACGCTCGGCGCGGGCCGCGGGGTCAGCGAAGCTCGTGCCGCGCAGGATGTCGCGCGCCGCCAGGGCTTCGTCGCGCCGCAGGATTTCGCGGGCGTGATCCAGGGCAGTTCCGCCGGCGCGGTAGTATTCATCGAACACGCATATTCGCCCGTCGTGGTCGGCATAGAGCCACACGCAGGCAAAGGGCCGGGTGAAGCCAAAATCAATGCCGCGCAGGCAGACGGCGCCGGCGGGCGGGTCGCAGGCAAGCACGTGGCGCGCGGGCTCAAATTCGGGGTAAACGCGCCCGCTGGCGCCGGTGAAGGCGCCGCCGAACTGCTCATCGAAAACCGGGCCCGGCAGCGTGCGCCGCGCCTCCTCGATTTCCGCGGGCAAGACGCGCGGGTTGTCCCAGGTGGCGTAGCGGAACGAATTCCACGCCGGCCGCGCTTTCAGCCCCCGCTGGTAGAGTTCCTCGATCCAGTTGTGGCCGCGCGGCGTGGTGGCCACGACCAGACGACCCTGGCGTGAAACCAAGCGCCCGCGCAGAAAGCGCTCGTAGGCGTCGCGTGAGAGGTGGGCGGCCTCGCACAGCACCAGCCAGTCGATCTCGCGGCCCAGCAGGCCCTGGGGCTGCAGGGCCGACAGGCAGTGCACCTCCGCGCCATTGACCAAGGTCAGGCCCCGGTGCCCCTGTGCCGACCTGAATTCCCGGGCCGCCGCCAGGCCCAGGCGCCGACGGGCGTCGAGCACGAGGTAGTCGTACTCCGGCCGGGCCAGCGCGAGCGTGGGGCCCACAAACCAGCCCCGCGTTTCTCGGCCCAGCATGTCCCGCAGCACGTCGTGCGAGGCCGCCAGGCTCTTGCCAAAGCGCGCCCCGGCAATCAGCACCTTGAAGCGTGCGTCGCTGGCATGAAAGCGCAGTTGTCCCTGGTGCGGTTCATACCCCAGTCGTTCAAACAAAACGCTGCCGGTCATGGTTGCCTCTCAAACAGGAAGTATTCGGGGCAGCAATACAGGCGCATGACGGCCTGCCGCCGGCGCTCGAAATCCAGCCGCAAAGGCCCGCCGCGCAACGTGCC
Source organism: Planctomycetota bacterium (assembly GCA_019186845.1). Lineage (GTDB taxonomy): Bacteria > Planctomycetota > UBA8742 > UBA2392 > UBA2392 > UBA2392. The sequence goes on along the minus strand of JABARW010000060.1, from coordinate 8,290 downwards.
GTGCCCCGTTTCGATGCGCGAGCGGCACAGCCCCCGCAGCTGCCGGTCCAGGCGCTCACGCTCTGCAAGCGTCAGTGCCTTCAGGGCATCGGCGTTGAGCAGGTCTTCGGGACAAAGCCCCAGACGCTCCAGGCTTTTCATCAGGCGCCCGGCCTCCCGCGAGGGCTTGCAGCGGCCCCGGCGCTCAAAGCCCGCCCGCACCAGAAAGCCTGAAAACTCGCCCATTTCAGCCAGGCACTCCACATAGGGCGCCGAGAGCTGCTCCAGCGCGTGCCTCACCAGCCGCGTGGCCAGCCCCAGCCCGCGCCAGCGCGGGTGAATCACGACGCGTTGAAGCAGGCGCAGGTCCTGGTTGAGCCTGGCCGCCCCGCCGCGGGCCACGATGCCTGACGCATAGGCCGGCAGCGCGAGGTTGCGCGGACCCAGAAACAGATGCGTCATGCCCAGCAGGGCCACGCCCGCAATCTCCTGGCGCAGGCGCGCCACAAAGACGTCGGTCACGGGCCCCGGTCGCCGGGCGCTTGCGTAATGCCAGCGGGCAAAGGGCCCATAGTCGGCCAGGCGCCCGCGCTCGAACGTGAACTCATCGAGCAGGTCGCGAGGCCTGGCGCCCGGGGCCAGAGGGCGCGCGAGGGCCTCGGGCCCGCGAATTTCTGTCACCCCGGCGGGCATGAGGTAGGGCAGGAGTTCTTCGCGGTGGGTGGAAACCACCAGCGAGATGTTCTGCTCGCGGGCCAGGCGCCGCAGCGTGCAGGCCAGGGCCTGGGCCGTGACGAGGTCGAGGTGAGCGTCAAACTCGTCCAGGATCACGGCGCGGGGGCCGCGCACGAGCGCCAACGCCAGCTCCAGCCTGCGCCGCTCTCCCATGGAAAGCGTGCGCGCGGCCTGCAACCACAGCGTGACGTCTGCCAGGCCCGTCTTTGCCAGGGTGCGCAGCACCACCGGCGAAGGCAGGCCGGGCTCGAACAGGTCCAGCACCGGCCGGGCCAGTTGTTGTCGCGTCAATGGCCGGGCGGCCGGGGTGCCTGTGCGGCGCGCCAGGGCGTTGAGTGCCAAAGTCTTGCCCGCGCCTGAGGGGCCGGTGACGGCCAGGCATTGGCCCGGCGCCGGCAGGGCAAGCAAGGCGGGCCTTGGCCGGCCCGGCGGCGGGGGCGCGCCAAAGACGCGCCCGGCGTATTCGAGGTGGCCCATGGCTAGTTGAGGGAGAGTTCGTCGATGTCAAAGGCGCCGGTGTCGTCGTCATCGGAAGGCTCGGCGTCGAGCTCCCAGCGTTGACCGTACTTCTTCTCGAGTTCGGCGGTCATGGCGTGCAGCGCGTCGTCGCGGGTGGTGCCCACGCCCACGCAGAGGTGGTCGATGAGGCAGAGGCAGACAAAGACGCGCTCGTCGCCGTAAGCGAGTTCAACGTTGCGCGAGATCAGCAGGTAGGGAATGGCGGAAAGGTCCATGGCAGGCTCCGGGTGGGGGCCGCGAAGTGCGGCCCTTCACCCCCTGCTTTTCTTGGACACAGTTCCCGCGCGAAATTCCCGCGGAATTTTTCCGGGGTCCTTCGGCGCCCAAGGCGGAAATCCGTAGGGGTGAGCTGCGGCTCGTCCCTACAATCGCGCCCGTGAACGCCGAACAAGCCTGCCTGTTGCGCCCAGCGCCGCTGTGCGACGTCGAGCCAGTCCATTGCAGTGGCGAGAAGGCGGAGCTTGGCCAGGCGGCCGGCATCGCGCGTGGCGCTGACTCGGGTTAACATTCGCCCAGCCCATGAACGCCGAAGCCGCCTATCTCTTCCGCCACGCGCTGCTGCGCGATGCCGCCTATCAGCTGCAATTGCCCGCCGAGAGGTCCAGGCTCCACCGGCTGGCCTTTGAGATTGTCGAGCAACTTCATGGCGGCCCGGCCCCGCTGCCCGAGGGCCCGGTGCCGCTTGAAGATACACGCTTGCCCGCACACCCGACGGACCCCGTTGCCGAAGACCTCGTACAGCATCTCCGCGCCATCAAGGAGCGGGGCCGCGGCCGGCGCAGGCTTCTCGTGCTGCAGCAGACCTACCTGCGCCGGGCCGCGCTTGTCGCCGATCGGGCCAATCGCGCCATGGCCGCCGCCCTGCTCTGGGACGAACTCGCGGCTCTCTCAAGTGGCGCCGAGAGGGGCCGTTGTCTGCTGCGGGCGGCTTCGTCGTTGGTGGACGCCGGCCGTGCAGCGGAGGCAGAGCCGCGCCTTTTGACCGCCATTGCGGAATCCAGAAAGGCGGGCGACTTGAGGCTGGAGGGCGTGGCGCTGGGCAGCCTTGCCGGGGTTTACAGCGACACGGGGCGATTGGCGCCGGCCGCGGCGGCGTACAGCCAGTCACTTGAGATCGCGCGCCAGACCGGCAACGAAGGCGACATCGGCAAAGCCTGGCACAACATCGGCACGCTGCACATCGCGGCCGGCCGCCTTGCCGAGGCGGAGCAGGCCCTGCAAGATGCCCGGGTCATTCAACGCAGGCTGAAAGACACGGCGGCCGAGTGCGACTGCATCGCCAACCTGGGCATTGTGTTCCGCAACGTCGGTCGGATGCATGAGGCGGAGGCGGCCTATCTGGAAGCGCTGGCGCTGAATCGCCAGTCGGGCAATCGAAGGGGCGAAGGCGTGTGCCTTGGGAACCTGGCAGACGTCTACTTCGAGTCCGGGCGCGTGCAGCTTGCCCTGGATACCTACCGTCAGGCGCTGGCCATCTGCGCTGAAACCGGCAACCTGCGCGCGGAGGGAATCCTGCTGGGAAACCTCGCCAGCATTGAACAGGAATTCGCCGGTTCGGAGACTGCGCGGCAATCATGCCTGCGCGCGCTGGCCATCCATCGCGAGGTGGGCAACCGGCGCTCGGAGGGCATCACGCTGGGGAACCTGGCCGCGCTCTTGTTTGAGCAGCGCCAGTTCGCTGATTGCCGCACGCTCTACGAACAGGCGCTGGCCATCCACCGCGAGGTGGGTAACCGCCGCTCCGAAGGGAGCTGCATCGGCGCCCTTGGCCTCATCGAGATGGAAACAGGCAACGGCGAGCTGGCGCTTCAGCGCTTTCAGCAGGCGCTTGACCTTCTCACCGTGCATGGCCACCGGCGGGCCGTCGGCGTCACGCTGGGACACATGGCCACGGCGCATCGCCGCATCGGCCATGGCGAAACGGCGCTGACCCTGCTGGAAAGGGCATTGGCCATCCATCGCGAGGTGGGCAATCAATCGGAGGCCGGGTTCACCCTGTGCGAGCTGGCGCTTTGCCGGCTGCCCGGGGGCAATCGCGACGCGGCCGAGACACTGTGGCGTGAAGGGCAGGCTCTGCTCAGCCCCTTTGGCGCAACGCTGGCCAGGGAACGCCTGGCAGATGAAATGCGCCAGGCCTGCGCCAGAGCCGGCGTGCCGCCCTTTGGTGAATGAGGCTGTGCTTATTGTTCTGCGTTTCGTGCGTCGCACATCCCACGGCTCGAATCACCGATACCACGGAACACGGGCCACGGAACACGGGCCACGAACTCAATCGACAATCGACAATCGCCAATCGCCAACCGACAATCTCGGCGTGTTCGCCGAGACCGCCTATCTGTTTCGCCACGCGCTGCTGCGTGATGCCGCGTATCAATTGCAGCTTCCCGGCGATCGAGCAAGGCTTCACGCGCTGGCGTTCTGCTTGATCGAGGATGCTTATGGCGGCCGCGCTCCGGAGGCCCCGCCCCTGGACGCCATCGACCCGCGCGAGTTCGAGCCGCACCCCACGGATGCCGTGGCCTTTGAACTCGCCGAACACGCGCGGCTTGCGCTGGCGGGCGAATTGCCCACGTTCGACGCTTCGCTGCTGCCGCTGTACTTGCGCCGCGCGGCGGAACAGGCCGAGAAGCAGTTCAAGGTTCATGCTGCATGCGCGGCATGGCAGACGCTGGCGCAACTGCTTCGTGGTGCTTCGCGCGGCGAGGCTTTGCGACGTATGGGCACGCTGTACGTTCAAAGCGGCCGGCCCCGTGAGGCGGAGGCGGCCTTTGCTGCTGCTTTGTCCATTGTCCGAGAAGTCGGCAACCGGCGCGGCGAGGGCATCGTGCTGGGAAACCTGGCGAGTGTGTATCAAGAAACCGGGCGCAGGGAGCAGGCCGAACGGACTATCGAGCAGGCCCTGGCCATCCTGGGCGATGTCGGCAACCGGCTCGGTGAAGGCCATGCGCTGACAGGCCTGGCGATTGTGTACGGGCAGACCGGGCGCATGGAGCAGGCCGAGCGCGCGTGCGAGCAGGCCCTGGCCATCCTGGGCGAGGTCGGCGACCGCAGAAGCGAGGGCAGCGCGCTGGGATGCCTGGCGATTGTGTACAAGCTCACCGGGCGCACGGAACTGGCCGAGCGCATGCACGGGCAGGCGCTGGCCATTGCACGCGAAGTCGGCGACCGGCGCGGCGAGGGCGTCGTGCTGGCAAACCTGGCGCTTGTGTACCAGGAAACCGGCCGCGTGGAGCAAGCTGAGCGCGCTAACGAACAAGCCTTAGCCATCTTGCGCGAGGTCGGCGACCGGCGCAGCGAGGGTATCACGCTGGGAAACCTAGCGGCTGTGTACCAGGAAAACGCCCGCTTGGAGCAGGCCGAGCGCACGCACGGGCAGGCGCTGGCCATTGCACGCGAAGTCGGCGACCGGCGCGGCGAGGGCGTCGTGCTGGCAAACCTGGCGCTTGTGTACCAGGAAACCGGGCGCATCGAGCAGGCCGAGCGAACCTCTGAACAGGCCCTTGCCATCCACCGCGATATCGGCAATCGGCGCTTCGAGGGCATCGTGCAGTGCGACCTCGCACAACTGCTTGTCGCCACGAAGAGGAGTGCGCAAGCTGCCGCCTTGTGGAAAGAAGGCAGCGCCATCCTGCGCGAACTTGGCGACGCAGCAGGACTCAAAAGCAAGCAGACGGCCATGCGCCAGGCCTGCGCCAAAGCCGGCGTGCCGCCCTTTGAATAGCGCCGCCCCGTTGCCCGCCTGAACTTGCCCGCTACGCTGGCCTGCCCACAGGAGGCTGTCATGCGGCAACTCGCGATCATCGGCGGCGGATTCATGGGTGCGGCTTTGGCGCAGGGGCTCGTGGACGCCGGCTGGCGGCGCGAGAGCCTTGTCATTGCTGAAGTGCGCGAGGCGCGGCGCTTCTTCCTTCAGGAAGAACTCAAGGTGCCCTGCGTGCGCAACGCGCGCGAGGCCGCGGCCGAGGCGCCCACCGTGGTGTTCGCCGTCAAGCCCCAGGACTTCCATGCCGCCATGGCCAACGTGGCACCGGTCTTCACGCGCGAAAAGCTGGCCATTTCCATTGCGGCCGGCGTCAAGATTGCCGCCCTGGAAGCCGCGCTGGACTGCGCCGTCATTCGCTGCATGCCCAACACCCCGGCCGCGATTGGCGCGGGGGCAACGGCTTTGGCGCGCGGCAAGCATGCCAACGATTCGCACCTGATGACGGCCTTCAACATTCTCAGCGCCGTGGGCAAGACCATCATCGTTGACGAATCGCAGATGGATGCTGTCACTGCCATCAGCGGCACGGGCCCCGCCTACCTGTTCTACCTCGCCGAGGCGCTGATCGACGCGGCCATGGCCGAGGGCCTCTCGCGCGAGCAGGCATACGCCCTGACCTATCAGACGTTCGTCGGCGCGGCACAACTGCTCCAGCACGACCCCGCCGGGCCCGAAGAACTGCGCAAGCGCGTGACCAGCCCCAACGGCACCACCCACGCGGCCATCACGCACCTGCAGGCCAACAACTGGGCCGGCATCTTCCGAGATGCCGTGCGCAAGGCCCGCCTGCGCAGTGAGGAACTCGGGCGCCAGTAGCGGCTGACTCTGGGCGCGCCGGTTCCGTCACCCGAACAGAAGCAGGCGCTGCGAGCCCGGGGAAGCAAGCAGCGGTGCGGCTTTGGGCAAGTCGTGTTTGACGCGCCGGGGCGCAAAGCGCTTGAGCCGGTGTCCCACGACGGCGCCAAAGCGCTGCGTCAGGCCTTCGAAGTCGTGCTGGAGGAAGTGGAAGCGCGCCAGCTCAATCTCGCGCTCGGCCTTGCGCGCGATGCGGTCCACTTCGCCGTCGAAGTCGTCACGCGCGCTGCCGTGAAACTCATTGCGCCCGCCAAAGCGCCGCAGGTCTCCGTTGAACTTCGGCGAGATGTGGTAAAGCTCGTGCACCAGCGTCCGCAGCCGATCCTGAGGCGACTGGTCCAGGAAACGCGGCAGGAAGTAGGTGATGTAATAGAGGATCTCAACGCCGCGCACGCGGATCTCGGGCCAGACAAACTTCCACTGGCGCGCCACCAGTTCTCTGGCGCCGCCCTTGAAGCGCAGGGCGTGGCACTGGGCGTAGACGCCATAGCGCGAGCGCGAGCGCGCCTGGGACACGCCATGCAGAATGCGCCCGGGCTGGAGGTGGGCGAGGTCGGCCACGCGCTGCGCCAGCAGGTGCGTCAGGTAGGCCACCTCGTCCGTCAGGTTGTAGGAGCCCTGGACCATTGGGGGAAATATACCACGCCCGGCGACAGGGGCGGCGCGGCCACCGGAAGACCGGGACGACGAGGCGCAAGCGCGCAAGGCCTGCTAAAGTCTGGCCATGACTCACCCTGAACTGGCCTTGAGCTTCTCCCTCGGCGGCCTGGTCGTGGCCGTCGTGGCCGCCGCTGCGGGCCTGCGGCTGCTGCGCACGCGGGCGCTCTTCGAGTTCAAGCTCGCCGCCGCGGGGCGCGACATGCCCTATGCGGCCAACTTCTTTTTTGTGGCCGGCGCGCGGACCCTGCACGCAACGGCCGGCACGTTTGGGCTGTGCCAGTTCCTGGAACTGGCGCTGGCCCGCGGCCTGTGGAGCATGGGTGTTTCCACCGTGCTGGGCTACCTGGCGGCCTTTGCTCTGGGGCTTTGCGGCCTTTCCATGGTTTCGCTGGCGGTCATCGACTTCCAGGCCAAAGTGTCGCCGCGCCGTCTGCTTCTGCTCCAGTTGCTGGGGGGCCTCGCGGGCATGGGACTGGGGGGCCTGGGCGGCTATGTCGTGTTCGTCTACGGCTACTTCTGGCCCCCGGCCTGACCGTCTATCCGCCGCCCGTGAATCCCGGACCCCTCCCTTGCACGCGGGCCGGGCGCGCTTACAATTATCGCGACGCACAAACGAAGGGGCGCCATGGCGCGGGAATGCACGAGTTTTGGCGGTATGCGGGTACACCGGTTGGTGTGCCAGTGCATCCACGACGCCTCCAGCCGCATAAGGCGGCCACGCACCTGAAGCGTTTTCTCCGGCCGTGGCGTCTTCGCTACGGCCGGTTTTGTTTGCTGAACCCGCGCGGCGCACTGGGGAGCAGTGCTGGAGCCGAGGAAACCAAAGGACGGGGCGGCAGCTTGCAGCAACGGGAATGACCATGTTTCACGATTCCATTCTGGTCTTGAACAAGTCGTGGACGCCGATTGCGACCACCACCATGAAGCGCGGCTTCAGCCTCGTGTTCCAGGATCGCGCACGCATTGTCGATCCGGAGAACTACGAGATGCACAACTTTGAAAGCTGGCTGGTCGGCGGCTCGCTGCCCAGCATCGAGCAGCCGCCGGAAGACGAGCGCTGGCTGCGCACGGCCAACCTGTGGATTCGCGTCCCCGAGGTGATTGTGCTTCAGCGCTTCAACGGCGTGCCGCGCCGGGAGCTGACGTTTTCGCGCCGGAACATTTATCGTCGCGACAACTTCACCTGCCAATACTGCGGGTCACGCCCCGGCCTCAAGCAGCTGTCCATCGACCACGTCATGCCGTTGTCCCGCGGCGGGCGCACCAGCTGGGAGAATTGCGTGGTGGCATGCGTGAAGTGCAACACGCGCAAGGGAGACCGCACGCCCGAGGAGGCCCGCATGCCCATGGCGCGCGAGCCCTTCCGCCCCTCGTTCAATGAGGGAGTGGGGCTGGGCGTGGGGATGCCCGCGAGCTGGGAGCGCTTTGTGGGCGTGGCCAAGCGCGAGATTCTCGAGTAAGCGCCCCGAACCAGTGCACAAGGGGACGGCCGCCAGGCCGTCCCTTTTGCGTATCGGCACGAACAATGCCGCAACGGCACCCCGCGTTGACACGCGGGGCTGTGAACGGCGGGGCTGCTCACATTCGTATCCTCATATCACGGTGGGGCGCGTTTATGCGCATGCCACATTCTCAGTTGCTCGCGCACTTCATCTGCCTTCTCACATTTCTCCGCCTCCTCCATCAGGTCCGCCAGGGTTTTCACCGTCGCGTTGCGCGGCTGGTTTGAGATGCCTTCCGGCATCACCAGGGGCTCTGCCCTGCGCACTTCCGGCGTTT
>JABARW010000064.1 GCA_019186845.1 Planctomycetota bacterium | reverse complement strand
TGGCTACGTCGCGTGCGAAGGAGGCCGGCTTGAGGACGGGGTAAATGAGCCCGCGGACTTCTGGGAAGTCGCCCAGCTTTTCGCTGCTGCTGCCCCAAAGGCGCTCAAACCAGTGGTGGAGCATTTGCGCGGCGTCTGTGGCGGGGTCGTGATCGTGAGCGTCAAGATAGGTGACGTAGGCGTTCTCCAGGCGCAGCAGGCTGCTGCCGCCTGTGCCGAGCTCCAGCGGTTTGCGCACGACAGCCTGGCCGCCCTCGATAACCCGTGAGTAGACGTGCGCCGCCATTTGGGTAAAGGAATCAGCGTCCAGGGGAGGGTTTCGGGTGACCTGGACTCCCTGTGCCAGCGCGTCCAGGGCCTGGCGCGCATCTTCGGTTTCGCCCGGGTCTCCGTTATAGCTGAGTACCACGCAAACCGGGCCCCGCTGCAGCGTCCACCAGCGCCAGAAGATGGGCTCGTTCTGGAACTCGCCCAGGTAATCGCCGTAGCCCAGTTTGAGGCCGTCGCGCTGGCCGCGCGAAACGTTCTGCATCTGGTCGCGTGAGGGTAATTCCTCGAACAGGTCCGGCGTTTCACTCGACGACGTTGGAGCGCGATAGCAGCTCACGTTGACGCGACCGGAAAAATCGTCATGAACGAAAACCAGGGACTCGCTTTGCTCATCGCGGGCAAAACCGGGCGGAAGCTTGATGCGGAACAGCCGGTTGGGGTCGACGTAGACGGACATCGGCTTCAGTTCCTGCCGGCGATGAGGCGCGTGCGCACGAGTTCGGCCCGCTTGGCGTCGCGCTCAGCCGGGGTCATCTCGCGGCCTTCCTCGCGCTGGAGGTGCGAGGGTTGGCCGAGGATGAAGATTTCATTCACGGTGGCGAGCGTGACGTCATTGATGATGCCCAGGCTGATGCCCAGGCGCACCAGGGAAAGGTGGCTCATCATTTCCTGGACGTTGAGCATGCGGGCGTTCTTGAGAGTGGCCAGGGCACGGAAGACGCGGTCCTCGACCATGGGGCGCTCGTCAGAGAATATCTGGCCGCGCATACGACGCTCGTATTCCAGGATCTTGGGCAAAATGGCCTTCACGCTCTCAACGATCTCCTCTTCGCTGCGCCCCAGCGTGGCCTGGTTGCTGACCTGGTAGAAGTCGCCAAAGGCGCGGGTGCCCTCACCGTAGAGGCCGCGGATGGCATGGTTCATTTTCTCGGCCGCCTTGAAAACCTTCTGCACGTGCTCCTTGAGCGTCAGGGCAGGCAGGTGCACCATCACGCTGACGCGGATGCCGGTGCCCACGTTCGTGGGGCAGGCTGTGAGGTAGCCGTATTTGGGGCTCACGGCATAGGGCAGCCGGCGCTCCAGCGCCTGGTCCACCTTTGCCAGCGCGCGAAATGCGCGGTCGACATCAAGGCCAGACTTGATCCACTGCAGCCGCAGGTGGTCTTCCTCATTGACCATGATGCTGAGCATCTCGCCGCGCCCGAAAACCACAGCCCGCGGACCCTCGGAGGAGGCCAGTTCGCGGCTGATCAGGTGGCGCTCCACCAGTACGTCGCGGTAGACCTCAGGCACTTCGTTGATGCGCAACTGCACCACGCTCTTCTCCAGGTGGATGCTCTTCAGCGCCTCAAACACCGCCAGCAGCAGTTCTTCGCGCTGCTGCGGCGAAGAGCGCAACGTGAAAGGCCATGCCTTGATGTTGCGGGCCAGGCGCACCCGCGTCGACACTACGATGTCGCTCTCAGGGCCCTGGCCTTTGAGCCATTCGCCCAGAGGGCGGGGAAAGTGATTGAAGGGCGGCAGTGCCTTCATGGCCCTTCCTTGCGGGCCTTGCCCGGCTTGCTGCGCGCGTCACTCGACAGCGCGGCAATGCGGTCTCGCAACTGGGCGGCGCGCTCGTAGTCTTCGGCCAGCACCGCGTCGTCAAGCTGGTTGCGCAGCGCGGCCAGTTCGCGCGCCTTGCCCGTCACGCTTTCATCGGCCTCGCCCTGCGGCAGCCGGCCCCGGTGCTGGGGCGGCGTGACGTCGTGGATGCGCTCCAGCAGCGGGTCGATGTGGGCGGAAAAGATCTCGTAGTCTCTCGCGCAGCCAAAGCGACCCCGCTGCTTGAACTCGGCGAGGGTCATGCCGCAGGAAGGGCAGGCAGGTACGGCCTCGGGCTGCTTGTCGGCGACTGTGAGCTTGCCGGGAGCCTCCACGGGCGTGAGGGATTTGTCCTTGCTCGACAGCATTTCCTGCACCTGCTTGACGGCCTCGGACGTCGGCCCAAGGGGCGTGGCCGGGTCGAACAGCAGGCGCTTGAGCAGGGTCATGCAGTCGTTGCAGATGGCAAATTGCTGAACCACCGCGTTCTGCTCGACATCGCAGACCTGGACTTTGGCTTCATTCTTCTTGCAGCAATCGCAGTTCATGGGTTCACAAGCTTAACATAGGAAATCGTCGGGAGCATCCCGACGATTCCTCTTCATGCGAGGCGAGTCAACCCCGCGGCACCCGCCGCCAAGTCGTCGGGATCGCGCAGAAATGCCGGCGATTGCTTCCCCTGATCTCGCGAAGCCGACCCGCTATTTGAACGAAAGCTTCTCAAGCCTCGACGCGGCTTCCTTCACCTGCGTGATGTCAGGTACGAAAGCAAAGCGCACATGTCCAGCGCCGGGATTGACCCCATCAACAGCATCGCTGAGCCACTCGCCGGGCGTGGTCACGATGTGGCATTTCTCGATCAGCAGCGTGGCGAACTGCTCGCCGGACATGCCTTCAGGCGCTGCCTGCCAGAGATAGAGGCCGGCGGGGTTGGTGCACTTTTTCAGGCCGGCTTTGCGCAGCGCCGTAACGATCAAATTGCGCTTGCGCTTGATCTGCTTGCGCAGCTTCTCGACGTGCTTTTCATCGGCCAGCGCGGCAATGGCGGCGTCCTGAATGAAGCTTGGCGTGCCGCTGTCGATGTTCGTTTTCACTTTCTTGAAGACCGAGATGACTTTCTCGTCGCCCGCGGCCCAGCCCACGCGCCAGCCGGTCATGATCGAGCGCTTGCTCAGCGAGTGGAACTGCACGATGCCGGAGTAGCCGTTGTCCTTGCCCAGCTCGAGCGCGCTGTGCGGCGGCTCGTCGAACCAAAGCTCGCTGTAGGCTTCGTCGCTGGCCAGAATGATGTTGTGCTTCTGGCAGAAGTCGTAGGCGCGCTTGAGGAAATCAAGCGAGGCCACATACCCCAGTGGCGAACTGGGCGTGGTCACCCACATGATCTTGGCGCGCGAAGCTACTTCGGCGGGGATTTTGGCCAGGTCGTACTCGCACTTGTTTTTGTGCGTGACGGGCACAAAGTAGGCCTTGCCCTCGGCGAATAGTGTGCCGCGCTTGTAAGGCGGGTAGCCGGGGCTGGGGCAGATGACGTAATCGCCCGGGTTCACGAAGCCTTCGTGAAAGTTGAAGATGCCCTCTTTGCTGCCAATTGTGCTCGTGACCTGCTTGGCAGGGTCGAGCGAGACGCCAAAGCGGCGCTTGCACCACTCAGCCACGGCCGTGCGGAACTCCAGCGAGCCCACGTAGCTCGGGTAACCTGTCGCCGCCTGCTTGTCGATTGCAGCCTTGCAGGCCTTGCGAATCAAAGGCGGAGTCGGGTCGGCATAATCGCCCACGCCAAAGTCGATGGGCGTAATGCCGCGCTTTTTCAGTTCGGAAACTTTCTCGTCAACGGCAGCAAAGGCGTAGGCGCCGATCGACGAGACGCGGGAGGAAGGAGCAATGTTCATGGTCTCGGTTGTCCTTGCAAATATCGATGTTTCTCGTGACTGTTACTTCTTGCCATATTCGTCTAACAAGAACTCGTTAGTGCCCGTTTTCAGCGCGAGAACCGCGTTAACAGCGTTGGCCCATTTGTCGTAATTCTTGAAACAGGTTCCACCATCTCCGTTCATGTAGAAGTCGATGTACTCCCACTTTCTGGATGCTGACTGTGTGTGGGTTGGCGGCGTTTTGTGTTCCATATGTTTGAAGATTGGGGCTGGTACCCAGCACTCGTTAGCCCAATCTGCCAACACCCATCCCCAGCCTCGCCAAGTTCCGTAAAGTGTTCTGCCATCAACAGCCGCGACTTCCCACCAGTTGCAAAAGTCTCCGCCTGCAATTACTAAATGGGTCTGACTCAGAAACGGGAAGAAGGACTTTCTGAGGAACATCTCTTCGGCGCCTTCATCCATGTCATTCGAGTCAGGCTCAGCCTTCCGAATGCACACGCCGTGGGTTCGTTCAGCCGAGGTAAGAATCTCAACGGCTCGCTCAAGGGAGCTTTGCCTTTCAATCGCGTCCCACACAGCCTGTGCAAATGGCGTGGATCTGGGGAACTCGAACAACTCTCGCGCATCTTCGCCCACCTCGATCTCCTCAGCAGTCGCCGGCTACGCCATGCACATCGGGCAATAAAGCTGCGGCTGGGTGCTGGCGCGCACTTCGTCAAGTCGCACGACGGGCATGTTGTGGGGCGCTTCCTTGAGCAGCGTCGGGTTCTCTTTGGTTTCCTGGGCGATTTTCTTCATGACGTCGATGAAGAAGTCGAGCGTCTGCTTGCTCTCCGTTTCCGTGGGCTCGACCATCATCGCGCCTTCGCCGTTGGTCACGTTGGCCTGCGGGAAGTAGATCGTCATGGGGTGGATGTTGTAGTCGATCAGGCGCTTGGCGACGTCCAGCGCGTGGATGTCGTTCTGTTTGGCCTGGATCGCGTCCGTAAACACCACCTCGTGAGCGCAGATGCGATCGGTGAAAACCTTGAACTCGTTACGCAGCTTCACGCGCAGGTAGTTGGCGTTGAGCACGGCGTTTTCCGCGTTGCGGCGCACGCCCTCGCGGCCGAGCTGGCTCATGTAAATGTAGGCCATGACCAGTGCGCCATAGTTGCCAAAGAAACTGCGCACCTTGCCGATGCTCTTCTTGCGCTTGTAGTCGAGGCTGAACGTACCATCATCATGCTTGACGGGGCGCGGCACGGGCAGGTAGGGCTCGAGGTGCGCGGCGACGGCAATGGGACCCGCGCCGGGGCCGCCCGCGCCATGCGGCACGGAGTAGGTCTTGTGCAGGTTGTAGTGCATGACATCCACGCCGTAGTCACCGGGGCGCACGATGCCCTGGATGGCGTTCATGTTGGCGCCGTCCATGTACAGCTGGGCGCCGACCCCATGCAGGATTCTGGCTATTTCCACCATGTTGGGCTCAAGCAGGCCCAGCGTGGACGGGTTGGTGATCATCATGCCCGCGGTCTGCGGGCCCACGAGCGACTTGAGCAATTCGAGGTCGACGCTGCCGTCAGGCTTGCCTTTGAGCGTCACTGTTTTGAACCCGGCGAGCGCAGCCGTGGCGGGGTTGGTGCCATGGGCGCTGTCGGGGATCACGATTTCCGTGCGGACCTTGCCTTCGCCCTTTTCTTCAAAGTAAGCCTTGATGACCATCAGGCCGGTCATTTCACCCTGGGCGCCGGCGGCAGGTTGAAGAGTGATGGCGGGCAAGCCGCTGACCTCGCGCAGGTAGCCTTCGAGGTTGTACATGAGTTCGATGTGGCCCTGGAGATCGGCCTCGGGCAGGTGCGGGTGGGCGCGCGTGAAACCGGGCTGGGCCAGCAGCGTGACGTTAATCTTGGGGTTGTACTTCATCGTGCAACTTCCCAGCGGGTAGAAGTTGCGGTCCACGCTGAAGTTCTTCTGCGCAAGATTCTTGAAGTGGCGCACCAGGTCAAGTTCGCCGACCTCAGGCAGATTGGCCGGCTTGGCGCGCAGCTTGGCGCCCTTGAGCGCCTGCTTGATGTCCACCTTGGGCACATCGAGTTCAGGCAGGCGCAGACAGCGGCGGCCTTCCACGGAGGTTTCAAAGAGTAGAGCTTCGGCAGGATTGGCGATGGCGGTTGTCATTGGCTTGCTCGCTTGAATTCTCAATAGGGTTTCGGGTTCCGGGTTTCAGGGAACTGCAGTTCCCTCGGACCTTGAACTGGAAACCTACTTCACGGAGGCGACGGCCTTTCCCTTGAGCGCTTCGGCCAAAGCATTGGCGTAAGCGTCGATCTGTTGGCGCGTCGTGACCTCGGTGATGGCGACGAGATACTGGCCTTTGCGCCCCTTGCCGTACTTGTCGAGCGCCAGGCCGCCGACAATCTTCTTCTTGAGCAGCTTCTTTTCGAGGCCCGGAACCGCCTGAATTACGAACTCGTTGAACACGGGGCTGTTCGGGTAAACCAGCTTCACGCCTTCGATGGCGCCCAGCTTCTTCATGGCGTATTGCGTCTTTGCCACGGTGTGTTCGGCGAGTTCTACAAATCCCTGCTTGCCCCAGGCCGCTAGGTGAATCAATGCTCTCAGCGCGCAGAGGCTCTGGTTGGTGCAGATGTTTGAGGTCGCTTTCTCACGGCGGATGTGCTGTTCACGCGTGGCCAGGGCCAGGGCAAAGGCGCGCTTACCGTTCTTGTCCACCGTTTCGCTGACAATGCGGCCGGGCATCTTGCGCAGGTGCTCCTTGCGCGCCGCGAAATAGCCGAAAGCAGGGCCGCCCAGGAACTGGTGATTGCCCAGGGGCTGGCCCTCACCGACGGCGATATCGGCGCCGGCTTCAGCAGGCGTCTGCAAGAGAGCCAGGCTCAGGGGCTCTGACGTGCAGTGGACAAACAAGGCCTCGCTCTCCTTGCGCGCCGCGTTGACAGCGTCGAGGTCTTCGATCACACCCAGGTAGTTTGGAGACTGGGCGGCCACTGCAAATACCTTGCGCGTCAGTGCTTTCTTGAGGGCTTCCTGATCGATGCGGCCTTCGGCTCCCGCCGGAACATTGACGACCTTAATTCCCGCGACGTCGGCGTAGGTGCGGACGACCTGCTCGTACTCGGGGTTGTGAGCGCCGGCCAGCACGAAGGTGTTGCGCTCTTCCTTGCGCCACTTGTCTTCGGCCACGTGCTTGCCCATCATCATGGCTTCGGCAAGCGCCGAGGCGCCGTCATACATGCTGGCATTGGCGACCTCGAGGCCCGTGAGCGCGCAGATGCTGCTCTGGAACTCGAAGATGAAGGTCAGGGTTCCCTGGGAGCACTCGGGCTGGTAGGGCGTGTAGGCCGTGATGAAGCTGGAATCGAACAGCGCGATGTGATCGACGACCGTGCTGACGAAGTGGTTGTAAATGCCGCCGCCGCGGAAGAAGGCGTAGTCGCCGGCGTTCTTCGTTTTCGCCAGCAGGCCCTCGATGTGACGCGTAACCTCAAGTTCACCCTGCCCCCTGGGCAGCTTGAGCTTTGAAGCGTCGGCCATGTTGATGCGCAGGTTGGCCGGGATGTCCGCAAAGAGCTCTTCGATGGACTTGACGCCGATGGCGGCGAGCATTTCGCGCCGCTCGGCTTCAGTATTCTGGATAAACGGCATAGGAGTTCGAGGTCAGAGGTTCGAAGTCAGGGGTCAGGAGTGCCATGGGTGGCACCGGCGGCGACGCCGACTCAAGTCGCCGCGCCGGCTCAAAGTCCAGCCACAGGTTTTCAGCCAGTTGCAGCCTTTCTGACCTCTGACCTCTGACTTCTGACTTCAAGCCGCGAAGCGGCTAGTGGGCTTCTGAGGCCAACTGCTTCTCGTAGTCGGCCAGGCTCTTGGCGCTGTCCAGCTCTTTGGGGTTGGAAGGCTTGATCTTGAGCAGCCAGCCCTTGCCAAAAGCGTCCTTCTTCAGCGCCTCGAAGTCATTGGCGCTGACATCGCTGTTGACCGCCAGCACGGTGCCGCTGACGGGGCAGTACATGTCGCTGACGGCCTTGACGGACTCGATTTCGCCGAAGCTTTCGCCCTTCTCGATCTTGTCGCCCTTTTCCTTGCGGAAATCGACGAAGGTCAGGTCGTTGAGCTGGTCCACCGCAAAGTCGGTGATGCCGACGGTCACGGTGCCGTCCTTCTCGAGGCGGCCCCATTCGTGGGTGGGAAGGTAGCGGGCATCTGCGGGTCTTTTGGCCATGTTCGTTCTTTCGATAGCCGGGAGGTCGCTGACTGGGCGCCGCCCGAACCTGGTTCCAATGCAATCTCGACGTGCAGCTTACAGCTGGGACGGGCGGCAAGCGCCGACGGCCCCCTTGAAACGGTGTGGCTTCTACTTCTTGTCCGGCCTTGTGTAGAAGGGCAAGGGCACCACAATGGCGTCGTAGGCGTCCTCCCTGAACTTCACCTGCAGCTTGGTGCCGACGGCGCACAGGCTCGGGGGCACAAAGGCTGTGGCAATCACGCTATCCACCCAGAGACCCTGGGTGCCGCTGGCCACCTTGCCCACGGGCTTGCCGTCCTTGAAAACCTCCTGGCCCTGGCGCGGGATGCGCTTGCCGCCCACGTTCAGGCCCACTAGCTTCTGCTTGAGGCCGTTCTTCTTCTGATCTTCCAGGGCTGCCTTGCCCACGAAGTCGGCTTTGTCCAGGCGTACCGCCCAGTCCAGTCCGGCTTCCAGGGGGCTGATGGACTCCTCGAGTTCGTGGCCGTAGAGCGGCATGCCCGCCTCCAGGCGAAGGGTGTCGCGCGCGCCCAGGCCGGCGGGGCCGATGCCCACGCTCTGACCCACGCCCAGAATATCCGTCCAGAACTTCACCACGTTCTTGGCGGTCATGATCAGCTCAAAGCCGTCTTCGCCGGTGTAGCCGGTGCGGCTGACCAGCACCTCCGTTTCACCCAGCACCGTGGCGCGGGTGAAGCGGTAATACTTGAGAGCCTTGATGTCGAGGTCGGAGATCTTGGACAGCACATCTTTGGACTTGGGGCCCTGCAGCGCGATCATGGCGTACTTCTCGCTCAGATCGTTGATTTCAACGTTGAAGCCCTTGCGCTCGCGCTCAAACCAGGCCCAGATCTTGTCGCGGTTGCCTGCGTTGACGACAAAGAAGGTGAACTCGTCGCCTCCGCTGTAAACCAGCACATCATCCAGAGCCCCGCCCAATCCGTTACAGATCAGCGAATAGCGAATCTGCCCCGGCTTCATGTCGGAGCGACTGTTGGTGATGACCTTGTCCGTGAACTTGATGTGGTCCTTGCCTGAAATCCAGTAGCGGCCCATGTGGCTGACGTCGAAAAGCCCCACCTTGGTTCGCACGCGTTGGTGCTCTTCCTTGATGGTGCTGTAACTGACGGGCATGTACCAGCCCGCAAAATCGACCATGCGTGCGCCGAGCTTCTCGTGCTGGGCCTTGAGCGGTGTCTCTTTCACTGCTGCCTCTTTTGCGATGGAAGACCAGAGGTTTTGCCTCTTGGAAGCCCGGGAGTCAACGCCGCTGCCGCGCTGCCGGGTTGGATCCGCAATGACGGGCACCGCCAGACCTCAGGCCTGGCGGTGCAAGAATCACAAGTTCTCAGCGGCTTGCGACTTTGGGAGCTTCGACCTTGGAGGTCTGTCGGCCGGATTGTTTGACATAGGCCGGCATTTCCCTGCAGGTGTAGCGCAGGAGGCTGATCAGCTTCTGGCGCAATTCCTTGCGGGCGACCACCATGTCCACGAAGCCGTGATCCAACAGGAATTCCGATGTCTGGAAGCCCGCCGGAAGCTCCTGGCGCACGGTCTGGGCGATGACGCGGGGCCCGGCAAAGCCGAGAAGAGCCTTGGGCTCGGCGATTGTGATGTCGCCAAGACTGGCCCAGCTGGCCATGGACCCGCCCATGGTGGCGTTGGTGAGAATGGCGATGTAGATGCCGCCGGCGTCCTGGAGGCGCTTGATGGCAGCGCTGGTCTTGGCCATCTGGAACAGGCTGAGGATGCCCTCTTCCATGCGCGCGCCGCCGCCTGAACCCGAGACCACGATGAAGGGCAGCTTCTCTTTACGGGCCAATTCTGCACCCCGGGCGATCTTCTCACCCACGACGCTGCCCATAGAGCCCATGATGAAGTTGGCGTCAATCACGCCAAACACCACCTTCTGGCCCGCAATGGCGCCCGTTCCGAACACGGCGGCTTCCCGCTGGCCCGTGTTCTTCTGGGCCTTGAGCAGCTTGTCCTTGTAGCTCTTCTGACCCTTGAAATTCAGGGCGTCAATGCTTTCGAGGTTGCTGAAGTGCTCGACGAAAGAACCGTCGTCGAGCAGGTATTCGATGCGCTTGGCCGCGCTGATGCGGAAATGGAAGCCGCATTCAGGACAGACATGGTGGGCGTCTTCTACGACCTTCTTGTAAACCAGGTTGTCACAAGCTTCGCACTTCATCCAGAGGCCGTCAGGCGCGCCTCGCTTGCTACCCAGTGACCACTTCATATTCAGGCCTTTCGACGGTCCAAGGGTAGAGGACAACACTCCCCTGATGCGTCAACTTCACCCGTTGGACTGTTTAGTAAAGAGCAGACTTTAGTGAGCTCCATTGGAGGGTCAACGGCAAACTGCTTCCGCCCAAGATTCGCAGCATAACAACAAGTTTAATAACTACTTATGACGTCAGACCTGGCCGAGCTTCAGGGGCTGCAAGTTAGGCCCCACTAGCCATGATTGCATATCAGCCCCTCAGGATTTCGTCCAAAACTTCGTTCAGACTTCAATTGTCTTGCCTGCCAAGGGCTGACTTCAGCCGTTTCTCGGCTTGCTGGGCTATTTCCCGACCAGGAAAGTGGACGACCAGCATTTTGCCCTCAGCCTGGATCTCCAACTCAGCATGGGCCGGGCCAGTACCAGCAAGTTCAGACGGTGTCTGAAGCCCCACGGCTTCCAGGTCGCTGCCTTCCGCGCTGCTGATCACGTCCCAGTCGTCGCGCCGCACGGATACGGCCTTCACTTCGCTCAGGGGGATTCGCTTCACGCAAGGCCCACCCTGCTTCTTGAACAGCAGCAGTTCCTGGCCCTCCACCTCAAGCCAGGCGTAGCCGCGCGACGCGGCATAGGCCAGGCCTACAACGACCGAAAGGGTGAATAGGAGGGCAAAGCCGCCCACCGCCCAGCGAACCCAGGCGGGGATGTCCTGGTGGGGGCCCCAGTCAAAGAGCACCGTGGAAACGAAATAGGTGGAAACGAGGAAGCCGGCCGTGGTGGCCGCAAACTGGGCGTAGCGCGCGGCTTTGCCCGAGCTCTGTTCCTGGGCCGGGTGTTGGCTCATGCCGGCACTTTTAGGTACTGTCCCACGACAAGCAACCCTCAATGTAAAGGCTTGGGGGCGCCGAGCGCCCCCAAGTGCTTGTAACACAGGTGAAGCTGCCTGCTTCAGGCCTTGCGCCCACGCAGACTCATGCGGGCCGCCACGGCGAGCAGCGCCAGCGCAGCCAGCCAGGCCAGGCCCATGGGCTCATCGCCCGCCGAGCAGCCACCACCGCCGCCACCGCCGGGGCCAGTGCCGATGGTGGCGCCGCCCGCGTAGTTGAAGGTCTGGGTCAGCGTCTTGGCGCCCAGAGGGCCGTTGGTCAGGACGATAGCCTTGCCGTTGCCGGTGCCCGGGGGAACGATGAACCCGGTAATCTGGGTGTTGCCCGCGCCGATGACCGGCGTTCCGGTGCAGAGCACGCCGCCGATGGTGAGCGTCAGCGGTGCCAGGAAGCCGCTGCCGGTGATGGTGATGGCCGCGCCGCCCGTCTGCAGGTCAAAGGTGGGGGAGAAGCTGGTGACAGCGAAGAGCACGACTCTGAGCTGGTTGGTCATGGGAGCCGGGGTGCCGAGGATGGAGGTGCCGCCGGTCAGGTTGACGTCGCCCGCGTTGGCGATGGAGGCGATGAACGTTTCGGGGACGCTGGCTCCGGCCGTGGCAGCGACGTTGAGGCGGATCCAGATACTGGCCGTCGAGTTGTTAGCTACGTTGACAGGCGTGCTGAAGGTGCAGGTCATGGTGCCGTTGGCGCCGGCGCCGCTGAACAAGAGCGTGTCGGTGGGCGCGCCGTCGTAAACGCCGTTGCCGTTGTCGAGGTAAAGCTCGACACCGCTGGCAGTGAGGTCATTCACCCAGTCGCCGGTACCCATGGTGGTCAGGGTCACCCCGTTGACAGTGATGTTGTTGTTGGTCGCGACCATGTTGAAAAGGCCCAGGGTGTGGCTGAGGGCCGATCCCCCTTCCACCAGCGCCGTGGCCGGAGCCGAGGGCGAATTCAGTGTGGTCAGCACGGGCGTATCAATGATCAGCGCCGTGGAGTCGCTCGTCGGAATACCCATCAACAGGCCGCCCGACGGGGGCGTGGAGGCGTGGCCCGTGAGCTGGGCATTGAGGGTCTGACCCGTGGTGGCCGTGCCCGCGAGCTTGCCGACGAGGAAGAAGCGGCGCGTGGTGCTGGGCGGGAAGGCAGTGTTCGACAGCGCGGCGGTGTATTCGTTGCTGGCGTTGAAAGCAACGCCGGCTGCTGTTACCGCCAGGTTGTCGCCGCCTGTGGCGCCGTCAAAGGTGCCGTTGCCGTTGGTGTCCTCGAAGAGGGCCAGGTAGCTGTAGGCCGTCTGGTGGTTGGCCGTGCCCTTGCCCGTGAAGGTCAGGGAGGTCACGGTCCAGGAGCCGGCTACAGTGCTGAGCGTGCAGTCAAAGAGGAGCAGGCCCTCGTTGTTGGTGCCCTGATCGTTGTTGTTGACCGTGCTGGCTGCGCCCGGTCCGTTGAACGTGACCGAGAGGTTGTTGGCCAGCAGCAGGAGGCCCGCCGTGGGGCCGCTGCTGGGCTGGGGCATGCCGGTGATCGTCGTGCCCGTGAGCTGGCCGGAGGCCGCCGTGACCTGGCTGGAGAAGGTCGTGTTGTTGGTGCCGTTGTTGTTGAACGCGACCACGATGAAGTACTGCTTGGTCTGGCCGGCTGTGAACTGCGATTCAGCGCCCGCGAGCGTGAAGTTCAGGGTGCCGTTGTCGGCGCTGAAGGCCGCCACGCTGTTGACCTGGGCGTCCACACCGACGTCATAGGTGGCGTTGGAGTTGACGTCGCGGTAGAGCGCCACGGAGGCGTAGTCGTTGAGGTCGTCACCGGTGCCGCTGGCGGTCACGGTGATGCTGGTCAGCGTGTTGTTGGGTCCGGCCGGGTAGTTCACCGTGAACTGCTGGATCACGAAGTTCGAGCCGGACAGATAGGCGTTGGCCTGGGTCGCCGAGCTGTTGTCGGCGAACACCAGAGTGGGCGCAGCAATGATCACGCCCGCCGTGAAGCCGGAGGCCGGCGCGGGCAGGGTGGTCGAGGTGGTGCCGCTGTAGCCGTAAGTGGCGGCCGTGATACGGGTCTGGAAGGTATTGCCCGCGGCTACGGTGCCGTTGTACTCGCCGATGATGAAGTACGTGTTCGTGGCGCCCGCCGTGAAGTTTTCGGTCAGTGTGTAGCTCAAAGTGCCATTGTCGGCGCTGAAGGCCGCCTGGGTGGCCACCTGGGTGTCCACGCCGGGGTCGTAGTTGCCGTTGGCGTTCGCGTCGCGGTATAGCCGGACGCTGGCATAGCCCGTGGAGTCATTGCCGGAGCCCGACGCGGCCACAGTGAGGCCCGTCAGGGAGTTGTTGGGGCCCGCAGCGTAGTTGACCGTGAACTTCTGAAGCAGGTAGTCACCCGAGGACGGGTAAGCCGTGCCCTGGGTCGCCGGGCTCGCATCGGCGAAAGTGAACGCCGGCGCAAGGATGACAAGCCCGTTCATGACGGGGGTGCCCAGGCCGGACTTGTTCACGCCGGCCGAAACGGAAATGTCGGTTACGGCAAAGTTGAAGGTCTGGCTCGGCGTGGCCAGGGTGCTGCCGTTGAGCTTAACCACCACGAAGTAGCGGCGGCTGCTGCCGGCTGTGAAGTTCTGCACGGCCGAGAAGGTCAGAGAGCCGTTGTCGGCGGGGAAAGCCGTGGACGCAGAACCGTACGGCGTGTCCACGCTGGGGTCATAGGAACCCGCGGTGCCGCCGGTGTCCTCGTACAGACGGACTTCGCTGAAGGCGTTGCTGTCGTTGCCGGTGCCCGAAGCCGTGATGGTAATCGAGTTGAGGGTGGCCGCGCCCTGGGCGTTGGCCGTGATGGTGAACGTGCCGGCGGAAATACCGCCGCTGCCGGTGCCGGTGGAGTTGGCATAGACGTTCTGGGCCGTTCCGGCCGTGCTGGCCACGGCGAGTTCGGGGCCGTCAACGATCAGGCCGTTCATGACGGTGGAGGGCACTCCGCCCACGCCGCCCGCGGAAGTTGCGATGTTGCTGACGCGGGTGTTGAAGGTGTGGCCGTTGAGGGCCAGGGTCGTGCCGCCGAGCTTGACTACCACGAAATAGCGGCGCGACGTGCCCACGGGGAAGTTCTGGGCCGCCGTGAAAGTCAATGTGCCGTTGTCGGCGGGATAGACAGTGAAGGTTCCCGCGTAGGGCGTGTCGCCGGCGTTCCAGGTGCTGTCAAGGTTGGTGTCCTCGAAGATGCGGATTTCGCTGTAGGCGTTGCTGTCGTTACCGCTGCCGCTGGCTTCCAGCGTGATGCTGTTGAGCGTGAAGGCATTGGTGGCATGGGTGTTGGTGATGGTGAAGGTACCGATACTGCGGCCCGCGCCCGAGGGGCCGGTGTCCGTGGCGACGACGTTCTGGGCCGTTCCGGCCGTGGCGGCCACCTGCATGTCCGCGGTGAACAGCCAGTTCGTGTTGTTGCCGTTGTCCACGCCGCCGGGATAGACCACGATGGAGTTCGTGGCCGTGGAGTCCTGCACGTTGACGTAGCTGCAAGACTCGTTGCCCGCGTCGTTGATGAACCACTTGGTGCCGGTGGCGGAGCTGCGCAGATTCACCGTGGTGGCCGCGGTGCCCGTCAGGGTCAGGGTGCCGCTGATGGTCTGCGTGGTGCCCGCCGTGAAAGTGATCTGCTTGCCTGCGGTGGTGCAGGTGAAGTTGAAGAAGTTCGTGGTGCCGGAAATGACGGATGTAGTGGCGCTGGTGAAGACCACGGTACCGTTACTGTGGTTGAAGGTGCCGTTCTTGGTCCAGTTGCCCATCACGTTCATGGTCGATGCACCGTTGACGGTGGCGCCGGTGTTGATCGTCACGTGGTACCAGTTCAACGTGCCCGAGTTCGTGATGGTCGAGGTGCCGTTGAACGTGGTGGTGCCGGTGCCGCCGTTGAACGTGCCGGTGTTTGCGAAGTTGCCGGTCTGGGTAATGAGGTAGGCGTTCTGGTTGATCGTGCCGTTGTTGGTCACGTTGGTGAAGGCAAAGCCCAGACCCGCATTGAAAGTTCCGCCGAGGTTCAACACGGCGCCCGCATTGACCGTCAGGTTCGTAACGGTGAAATTCGAAGCCAGTGAGGTGCCGGCCGTGAACGTCACGGACGCGCCCCCGGTCTTCTCAATGCGCAGGTCCACAAAGCTCCAGGAGGCCGTCGTCAGGCGCACCGTCGTCGAAGTCGCGCCCGTGAAGCGCACAATGGCGCTGCCGCTGCTCTGCATGAACACGGTCGAGTTTGTGTTGATGCTGCCCGCGATGTTCACCTGGGCCGTGCCCGAGGCATACCAGCCCCAGCCCGTGTTGTTCGTGTACAATTGCAGGCAGGTGCCCGTGTTCGTGTAGTTGACCACGCCGCCCGTGAAGTCGCAGCGGTGGCCGCTGTTGACCACTTCGTGCAGTCCCGAAATGTTCACTGTGCCCGCCTGCACCGTGAAGTAATCCAGGTTCCAGCCGTAGATGTTGTTCAAGTTGACCGTGCCGCCCACCGTCACTCGGAGCTCGCCCGTAGCCGTGCCCGTGCTGTTGACGCGGCCGGCCACCGTGAGATTCTGGCCGTTGGTCACCCAGGTGCCGACCTGGATGTCCAGGGAATCTGAGGTGCCGGCCAGGGTCGTCGTCACGGCTGCGTTCTGAGTGACGGTCGTGGCCAGGGCGCCCTTGGTGACGGTGACCTTGTAGAAGCTCGTGGCCGCGGTGCCGCCAACAGTGGCCGTGGCCGTACCCCCGAAGATCACGTTGGACGTGCCGGCAGTGAAGGTCCCGTTGTTCGTCCAGTTGCCGTTGACGGTCAGGGTTTGCGCGCCGGCGTTGAGCGTCGCGCCGCTGTTGATCGTCAGCGACAGGCAACTGCCGGCCACGTTGAGCGTGGGCATGGTCGATGCCGTGCCGGAGATGATGGCATCCGTGGCCGCGGTCGGAACGCCGCGCTCCAGTTGGCGGCGTCACCCCAGTTGGTGCTGGTGCCCCCGTTCCAGGTGGTCTGGGCGAAAGCGAGGGGCGCCAGCACGGCCAATGTCAGCAGCAGAAGGGCGTTTCGCAACATGAGTGTGACCTCGTGGGTTCCATGCAGAGCAGACTGCGCGAAGGCGCTGCCAGCCATGACGCATCAATGACAGTTGAGCGATGACAATGTTTCGTGAGTATAATACATGGCTGATTGAATGCAATATAGCCGTAAGGAACCTTTGGAAAATGCACAAATTGCACAGTATGCCTGCTGTGCATGCGCTGCAAAAAGAAACCCGGGGGCGACAGGCGCCCCCGGGTCATGCTTCAACTTGCTGCAATATCAGCTCTTGCGCGTGCGCAACCCCATGCGCGCCGCCACAGCCAGCAGGGCCAGCGCGGCAAGCCAGGCAAGGCCCAAGGGCTCTTCACTGGTCGAGCAGCCGCCGCTGCCGCCGCCACCACCGCCGCCGACCGTGCTTCCGCCGGCGTAGCTGAAGGTCTGCGTCAGGGTCTTGTTACCGAGCGGGCCGTTCGTCAGCACGATGGGCAAGTTGCTGCCGCTGCCCGGGGGAACCAGGAAGCCCGTGATCTGCGTTCCGCCGGCACCGATGACCGGAGTGCCGGGGCACACCACGCCGCCGATGGTCAGGGTGAGAGGAGCCAGGAAGCCGCTGCCATCGATAGTGATGGCGGCGCCGCCTGCCTGAACGTCGAAGGTGGGAGTGAAGGTCGTGACCGCAAAGATGACCACGCTGAGCGCGTTGCTGTTAGGCGCGGGCGTGCCGAGGATCGAGGTCGCGCCCGTAATGTTGACGTCCGCAGCGTTGGCGATGGAGGCCGTGAAGGTCTCCGGCACGCTCGCGCCCGCGGAAGCCAGCAGGTTGACCCGTACCCAAATGCTGCGTGAGCCGTTGTTAGGCACGTTGATCGGAGTGGTGAAGTTGCAGGTCAGCGTGCCGTTGGCACCCGCGCCGCTGAACACGAGGGTATCGGTCGGCGCACCGTCAAAGACATTGTTTCCGTTGTCCTGATAGACCTCAACGCCGTTGGCGGCGGCCAGATCAGTCGTCCAGTCGCCACTGCCCGCTGTGGTCAGGGTGATGCCGTTGACGGTCACGTTGTTGTTGGTGGCCGTGAACTCAAAGAATGCCAGGCTGAGGCCCTGGGCCGTGCCGCCTTCCACGGTGGCCGCGGCGGGAGCCGAGGCGCTGTTGCGTGTGGTGAGGGCTGCGGCGTCAATGATCAGCGCCGTGGATGTGGCGCTGGGCAGGGACACGAAGGAGCCGCCGGCCGGAGGCGTCGAAGTCTGGCCGGTGATGTTGGCATTCAGCGTCTGACCCGTGGTCGCTGTGCCCGCAAGCTGGCCCACCAGGAAGAAGCGGCGGGTGGTGCTGGGCGGGAAAGCAGTGTTGGTCAGAGTGGCCGTGTATTCATTGGTGGCGTTGAAGCTGGTGCCCGCTGCAGCTACGGCGAGGCTGTCACCTCCGGCCGCGCCGTCGTAGGTGCCGTTGGTGTTGGCGTCTTCGTAGAGGGCAAGGCTGTTGTAGGCCGTCTGGTGGTTGGCAGTGCCCTGGCCGGTGAAGGTCAGGGTGCTGACCGTCCAGTTGCCCGCCACCGTGGTCAGAGTGAAGTCCAGGATGACCCGTCCAATGCCGCCGGGGCCCTGATCGGTGTTGTTGACCGTGGTGGCCGTGCCGGGGCCGTTGACCGTGACAGTGATGTTGTTGGCGAGCAGCGGCAGGCCCGCCGTGGGGCCGGAGCTGGGCTGGGGCAGGGCGTTGTAGGTCGTGCCGGTGGAGCCGCCGGAGGCGCCCTGAACCTGCGTGGCGAAGGTGGTGTTGTTTGTGCCGTTGGTGTTGTAATCCACAACAATGAAGAACTGGCGCACGTCGCCCGCGGCCCACTGCGACTCCGTGCCCGTAATCGTGAAACTGGCCGCCGTGTCATCGGCGGGGAAGGCCGCGAAGGACGTCACAAGCACGTCTGTGCCGGCGTCGTACTGGGCGTTGGCATTGGCGTCGCGGTACAGGGCGACCGTGGCGAAGTCATTCTGGTCGTTGCCCATTCCGGTGGGCTGAACGGTGATCGAGGTCAGGGTGTTGTTGGGGCCGTTGGGATAGGACACGGTGAACTGCTGGATGGTGTAACCCGTGCCGCCCAGCGAGGCCTGGCCCTGCGTCGCGGAGCTGTTATCCGCGAACACGAAGCTCGGGGCCAGAATGACGAGACCCGACATCACGCTCGAGGGCACGCCGGCTTTGGCCGAGCCGCCGCCAACCGTAATGTCGCTGACGGCGACCTGCAGCGTCTCCGTCGGTGAGGCCTGGCCGCTGAGCTTGACCACCACAAAGTAGGTGCGCGAGGCCGAAGCGGCAAAGCTCTGCTCGCCGGCCTGCACGTTGAACGTCAGCGTGCCGTTGTTGACGGGGTACACCGTGGCCGCGCTGCCAATGGGCGTGTCCGCGGCGTCGAAGCTGCCGGGGCTGGCGCCGGCGGCGTCGTCACGGTACACGGCGACTTCGGAGTAGTCCGTCGAATCGTCCGCGTTGCCGCTGGCCTGCAGGGTGATCTGGGTAAGGGTGGCGACGCCGGCAGCGTTGTTCGTGATCGTGAACAGGCCCATCTGGCGGCCGCCGCTGCCGGGGCCCTGGTCATTGGCGTAGACGTTGACGGCCGTGCCCACCGTTGCCGAGACCGTCAGCGTCGGGGCCACAATGATCAGGCCCGAGTTGCCGCTGGTCGAGGGCGTGGGAATGCCGGACAACGCCGTGCCGCCGCCGCTGGCCGTGGCCGCGGAGACGTAGCACTTGAAGGTCTGGCCGACGCTGGGCGAGGCGTTGAAGTCCACCACGACGAAGAAGCGTTTGGTCTGGCTGGGGGTGAAGGTGGCTGCGCCGGCGCTCAGTGTGAATGAGGCGGTGGCGGGCGAACCGGAGAAGGACGCCGAATTGGTGTTGGCCTGGGTGTCGGCGCCGGTGAACACGCCATCGCCGTTGTCCAGGAACAGACGAACCTGCGCGTAGGCCGTGGTCGGGTTGCCGGTACCGGCGTGGGTCACCGTCAGGTTCTGCAGGTCCACGTTGCCCGAAGAAGAGAGGGTCACCGTGAAGTTCTGGAGAACGTTGTCGGTGCTGCTGACAAAGACGTCGGTGGCTGTGGCGCCGCTGGCGTCAGCGAAGGTGAAGGCCGAGCTGACGACCGTGATGCCCTGCATGATGTGGCTGGGCACGCCGAGGCTGTCGCTGGTGACTGAGCTGGAGAAGGAGGAGACGAAGAACCTGAAGGTCTGGCCCGCAGTCGGAGGCGTGCTGCCGTTCATTGCGCCGACCACGAAGAACGTCTGCGTCGTGCTGCCTGCAATAGCCACACCGCCGCCTTGCGTGAAGGTGGCCGTGCCGTCATTGGCCGAGAAGGCCGTCAGCGTGGCGCCGAACTGCGTGTCGCCGCCGTCCCAGAAGCCGTTGCTGTTGGTGTCGCGGTAAAGGCGAAGCGTGGAGTAGGCCGTCAGGTCGTTGCCTGTACCCGTGGCGGTGAGCGTGATGCTGTTCAGCGTTACGCTGGTTGCGGCGCTGATGTTGGTCATGGTGAACTTGCCGATTTCGGCCGGGCTGCTTGCGTTCGGCAACATGGGCACTGCTGTGCCGGGCGTTGCAATCACGTGCAGCGCGGCATTCTGGATCTGGACGCCGTAGCGAATGGTGCTCAGGTTGCCCGTCAGCGTACCCACCGTGACGGAGCTCGAGGAGGAAACATAGAAGCCCAACTGAACGCCGTTTGGCGGCGCAGACGAGCCGTTGAGTGTCACGACGACAAAGAAGGTGCGAACCTCGTTACCCGCAACGGTGCCCGCGGAGCCCGAATAGGTAAAGTTCTGGAACGACGTCCAGGACGTGAACGTGGCGCCGACCTGCGCATCCACGCCGTTGTCCCAGCCATTGTTGGCATTCGTGTCTTGAAAGAGCCGCACGGAAGCGATGCTGTTCAGGTGCGGAGAGGTGCTGGTGTAGCCATAGAGCTGGAGGAAGTTGATGACCGCGGGTCCGGGACTCGTGTTGGTCACAGTGAAACGGGCGTACTCAAAGCCGATACCACCGGGCCCTGCGTAAGTGGAAGTCACGGGTTTGGCAGTGAGGCTCGGGATCGAAACGTTGAGCACCGGCGTGGAAATCTGATGGCCTGCCATGGGCGACGACGGCACGCCCGTGACCGGCGCACCGGTGATGTTGATGGCGCTGACGGCAGCCCGGAACGTCTGGCCCGGCGTCGGCAGCGGGGTACCGTTGAACTTGACGACCAGGAAGAAACGGTTGGTGCTGGAGGCCGCCAGGGCCAGGGTGTCGGTGAATGTGGCCGTGCCGTTGTCGGCTGTGAACGCCGTCAACGCCGTGCCAAACAGCGTGTCGGCGGCATCGTAGGCGCCGGGAGTGCCCGCAGACGGATTGTCACGGTAGAGGGCGACTTCCGTGTAAGCCGTGAGGTCGTTGCCCGTGCCCGAGGCCGTGAAGGTAATCGAGTTCAGCGTGGCAACACCGGCCGACAGGTTCTCAAGCAGGAACGTGCCGCTGACCAGGCCGGACACGTCGTTGGACCAGGCAGCCTGGAAGGCGCCCGTCGATGCCAGCACGGAAACAGCGCCGCCAAACACCCAGTTCACGTTGTTGCCGGAATTGATGCCGCCGGGCTGGGCGTAAACG
Source organism: Planctomycetota bacterium (assembly GCA_019186845.1). Lineage (GTDB taxonomy): Bacteria > Planctomycetota > UBA8742 > UBA2392 > UBA2392 > UBA2392. The sequence continues at coordinate 9,322 of JABARW010000064.1, read as the reverse complement.
GTGGAGGATGCATTGCTGTCCTGCACATCGCAGTAGCGCGCCACGATGACGCCCGTGGGAACCAGGTTCCACTGCACGCCGGTGCTGGTGCTGCGCAGTTCAACGGGACTGGCCGCGGTGCCCTCAAAGAACAGCTGGCCGTTGATCGTGAAAGTGTTGCCCGCACCGAAGTTGATACGGCGGCCGGGGACCCTGCAATTGATATTGCCGAACGCCATGTTGCCTGTGAGCGACGAGGGGGCCGTGCCGATAATGTTGACCTCTGTGGCGGCGCCTCCGTTGAACGTTGCCGTGATGTTGCCGGAGATGCTCAGGGGCGAGGCATTGAAGTTGACCGTGCCGCCGCCGGTGATGGAGTTCATGCGCCAGCCAAAGCCAGCTCCGAAGTTGACCGCGCCGAAGGTCGCGGTGTTCGTGGGATTGACGGTAAGCGCACCGATGCTGGGCGAACCCAGGTAAGAGCCGGTGGAGGCATTGAACGACACCGTCACCGCCGCCGACTTCTCCACGCGGCAGTCATCAATACGGAAGAACTGGATTCCGCTGCCCGTCGTGTTGTGGATATTGTTTGTGACCGCCGCCGTGCCGATGAAACGGACCGCGGACGTGCCCGTCGCGTACAAGAAGCCCATCGTGCCGCTTACGGTGAATCCGCCATTGAAGTTGATGGTACCTCCGGTGGCCTCAAACCCGGCACCCGGACCACCGCTGCCGGTAACGGACAGGCTGCTGGATGACGTGCTGTTGTAGTTCAACGTGCCGCCCGTCATCAGGAACACGGATTCGCCGCCGGAAACGGTGTGGGTATTGACAATGCTGACCGTGCCGGCCGAGATCTCAAAGCGCTTCAGCGCACTGAGTTGATAGACGTAACCAAAACTGCAGGTGCCGCCGCTGATGAACAGGTCTCCCTGCGCCGGTGACGTGGACGACACATAGGAACTGCCGACGGTAAGGTTGAATCCTGCGTTGCGGAATGTCCCGCGGCGGATGTCCAGGCCGGGCGCGGCCGTGCTGACCGTTGCATAGGTGGCCGTGACGGCCACCCGCTGCAGGACCTCCACCGTGCGGGCCGACTTGCTCACGGCCAGCCGGTTGAATGTCTGCGTGGCCGGGCCGGTGATGACCGAAGGATAGCTGCCCGTCATGATGACGATGGACGTGGCCGGATTGAACGTTCCGCTGTTCGACCAGCTCCCGTTGACGTTGAGCGTACCGCTGCCGCCGTTGAGCACGCCGCCGGCCTGAATCACGATGGAGTTGCAGTTCGAGGTTGCCGCCAGGGTCGGGGCAAAGGGCAGCGCGCCGGTGTTCGGAATGATGACGTCGTTTGCCGCCGTGGGAACGCTGGCCGCGCTCCAGTTCGAAGCTGTGTTCCAATCTGTGCTCGTGGCGCCGGTCCAGGTGTGGGCCGAAGCCGAGCCGCCGAAAGTCCAGTTTGTGTTGTTGCCCGAGTTCGTGCTGCTGAGCGCTGTGACGTTTGCCGTGGCGTTGCTGTCCTGCACATCGCAATAGTTGGCAACCACAGTGCCGGTGTTGTTCAGGTTCCACGCCACGCCGGCGCTGGTGCTGCGCAGCAGCACGTTGGTGCCTGAGATGCCTTCCAGTTGCAGGCGGCTGGTCACGTTATAGGTGTTGCCGGCCCCGAAATTGATTGTCTTGCCCGGCAGCGTGCAGTACAGCTCGGTGAACGTCATGTTGCCTGACAGCGTTGTATCGCCTGCGCCGGCAAGCAGCACGCGCGTGTTTGCACCAGCGGTGAGTGTGCCCGTATTGGTGATATTCCCGCCGATCGCATAAACCGTGTTGGCCGCCGGAGCGTTGAGATTCAGGGTGCCTGCATTGTTGATGGCGCCGATGTAAAGCTGGAAGCCGGCGTCAAAGCGCGGCGAGAAGGTCGCCGTGGTGCCCGCGTTGACGGTCAGGGTGCCTGCGATAGTAACCGAGCCCTGCTGAAGGCCGGTGCTGGGGTTCGAAAACGTTGCGCTGCCTGCGCCGGTCTTCTCCACGCGCAGGTCGTTGAAGCGCCACTCCTGCTGGTAATTGATCGTGCTGTTGAAGAACTGGACCGTGCTCGCAGTCGTGCCCACAAAACGCACGATGCTGGTTCCCGACGCGTAGAAGTAGCACGCGATGCTGCTGGTGATGTTGCCGGCGAAAGAAATGTTGCCGCCCGACGCAAACCAGCCATAGCTGACGTTGTTGGTCGCCAGGCTCAGATTGACGCCCGTGCCCGTGTAGTTTACGTTGCCCCCGAAGACGTCAGAGCGCGGGCCTGCGTTGAAAATGGTGTGCGTGCCCGAAATGTTCAATGTGCCGCCATACACGGACAGGAACGCCAGTCCGGGGTTGTTCTGGTTAATGGAGCTGAGGTTTACGATACCGCCTACGGTTACGCTGAACTCGGAGCTGCTGCTGCCTGAGCTCGAAAGCGTGCCGCCTATCGTGGCGTTGCGTCCGTTTGTGACGAACGTTCCCGCGATGATGTTCATCGAAGGATTGCCCGTCGAGTTGACGTTGATGTTGGCTTCCAGTGTCACCCGGACGGCAAGGCTCACCTTGCTGATATGAAGCATCCAGAACGAAGTCGTGCTGGTACCCGCGATGGTGGAGTCCGTGGCTCCGCCGATCACCACGGTGGATGTGCCGGCCGTATAGGTGCCGTTGTTGATCCAGTTGCCATTGACTGTCAGGGTCTGGCCAGCGCCGCTGAGCGTGGCTCCCGTCTGAATCGTCAGGGATTGGCAGGTGGCGGCCACGTTCAGCGTAGGCATGGTTGCAGCCGAGCCGGAGATGACGGCGTCGGTCGTTGCCGTCGGTACACCCGCGCTCCAGTTGGCGGCGTCACCCCAGTTGGTGCTGGTGCCGCCGTTCCACGTGGACTGGGCAAAGGCAAACGGCGCCAAGAGGAGGGCTGCAAGCACAGTCAGCATGATTCGGTTCATCTTGCTTCCTTCACTGAAAGTTCTGCTGCCAAAGGCAGCGGACAAAAAACACCCTGACTTGTCGGTCACCACCTGCCTCGTGGTCCTGCCTGGCTATGACAGAGCCAAGGGGGCAGTTGCTTTGGGACTAAAGTGGGCGGCATGTTATATGCGCTAGCATTGCCTGTGAAGCTGAATCCGCCGATTACTTGACGCGGTGCTCAAAGGTGCACAGATCGCACATTCATGACATGCGCAACATTAGCTGCATGGATGCCTTCGACATCCTTGAAAAGTGTCACTGTTGTGCTGAGAAAATCCCATCGATGCCGTCGAGTAACGGCGTGGCGCAGCGGCGCCTCCAGGCCTGCTTTGACGTTGTTGGCACTACTTGAGCCAGGAGGCTTCTTCGTCCTGGGCACGGACCACGGCATTCCAGGCTGCCGCTGCCGCCAGGTCCACGCGAGGCGCGGTCACTGCGATGACACGCTCTGCGACGCGCTCGACACCCGCGACGCGGCAGGCCTTGTCGGCCATCTCGCGGCGGTAAACCTCAACTTCCATGGTTACCGGCAGCTTGGGTTTGAGCGCCTTGAGCTTTCCGGCCTGGAAGCGCTTGACCGCTTCCTCCGCGCCGTCCTCAATCAGCCGGCGCGTTTTCGACGGCGGCAGACAGAGTGCCGCCGTGGGTCCATACGTCTGCTTGGTCTGCACAAACACATGGCCGCCGGGTAGTGTTTGCTCGCACTCGGGGGCCAGTTCGCTGGCTCCGACCACCAGCCCCACCGGAATGTCCCAGGTGCCCACCACGGCCGCGTTGAGCGCGGCTTCTCCGACAAGCTGGCCGTTGATTCTGAAGTTGCAGATGGTGCTGCCTACCCAGGTGTGGGCCAGCAGGCCGCCTTGGGTGCCGGCCCGGGAGTGGTAGCCGACGAATAGTGCTAGGTCAAAACTGTCGTCGCAACCCTGGACCTGGCACAGCGGCTTGTTCTCGACGGTGGCCGGGCCGATCACGAGCTGGGCGGATTCGTGCAGCTCTTCCAGCAGGATGTTGCGCATCACGCCATGCCCGTCGCAGACCACGAATTCTGCTCCCGGGTCGGCGCGCAGGGCGCCTACGATGGCGGCGTTGATGTCGCCGGTCATAAGCTTGCGCGCCGCGCCGTAGGTTTTGCCCTCGGGCATGAGCTGATCGCGATGAACGATGCCCGTGCAACCCTCGATGTCCGCCGAAATGAAGATGCGCATGCAGCCTCCTAAGGATTGACGCGTCAAGACTCTGGCGCGGGCGCGCCGGCGGCTATTGCCCCTTCCACTTCGGCGCCCCGGCCTGCAGCCATTGCAGCAGCATTTCCACTTGCGCCTGGGGCAGGGGGTCCTTGATCTTGGGCTTGCCGTCGGCGTTGAGCTTCAGGGGCATGGAACCCTCCTCACACTCGGTGTAGAGGGCTGAACGCTCCGGTGCGTCGAGCTTGACCCATCGGCTCTTGACCAGCTTTTCGTGGTCAAGCATGTAGTCGATCTTCGCGTAGATCTTGGGCGCCCCGGCCTGGTGGCACTCCGCGCAGCGATCCTTGAGCAATTTGAACACGCCTTCGGCCAGTTCCGCCTTTTGCGCTTCCGTAAAGGTGGGGGCGGGTTTGGGCGCTTCGCCACCCGTGCTCGCGCAGGCAGCGCAGAGAACGGCCAGCATCAACAGTGTCGCGGCGGCCATAGTGAGCTTCATGCTTGTCTCCTTGGGCGCGCAGCATAGCACTGCCGCGTCCGGTTCCTATCGTGCGGGGTCAGCCCTTGACGCGGCGCGTTACCTGCGCGGGGTCCAGGTCGCGGCCGGCGCCCGCGCGCAGCTTGCCCGCGGCGACCACCAGGTCGCGGCTCAGCGCCTTGAGCGCCTGCACGAACATATGGAAGCGCATCACTTCATCGAGCGGCTGGCGGCGCGAAATGCCCGACGTTCTCAGCTCAAGCAGCCGCGCGTCCAGGCGACCCACGGCTTCGTCCATGCGGGCCAGTTCGGGCAACTGGCCCCTTTTGATCAGGGCGTCCGCCAGTGCTTCGCAGCCCGCTTTCACCAGGGCCGTGAGCTCCTTGATCTCGCCGGCAATCTTCCGGTGCAGCTCGTCGTCGCGCGGCTCTTCGCGCGGGTCGCCCGGCTCAGCGTCGCTGGAGCGCGCGGCTTCGTCCAGGCTCAGGACATGCTCCAATAGACGCTCCACACCCACAAACAGCTCGCCCAGCGCCGCGGCTTCCGCTGCCGTGCGGCCCGGCTCGTTGTCCGCCTCCTGCAGCAAGGCGCGGCTGTCGCGGAACTTCTGCTTCATGGCGTCGCGCATCGCCCCCAGTTCCTGAGGCAGGTAGCAGCGATTCTGGTAGGCGTGCTCCAGGGCAGCGCACAGCGCGGCAATATCACGCAGCACTTCTGCCAGCTTGGACGAAAGCTGCTGCCTGGCGCGCGAGGGCCACACGAAGACGGTGACGACCAGGGCCACGAAAATGCCCAGAGCTACATCCAGCGTGCGCTGAAGCGCGCTCTCCCAGGGGTGCTGGGCGAACACGAGCAGCACGATGGCGCAGGTCACGCCGGCGAGGCGATAGGCATCTTTGAGGCGCAGCACGATGCACAGCGCTCCGGTCAAAGCGACGCCGGCGCCCGTGGCCAGCGCCATGAGCGATGCCTGGCCCAGGCCCAGGCCCTCGCCGTGGGCCAGCAGGCCCGGCCACAGCGCATTGAACGAGGCGGCCAGTGAGGCCCCGATCAAGGCGCCCATGGCCGTGCCCAAAAGCCGCGCCCAGGAGGCCTTGAGAGAGCTGCCGATGTTGGCCTGCATGACGACGACAGCGGAGACCACGGCCCAGAAACCGTGGGGGATGTTGAAGGCGAGGTAGATGACGGCAGTGATCGCCGCCGCGAGTCCCGTCTTTGCCGCATGAATCAGGTTCATGGGCGGGAGTATAGCCTTTGTGGGGCGCTTGCACCTTCCTCTGGCAAAGCGTAAAAGCGAAACGACGACATTCTTGACGTGTCAACTGGAGCTGCCATGGAAAGTGTGCGCAAGCTGATTCGCGACATCCCGGATTTCCCCAAGAAGGGCATCGTTTTCAAGGACATCACGCCCGTCCTGGCCGACCCCACGGCCATGGCCGCCATCAATGGCGCCTTCGAGAAACAACTCGAGGGCCTCAAGCCCCAGCGCATCGTCGGCATCGAGGCGCGCGGCTTCATCTTCGGCGCCGTGCTCGCCCACACCCTGCGCCTGCCCTTTTCGCCCGTGCGCAAGCCGGGCAAGCTTCCCTACCAGCGCGTTTCTACGAGCTACAAGCTCGAGTATGGCGAGGGCACGCTGGAGATGCACACCGACGGGGTTCGGCGCGGCGAGCGCGTCGTCATCATCGATGACCTGTTGGCCACGGGGGGCACGGCCAAGGCCGCCTGCGACCTCGTGGAGAAGCAGGGGGCCAGCGTGGTGGCCTGCGCCTTCGTGGTGGAGCTGGGCTTTCTGGGCGGACGCAAGCTTCTGGAGGGGCGCAGGATCGTCGCGTTGACGAACTACTGATGGCTCGATCCCGGCCTGGAGAGAGGGTCCGCAGGCTTTTTGAAGAAAAACTGAAGTGAAGCTTGACTGGGGGCCGATTGTCGTTACTCTCACCCGCCCCGCAGGCAAAAGGGGTCGGGAAAGAGCCGCGCAAGCGAAGTGAGTAAAGCTGCAAGTGCTTGTAAGGCAGAGAGTAAGGTTGAGCAAAGAAAAGTTGTTTTCTTGCTTGACTGGCGGATGACGGCTCGCTACGGTGGGCTTCCCGCGGCAGTCATGCGGGGCAGTGGACAGAAGCAGCTGGCAGGACGAAGCAGAAACTGAATAAGCGACGGGGAAGTTGCGGCACGCATCAAGCGGGTCGGCCAGAGTTCAGGTCCGGCCGCGAGAAGTGACGAGCGCGAAATACCCGACAACCGCTGTGCTGGATTCGGCATTGAACGCCTGGGGCTTTGAGCCCTGCGCGCCCGGTGCCCAACCGGCCCAGCCAAGTGCAGGGTCGTTGTGCATCGGTTGTTTTGTCTGTGGCGCCGCGAGAGCGGATAGCGGGCAAAACGGCTCTTTGAAAACTGAATAGCCAAAAGCGCGAGGATGTGAGGCGGACTGACAGGCGGAGTCTTCGGACTCAGCCATTTCTCTCATGTGGAGAAGTGTCAGAAACCGCGTCTGCCGGGGTTGCCGCAAGGCGCCTTGGCGGAAGGATCCGAGTGGGCGTGGCGCAAGCCATGTCCTGCTCACGCCAGGTCTGCACAGCAGGCCTGGTCGCGAGAGGAAGCTCCTGAGAACTTCGGTTCGACGAAGGGGCTGTCGCTCGCAAAAGTAACCATCACATCTTTGCAAAACGCAACACTCGATCAATTCGAGTTTTGAGTTTGCCAAGTGATGTGAGCCGGTTCGAATTTTCGTCAATTATCGGTGTCGGCGCAGGCCGGGACCGAAGCGAAATTTTGTTGATGAAGAATTTGATCCTGGTTCAGAATGAACGTTGGCGGCGTGGATGAGGCATGCAAGTCGAACGCCAGCAATGGCGTGGCGGAAGGGTGAGTAATGTATGGTTAACCTGCCCTTGAGTGGGGGACAACACCTGGAAACGGGTGATAATACCGCATAAGACCACAGTAAGGCATCTTACAGGGGTCAAAGCCTTCGGGCGCTCAAGGAGGGGGCCATATCGTATCAGCTAGTTGGTAGGGTAACGGCCTACCAAGGCAACGACGCGTAGCCGGTCTGAGAGGATGGTCGGCCACACTGGGACTGAGACACTGCCCAGACTCCTACGGGAGGCTGCAGTCGAGAATCATTGTCAATGGACGCAAGTCTGAACGTGCGACGCCGCGTGTGGGATGAAGGCCCTTGGGTTGTAAACCACTGTCAGGGGGAAGGAATAAGCGTGTAACCCACGCGATGACTTATACCCCAGAGGAAGTGACGGCTAACTACGTGCCAGCAGCTGCGGTAATACGTAGGTCACGAACGTTATTCGGAATCACTGGGCTTAAAGGGCGCGTAGGCGGTTTGATAAGTTACGGTTGAAATCCGGCGGCTCACCCGTCGAACTGGCCGTGATACTGTCGAACTGGAGGTGCGGAGGGATGCGTGGAACTTGTGGTGGAGCGGTGAAATGCCCAGATATCACAGGGAACACCGGTGGCGAAGGCGACGCATTGGCCGCAATCTGACGCTGAGGCGCGAAAGCATGGGGAGCGAACGGGATTAGATACCCCGGTAGTCCATGCCGTAAACGATGTGCACTAGGGAGAGGGTGGGTCCTAACTCACTCCCTCCCCAAGCAAAAGCGTTAAGTGCACCGCCTGGGGAGTATGCTCGCAAGGGTAAAACTCAAAGGAATTGACGGGGGCTCACACAAGCGGTGGAGCATGTGGTTCAATTCGAAGCAACGCGAAGAACCTTACCAGGCCTAGACATCAGGATGTAACCGGCAGAAACGTCGGCCAACTCGCAAGAGAAATCCTGTGCAGGTGTTGCATGGCTGTCGTCAGCTCGTGTCGTGAGATGTCGGGTTAAGTCCCATAACGAGCGAAACCCCTGCCGTTAGTTGCTACCGGGTCATGCCGGGCACTCTAGCGGGACTGCCTCGTAAGACGGAGGAAGGTGGGGACGACGTCAAGTCATCATGGCCCTTACGGCCTGGGCTACACACGTGCTACAATGGGTGGTACAAAGAGATCCGAAACGGCGACGTCAAGGAAATCCCAGAAAGCCACCCCCAGTACGGATTGAAGGCTGCAACTCGCCTTCATGAAGCCGGAATCGCTAGTAATCGCGGGTCAGCCATACCGCGGTGAATATGTTCCTGAGCCTTGTACACACCGCCCGTCAAGCCATGAGAGCCGGTTCTATCTAAAGCCGTTAGCCCAACCGTAAGGGGGGCGGCGTCTAGGGTAGGGTCGGTGATCGGGGCTAAGTCGTAACAAGGTAGCAGTAGGGGAACCTGCGGCTGGATCACCTCCTTTCTAAGGATAAATAGACGCCGGGGACTCTGGGTCAAACCAGAATATGAGTATTCCTTCGAGGAATCTCATAGCGAAAGCATCCCCGATGTTTAGGCACTTCCTCGCGCTTAGGCTATTCAACATATGACGCCTCCGGGGCCGAGATTTCTTCGGCCCCAAGGCTTTACCCGCGACGTGAACCATGCGCCGGTAGCTCAGCTGGTTAGAGCACACGCCTGATAAGCGTGAGGTCGGCGGTTCGAGTCCGCCCCGGCGCACCAGACTCCGCTCGCTTCGCGAGCTTCGTCTGGCAAGCCAGGGCAACGCGGCTACAGATTTGCGGGTCACCCGGGTTTTTGCGGGCTTGCCCGCCGAAGCCTTGGCGAAGGCGGGGCCTGTAGCTCAGTGGTAGAGC
>JABARW010000027.1 GCA_019186845.1 Planctomycetota bacterium | reverse complement strand
GTCGCGCCGCCCTCACGGACCTCCATTTCAGAGGTCGCGTTGTAGATTTCAAAGTCGTCGATGCACCAGCCGGTGTGAACGGTCGTGCCGGTCGGGCCCATCCCGAAACGGATCTGCACGGTGGCCGAGCCATTGGCCCATTGACCGATGTTCAGCGTTTGCGTGCTCCAGGTCGTGTCACGAATCGTGGTCTGGGAGCCGCCCACGATGCTGCTCCAGATTTCGGTCCACTGCGTCCCGTTGTTGGAAATCGAGATGTTGGCCGTCGTGCCGATGGAGCAGCCAAGCCAGCGGCGGAAGCGCAGCTTCACGTTGGTGCCGTTGGTGCAGTTCACCATGGGCGAAATGGCGTAGTTCGTCGCGCCCTGGCTGGTGGCGTAGTCGCCGCCGATGTTGTCACCGAGGATGTAGTTGTCGGAAGAAGAGGCCGTGGCGTCCGTGCCGGGCTCGCTGCGCGGCGGCGAGCCGCTGGGCGCGTAAGCCACGCAGGGCGCGCGCTGCCATGTTGCGCCCAGTTGCCAGCCTGTTGCCGTCGAAAAACTGTCCGAGAACGGCATGGGCGCCGGCGGAGGCACGACGTCGAGCTGGAAGTTGCGCTGGGCAACGTCCGGCGTGGGCGTCTTGCTGTCAGTTGCGGTCAGGACGAAGTTATAGTTGCCCACGGTGGTCGGCGTGCCGGAGAGCAGCAGGTTGTTGCCCTGAGGCGTAGCGGTGATGCCCGGGGGCAGGCCGGTGATGGCCGTGTTCCAGGTGTAAGGCGTGGTGCCGTTGGTGGCCGTGATCACCTGGTTGTAAGGCGAGCCTTGTGCAGCCGTCGGCAAGGGCGACGAAGTCGTGATCGAGAAGCCGAAGTTGACGAGGTAATCCTTCGCCTCACCGTAGTAGTACGACGCATAGCAGGTGTAGGGGCCTGCCGCGTAGTAGTTGGTGCGGAAGCGCATGCGGCAGTTGCCCGCAGCGCCTGCGGGGGGCGACCACTGCATGACGATGGGGCCGACGGCATAGGACGTCGACCAGAAAACGCGTTCGTTGGTGTCGTTGAACGTGCCGTCGTTGTTGAAGTCGACCCAGGCCGTCACGCCAGTCTGGTAGCCGCCGCCGATGGTGACGGTGATGGTGTGGTTGACCGTCGGCACCATCAGGGCCGGGGGCACGGCACCGTAGAACGTGTTGTAGGGCGCGCTGCTGGGCGTGCTGCCGTGGTTCAGCAGCACGTTCGTTCCCTGCTTGATCTCAACGTTCGCGATGTACATGCCGTACGAAGTGCCGTACGAGTAGGGCGAGTTAGCGTAGCCACCCAAGGGCGGCGATTGGGCCCAAAGGGTGCCTGCGCCAAGGGCCAGCAAAAGCGCCACCGCCAACTTGCCGCTGAGGTACTTCATGTGTCTGCCTCCTCCGTTGACTTCCCGCAGTTCGGCCAGCATGTCCCATGGAACGGGCGTGCCTCTACGCCCTCGGGGGTGCCGGGGTTCGAAAGACAAGCCCTAAGACGTTCGGATTTCTACGCGCTCCAAAGACTACCACGAGCACCCATGCAATCAAGTGTTTCAACACACACTGTACGACAAAATCTTACACCCGCGGCCGAGCCTGCCCAAAACAAAGGGCGACGCTAAGCGTCGCCCCATGCTTTGAACTAACCAGCCAGGCCTAGGCGCGGCGCGCCACCCTGACACCCGCCAGCAGCGCGAGCAGGGCCGCCAGCGCGGCCAACGGCCCGAGGTTGCCCTCGGATTGTGAGGCGCAGGCACCGCCGCCACCGCCGCCCGCCGTGGGCAGGAGGGGGCTGCCGGCGATGACCAGCGTGTAGTTGCGCTCGTCCGTTCCACCGCCGGCGTCCGTAACCCGCACGGCAATGCTGAAGCTGCCGGAGACCGCGGGAATACCCGAGAGCACGCCTGAAGCGCTGAGTGTCAGGCCCGCAGGCAGAGTGGATTTGTACATCGACCATGCATAGGGCGCCGTTCCCTGATTGGCCGAGAAGTTCACCGTCGAGAAACTGGTGCCCATGGCCCCTGAGGGCAAAGAGGCCGTCAGAATCTGGACGCCGGTGGCCGAAGTGCCGCGCCCAATCACAGGCACGATGAAAGGTGAAGGCGTGCCCGAGGTGTCGTTGTGGGTGAACTCAATCTGAGCGTCCTTGGTGCCGACAGCCGTCGGGTTGCAGGTTACGGTGAGTTGGGTACTGGCACCCGCCGCCACCGTGGTGCTGAAGCCCGCTGTGTCCAGTGCAAACTGTGAGGCTTCAGGGCCGGTCAGGGTTGGCGTGCCCAGTGTCATGGGCTGGTTGCCCGCGTTGACAATGACGATGGTAATGGGCGAGGTCGCGCCGGCGGCGACATCCACGCTGCCGCAGTCACGGCCACCGCCGGAGGTGGCGACAGCCCCGCTGGTGACGACTGTGCCCGTGGCAGTACCCTCACGGACTTCAACGATGGGCGAGTTGAGGATGCCGTTGCCCGCCACGTTGATGACGAAGGGAGTCGCTGTTCCGGAGGCATTGTGCGTCACGCTGACATTGGCCGTCTTGGCTCCGATTGTTGAGGGGTCGAAGGCCACCGTGAAGCTCGTGTTGGCGCCCACGGCCACCGTGGTCGAGTATCCCGCGGTGTTGAGCACGAAGTGCGGCGCCCCCGCCCCCGCGAGCGCGGGAGTACCCAGCGTCATGGAAGCCGTGCCGGTATTCTCAATGTAGATGACGACGGCCGTCGAGGGGCCCGCGTTGATGTCAAGGTTGCCGAAGTTCAGCGCGCCCGTGGCAGGTGCCGGGTTGGTCAGGGTGGTGCCGGCCGCGCCGCCGGCCTTGACCACAATGACGGCGGCCGTGGTGATACCGGTTCCTGTCACGTTGATGGTGAAAGGCGAAGTGGCCCCGGGGTCATTGTGGGTGAAAGTGACAGTAGCGTTCTTGACGCCCACGGACGTGGGGTCAAAGGCGATGGTGAAGCTGGTGTTGCCTCCGGGCGCCACCGAGGTCGAGAACCCCGTGGTGCTGAGCACGAAGTCTGAAGCGTGAGTGCCGCCCTTGGTCGGCGTGCCGAGGGTCAGGGCCTGACTGCCCGTGTTGGAAATGAAGATGCTGAGCGCGGCCGTGGGACCGGCGGAAACGATCTGGCCGCCGAAATCGCGGGCCGTGCCCGCGGCGGCCTGGTTGTGAGTGACAGTGGGACCGGCCATGGAGCCTTCTTTCACGGTGGCCTGGGGGGTGGTCACCGTGGTCGTGCCATTACCAATCACGGGCACTTCGTAAGGTGAAGTCTGCGTGGCGTCCGTGTGCGGAATGCGGATGAAGGAGTCCAGACCGTTTTGAACGACGTTGGGATCAAAGGCGATCGTGACCGAAGTGCTGGCGCCGGCGGCCAGTGTGGTGGCAAAGCCGGTGGTATCGAGCACGAACTGGTTCCACCAGGTGGGGCCAAGGTCCGGCACCGTAAGGTTCAGGGGGCCGGTGCCCGTGTTCATGATGGTGATGGTCAGTGATGCCGTGGGTCCGGCGCCGATGTCCTGGTTGCCGAAGTCGCGCGGCGTTCCCGTGGGCGACTGCTGATGGGCGATGACGGGGCCCGTCGTGGTGCCGAGGCGGACTTCAAGAACGCCGACGGCGGCGGCAACGCCCGTGCCTTCGAGGTTGATCAGGAATTGCTGGCCGCTGGTGCCGCCCGCGTTGTGTGTGAGTACGGCAGTACAGGAGCGAACGCCCAAGGCGGTGGGGTAAAACACGTACGTAAACGATGAAGACTGGCCCGGGGGTATGGGGTTGGTGAAACCCGTGAAATTGGCCGTGAAATCGCCGGGGTTGGCGCCCTGCTCCGAGAAAGTAATACCGAGGTTAGTGGCGCCGTTGTTGGTGATCGTGAAGGTTACGGCCGCGCTGGAGGTGCTTACCTGCTGGCTACCGAATTGGCGCAAGCCGCTCACGGCCTGGTTGTTAGTGATGACCGTGCCGGGTGCGGGGCCTTCGCGGACCTCCATATCGGGGCCGCCGTCATAGATTTCGAAGTTGTCGATGCTCCAGCCTACGTGCGGATTGGCGCCGGTGGGGCCCACGCCAAAGCGAATCTGTACGGTGGCAAAACCGTTGGCCCACTGGCTGATGTTGTAGGTGAAGGTGGTCCAGGCGGTGTCCATGATGGTGCTCTGGCCGCCGGCGGGAGTCTGTTCCCACACCGTGTTCCAGGTGGTGCCGTTGTTGGAAATCTGGATGTAGATCGAGGTCCCGATGGCGTTACCCAGCCAGCGTGAGAAGCGCAGACGGGCGTTCTGCGCCGTGGTGCAGTTCACCATGGGTGAAACGGCCCAGTAAGTCTGGCTCTGGTTGATAGGGTAATCGCCGCCGATGGTGTCGCCGATGATCATGTTGTCGCTGCTGCTCGCTGTTGCATCCTGCGAGGGTTCGGCGCGCGTGGGGCCGGCGGCCGAATAGCCTGTCGTGGCGCCGCGCGTCCAGGTCGTGCCCAGTTGCCAGCCCTTGTCGGTGGAGAAATTGTCGCTGAAAGGCATGGCGGCCGGCGGGGGAACCACCGTCAGGGCAAAAGCCTTGGTCGACTGCTGCGCAGGCGAAGAACTGTCATTGACAGTGACGCTGAAGTTGAACGTGCCGGCCGTCGTGGGCGTGCCCGACAGAAGCAGGTTGTTGCCGGACTGTGAAGCCGTGATGCCCGGGGGCAGCGTTCCCGTCACGGGCAGCACCCAGTTGTAGGGTGCCGTTGGTGGCCTGGATGTTCTGGTTGTAGGCCGAGCCCTGGGCCGCCGTGGGCAGCGGAGAACTGGTTGAGATGGCAAAGCCCAGATTGACCAGATAGTCTTCGGCTTCGCCGTAACTGTAACTCACTACGGGGTCGTGGGGGCCTGCGGTGTTCCATACGGCCCTGACACGCAGACGTCTCACACCGCCTACACCAGAAGGCGGCACAAAGGTAATCACACCATAGGTCGGATGCGTGATGTTGGCGGTCGTACCGAGCTGTTCGCCGGCATCCAGAAAATCGCCGTCGTTGTTGTAGTCAATCCAGGCCGTGAAGTACTGGGAGTAGGCTGAACCCGGTTGGACTTCTACGGAGTGTGAGGACCCCGGCACCATGTTGCCCGGGGTAATGGCGCTGTAGAACGTATTGTACGGATAGGCCGCGCCGCCGGTGTTCAGGTTGCTCATCAAGGTCGTGGTGCCGACTTTGAGCACGAAGCTCTCGATCTGATCACCATAGGCCGTTCCGGTGGAGTAGGCCGCGTCCTGGTAGCCGCCCATGGGCGGAGTCTGGGCCATGAGCGAACCGCCACAGGCCAGCACAAGCGCAAACAGCGCCGCGTTCAGCTTCAACATGTTGAATCTCCTCGACCTTGCAGGACAATCGACCGGCCCCCAAGCCGAGATTGTCCTATAAGCCTGAGTGTCTGTACGCTTCAGAACTCAAGCAGAGCTTCGAGAGAAGGACTGCCGCTGGCCTAGAAATTCCAGACCTTGGTGAAGAAGAAGGGTTTCATGCCGCAGGAGTCCTCGGGCCACCCTCGGAACGCTTGAAGACTAAGCAGTTAGTCTTCAAACTACCTTCACGAAAGCGCAAAGCAATCCGCTTCCTTCAATTTTCTGCAAATGACTGCCCGGCCATCGCTTGCGTACAACTTCAGCGCAAATCACGGGAAGTCATGCCTTTAAGTGCTGATCTTGGTCCGTTGTCCTTGCCCATTTCTCACCAAAAAAAGAAAGAAGCGCGGCTGGGCCGCGCTTCTTTCAAAGCTGCACCAGCTAGACCAGGCGCCGCTTCAGGCCCCTGACGCTGAGCAGCGTCAGTGCGGCCAAAAGCAAGGCTGCATAGCCAACCGTGTGGTCCTGTTGGGCCGAGCAGGCGTTGCCGCCCCCAGTGCCCCCGCCAGCCGTGAGCCCGCCAGCGCCGATACCGTCCACCGTGAAGTTGAACGGGTTCTTTCCGGTACCGATGTCGTTGTTGGCGATGCTGACCTGGAAGCTCATGGGACCCGAGGCCAGGGCGCGCACGCTGATGGTGAACGTGGTCGAGCCGCTGACAGCCACACTCGTGGCCGGAGTGCCGGTAACCTGAGCGATGCAGTTCGTCATGCCGCTGATGGCCACTTCCGGCGTGCCATTGAGGGCCAGGGGGGCATTGCCCATGTTGGACACCGTGAAGGTGAAGGGCATAGCCTGCACCGTACCCACCGTGCCGATGGCGTGGTTGCCGCCGTCGGCGATGGCGCTGCCACGGGTGACGCCAATGACAGGGGCGGAGACGCCCGTGCCGCTGACGGTCCAGTTGTAGGGGTTCTTGCCCGTGCCGGGGTCGTCGTTGGCGATGGAGACAGTGAAGCTGAAGGCGCCCGCCGCTGCGACGTTGTACCCGACCGTGAACGTGACCGAGCCGCCGACAGCCACCGACGCAGAGGCCGGAGCGGCGGTGACCGATGCCGTGCAGTTGTTCACGGGAGTGATGACCACCAGGTTGGGCGCACCCGTGAGGTTCAGGCCAAGGGTGCCAGTGTTGGAGATGGTGTACGTCAGGGTCTGGGCCGCGCCGAAGGGAACGTTGCCCAGTGCGTCCGTGCCGCCGTCGGCGATGGCTCCGCCACGCGCCACTTCCATGTTGGGAAGGTTGGGGTTGACGGTGCCGGTCACGGCCACGTTCTGAGAAGCCGTGGTGCTGACGTGGGTAATATTGCCGCTGACCGCGCCGACAGTGGTGCCGGTAAGGCGGGCGTGGATGGTGGCGTTGACGCTGCCGGCCGTTGGAACCAGGGCCTGGGTCGTGGCGTAGGTGCCGCCCGCGCCCGTCTGGGAGACTTCGACACCCGCGGGAGCCGTCACGGTGATGTTGGCCGTGAGGTTGGCGCCGGTGACCGTGTAAGACTGGGGCGTGCCCGCGTTACCCTGGAAAACGGTTCCCAGGTTCAGCGGGGGCGTGACGCCGGTGATGGTGATGGACGGCGGAGGCGGGGTCACCGTGCCGGTGACCGCGAGATTCTGCTGGGTGGCGCCGGTGCTGGTGTGCGTGATGTCGCCGCTGACGGCGCCCACCGTGGCGCCAATGAGGCGGGCGTGGATGGTGGCGTTGACGCTGCCACCCGTGGGCACCAGGTTCTGCGTACCGGCATAGGTGCCGCCTGCGCCCGTCTGCGAAATCTCGACGCCCGTAGGCGCCGTGACCACGATGTCCGCGGTCAGGTTGGCGCCGGTCACGGTGTACGCGACCGGGGTACCCGCGCTGCCAACCACGACGCTGCCCAGGTTCAGGGGCGGCGTGCCGGCGCTGACGGTGATGGTCGGAACCGGTGCAGTCACGGTGCCCGTGACCGCAAGGTTCACCGGCGTGCCGCCGGTCGTGGTGTGGGCCAGGTTGCCACTGATGGCGCCCTGCGTTGCCGAGGCCGCAATGCGGGCGTAGACGGTGGTCGTGGCGAGTGTGCCGCCTGTCTGGGTGAGCTGGATCGAAGTGGCATAGCCCGAGCCCGCCGTCGTTGAGACCTCAACGCCGGCCGGAGCACTGACGAAAACGTTGGCCGTGAGATTCACGCCGGAAACGGTGTAGCTGGCCGGGGTGCCTGCGACACCTTGGGAGGTTGTCCCGAGGTTCAGCGGTGTGGTTCCCGACGTCACAGTGATGACGGGCGGTGGGGGGTTGACGGTGCCCGTGACGGCCAGGTTGACCGTCGAAGCGCCACCGCCACTGTGTGTGATGTTGCCGGAGATCGAACCGGCCGAGGCTCCGGTCATGCGCACGTGAACCGTCTGGTTCAGCGAACCGCTGGTGGGCGTGAGCACGTGGCTTGAGGCATAAGTGCCGCCCGAGCCCGTGATGGACAGTTCCACCCCTGTGGGTGCAGTGACTGTGACGTTGCCCGTGAGGCTGCCGCCCGTCACGGTATAACTGACGGGGGTGCTGGGCGTGCCCTGTGAGGTCGTGCCCAGCGCCAGGGGGTTGGTGGCCGAGGTTACGGAAATGTAGGGGCCCGGGTTAGTGAACGTCACCCTCATGGACGGGACCGACGTCGTTGTGTATGCCGTCATGCTGTCGAAGGGCCACGTGTACCCGCTGTCGGAATAGCCATAAACAGAGCGAGTGCCCGTGGTGGTACGTACATAAGAACCGCCTCCCGACACGAAGGTCGTGCCGTCGGTGGTCCACTCAATGATCAGGTTGCTCGTGCCGTTCCACTGAAAGCTCGACGAGAAGGTGAAGGCATACCAGGCCCCCGAACTGAAGGCGCCGGCCGAGATCGTGGTAGGACCGTACACAGCCGTGAGGCCTGTAGTTTGCCATGCTGTAATCGTGGTCGCGGTGGTATGCGCCATTCTGATACGGAAATTCAGAACGTCGGTACCCGGCGTCGAGATGGCCTTCAACTGAAGCGCCGAGATCATTGCTCCGGAAGGAATGCCCGCAGCCGTCAAGTCACTGGCCATGTAGATAGCTTGCCAGCGCTGGTCGTGATACCAGGTGTTGATAGGCGAACCTGAATAGTACGGAGCCGAACCAGGGGGTGTGGTCTCCGTCGCCGATGTCAGAAGTTCGACTGTGGTCTGGGCCTGCAATGCCGCGCTGCTCAGCGCGAGCATCGTCAAGAGCGTAAGGGCGCGCCCTAGTGTTCTCATTGCCTTACTCCTCCGTAAGCATAATGATGTACAGGTAACCCTTCCGCCTCAGGAAAAGTTCCACAAAAAACCAGTTGGTGAGCCGTTAATCGTACAAGAAGAATGCCACAACGTCCAATGAGACCCACCAATGCGGCCTTGCTGCTTCGTCTAAACCATATCAAGTCATGCATTTGCGCCGCAGAATGGGACTAAGTTTTCTTTTCGCCCTGACCCATCGTCGCTTCATGTACACTTCATAGAACTAACACAGCGCTACTCACTGACCGGTCCGATGTATCTCATTGACGGCTACAACCTGCTCCACGTGCTCAAGCCAAACCGCCGCGCCGCCGTCGATGACGTGGCGCGGCTGCAGATGCTTGAGCTGCTCAGTGCATTTTCCCGAAGCAAGAACCGTGAAGTGATCTGCTTTCTGGATGGTACGCCTGGGGTGATTTCACCGGGCGAGTTGCAGCGGCCGGGCGTGCGCGTGAAGTTTTGCGGCCCCGACGAGCAAAGCGCCGACCGCGCCATTTGCCGCTATGTGGAGGAGGCCCTCGATCCCCATCGGCTGACCGTGGTCAGCAACGACCGCGAGGTGCGCAGCGTTTGCCGTCGCGAAGGAGCCAAGCTGGTTTCAAGCGACGAGTTCGCGGGCTTGTTGGGCCAGCCTTCTCAGGCTCCATCGCGAGGCCATGTCTCGCCGCAACCTGAGTCAAAGCTGCCCATCAAGCGCGAGCACTTTCAGGGCATTGAGCGGGAGATGCTGGAAGAGATCGGTGACATGGACCAGTTCGAGCGCGACACGCTCAAAGAGCTCGAATAGTCGCCATGGAGCTGGCGCGCCACACGCATGCCGCCCAGCGCAGTAGCCGCCACACTTTGCCCCGGAAAGATGCTGTCGCCCACGAGCCACAGTCCGGGCATGACCCGTGGGGCCATGCCCACGCGAAGGCTGGTCTGGGCCCGGCCGCCTACCCAGCCTCCGGCACGCAGCGTGAAATCCCTGAACGTCGAGGGTGTGCCGGCCAGGCTGAATGCGACATCTCGGATGACTCCGGGAAGTGCCGCCTTGGCACTCTCCAGAAGTTGAGCGGCCAGGGACGCCTTGCGTTCTTCATAGACTGGCTCATGGTCGCGCAGCTTGAGCCATGGCTCCAGCCGCGTGTGGGTGCTGAGTGTAAGGGCACGCAGTCCCCGCGGGGCGCGGCTTTCATCCCAGCTTGGGCTCAGGGAGGCAAAGAGGCTGTTGCCTTCGCTCAGGGGGCGGCGGAGCACAATCTGATGGTGCAGGCAACGGTCGTCGCAGGCCGATTCCACGGCAGCGTAAACGGTGAAGGCTCCGAACTCCATCTCCGAAGGAGGAACCGCGAGCTCCTTTGGTGCGTGCTCGCCCAGAAGTCGCGCGAGGCTCGGCGGGGTGAGGTTTGCGATGATGGCGTCGGCCTCCAGGCGGCCCATGGCCGTTTCTACGGCCATAGCGCGACCCCGCTCAACCACGATGCGATGGGCGCGCGAACGGAAAATCACACGGCCGCCGTGGGCTGTAAGCGTGCGCGACAGTTCAAAGGCGAGCGCGCCGATGCCGCCTGCCACGTGTCGTACTTCGCGCCTTGGCAAGTCCAGCGCGCAGGCCCCGTAGAGCGCATTGGCGCGATCACTTTGGCACTGGGCTGAGATGAGCAACTGGGCGTCGATGAACATGCGAAGCGACTCGTTGCCTTGCGGCAGGTAGCGGCCAAGGGCGCTCACGGCCTCCCTTGCCAGCGACAAGGAAAGGCCGACGTGTGAGCGGGCGGCCAGCAAGCGCGCCGCATCTGCCAGGAGCATCAGCAGGTCGGAGGGGCGTTGTGGCGGCCATGGCGCCAGGTGCGTGGCAAAGGCCCAGAGCAGATCCGCGCGGCTTTCCTGCCAATGCCAGAAGCGCTCGGCCTGGGGACCAAAGGCGCGCAAGCGTTCCTGGGCCCAGCGCCCATCTCCGTAGCGCAGTACCGGGGCCTCGCCGGGAAGATGCACGGCCATGGCGATGTCGGCCTGGCGTGTGTTGAAACGCGCGCCCGTAGCCTCCTCGAGCAGGGCCATGGGCCCGCCCCGGTTGAAGCCGCCGGCCAGAGTTGCGCCGGCGTCGAATCGGCAACCTCGTTGAAGGAAGGTCTGGGCGCAGCCGCCCGGCAGGTTGTGGGCCTCCAACACAGTCACTTCGTGACCGAGCTTCGCCAGAGCGGCAGCCGCGCTCAACCCGCCCATGCCTGCGCCAATGACGGCGATACGCATCAGGCCATCACGGTGGCAGGGACGTCCAGGCGTCCGCGACGGCCCAGCACATGGCGCAGGGCGCTTTCCAGTGTCGGGTGGCGGAACTTGTAGCCGGAGGTCTCCAGCTTTCGCGGAAGAACCCTGGAGCCGCCCAGCAGCATTTCTTGCGCCATCTCGCCCATGATGAGCATCAGGGGCAGGGCCGTGGCGGCCCAGGGCAGGAACCAGAGCACGGGCCGGAAAAGTACGCGCCCCAGGGTGCGGGTGAACTCGCGGTTGGTAACGGGGGCCGGAGCAGTCACGTTCACGGGTCCGCTCAGTGTCGGGGTAACCAGCGCGTGGTGAATTGCGCCAATGGCGTCGTCAATGCTGACCCAGCTCATGAACTGGCGGCCACTGCCCAGGTTGGTGCCAAGGCCGAGCTTGAAGGGCAGCAGCAGCTTCTTCAGGGCGCCGCCGCGCGGGCTCAGCACGATGCCGAACCTGGCATTTACGACCCGAATGCCGGCCTCAATCGCGCTCTGGCAGGAGGACTCCCAGGAGCGGCAGACGGAAGCCAGAAACCCCTGACCGTGGCTGGAGTGCTCGTCCAACTCCTCGTCCCCGCGGTCACCATAGATGCCGACGGCCGAGGCGCAGACAAGCACCTGCGGCTTCTTCTTCAGTTTGGCCAGGGCGCGGCACAGCAGCGCCGTGCCCTGCACGCGGCTTTCAAGGATGGACTCGCGGTGCTTTTTCGTCCAGCGTTCACCGACGTTGGCGCCCGCGAGATGCACCACGGCGTCGAAGCCCTCGAGCGAGTCGGCGTCGAGCTGGCCGCGCTCGATGTTCCACTGGATGTCCGCACTGGCGCCGCGCCCTAGGGTTTTGACTTCGTGGCCTCCGGCGGTGAGGAAGTTCTTGAGTTCGGTGCCCACCAGTCCGCTGGCGCCGGTAATGAGTATGCGCATGGTTTTGTCTCCTTCACAGCGGAGGTGGGCCGCAATGTCGGACGCGGTCACCCGGTGGCGGTATTCAAAGGCGCTTTCCAGTTTGCGCCGGACGAACCCCGAGCCCAGGGCGCGCCCGATGATGCCAAAAGGCAGTTCATATTCGATGCGGTCTTCAAGCATACAGCCATCGCCGGAGGGCTCGAAGCGATGGACATGATCCCAGTGAGCGAAGGGGCCGGAAAGCTGGCGGTCGCTGAACATGCGCCCCGCGCTCATGGGTCCGTGCTCGGCCACCCAGGTGCGCGACAGGGGGCCCGCGCCGACGCTGAGTGTGACCCGTGAGCCGGGTTCCAGGCCCCCGCGGCGTTCCAGCAACTTCACGCTGTCCCAAGGAGGCGACAGACGCTCCAGCGCGCCGGGCCGGGCGTGCCAGCGGAACACCTCTTCGGGCGGAGCCGGAATCAGGGTTTTCTTGACGAACTGCGGCATGGTGAAACCTCCGAATAAAGGCCCAGCCGGCAGACCGGCCGGGCCTTCTGACAATCAGCGCCCGCCGCCGCCGGCGCTGGTGGCCGCCTGGCGTTCCTGGGCTTCGCGCGCCTGCCTGCTCATCCACAGGTAAATCTCCGGTTTTTGCACGGTGCCGTGGCCCACGTTCTCCTGGACGATCCACTCGTGTTCTATGCCGGCGCTTGCCATGGTCTCGTGCAGGCGCTTGTTGTGGGGGAAGAGGCCAAAGCTGTCGCGGGTGCCGCTGGTCAGGAGGATGGGAAAGGGCTGGGCCGCGCTGCGCCGGATCTGGGTGAAGGGATCCACGGCTTCGAATCTTTCGCGATCGGGGAATTTGCCCTTGATGGCGCTGCGGTAGACGTTGGCCCAGCCGCCGCCAAACTGCTTCTCGAAGGCGGCAATGGCCATCTCGCAGTCATAGGGAGACGTGTCGAAGGTGAAGGGGCTGGCGACGGCCACGGCGTTGAAGTGCAGGGGGTTGCGCAGGCTGACAATCAGGGCGTTGAGGCCGCCCATGGAATGACCAAAGGCCACGGTGACGCCATTGGTGCGGTACTCACGATTGACGCGGGGCAGGACTTTCTCGAAGAGGGCCCTTTCCATGCCGTCGCGATAAACCTCGAACTCGCCGGGGGTGGGGCTGACCACGATGAAGGGGTCCATCTCTCCCGTCTTCATGGGCTCCACGAGCTGTTCTCCGATGCCGCCCACCTTGCCCCAGGTCTTTTCGTTGCCGCCGCCGCCATGGAACCAGACCAGCACGGGGTAGGTGCGGGAGGGCTCGGACTCATAGCCCGGCGGCAGGTAAACGCGGTAGACCAGCTTCTCTTCACTTGACACGTCAACACCGTGGCTGCGGCTCTCTATCTTTTCCGAGAGAAGGGTGCCGCAGCCCACCATGAACAGCGCGGGGGCCAGCAGGCCCAGCACGCCGAGTTTCTTGAAGGTCTTCATGACTTGCTCCTTGCTTGGCCCGTTCGGCGGCCGCGGGTGACCCCTGAGGGGGGCATCTCCGGGGTCCTGTGCCCGCCGCACCATGCGCCGATGCACCCCGCGGCCGCCTTTGAGCGGCTTCCTGCCGCTCGACTGAGTTTACTATAACGCAAAAAAATGTTCGTGCAAGGCAAATTTTTCATCCAGTGCAGATTTGTGTGAGCGGTAGTCAAATCGCGGGTTACAATGGCCCCGATGGCGCGGCGAGGCCACGGCCGGCCGCCCTCTTGGGGGAAAGAGGAAGACATGCTCTCTGAGACTCTTGAGAAGGAACTGGGGCAGTACGAGATCGGCGCAAAGGTCCGCGAGTTGAGGCTCAACCGCAATATGCGCCTGGTGGAACTCGCCGCCCACACCAGCCTATCCCCGGCCCTGCTCTCCAAGATTGAGCGCGGCAAACTGATTCCCACCTTGCCCACGCTGATGAGGATTGCGCTCGTGTTTTCGGTGGGGCTGGAGTACTTCTTCAGTGACGATCGCAAGAAGCACACGTTTGCGGTCGTGCGCAAGGGCGAGCGCAAGCGCTTTCCGGAGAAGCTGGACGGCAAGGACAGCGCCTACAACTTCGAGTCACTCGATTTTGCGGCTCTTGAGCGCCGCCTCAACGCGTTCTGGGCCGAGTGGCAACCCATTGAGCCAAGCCAGGCCGAAGCGCACACGCACGCCGGCGTGGAGTTCATCTACGTTATAGAGGGCAAACTGGGCCTGACTTACCGCAGCAGCGAAACCGTGCTGGAGGCGGGAGACACGGTCTACTTTGATGCCACGGTTGCCCACAGCTACCGACGCGTGGGCACCAAGCCCTGCAACGGGCTGGTGGTCACCGTCACCTGAAAACGCCACCGGGGACTATTTCCCAGGCACACCAGTCACTTGGGGATTATTGCGAAGCTGGCAACGTACAGCCGCGCCAAACGGGCTTTTCAGACGGCCTGTTTTGAACGCTCGTTCGACTTTTGCCCAAATCGTCAATCGCGTTTTGGCCTGAAGCTTGCGCTTGCAAGGCGCGAGCACTGGGCTCGCATTTCGCGAGGGGAACATCATGACGATTCGAGCACTGAGATCGGCCTGGCTGCCGGGCCTGCTGGCCGCCTTGAGCCTGATGCTGGCGCTGGCCGCCGGCTGCGGGCCTCCGCCGGCGCGGGGTAATGCCGGCAACACGACGGCGTCGACCAACGGCGCGCCCGAGGGCCAGGGTGGGCCGGGAGCCCCTGCCGGGGGAGAGCTTTGCACTCCGGCGGAGATGGAAAAGGCCAAGGACATCTACTTTGACCGCTGCGCGGGCTGCCACGGCGTCCTGCGCCAGGGCGCGACTGGCAAGAAGCTGACGCCGGAAGTGACCAAGAAGATGGGGACGGCGTACCTTGAAACCATCATCTTCAACGGCACCCCCGGCGGCATGCCGGACTGGGGCAAGCAGGGTGTGCTGACGAAAGCGGAAGCCAACCTGATGGCCCGCTACATCCAGGTGGAGCCGCCCAAGCCGCCAGAGCCCACGCTGGCCGACATCCGCGCCTCGTGGAAAGTTCAGGTTCCCATGGACAAGCGTCCCACGCAGCCGCCCGCCGGCCGCAACTGGGAAAATTACATGGGGGTGATTCTGCGTGACGTCGGCAAGGTGGCCATCATCGACGGCGACAAGAAGGAACTTGTCAGCATTGTGGACAGCGGCTTTGCCGTCCACATTCTGCGCACGTCGGCCACAGGCCGCTACTTCTACACCATCGGCCGCGACGGCAAGGTGACCATCATTGACCTGTGGATGGAGAAGCCCGCCACGGTGGCCGAATGCAAGATCGGCAGCGACGCTCGCAGTGTGGATTCTTCGAAGTACAAGGGCTTTGAGGACAAGTACCTGGTGGTGGGCGGCTACTGGCCCCCGGCGATGGTGATTCTGGACGGTCTGACGCTGGAGCCGCTGAAGATGCACCGCACCAGCGACTACACCCACGACATCCTGCCCGATGGCAAGATCGCCGTCGAATACAAGGAAGAGGCCCGCGTCGCCTCCATCGTTTCCTCGCACCACGACCCGACCTGGGTGGTGAACGTGAAGGAAGCGGGCATGATCTGGCTTGTCGATTACTCCAACATCGACGCCCTCAAGATCACCAAGATCGAGGCCGATACCGCCCTGCACGACGGGGGCTGGGACGGCAGCAAGCGCTACTTCCTCGTGGCGGCCAACGCCAAGAACAAGGTCGCCATCGTGGACACGGTGGACAAAAAGCTGGTCGGCATTCCCCTGACTGAGGGCATCAAGCCTCACCCCGGCCGCGGCGCCAACCTGGTGCATGAGAAGTACGGACCGCTATGGGCCACGGGCCACATCGGAAGCAACCACATCAGCTTCATTGGCACGGACCCTGACAACTACAAGCAGTATGCCTGGAAGGTGGCCAAGGTATCCCAGCTCCCGGGCGATGGCGGCGGCAACCTGTTCATCAAGACGCACCCGAACTCTGACAACATCTGGTGCGACCGTCCGCTGCACAACGATCCGAAGCTGGCCACGTCTCTCTTCGTGCTGGACAAGAAGACGCTCGAAGTGAGGCAGACTATCGAGATTCCGGAGAAGTGGCGCAACGGGACGCGCGTCGTTCATCCTGAATACAACAAGGACGGCAACGAAGTCTGGGTGGCGGTGTGGGGCAAGAAGGACCAGCCCACAGCCATCCTCGTGTACGACGACAAGACGCTGAAGCTGAAGGCGGAAATCACCGGGGACTGGGTGCTGACGCCGACGGGCAAGTTCAACGTCTGGAATACGGCCAAGGACATCTACTAGTGCATGAACGCGGGGGCCGGCGACAAGCCGGCCCCCGACGGAGACATGGCCATGAAGAACATTCTCTTCCTGTTGAGCGTTGCCTGTGCGGCAGTGGTTCTGGCGGGTTGCGCGGGTGAAGAAGGCAGCCCGCTGGTGCAGTACGAACTGGCGCCGCAGATCATCAGCACTCCGGCAACCAACCCGGCGGTCGTGGTGGCAGGCAGCACGTTCTCTTATCGCGTGGAGGCCAGCGGCCGTCCCGCCCCGGTGTTGGCGCTCAGCGGCGCGCCGGCCTGGCTGACGCTTCAGGGCGACGTGCTTTCCGGAACGCCCGCCGTGGCCGATGCGGGGACCCATGTCTTCAACGTGGTGGCTGAAAATGGCGTGCTGCCGGCGGCTTCTCAGCAAATCCAGATCGATGTGGTGGCTCCGGGCAGCCTGCGCTGGTCCTACGCCACCGGCGACACCGTGTTCTCGTCTCCGGCCGTAGCACCGGACGGAACGGTCTACGTGGGCTCGGCTGACACACGCCTTTACGCTTTTGCCCCCGATGGCTCCGTGAAATGGACTTACGCCATGGGTGCCTTCACCACGAGCTCTCCCGCGGTGGGGCCTGACGGCACCATTTACATCGGCTCGTCGGACACTTATCTGCACGCTGTAAAGCCTGACGGCAGTCTGCTCTGGAAGTGCCTGCTGACGGGGTTCGTCATCTCTTCTCCCTCGCTGGCGGTGGACGGAACCCTTTATGTAGGCACTTCCGCCAACTTTATGTACTCCATTGCGCCGGCCGGAACGGTCAACTGGTCCTACGCCACCGGCGGCGCCGTGGTTTCCACTCCCGCCATTTCCAGCGGCGGCACGATCTATGTCGGATCGGCGGACAAGAAGCTCTATGCCTTTGACGCGGCCGGAGCCGTTCTGTGGAGCTACCTGACCGGGGCCAACATCAAGTCTTCGCCGGCCATCGCGGCCGATGGCAGCGTGTTGTTCGGCTCCCAGGACTTCAAGCTCTACTGCCTGGACACCGCAGGCAATCTGAAGTGGAGCTATGCTACGGGCGGCATCGTGGATTCCTCGCCGACCATCGGTCCTGATGGGACCATCTACGTGGGCTCGGCGGACAAGAAGCTTCACGCCGTCAACCCTGACGGGACGTCCAAGTGGACGTTCACGACAGGAGACACCGTCTGGTCAAGCGCAACGCTGACCAGCGACGGGACCATCTACGTCGGCTCCAACGACAAACACCTCTACGCCCTGGATTCCGCCGGCAGTGTGAAATGGCAGGTGCAGACGGGGCACTGGGTGCGTTCCTCGCCGGCCATCGCGGCCGACGGCACGGTGTATGTGGGCTCCCACGACAAGTCCTTCTATGCGTTCTATGCCAACAACGGGACTCTGGCCAGCTCTGCCTGGCCCAAGTTCCGCGCCAACGAGTTCAACACCGGCCGCCGTTGACCTGGCCCGGCACGCCAACCGCCTGAGCGGAGTTCCGCTCAGGCGGTTCTCATTTGGCCCTGTGGGCCTTGGCTATTCGGTGAATGTGGCGTGGACGGGGTCAAACAGCGCGCCGAAATGGTCGACCGGCATGCGCAGGACCTCCACAATCCTCTCTGCGGCGAGGCGCAACTCGTCCCGGTGTGACTCTGCGGCCTCCTGGCCAGCTACGTCCGTGTAGACGATATACAGCGCCACGTAGGCCTTGAAGTCCGACAGTTCGATGAACAAGCCGTCGTAGTCGGACTCAAACACGTAGGAAAACGTGCTCTGCTTGCCCGGCGGAATGGCGTTGTTCGGGTAACCCCAATGATGGACCGCACTGTAAAGCGCGGCCCAGGGCGTCACGTCATAGACCTCAGCGAGATCGACGCGGCCGCGCCGAAGCTGGTCAAGTTGCAGGAGGGTCTTTGCGTCCGCCAATTTGGCCACTGCTGCTCTCCCTGTGCAGGCTGTGCAAGGTGCCCTTGCACTCCCACGAAGCATACTCAGGCATGCGACAGGGTTATTCTACCCCACGCCTGCGGGGTGCGTCCAATTTGAGCAGCTTAAGTACTGATTTTGCAATCACTTGGGGTTCAGCCAGCCGGCCCTGGCCGCTCCAGCCGCAGGCCAGGTCGCCGGACTCGGGATCGACGAAACGGTAGCCGCGCTTCAGTAGTGTCTCGCAGTTGGTCCGGGTGGCGGGATGCTGCCACATGCGGGTGTTCATGGCCGGCGCGAACAGCACGGGTCGTTCCTGCGGCAGGACGGAGACCAGCAGGGTGGAAACTGCGTCATCGCAGATGCCGGTGGCCGCCTTGGCCAGGATGTTGGCCGTGGCCGGGGCGATGAGCAGCAGGTCAAGCTCGTCAGCGAGGTCGATGTGCTTGGGCTTGGTGTGGGTGGGCTCCCACAGGCTGGTAACAACGGGATTTCCGGTCAGGGCCAGAAACGTCTGGGGGCCCACGAACTGCTGAGCCGCCTCAGTCATTGCCACGACCACGTCAGCGTGGTCGCGCAAATGAGTCAGCACGTTGCCGACCTTGAAGGCGGCAATGGAGCCCGTCACCCCGATCACGACCAGTGGACGCTTCTTGGCCATGGCATCCGCCGCGAGAGCCGTTCAGCCCTGCGGCGCCTCGCTCAGGACTTGACGATCGTCTGGTTGTCTTCCCCCAGCGAGATCTTGCCCTGCTTGAGCTCTTCAAGGGCGATGCCGATAAAGTCCTTGGTCTGCTCGCCGGCAATGAGTTTGGGGGCGCCGCGAACCAGCTCATTGACGCGGCGCTGCAACAGCACCGTGAGGCGGTACTTGCCGCCGGTCTTCTTGTACAGGGCTTCCAGTTCGGGATAATCGAGCTTCTTGAGGTCCGTTGCCATATCACATCCTCCGTCGGGTTACTTGCCCAATCCTTGGTAAAGCGCTTCACCGCGTTCAAGCCGGCCCTGGAGTTCCAGGCGGCGCTGGTGAATCACATCGGCCACTTTGGCCACGCAGGCGTCGAGTTCGTCGTTCACGACTACGGCGTCATAAAACTCGCTGGCGGCGCGCACTTCCTCGGCGGCGCGAGCCAGGCGCTTGGCCTGGTCTTCCGCGCTTTCGGTGGCGCGCTTTTCCAGACGACGTGTCAGCTCGACCTTCGAAGGCGGTGCCAGAAAGACAAGGAGCGCGTCCAGCTTTTTGTCGGCCACCTGGCGGCCGCCGTTGACGTCAATCACCAGCAGCATCACCTCGCGTCGCGCGAGAGCGTCGCGCAGAGGCTGCTTGGGTGTGCCGTAGAAGTTGCCGAACACCTCCGCGTATTCGATCAGCTCGTTCTGGTCCAGCAGCCGGCCAAAATGCTCACGCGTGACAAAGTGATAATCCTTGCCGCTGACTTCGCCGGGGCGCGTGGGGCGCGTCGTGGCGCTGACTGAACGCACATAGCCCGGCCGCTGAAGCAGGCGCGATGCCACGGTGGTTTTGCCCACCCCCGCGGGGCCGGAGAGCACCACAAGGATGCCCGGCAGGTCTGCGCCCTTAATTTCTGCCATGTTCCACCGTTTGCCGGCGCTACTCCAGGTTCTGCACCTGCTCCTTGATGCGCTCAATCTCGGACTTCATCTCAACCACCGCCGAAGCCAGTTCTGCGTCATTGGCCTTGCTGCCGATGGTGTTGCTTTCACGCAGCATTTCCTGCGCGATGAAATCCAGCTTCCGGCCCACCGCGCCATCTCCCGCGATTTCCTTCAGAAACTGCGAGCAATGGTGCCGCAGCCGCGTGGTCTCCTCCGTGATGTCGCAACGGTCGGCAAAAAGGGCTGCCTCTCGTGCCAGCGTTGCGTCCTCCAGCGCCGCGCCGCTGCCCTTGAGCAGTTGCTCCAGGCGCGACTTCAGCTTGTCGCGGTACTCCAGTACGATGCGGGGCGCCCGCTTGTCCACCTCGGCGGCGACTTCCGCCACGCGCTTCACCCGGCGCTCGAGATCGGTTTGCAGCGCCTGGCCTTCCTTGCGCCGCATCAGGGTCAACTCGTCCAGGGCGCGGCCCAGGGCTTTCTTCACGGTCTCAACCAGGGCATCGTCCTGGCCTCCACCGCTGTCCAGCGCTTCGACCACACCGTCGAGCCGCGCAATCTCGGAAATCTGCGGCGGGGCGGCCTTTAATTCCTGGGCGAGGGCGGCAAGTTCCGTGTAGTACCGGCGCGCCAAGGGCAGATTCAGGCGGTAGTTGCCGGACATCGGCGCCTGGCCCAGGGTGACCGCACAATACACGCTGCCGCGGGTCAGGCGCGCGCGGACGAGATTCTCCAGATCGAGTTCCTGGTTGGAGAGCGCGTCCGGCAGGCGCAGGCTCACCTTGAGGAAGCGGTTGTTGTAGGACTTGGCTTCAACCGTGACCGAATTTCCCTCGAACTCCGCGGTGGCGCGGCCAAAGCCCGTCATGCCTAGAGGCATTACTTGGTCTCGCTTGAGGAGTCGGTGGTTTCGCTGGCCGGACCGGGGCCGGGGCCGCCGGTGTCGCGGCCACCGGTGCTCACGAGGCTGTAGGCCAGGGCGAGCACCACGAACGTGAAGCCCATGAAGGCGACCACGCGGTCGAGCACGGCCTGACCCTTGGTTCCCAGGGCGCCGCCGCCATCGCCACCGCCGAATGCCGCACCCACACCGCCGGTGTCGCTCTGACGGAAAAGGACAAACACGATCAGCAGGATGGCATTGAGGACGAAGGCCAGGCCCAGCAGGGTCAGAAGGACAGGATTGGCTTCAGCAAGAAACATGGCATCTCCAGTTCAAGTCGCGCTAGACCCAGCTCGGGCGGTCGGTGTCGTCGTAAATGTTGGATTTCTTGGCTGGGCCGGAATTCTTCGAGGTGTCCGGCTTCTCAGGCTTGTCGGTCTTGGCGCCGGGCGCCTCGAGTTTGACTTCAGCCGTGGGTGCCTCTGAAGCGGGCTTGGGCGCCACCGGCGTTGTCGGCTTGGCAGGTGCTGGCGTAGGCAGGGGCGCCGTGGCCTTGCGCGAGATATCGCCCGCCACGGGCACGGCCCCCTGGCTGACCGGCCTCACCGGTGGAAGCTTACCCTGGCTTGTTGGCGCCACCGGTTGAAGGCGGCCCTGGCTGGTGCGCGGCAGGGGCTGGGTCGGCGGCTTGCGCAGGCCCAGCTCCTGCTCGTAGCGGGAAAGAGCGCCGTCGGAGGGCGGCGTCGTAGGTACTTCAGCGACGATGCTTGCGGGCGCCGCCGGCTTGACCTTCACTTCGATGTTGAAGTCGTCGGTGTCGCGCTCAAACAGGAGCGCCAGGGCCTCCGGCGGGGGCGCGGGCTCAAGCTGGGTTGAAACACCGCGCGGCGCAATCTCCTGCGCCTTGGCAAAATCGTCGATGCGCGAGAGCGCGTCGTAGTTCAGGCTGGCTCCGCCTACCAAAACGCCGTCCACACTGCGCGAGGTCAGCAGTTCCCGGGCGTTGTCGGGCGTTACGCTTCCGCCGTAAAGGATGGGTGTGGCGTGCATGCCGATGCTGCCCAGCTTGCGGGCCACGACCGCATGCATTTCCTCAATCTGGGCCAGCGTGGCGTTGATTCCCGTGCCGATGGCCCATACCGGCTCGTAAGCGACTGCCGCCACCATGGCACGAGCCTCGGGAGCGAGGCGCTTGAGAATCAGCAACTGGCTTTCCACCACGGCGTTGGCCTGCCCGCCGTCGCGCTCCGCCTTGGACTCACCAACGCAGAACAGCGGTCTGAGGCCCGCCGAGCAGGCGCGCACCAGTTTGCGCAGCAGGATATCACTGCCCTCACTGTAGCCCTGACGGCGCTCGGAGTGCCCGATGATAACCATCTCGCAGCCGCAATCCTTGAGCATCTCGGCCGAAATGTCGCCCGTGTGGGCGCCGTCTTTATGCACGGAAAGGTCCTGCGCACCCAGCAGTATCTTGGTGTCCGAGAGCTGAAGCCGCACGCTGTTGAGGTGCACAGCCGCCGGAAACAGCCAGAGCTGGCGCAAATCGCCTGCGAGTGCGCCCGCCAGCGTCGCTGCGCTCTCACGGCGCAGATTCATCTTCCAGTTGGCGGCGACAATTTTGCGCACGTTTCGTCCGGGCAAGCACTTACACGCCACGACTCCCGCGGCGGGGGCAACAGGTTAACAACGGTGCTTGACCTGTAAAGCGGTCCGCCGCTGAAAACGCGGCCAACTCGCTCTGCGGTGCGCGGCTTGGGCGGTGTGCCACGGACCCCGAGCCCGGCAGGCTTCGATGGGGCAAGCAGCGAAAGAACGACGGGGCCCCGCCCAAGGCGGGGCCCCGCAGGCGTGCGACAAGTCAGAGCTTCACACCCCTGAGCCGCAGGGCGTTGCCAATCACCGAGACCGAACTCAGGCTCATGGCCGCCGCCGCCAGCATCGGGCTGAGCAGCCAGCCCAGCAGCGGGTAGAGCAGCCCTGCCGCCACGGGGATACCCGCGGCATTGTAAATGAAAGCGAAGAACAGGTTCTGGCGGATGTTGTGCATCGTCGCCTGGCTCAAGCTGCGGGCGCGGGCGATGCCCCGCAAGTCGCCTTTCACCAGCGTTACGCCGGCGCTTTCCATGGCAATGTCCGTGCCGCTGCCCATGGCAATGCCGACGTGGGCCTGGGCCAGCGCCGGCGCGTCGTTGATACCGTCGCCGGCCATGGCGATGATCTCGCCGCGCGCTTGCAGTTCCTTGATGATCGCGGCTTTGTGCTCCGGCAGCACCTCGCCCCGCACCTCCGCAATGCCAAGCTTGCGCGCGACAGTCTCGGCCGTGGCGCGGCTGTCACCTGTCAGCATGACGACCTTGACCCCTTGTGCCTCCAGTGATCGGAGCGCCTCAGGCGTGGACTCCTTGATGGCATCCACCAGTCCGAAAACGCCCGCCAAGGCGCCGTTGACTGCCACAAACAAGGTGGTTTGCCCGTCGGCGCGCAGGGCTTCTGCCCGGGCAAGGAGTGCATCGGTCGAAACGCCCAGCTCTTCGAGCAGCCGCTTGCTGCCCAGGGCGATGCGCTTTTCTTCCACGCTGCCAACGACGCCCTTGCCCGCCCGTGTCTCAAAGCTGGCGGCCTTTGAGAGCTTCAGCTTGCCCTTGCGTGCGGCGTCCAGCAGCGCCTCGGCGTAGGGATGCTCACTGCCCTGCTCAAGGCTTGCGGCGAGACGCAGCAGTTCGTCATCGGAGAAGGGGGGCATCGCCACCACGATGGCCAGAGAGGGCCTGCCCTCGGTCAGCGTTCCCGTCTTGTCGACGACCAGGGTAGTCACCTTGCGCATCAGCTCAATGGCCTGAGCGTCCTTGAACAATACGCCGGACGTCGCGCCACGGCCCGTCGCGACCATGATGGAGATAGGCGTGGCCAGACCCAGGGCGCAGGGGCAGGCAATAATCAGCACCGCGACGGCGTTGGCGACGGCGTAGGGCAGGGCCGGCCCCGGCCTCCATGTCAGCCACCCGACGAAGGTCAGCAGCGATGCCAAAATCACCAGGGGCACGAACCAGGCCGATACGGAATCCGCCAGCCGCTGGATCGGCGCGCGCGAACGCTGGGCCTGGGCGACCAGATGCACGATGCGGGAAAGCACCGTTTCAGCACCCACTTGCCGCGCTTCGATCACCAGGCTGCCGCTGCCGTTGAGCGTTGCGCCAATGACTTTGTCGCCGGCGCGTTTTTCGGCGGGTACGGCCTCGCCGGAGAGCATCGACTCGTTGACGCTGCTCTGGCCCTCGATCACGACGCCGTCGACGGGAATCTTCTCGCCGGGGCGCACGCGCAGCTTGTCGCCCCGGTGCAGATGCTCCAGCAGGATGTCTTCATCGCCCGTGGGTCCGATGCGGCGCGCCGTCTTGGGCGCCAGACCCAGCAGGCTGCGAATGGCCGCGCTGGTGTTGCTGCGCGCCTTGAGCTCCAGGACCTGTCCCAGGAGCACCAGCGTGGTAATCACGGCTGCGGCTTCGAAGTAAACCTCCACCACTCCATGAGACTTGTACGCCGCTGGAAAGAGGCCGGGTGCAAACTGCGCCACGAGGCTGTAGCCAAAGGCGGCTCCAACACCAAGCGCAATGAGCGTGAACATGTTCAGTGAACGGTTCTTCAGCGAATGCGCAGCGCGAACAAAGAACGGCCAGCCGCCCCAGGACACCACCGGCGTGGTGACGGCCAGTCCGAACCAGCCAAACCAAGGCGCGCTTTCGTGCGTGAACGTGGCCAGCGCAGGCAGGTGGCGCAGCATTTCGAGTGCGAACAAGGGCAGCGTCAAAGCCGCGCTGACCCAGAAGCGGCGCTTCATGCTGCGAAGCTCGCTGTCATCGGGGGATTGGGCGCTGGGCTCAAGGGGCTCCAGGGCCATACCGCAGATGGGGCAATCGCCGGGTCCAGCGTGGCGGATTTCCGGGTGCATGGGGCACGTATAAATACCCTGGCCGCCCTCGATATTGAACTCCTGGTGGCTTCGCCCGGCGTGATCGTGTCCGTGATTGGAAGAAACGCGGGGAGTGTTTGCCGGTGGGCCTGCCCCCTGGTCGCTCGCGCAGCAGGCTGCGGCTTCCGCGCCCTCTTTGCACTGGTCGGGGCCGACGGTTGAGGCTTGGGCGCCGGGCTTCTCCGGTACGAGATGCATCTTGCAGATGGGGCAGCGCCCGGGGCCTTGTTGGCGCACCTCAGGATGCATGGGGCAGGTGTAGTAGTTGCTCTCAGCGTTCATGGGCTTGGCCAATGCCGCGCCGCGGTCATGGTCATGCATGGCTTTCTCTCAGTGATGGGGTGGCGAAGTGAAATGAAGCGGCCAACCAACCACTAGATGAGAAAGCGGACGGTGCGGATGTGCGCCAGCGTTGGCGGAATGTACGGGGCTTGAGGCTTTGCGGAGGCGACAAGCGCCGGGGCAGGCCAGAACTGGGACGGAGGCGCCTCCGGGACTTGAGCCTGTTGCTCGAGCGCGACCTGAACAAATTCCGCGCACTCAGACGCCTGAGGCTGTATCGCGGCGCAGCAGCCGCAATCTGAACCGCAGTCACAGCCAGGCGCGCCTTGTCCATTGACGGTCTGCACCACGGGCATCAGGGCCAGAGTGAGCAGCACCAGGATGTGAAGCGCGCGTTGCACGGTGGCACCTTACACCCGTAGTCAACTACGGGTGTAAGGGCAGTTATTCCGATTCGTCCAGTTGGCCCTGTCAGTAGGTATCGGAGACTGAGAGCCGGAGCGGACATTCGCATGGCGGAAAATGAACCAGGCCGAGGACAAGCCTCGGCCCAGTTGAATTGGCTGAATCTTCGGGACTAGTCCGCGTCTTCGCCGGCCTCGGCCTTGACCTTCTGGGCCTTGGACTTGCGCGTACCTTCGTCTTCCTTGGTGACCTTGAAGCGTTCGTCGAGCTCCTTGAGCTTTTCGACCACGCCTCCGTACTCGAGTTCGTGAATGCCCAGCATGGCGGGGCCTGAGAAACCCTGACGGCGCAGCTCGATGAACTTCTCGCTGGCACGGTTGCGCACCACGTCCCACACCGGATGGTCGAACATGTCAATGGCTTCCGTCAGGCGGCCGTCGTGAACCGAAAACGCCTGGGCGCAGACCTGGGTCGGGCCGTCAAAGTAGGTCATGGTGCTGCCGGTTTTCACCGGCATCATGACGGAGTTGTGCGAGCCGCGCATGGTGCCCGCCACATAATGGGCAATGGCGTAGGGCTCCGTCACTTCACCCACGCTGGGGAAGTTGCCCTGAACGCGCACGAGGCACACCGGGTCGTCCTTGCCTGTGTATTTGCCGGCAATCAGGCGCAGGCGGCTTGTGCTCACGGCCGCGGCTTTCTCGCCGTTGTAGCGCGAGTAGATTCCCTCAACGACGTAGCGCGAATTGTCGCGCAGCAAAGTCGCGATCCCGTAGAGGTCTTCCGGCGCGTGGAGGTCGATGGTGCGGTCGCCATCGACGTGATCGCAATCCATGATGCGGAACGTGAAGCCCTTGAACATGGGCGGGCTGAGCATGAAGCCCGCGCAGTGCATGGGGTCGGCGAAGGACAGGTAGAGCGGCAAGTTATAGGCGCCGGGTTCGGTCTTGTCGGCGGCGAAAAGCACGAAGCTCTCGTTGGGGCGCTCCGTGCACGTGATCTCGGCGCAGGCGGGCCCCAGGCCGCGCACGTTGCCTGAAAAGGCGTTCTTCAGAAGGTCCTGGCCGGCGCCATAGAGACCCTGCCCCTTGGCCGTTTCAGTGCCCGCGAAAAACGCGTTCCAGGCGAGCTCGTGTACCTTGCTGTTCAAGTCGCCGTGCGTGTGCGTCATCAGGATGTGTACGTCGTCGCCGATGGTGGCGATGTGATGGTCGATGATCAGACCGCGCCCGTGGTCGCGGATGTAGCTCTTGACAGTGTCAACCAGCGCCTTCGAGGGGCAGATGTGGCCGCCGATGGAACCAACGTCGGCCTTGATAACGCTCAGCGTGAGCTTCATGGGATTCTCTCGTCAATTCGGACGGGAAACCCTAGCCGCGCCATCGGCGCGGGTCAAGGTTGGGGAAAACAGCCACAAGACCCAAAGCGCCGGGGGTCTCCCACGGCAAAAGGGCGTTGAGAGGCTGCGGGGACTGGCGCGCCCGGCTGGATTCGAACCAGCGACCGTCCGCTTAGAAGGCGGATGCTCTATCCGGGCTGAGCTACGGGCGCGTCGCGCTGAAGCTAGCTGTTTGCCGGCGGGCCGCAACAGGGCGGTGTGATCTCTACTTGTGCGGGTCTTCGCTCAGAATCAGACCCAGGACCAGCCCGTAGAGCAGAAAACCCGCGAAGAAGGGCAGTACTCGCCCCTGCCAGTCTGAAGCTGCAGTCCACTTCTGGCCGGCCGTCAGTTCGGCCAGAGGCGGCCTGACGTCGCCCAGGGTCGGGGCATCACCCACGGAGTGGTCTTTGGTCTTTATCTGCCCCTGAGTCGCTGCATAACCTGAAGACTCTCCAGGACCCTGATAAACGGTGCGTGCGTCACCCGTAGCCACTCCCATAGCCGTCACTGTGAGGGGGACGATCCAGACCATCATCACCGCCAGGATCAACCCGAAGATCAGCCCACGCACGGCCTTGGGCCCGCCGAACTTCGTCCCCAGAGACGCGGCATAGACGTAGGCTCCAAACAGGCCAAGAAAGCTCATGAAGGAGAGGCCCGCACTCTGCGCGTCGTCCGGGGCGAGCCACAGGCCGACCCACTTCGTGATGTTGACGTTCAGGGCCCAAGTGAGTGCCAACCCGAGCAGGGTGGCCAGGGCGCCGGCCAGAAGAATCTTGGGCAATGACATGGGCTGCCTCCAGACTCGGACTGTCATGATTGTATCACGGCCTTGGCGTTTCGGCTGCCCGATTGCTTCCGCGGGCGTCTGGGCCACAATCCACCCATGAACCTGGAGAGCGCCATGCGCAGCCTTCTGTTGTGCCTGCTGTTTTGTGCCCCCCTGGCTTGCCAGCCGTCGCTGTATGACGCCTCCAAGGGCGAGCCCGGTGCCCGGCACCCTTCGATCTCGGGCGACGGACAGACGGTCGTATTTTCGCTTTGGGGAGACCTCTGGCGCTGGGAAGGGGCCACGGGCCGTTGCATTCAGCTGACACGCCACTTTGCCCACGACACCCTGCCGGAAATCTCGCCCGACGGGCGCCAGGTTGCCTTTTCCAGTGACCGCGAAGGAAGCCTGGACGTTCACCTGATTGACATCGACGGAGGCGAGCCCCGCCGCCTCACCTGGCACAGCGGAGCTGACCTTGTCTGTGGCTGGTCTGAAGACGGGCAGTGGATTTACTTCACGAGTCAGCGCGGAGACCGCAATGCGCTTTGGCGCATCGCGTCGGGGGGCGGCACCGAAGAACTGGTGCTCGACGACGATGTCAAAGGCGCTGACGCCAACGTGCGGCAGGGGCACGTGGTCTATGCCTCCGGCAGTGTGACGCCGTTTCGGCGCGGCTACCGGGGCTCGGCCAACGAGGATATCTATCTACTGAGGGCGGGTCATGAGGTGCCGGACCAGCTCACGGAATTTGACGGCAACGACCGCGGCGTTTTGCTGCTGGCCGGAGGGGACATTCTGTTCACTCGCGAAGTGGAGCGGCGTTTCAATTTTTACCTGCTGCGTGGTCTGAAGGAGCGCCCCAGACAGTTGACGGACTTCGACGATATCGGCGCTGAGGAGCCCGGACTTTCGTGTGACGGCCAATGGCTGGTGTATCAGCGACGGCACTACCTGTATCGCGTAAAGGTTGCCGCGCTGGTGGCGGGCGAGCCGGGCGAACTGGTGAAGCTGGACATCCGCCAGGACACTCTGCAGCCCCAGATCGAACAGCGCACTTTCACCGAAGGCGTGTCAGACCCGCACCTGAGCGACAACGGCAAGGTGCTGGTGTTTGTGCTGCGCGGCGCCATCTGGGTGTGCGCGCCCGACGGAGGAGAGGCGCGCCAGGTTACAGAGCCCGGCCTGGGCGACGCCCGACCGCGCGTTTCACCCGATGGACGCACGATTGCCTTTCAGAGCACGCGCAGCGGCAACAGCGACCTCTGGCTCATGGACGTGGACGGCCGCAACCTGCGCCAGTTCACGACCGATGCGGCCAACGATTTTTTTCACAACTGGTCTCCTGATGGCCAAAGCCTAGTGTTCTGCAGCGAGCGCAGCGGCAACCGCGACATCTGGCTGCAGGAGCTGGGTCAAACCCAGGCCCGGCAGCTCACCCAGGATCCTTCGGCGGATGACGACCCGTCCTTTTCGCCCGACGGCAAGCTCATCGCCTATGACTCTCACGCGCGCGGCAACGCCGACATCTGGGTTATGAACGCTGATGGCACCTCCAGGCGCTTTGTGCTTGGTGGAACGGACACGGAGCAGTCGCCCCTGTTCTCGCGGGACGGGCGCATGCTCTACTTCGAGCGCTACGTGGCGGGCCGCCAGCGAACGAGCCTCTACGCGGCCACACTTGACGGGGCCAACGAGATGCTGCTGGCGGCTGATGCCGCCTCTGCCAGCCTGACGCCAGACGGCGAAACGGTGCTCTTTGCGGGACAGAAGAACGGGCGCCAGGTGATACTGGCGGTGCCGGCGCCGATCACCATTCTGGGCGCGCGTGAAGTTCCTGTGATGGCGCGGGCCTCCGTAGACCTCGCCGCTGAGCGAGTCGCCCTTTTCAACGAGGCCTGGGACAAGCTCAACACTCGATTCTATGACCCGAAGTTCCACGGCGTGGACTGGCCGGCAGTGAAGGCCCGTTACCTGCCCCTGGTCGCGCGCAGCCGCACCATCGAGGAACTCTATTACTACATCTGGATGACCATGGGCGAACTCTCGGCGAGTCACATGGGCGTGTTTGGCCGCCGCAGCACCACGGCACGCAGCGCCACAGCTGATCTGGGGGCGCGACTGGAGGCCGTCAAAATCTCTGACGGTCGCCCGGGATTGAAGATCGCCGAG
Source organism: Planctomycetota bacterium (assembly GCA_019186845.1). GTDB lineage: Bacteria > Planctomycetota > UBA8742 > UBA2392 > UBA2392 > UBA2392. Next base: position 1,325 of record JABARW010000027.1, on the reverse strand, counting down.
CTGGAGTACGGGGGGCCACTGCAGACGGCCTGGGCTCGTGCGGGCGATGTGATTCTGGGAGTCAACGGCCGCCGATTTGAAGCGGGCGAGAACATGTGGTCTCGCTTTGAGCTGGTCAACGCGCAGAGTTTTGACTTCAGGCTCTGGATCAGCGCGGACGGCGCCCCGGAGAACATCCGCGAAGTGGCCCTGCGGGCCGAAAACTCGCAGCAGGCGGCGGCCCGCCGCTACCAGGCCGAGATGGAAGCCCGCCGTCGCCGGGTCAGCGAACTGGGCCAAGGTCGCATGGCTTACATTCATCTGACCGCCATGGACGACGCGAATCTGGCGGCATTTCGCGCCTTCATCGCGCGCGACGACGTTCGCAGGCTTGACGGCCTGATCATCGACTCCCGCGGCAACCGCGGTGGCCTGTCCTACATGCAGATTCTCGAGTTGCTTGCAGCCTCACCCTACCTGCAGATCCTGCCGCGCACTCGCGAGGCCTGGCAGCAGCCACGCCTGTACTGGGACAAGCCGGTAGTGGTCCTGTGCGACGAGCGCAGCAACTCCGGGGGAGAGTGTTTCCCATGGGCGATGAAAACACTCAAGCGCGGCAAGGTGGTGGGGGAGCGCACGCCCGGCAACGTGATTGGCACCGCCTGGGAGTCGTTGTCGGACGGAAGCACCTTCGGCATACCGACGGAGGGCTACTTCAGCATGGACCGGAAGCGAAACCTGGAGAATGACGGCGTTGAGCCTGACGTGCGTGTGGTCATCACGCCAGAGCAGCGAATCCGGCGCCAGGACCCGCAACTGGCTGAAGCAATTAAAGTGCTGAAGGCAGAGCTGCCTGTGCGCGAAGCTGCGCCTGCCTTGAAGTGACCGGCAATCCGGGCATGGCAGATAGTCGTCGGTAGCGGTGGCTGGCCCGTCTGGACGAGAACTCGAGGCGCTCCAGTGGAGCGGCGAGAAAGCGAAGCGCAAGCCGCCGAGGGCGGCTGAAAGCGGAGCGGCCGGCGCGAAGCGCCGCGAGCCCGTACAAGAACGATTGACAGAGTTTGAGGGGTAGCGGTGGCTGGCCCGTCTGGACGAGAACTCGAGGCGCTCCAGTGGAGCGGCGAGAAAGCGAAGCGCAAGCCGCCGAGGGCGGCTGAAAGCGGAGCGGCCGGCGCGAAGCGCCGCGAGCCCGTACAAGAACGATTGACAGAGTTTGAGGGGTAGCGGTGGCTGGCCCGTCTGGACGAGAACTCGAGGCGCTCCAGTGGAGCGGCGAGAAAGCGAAGCGCAAGCCGCCGAGGGCGGCTGAAAGCGGAGCGGCCGGCGCGAAGCGCCGCGAGCCCGTA
>JABARW010000057.1 GCA_019186845.1 Planctomycetota bacterium | reverse complement strand
CATCCAGATTGTGCTCAATGACCAGCGCCGTGTTGCCCTTGCCCACAAGCCGTTGCAGCACCTCGATCAGCCGCGCGACATCATGAAAGTGCAGGCCCGTGGTAGGTTCGTCGAGAATGTAGAACGTGTGGCCCGTATCGGGGCGGGCCAGCTCGGCTGCAAGCTTCACACGCTGGGCCTCGCCGCCGGAGAGTGTGGTGCTGGCCTGGCCGAGCTTGACGTAGCCCAGGCCGACGTCCAGCAGTGTCTTCACAATCTTGTGGATCTGGGCGTGGTTCTCAAAGAAGCCGGCAGCCGAGGATATGGGCATATCCAGTACGTCGGCGATGCTCTTGCCCCGGTACTTCACTTCCAGCGTTTCGCGGTTATAGCGCGTGCCGTTGCAGGCTTCACACACGACATGAATGTCCGGCAGGAAGTGCATCTCGATCAGCTTGACGCCCTGGCCCTCGCAGGCTTCACACCGGCCGCCGGAAACGTTGAACGAGAAGCGGCCGGGCTGGTAGCCCCGTTGCCGCGCCTCGTTCGTCTTGGCGAAGAGGTCGCGAATGAGGCCAAACACGTTGGTGTATGTCGCGGGGTTGCTGCGGGGCGTGCGGCCGATGGGAGACTGGTCAATCTCGATGACCTTGTCGATCTGGTCGAGGCCCTCGATGCTCTTGTGTTTACCCGGCTCGGCAGCCGCGCCGTGCATGTGCTTGGCCAGCGCGCGGGCGAGGATGTCTGTGACCAGGGTGCTCTTGCCGCTGCCTGAAACGCCCGTCACGCAGACCATGCCGCCCAGGGGGATGGCCACATCGAGATTCTTGAGGTTGTTTTCCCGCGCGCCGCGGACCACGAGGGCCTTGTCCTTGCTCAAGGAGCGGGTCTGTTCGGGGGGGTCGATGCGTCGGCGGCCTGAGAGATACTCGCCCGTCAAGGTCGGGGCGGAAACCAGCTCGGAGGGCGGGCCCGCGAAGCACACTTTGCCGCCCTCCAGGCCGGCACCCGGCCCGAGATCTACCACGAAGTCCGCGGCTCGGATGGTGTCTTCGTCGTGCTCAACCACGACCACGGTGTTGCCGATGTCCCGCAGGTGCTTGAGCGTGTTGAGCAGCTTGTCGTTGTCGCGCTGGTGCAGGCCGATGCTGGGTTCGTCCAGCACGTAGGCCACGCCGACGAGCCCGCTGCCGACCTGTGTAGCCAGGCGGATGCGCTGGGCCTCGCCGCCGGAGAGCGTGCCGCTCTTGCGATCCAGCGTCAGGTAGCCGATGCCGACGTCAAGCATGAAGCCCAGGCGCGCGCGGATCTCACGCAGCACGGCCTTGGCAATCAGGGCTCCTTCCCTGGAGAGCTTGAGGTTCTCCAGCCAGTCTCGGGCGGCAAACACGTTCATGGCCGTCACTTCGCGCACGCTTTTGCCCCCAACGGTAACCGCCGTGGCAAAGGCATTGAGGCGCGAGCCCTTGCAGGCCGGGCACTCGCTCTCGTGCATGAAGCGCATGATCCAGTTCTTGACGCTCTCGCTCTCGCTGTGCTCAAAGCGGTACTGGAGGTCGTTGAGCACGCCGGGAAACTTGCCCCCGTGCCAGTGCCAGCGGCCGTCGTTGCCGGGCTCGCCCTTGAGGATGAGTTCGCGCACGCGGGGTTCGAGCTTGTTCCAGGGCGTGTTCATGGCAAAGCCCGCCCGCTTGCCCAGGCGCTCCAGGGCGCGGCGGTACCAGCCTGTTTCGGGCCCGTGAGACCAGGCCGCAATGGCGTTCTCCGCCAGGGTCTTGCGACCGTCGGGCACGGCGAGGTCTATGGAGATTTCGGTATTGGTGCCCAGGCCGTGGCAGGTCTGGCATGCGCCCCAGGGAGAATTGAACGAAAACAGGCGCGGCTCGAGCTCGCCCATGGGCTCTTCGGGGTGGTCAGGGCAGAACATCCGCGCGCTGAACACAGTGTCGTGAAGGCGCTCGCCCTCCTGCCGCGCCACGATGCAGATGCCGTTGCCCAGCTTCAGCGCGGTTTCCACTCCCTCGTTCAGGCGCGAACGCACCTCGGGCTTGAGCACGATGCGGTCGATGACTACTTCCACGTCGTGCTTGACGTTCTTGTCGCCGGCGCTGCTTTTGGCGTTGACCTCGGTCAGACGGCCGTCCACGCGGGCCCGCACGAAACCCTCGCGCATGATGGCGGCGAAGGCGTCGCGGTGTTCGCCCTTGCGCCCGCGGATCAGGGGCGCCATCAGCACCAGCTTGCTGCCCTCGGGCCAGGTCATCACCGTGTCCACCATCTGCTCAGCGCTCTGGCGCCCCACCTCGCGCCCGCATTTGGGGCAGTGCGGCACGCCCACGCGGGCAAATAGCAGGCGCAGGTAGTCGTAAATCTCGGTCGTGGTGGCGACGGTCGAGCGCGGATTGTGGCCCGCCTGGCGCTGCTCAATGGCGATGGTGGGCGGCAATCCCTCTATGTGATCGACATCGGGCTTCTGCATCTGGCCCAGGAACTGGCGCGCATAAGCACTCAGGGACTCGACGTAGCGTCTCTGGCCTTCGGCGTAGATGGTGTCGAAGGCCAGCGAGCTTTTGCCGCTGCCGGAGAGACCGGTGACCACAACGAGTTTGTCGCGCGGCAAGGTCACGCTGACGCTCTTGAGGTTGTGCTCGTTGGCGCCGCGTATGATGATTTCGGTGGATGCCATGGGTGTACCTGCGGTTGGGGAGCGAAACGATAACATGCCCCCCGACAAAAAAGGTCCAGTTCGTCGATTTGCGCCAGTCCCAGGCTGCCCTGATAGACTCTGCCCATGGCCCCAATCATCCTCGCCCATCGGGGCGCCAGCGCCCTGGCGCCGGAGAATACGGCGGCCGCCTTTGCGCTCGCCCGCTCGATGGGCGCCGATGGCTTTGAGTGCGACGTGCACCTGAGTGGTGACGGCGTGCCCGTCGTGATCCACGACCGCAATCTCAAGCGTCTTGCCGGCCTCAATCGCCGCGTGGACAGCTTGCCCTGGCGCCAGTTGAGCGGCCTGGACGTCGGCAGCTGGTTTGAGCGACGGTTTTCAGACCAGCGCCTGCTCAGGCTGCAGGACGCGCTGAAGCTTGGCGGCCGGGGATTTCGCCCCCTCGTCGAACTCAAGCAAACCACGCCGCCGCGCGACCTCGCGCTGGCCCGCGCCTGCGCGCCCCTGCTGGCCTCGGCCCGGGCCTGGGCATGCTCGTTTTCCGCGAGAATCTGCGCCGCCCTGCGCCAGTGCCGGCCGCGCCTGCATGTCCAGCTCGTGGTCAGCCCCGAGAATGAACGCCAGTGGCTGATGGCGCTCGAAGCCGCCCGCCGGCTCCAGTTGCAGGGCCTGGCCGTGGACTACAGGCGGCTGACCCGCCTGCGCGTGGCGCGCCTTCACCAACTGGGACTGCAGGCCGGCGCCTGGACGGTGAACCGGCGGGCCGACTATGTTCGCCTGGCGCGCTGGGGTGTGGACGTCATTGAAACGGACCACCCCGGCCTGAAGGCACTGTGATGCTGCTGCGCACGATTTGGCGAACCCTGAAGCGGGCCCGAGGCTCCGACATTGGTCAGAACTTGAGTATAGTGCGCCCATGCCTGAAACCTTCGCCTGCTCCAGCGCCATCTCGCGCGTGACCGTCTATGCGCGCGGCGCCATCGTCACGCGCCGCATCGAATTGCCGCTGACCCTGCCGCCTGAGCCGTGCACGCTCACCTTGACCATTCCCGCGGCAGCCCAGGCGGGTAGCCTGCGCACCCACGTGGACGGCGAGCGCGGCATCTCGGGGCTTTCCTCGCGCGTCGTGGGGCCGCAGCCCGCGCCACGGCCAAGCCGCGCCGGTGAGTTGAGCGCTTTGCGGGCGGAAGAACAGCGACTGGACGTTGCCCTGGAGCGGGCGGGCCACCGGCGCGACCACCTGGCGGAACTGGCCCTGGCCAACGCCATCTTGAACAAGAAGTCGGACAGGAACGTGGCCGGCCGCATGGCCGACGCGCTGGCCGTCAGCGCCCTCATTCATGAGCTGACCTGCAAGCTGGACCAGGAACTGTTGGAGCTGAACCGCAGGCGCACCGAAGTGGAGCGGTCTATCGAACAGCTGGAGGTGGAAGGCGCGTCGCCCCAGCAGGGGCAGCCCCGGCGCGAGGTCGAAATTGCCCTGTGCGCGGGCTCGGCCCATCTCCGCTCGCTGGAGGTGAGTTATGCCGTCATGGCCGCGCGCTGGTGGCCGGCCTATTCCGCTCGCATCTTTGACCAGGGCCGGCGTGCGGAGTTCGGCCTGGAAGCCTTCGTGTCGCAGAACACGCAGGAGGACTGGTCCGGCATTCTGGTCAGTCTCTGCACGGCGGACATGATCCAGGACATTCGATTGCCCGAACTGCCTTCCCTGCGTCTGGGGCGGGCACAGCCGCCCCGAAGCAAGGGCTACCGACCCCCGCCGGAGGGGCTCGAAAGCATGTTTGCGGGCTTTGACGCCGCGTTTGGCGGCGCCCTGCCTGTGGGCTCGCTTTCGCCCAAGCCTTTGCCGCCGCCCGCCCCCCGTGCCCTGGCGGCCAGGAAAAGCCGGGTCGACGAGCGCGAGAAGTCCCTGAAGGACGAATACGAGGGCGCGGACTACGACTCGGGCGAGCCCGCGCCCGAAGCCGACATGCTTTCCTCGAAGGTGGCGGAAATGCCCATGCAGGCCGCCAATTTCTCGCCCGTGGCCGCGGCGCCCATGACTATGCGGGGAGCGCCGGGCGGCGGGGCCTTGGCCGGCGGCGTGCCGATGGCGGAGCCTGCGGCTCCTCCGCCGCCATTTGAAACTTCGGAGCAGTGGCTGGATTTCGACGCCCTGACCCTGGGCGATTTCTCCCAGCGCGCCCGGCGGGGACGCCTGATACGAACCCAGGATGCCGCCGCGGAGCCGGCGGAGGTCCACGAGCCTGCCGCGAGTGCGGCGCGCGACGTGTGCGAAACGCGGGGCCTCTTTGACCACCAGTACTCCGCCGAGGGCAAGGTGGAAATCCCCTCTGGCGGGCGGGCCCATCGAGTGTTTCTGTCGGCGCGCGAAACGCCCTGCTCCATGCGCTTTGTGTGCGTGGCCACGCAAGACGACCGCGTGTACCGCGAAGTGGAGCTGGCCAACCCCCTGCAGGCCCCGCTGCTTCCGGGACCCGTAGATGTGTTCGTGGAGGGCTTGCTGTTGACGACCACCGCCGTCGACGGCGTGGACCGGGGCGGCCGGTTCCGCATCGGCCTGGGCGTGGAAGAACGCCTGCGCGTGGCCCGCAACGTCCGCACGAGCGAGGAAAGCCGCGGCATGCTCGGCGGCAACACCGCCGTGCAGCATCAGGTCAGCGTGGACGTGACCAGCTCCCTGGCCGCAGACGTCAGCGTGGAAGTCATCGAGCGTCTGCCCGTGACCGCCGACAAGGAAATCTCAGTCAGTCTGACACGGGCAGAGCCCAAGCCAGAAGACTACGACCAGAAGTCGCGCGGCACGCCCGTCAAGGGCGGCAAGCTGTTCCGCCTGGCGGTCAAGGCGTCAGGCAAGGCCTCGCTGCTTATGGAGTACACTATCGTGCTGCCATCAGGCAGCGAGCTGACGGGAGGCAACCGCCGTGAGTAACCCCACGCCAGTCTTTGCCTCGCTGCCGCAGCATGTGAGGTTCTTTGAGGATCGAGCCGAGGTCACGCGCCTGGCGCAGGTGCGCGTCACAGAAGAGCGCCAGTGGGTGCGGGTATCCGGCGTGACGCCGCTGGTGGACGATCGAAGCGTTCAGGCCGGGGCAAAGAACGCGCGGGTGCTGGCGGCGCGGGTGCACCGGCGCATGATTCGTGCCCAGGAACTGGCCCGCGCAGAAATTGACAAGATTGAGGCCGAGGGCGCCCGGCTGGAGTCGCAGCTCGAGACCCTGCGCCAGGTTGTTTCGCGCCATGAAAAGCGCCTGCGCTACCAGGGGGAGCTGTTCGAGTCATGGACGGCGGGGATTGCCCGCATTCCGCGCTTTTCGGCCGAGGCGCCGCTTGAGAGCTGGACCAGGGCCTACAACGATCTGTTGGCCGCCGAGCAAGACGAACTCGCCCACTGGATCAAGGTGCAGCTCGAGATCGAGGGATTGGAGGCCGAGCAGGCCGAGCTTCAGCACAAGCGGGACTCGCTGAGCGCCCAGCACCCGCGGCTGGAGGCCGGCATTGAGGTGCTGATCGAGGGCGCCCCGGGCGCTGACATCGAGGTCAGCGTTACCTACCGTACCGCGGCGGCCCTGTGGCGGCCGGAGCATCTGGCCCGGCTGGACTTTGATGCCTCGAGAAACACGGGCAAGGTCAGCCTCCAGACCTTTGCCACCGTGTGGCAGCGCACGGGCGAAGACTGGGAGCAGGTCGAGGCGTCGTTCTCGACGGCGCGCCCGGCCCAGGCCGGCAGCCCGCCCCTGCTCGCCGACGACCTGCTGACCAAGCGCAAGAAGACGCCGGAGGAGAAGAAGAAGGTCGTGGTCGAGATGCGCGAGCAGGCCATCGCCGTGGCCCGCGCTCCTCAGGCGACGGATATGCCGGGCGTGGACGACGGCGGCGAACCCCTGGAGTTATCTGCCCGCGACAAGGTCCGCCTTCCCAGCACGGGACGGCCCCTGCGCGTGGAGATTGCCAGAGTCGAGCTGGAGGCTGAGGTTTCACGCGTGTTGATGGCCGAGCGCGCGCCTGTTGCCCACCTGCGGGCACGCTGCGTCAACCGCGGCAAGGTCCCGCTGCTGGCCGGCCCCGTGCAGGTGGCCCGCGGGCCTTCGCTGGTGGGGCGTTCCCGCCTCGACTTTGTGGGGCAGGGCGAGAACTTTGAGCTGGGCTTTGGACCCGAGGACGGCGTGCGCTGCCGCCGCAGCCAGGAAGAAAAGCGCGAAAGCGCGATGCTGACCGGCACCCAGACGGTCACCCGCGAGGTGACACTCTACCTGAGCAACCTCGGCGACCAGGCCCGGAGTCTGGAAATCGTCGAACGCCTGCCCGTGAGTGAAATCGAGGGGCTGGAAGTGCGCCCTGCCGAGCCCCGCGAATGGGCCGCCGACAAAGACGGCATGATGAAGCGGCTGATGACCCTGGAGCCGCACGGCACCAAAGAACTGAAGTACCGCTACGAGTTGCGCGCCAAGAGCCACGTCGAACTCCCGGCCTGATGGATCTCAGGCCGGTGGGGCGTAGATGCGGCGCTTGAGCAGCTTGCTGTAACGCAGTGTCCCCGTGGCGTCCTGCTGCTCGGCGGGCAGGTCTTTCTCGCGCAGAAAAGCGTTCATCTTGGCGTCCAGCGCCTCGATGGCGTGCACGATCTGGGCTTCGGCCAGCATGGGAGGCTTGGGGCTGCCGAACTCCGCATTCTCGTGGTGGCTCAGGATAATGTGCTTGAGCAGCACCCCCTTGGAGTGCGGCACCTGTTCACCCAGCTCCTGAAGTTTGCGGTCCAGCAGGTTGATGCCGATCGTGATGTGACCCAGCAACTCGCCCTCGACGGAGTAGCCGGGCACGTTTTCACCTATCAGCTCGACGACCTTGCCCGAGTCGTGCAGGAAAAGGCCCAGCAGCACGAGCGAGCGGTTGCACCATGCGTAGTGATCACAGAGCATCTCGCCCAGTTTCATCACGCTGTGCACGTGTTCAAGCAGGCCGAACTTGTAGGGGTGGTGCATCATGCGCGCGGCTGGCCCCACGCCAAAGCGGGCCATGAACGCCTCGTCGTTGAGGTAGGCTTCGGCCACCAGGCGGTAGTGTTCGTCGCCAAGCCCCCTCAAAATGGCCGTGACTTCGGCCAGAAGCTGCTCGGGGTCAAAGGCGGGGGGGGCCTCAAAGTGCTCGGGGTTCACGGCCTCAGCCGGCGCAACCCGCAGGTGTTCAATCACGATCTGGGGCGTGTCCTTGTACAGCTCGACGCTGCCTGAAAGTTCGATGTAGGCGCCCGGCCGCGCCAGCTGCACGTCTTCTTCTGTCGCGTCCCAGCGTTTGGCCGAGATGGCGCCGGAGTTGTCCTTCAACGTCAGGGCCAGATAGGGTTTGCCGTTGCGCGCCGTGAGGTTGCGGCACTCTGTGACCAGATAGATGCCCCGCAGCTTCCCCGGCTCGAGGTCGGCGATGTAGACGTGGCGGCCGTTGCCCGGGGTTTCGGCCTTTTCGTGGTCGCGCATACCCATGGCCCGAGTATAGCAGGGTGCCGAGGAAGTCCATTCATCCGGCGTTGGTCGGCCGGGGGCCGGACCCCAAAGGCGCGGCAGGGGGCCTTTGACTTGCGCCGCCGCCGCAGTGACAATCAAGCATCGTCGCGGGAGCCTGGCATGAACGAACAGACCAGAATGCACCTGATTGCGGGCCTCATAGCTTCGCTCAGCGCCGTCGTGCTGCTGGCGCTGATGGATGTCAATTTCTGCGGCTGGCTGGGTGTCTGGTTCGTGCGCAAGATGCCCTACATCGCGGGCATACCCCTGGCCCTGGCCATTGGCTTTGGGGCCTCCTGGGCCTATGGGGGCAGCGTGGCCAAAACGCAGTGGGGCCCGCCGCCCATCCGCGGGTTGATCTTTGGTGTGATGCTTTCGGCGCTGTTCGTGTGGGTCATGCCCTGGGTCTTTGCCGAGCTGGTCGGCCAGGCTACGGGGGTGCACACCGTGGGCAAAAGCGTGGGCGTCTTTGATGTGTTCCCGGAAACCTTCGGCGGCCATTACGCGGCCATTCCCAACCTGGACTTCGACACGCCTCTGGACAACCTGGCCGACGACGCCTGGTACAACAAGGACGACTGGAAGGGGCGGCTGATTCCGTTCGGCATCGCCTTTTCCGCCATGGGCCTGGTGCTGGGCCTCATGGTCAAGGGCAGGCGGGACAAGTAGCATCGTGCCGCCCCGCTCCGGCCCTGCCCGTCGCGGCCTCATCGAGACCCTGCATGAAACCCGTCATCCTCACCCACGGCGGCGCCGGCCGCCCCACTCCAGACGCTCCCGAAAGCGAAGGCGCCCGCGCCGAAGCCGTCAAAGCCTGCGGCCAGGCCTGCGAAGCCGGGGTGTCCTGGCTGAAGACAGCCGGGGCGGACGTCGCTCTGGAGGCTGTGATTGCCGCGGCCATGGTGCTCGAAGACGACCCGCGCTTCAACGCGGGCACCGGCGCCAACCTGAGGCTGGACGGCTCCCTTGAGCTGGACGCCAGCGTCGCCACCAGTGACGGTCGCTTTGCCGCCGTGGCGTGCCTGCGGGCCACCAGAAACCCGGTGCTGGTCGCCCGCGCGTTATTGGCCACGCCCCACGTCATGCTCTGCGGCGAGGGCGCGACCCGCTTCGCCCGCCAGAAGGGCTTTCCTGAGGCCAGCATGGTGACGGAAAAGGCGCTAAAGCGCTGGAAAGCCGCGCGCGAGCGCCTGGCCAGCGGGCAGCTTCGCCCCTATGAGCAGGGTTGGAAGAACATCCAGTTTCACGGAACGATCGGTGCCGTGGCCCGCGCGGCTGACGGCACGTTCGCCGTAAGCTGCAGCACCGGGGGCACGAGCATGATGTTGCCGGGCCGCATCGGCGACACGCCCATTTACGGGGCCGGGGTTTACGCGGGCGAGCACGGGGCGGTCTGCGCCACGGGCCACGGAGAACTGTGCATCAAGCGCATGGGGGCTTTCCGCGTTTACAGCCGCATGGCCCAGGGCATGCACCCCCAGAAGGCTATCGACCTCGAAGTGGCGGACTTTCCCCAGCCCTACGAAGTGGGCTTCATTGCGGTGAGCCGGGAAGCACACGGCATGGGCGCGACGGACGGCTACATGCCCTGCTTTGCCCTGGAGGCCTGACCCGCGCCTGGGAACTTTCCGCGGGCCGGCTCAGGCGAGTCCGTGGCTGCGCCAACGAAGCGGGGCGACCTCGCAGGTCGCCCCGGCTTTGCGATGTGGCGGCTTACTTGTTCTTCTCGATGCCGCGGTAGTCAAAGCTGCGCGACGGCGTGCCCGGGGGCACGTTCTTGCGCTTTTCGTAATCCTTCAGGGCGTTATCAATGAACTCGCGATTGGCGGGAACATCGAGCATACCCTTCTTGGCGTCCTGCAGGGCTTCGCGGCTGAGTTCGCGCATGTCGTTGAAGTTGGCGTCGCGCAGGATGCGGGGCCGCACAAAGATGTACAGGTTGGTCTGACGCTGCACCGTACGCTGGCTCTTGAACAGCTCGCCGATCAGGGGGATGTCACCCAGCAGGGGAATCTTGCTGACGCTCTTGCTGCTTTCCGCGCTCTTCAGGCCGCCAATCACGATGGTGTTGCCGTTGGGCACGGTGACCAGCGTGGTGATGCGGCGGCGGGAGCGCGGCGGGGCCACGCCGCTGTTGGGCGCCTCGCCCACGAAAGCCGAGATGTCGAGGTCGATCTCGAGCGTCACATAGTCATCCTGGCTGATCTGGGGCGTCACGGTGAGGGTGATGCCTGCCTCAACGAAGTCACCGGCGGTGGTGGTCGTGCCCGAGCCCGTGCCCAGGTTGTTCAGCTGCACGAGCTGGATCTCGGTGTTGATCTCAATGGTGCCGGAGCTGTTGTCGTTCACGGTCAGGCTTGGCTGCGAGAGGATGTTTGTGTCCGCCTGGGTCTTGAGGAAGCGCACCAGCAGGGGTATGTCAAAGCCGCTGCCCTTGGTCAGGGTGAACAGGCCGCCCGTGCCGAAAATCGGGTTGCGGCCGGCGGGAATGCCGCCGCCCGTGCCGATGGGAACTCCCGAGCTGTCCACAATCTCGCTGAAGCCGAAGCTGGTGCCGAAGCTGGCGCGCGGCTCTTTGCTGGCGTTGGCAAAGCCGTCCACGGTTGCGATTTCAACGCCGAACTGGAAGTCGTCGTCGTTGCGGACCTCAAGGATGGCCGCCTCGATCTGCACCTGCGGGCGTCGCACGTCCAGCTTCTCGATGATCTTGCGGATTTCGACATAGTCGCTGGGTGTGGCAATCACCAGCAGGCTGTTGGTGTTGATGTCGCTGACAATCGTCGGCGCGTTGGGGTTGTTGGCCGTGGTCGCACCGGGAATGGGCTGCACGCCGCCGGGCTGCGTCGCCAGGGGCACGCCCACGCCCAGCAGCTCCGTGAGCGTCGAGGCCAGGTCCTCGGCCTTCACGTTCTTGCAGGGATAGTAATGGATGCGGCCCGTGGTAGCCGCGCCGGGAATCTTGATGTCCAGCTTGGCGACCAGCTCGCGCACGAGTTCAATGCCCGAGTCAAAGCCCGTCACCATGATGGCATTGACGTAAGGCGCTACTTCCACGCTCACCAGGGTCTCGTCGTCCGTGGAGCCGGGCCGCTGCTGGCGGCCGGCCTGCAGCGTGCGGCGCTGCGTCAGCAGGTTGTTCAGGCTCTGCACCAGCTCTTCGGCGTCAATGTTGTCGATGTTGATGACCTCGAGGCGCGGCGAGCGGGGGGGCTGGTCCATCAGTGAAATGATCTGGGCCAGTCGGCGGATGTTGTAGCTGTAGTCCGCCAGAATAAGCGCGTTCACGCCCTGAATGGGGTTCACGCTGCCGCCCTGGCGAGCCATCAGGTTCTGGAGCGCGGCGCGCACGGCGTTGGCGTCGGCGTACTTCAGGTTGACGACCATGGTGACGAAGTCGGCCGTGGTGTCCGTCCACTTGGAGATGTCATCCATGAAGATGACTTTGTCGGTCTGGGTGATGGCCTCCGTCGCCTGGATGATTTCGTAGAACCGCACGGACTGCGCGGTGTCCTGCCCGAAGGGGCTGAGAATCAGCCTGAACTGCTTGAGGAAGGTCTGGAGCACGGAGAAGAACGCCGTGCTGGGAATCTCGAAGCCTTCGCTGGGGCCCACAATGGTGACCGTGCCCTTCACCTGCGCCGGCTGATAGAGGAACTTGAGCTTCTGGTATTCCGCCGTCCAGCGGATCATCTCTTCAATCTGGATATCGCGCGTTTCGCCCTTCAGAAACAGGCTGGGTGTTGCCGGCTGCTGCGCAGCCAGTGCGGAAGCCAGCAGCGGCAGCATGACGAGAAGCAGGGCTTTGCGCATCGCGGTTCTCCACACGCCGGGCGTGTTCTGGGTAAATCCTGTGTGTGCAGGGTGATAAAACGCCGCAGCGCCTTTGTCGTTGGGAAAATCCGGCCTCTTTGCACCGTGGGCGGGGCCATGCCCGCGGACTTGGGCTTGGCGTTGACAACTCGGGCCCGCCAATGAACCCTTGGCACCATGAGCTCACCCGCCCCCATGGTTGACCTTGGCTTCATCACCACCGCCTTCGAATTGCAGGGGTACCGCATCATCGCGCACCGCGGCATCGTGCGCGGCATCGTGGTTCGATCCCGCAGCGCCGTGGGCAACTTCGCCGCCGGCATCCAGACGTTCTTTGGCGGCAACATCACGATCTACACGGAACTCTGCGAGCAGGCCCGCCAGGAGGCCTTTGACCTCATGCGGCAGCACGCCTCCGCCGCCGGAGCCAATGCCATCATCGGCATGCGATATGACGCCAACGAGGTGGGTCCTGGCGTGACGGAAGTCCTGGCCTACGGCACCGCCGTCGTCGTCGACCTGGACCCGGACTACGCCGCGCGCTTTGCCAAGGCTCCTGCAGTTGCCGGGCCCGAAAGCGCACCATGAGCGAGGCCTGGTTTGGCGGCAGCTTCAGCCCCCCGCACATCGGCCACCTGGTGCTCGCCGAACGCGTGCGCGAGGCCCGCGGACTCAAACGCGTTCACCTGCTGGTGTCCGCCGAGCCTCCCCACGCCCAGGGCAAGCAGGCCATCGAAGCCTCCCACCGGCTGGCCATGGCCAAGTTGGCCGTGGCAGGCAATCCGGGCCTTGATGTCGATGACCGCGAACTGAGGCGCGGCGGCAAAAGCTACACCATCGACACCGCGCGGGAACTCATCGCCCAGGGCATCCGCCGGCCCGCCTTCATTGTGGGCGGGGACATGCTGGCCGATCTTCCCAGTTGGCGCGAAGGGGCCGAACTCCTGCGCCTGGCAGATGTCATTCCCGTGCTGCGGCCCGGCTTTGGCTGGGAAGTGTTTGAGGCCCTGCGCGCCGCCTTTGGCGACGAGGCCGCCCGGCGCGTGAGGGACCTCTGCGTCAAGACGCCGCTGCTGCAGATTTCCTCCAGCGAGATGCGCGAGAGGTTGCTCGCGGGCAAAAGCATCCGCTATCTCGTGCCGGATGCTGTCATCGAATACATCGGGCAGAAGGGGCTTTACACCTGACCTTGCAGGATGGACATGAACGCCAAGCGCGCCAACCGCCTCGCCCACGAGCAGAGCCCCTACCTTCTCCAGCATGCGCATAACCCCGTGGACTGGTATCCCTGGGGCCCGGAGGCCTTTGCGCGCGCCCGCGACGAGGACAAGCTCGTCTTCCTGAGCATCGGCTACGCCACCTGCCACTGGTGCCACGTGATGGAGCGCGAGAGCTTCGAGAACGAAGCCACGGCCAGGCTGCTGAACGAGAGCTTCATCAGCGTGAAGGTCGATCGTGAAGAGCGCCCGGACATCGACAACATTTACATGAGCGTGGTACAGGCCTTCACGGGAGGCCACGGAGGCTGGCCCATGAGCCTCTTCCTCACGCCCGACCAGCGCCCCGTCTTCGCCGCCACCTACCTGCCCCCGGAAAACCGCTACGGGCGCGCCGGCTTTCCCACCCTGCTGCGGGAGCTGGGCAAACTCTGGAAGCAGGAACGCCCGCGCCTGCTGGAACAGGCGCAAAGCGTCACCCAGTGGCTCAATGCCCAGGGCCTGCCTGAAAACCCCGGCGCCCTTGAGCCGGGCGCCCTCAAGCGCTTTGGCGAGACCATGCGGGCCCTCTATGACTCCGAACTGGGCGGCTTTGGCCGCGCCCCCA
The DNA here is from genome assembly GCA_019186845.1 of Planctomycetota bacterium. Classification (GTDB taxonomy): domain Bacteria; phylum Planctomycetota; class UBA8742; order UBA2392; family UBA2392; genus UBA2392. Next base: position 17,095 of record JABARW010000057.1, on the reverse strand, counting down.
AGTTCCCCCGCTCCCACGCTGTCAGCCTGCTGCTGCGCCTGCCCGGTCAGGATCATCTTGCCATGGCCGAGCACACGGCCCAGGCCATGTGGCAGGGCGGCCTCCATGACCACCTCGGCGGCGGCTTCCACCGCTACTCGACCGACCGCGAATGGCTTTTGCCCCACTTCGAGAAGATGCTCTACGACCAGGCCCTGCTGCTCGATTTCTACCGCGAGCTCTTCCAGATCACGGGCAAGCCCCTCTACGCCGATGCCTGCCGCGACATCATGGCCTACGTGCTGCGTGACCTGCGCGATGAAGGCGGCGGCTTCTACAGCGCCGAAGACGCCGACAGCGAAGGCGAAGAGGGCAAGTTCTACGTCTGGACCTGGCAGGAACTGGTGGACGCCCTGGGCGAAGACGATGGGGACTTCTTTGCCCGCACCTACGGCTGCCGCGAAGGCGGCAATTTCCGCGATGAGGCCACCCACCAGCAAAGCGGTTCCAACATCCTGCACCTGCCCTGGCATGCCAAGCTGCCCGCACCGGACGCCCAGGCGCGGCTTGCGCCCCTGCGCCGCAAGCTGCTGGCCCTGCGCTCGAGGCGGGTGCGCCCCCTGCTGGATGACAAGGTCCTCACGGACTGGAACGGGCTGATGATCGGCGCGGCCGCGCGCGCCGGGGCCGCCCTGGGGGAACCTGGCTGGATTGAAGCGGCGCAGAAAGCGGCTGATTTCGCGGCCAGCACCTTGATGCGGGAGGGCCGCCTGCTCCATCGCTACCGCAAGGGCCAGGCCGGAATCCTGGGCTTTCTCGAGGATTACGCCTTTCTCGCCCAGGGCCTGCTGGATCTGTATCAGGCCGACTTCGAGCCCGCCCGCCTGGAACTGGCGCAGCGCCTCTGCCGCGAAATGGTCCGCCTGTTCCGCGACGAGCAGGAGAAAGTCTTCCACACCCAGGGCAAGGACGATCCCGAGCGGCTCATTGCGCCCTCGCGCAGCTTCTATGACGGTGCCATCCCCAGCGGCAACGCCGCAGCCTGCCTGGCCCTGGTTCGTGTGGGCCGGCTGACACAAGATGAGTCGATGGTGACGCTGGCGCGCCAGACCCTCGAGGCCTTCGCCGGTGAAATCAACGCCCGGCCCGAGAGCCACCCCTTTGCCCTCACGGCCGCCCAGCTCTTGATGGAGCCCATGCAGGAAATCGTCATCGCCGGGCCGCGCCACCATGAAGGCACCCAGGCCCTGCTGGCAACGGTGCAGCGGCGCTTCCTGCCGCGCGCCGTGCTGGCGCTCCATGATGGCGAGGCCATCGAGCGGGTCATTCCGGCTCTCAAGGCCCAAGGCCTTGTGGGAGGCAAACCGGCAGCCTACCTGTGCGAGCATTTCGCCTGCAAGGCACCCGTGACCGATGCCGCATCCCTGGCCGCCCTGCTTTAGTGCTCTGGGCGGCAGCCTGTCAGGACCGATCCAAAGTGATTAACAAGGCCGGGCGGGAACGTTATCCTTTCTGCCCGCAATCGGGCCCCTTGGGTTTGCAATCATGAGTGACAGCCAACCAAGGGAGCCCGCCATGCCCGCCGCCAGCGTTGAACGTGAAGCCACCGTCGAAGACCTCAACCAGGCCAAGTCCAGGTTCTGGAGCAAGATGAAGGCCTTTGCGGGCAAGGTCCCCTTCGGCAAGGACGCCGTCGCGCTTTACTACTTCATCACGGACCCTGCCGTCAGCTTTGTGGCCAAGGGCGCCGCCATTGCCGCCCTGCTTTACTTCATCAGCCCGGCCGACGTCGTGCCGGACACCATCCCCATTGCGGGACTGCTTGATGATGCCGGCGTCATTGCCGGGGTCATTTCAATGCTGGGTTCACAGCTCAAGCCCTTCAAAGACCGTGCGGCCCAGTGGGTCAAAAGCGGTCAGACTCCGGAAGAATGATGTCAGGCCGCGCCGCGACCCTAGATCAGGCAGTTTCGGTTGCGCGTGGCCAGGCGCCTGCCAAGGCTTCCCTGTTCTGGGCCCTGCGCCGCCAGTTCATGCTGCTGGACATTTTTTACCTGGGGTTCACCGGGTCGTTGCTGGTCTGGGCCCTCCTGTCCTGGTGCTGGCCTTCCCTGAGGCTGTATGAGACCTCGCCCCGCTTTGATTGGGCCCTCAAGCCCCACCTGACTCTGATTACCGAGCTGGCCCTGTTTTTCGGCATTTACCTGGTGCTTCAGCGCTTCGCCATCGTGTTCCAGCGCGACTACTATGCTCAGGGCCGCGCGGCGCCCCTCTGGCTGCGCCTGGCCAATTTGCTCTACACGTTTTCGCCGGCGGTGCTCGCCCCGACGCTGTTTCAGGGTCTGGGGTCTTTCATGGCCGTCGTTTCGGGCGTTCCCGGTGTCGAGTCCCATCCGGCCTTTGACCCAGCGCAGAACTATGACCGCGCCGCCACTTACTTTGACCTTGCCCTCAAGCAGCTCGACATCTCGTTGTTTGGCGTGTACCTGCCGGCGTGGATTCGTCAGTTCCACACCCCAGGCCTGTCGTTTGTGCTGTTCTACTGCTACATCGGCTACTACATCTGCCCCTTCGTCGCGGCGCTGCCCCAGATCATCCGGGGCAACTGGCAACGGGCCCGTCTCGCCACTGCCATGGCCATTGGCAGCCTGCTCATCACTTACGTGCTCTACATCTTGGTGCCCGCCACGGGGCCCAGATTCGAGGGTAGCTGGAGCGCGTGGCTGCCCGCAGAGGGCGGCTGGTTCTGGGCCAACGAGTTCTCTGTGTTTCTCGACCGGCAGGAGATCATCCGCTGGGATGCCTTTCCTTCGGGGCATGTGGCCACCAGCATCACCTGTCTGCTGGTCGCCCTGATCATGCACCGGCGCGTGGGCTGGGCCTATCTGCCCCTGGTGGCGGGCCTGACCGTGGCCACGATTTACTTTGGCTATCACTACGCCACAGATGTTCTGGTGGGCTTTGCCTGCGTAGCTGTGTGCTTTGCGGTGGTCTGGCCCCTTGCCCAGTGGTGGGAACGGGCCACCAACCCGCCCGCGCCGAATTGGCAGACTCGACTTTGAAGCCGCGCCAACCTCCTGCCGCTCGCAGCCATTTTGGCATGGCGATACCAGGTGCCATTCACCAAATAGCTTCCACATCAGTACTTACACAGTCAGCCACGGTCGTTGGCACCGCGCTTGCGTCACACTTTCGCATGCCGCGCTTTAGCGGCCAAAAGAAGGTGCGGCAGGGCCGCAAAACGAGGGTACTGCGATGGCCAAGACAATCGGAATTGACCTGGGAACGACGAACTCAGTGGTGTGTGTGATGGAGGGCAAGGAGCCCAAGGTCATTGCCTCGCCTGCGGGCCATCGCCTCACGCCCAGCGTGGTGGGTTTCATGGAGAACGGCGAGCGAGCCATTGGCTACATGGCCAAGCGCCAGGCCATCACGAACCCGAGGAACACGGTATTCAGCATCAAGCGCTTCATGGGCCGCCGGCACAACGAAGTGGAGGCCGAGGAAAAGTTGGTGCCCTACCAGATTGTGGGCGCGGCCCACGAGCCGGTGAAGGTGCGCATCCACGGCAAGGATTACACGCCGCAGGAGATCAGCGCCATGGTGCTGGCCGACCTGAAGAAGACGGCCGAGGCCTACCTGGGCGAAAAGGTCGAGCAGGCGATTATCACGGTGCCGGCCTACTTCAATGATGCCCAGCGCCAGGCCACGAAGGAAGCGGGCGAGATCGCGGGCCTGAAGGTCCTGCGACTGCTGCCCGAGCCCACGGCAGCGGCGGTGGCCTTCGGCCTTGAGAAGAAGAAAACCGGCACCTTCCTGGTGTTTGACCTCGGCGGCGGCACCTTTGACGTCAGCGTGCTGGAGGCCAGCGACGTCGACGGCGACAGCGCCTTCATCGTGAAGTCCATCGCCGGCGACGGTCACCTGGGCGGCGACGACTGGGACCAGATGCTGATCGACTACATCGCCGACGAGTTCAAGAAGCAGAACAACATTGACCTGCGCAAGGACCAGATGGCCCTGCAGCGCCTGAAGGAAGCCGCGGAGAAGGCCAAGTGCGACCTCTCCAGCGCCATGCAGACCGAGGTCAACCTGCCCTTCATCACGGCTGACGCCACGGGTCCCAAGCACCTTCAGATGACCATTACACGCGCCAAGTTCGAGCAGCTCACGGAGCCCCTGTTCCGCCGTCTGGTGGGCCCCTGCGAGCAGGCCATGCGCGAGGCCAAGATCTCCAAGAGCGACATCGACGAAGTGCTCCTTGTGGGCGGCTCGACCCGCATTCCCCGCGTGCAGCAGATCTGCAAGGATATCTTCGGCAAGGAGCCCAACCGCGGCGTGAACCCTGACGAAGTCGTGGCTCTGGGTGCCGCCATCCAGGCCGGCATTGCCACGGGCGAGTTCAAGGAAATCCTGGTGCTCGATGCCACGCCGCTTTCGCTGGGCATTGAGGTGCAGCACGGTGAAATGAACGTGCTGATTCCCAAGAACACGACCATTCCCGCGAGCAAAACCCAGACCTACAGCACGGCTTCCGATAACCAGACGGCCGTCACGGTGCAGGTGTATCAGGGCGAGCGCCCCATCGCGGCGCAGAACCGCCTGCTGGGCCGCTTTGACCTCACGGGCATTCCGCCGGCCCCGCGCGGCGTGCCGCAGATTGACGTGACCTTCGATATTGACGCCAACGGCATCCTCAAGGTCAGCGCCAAGGACAAAGCCACGGGCAAGGAATCGAAGATCGAGATCAAGTCGGACAGCGGGCTTTCCAAGGACGAGATCGAGCGCATGAAGAAGGAGGCCTCGGCCCATGAAGCCGACGACGCCAAGCGTATCGAGATTATCCGCGCCAAGAATGAAGGCGACAAGCTGATCTACGGCATCGAGGCGATGCTGCGCGACAACGGCGACAAGGTCAGCGCGGACGAAAAGAAGGACATCGAGGACAAGAAGAAGGCCCTCGAGGAGGCCCTCAAGACCGACGACATCGCCCGCATCAAGAGCGGCGTCGAGGCCTTGACCAAGGTCAGCCACACTGTGGCGGAGCGGCTGTACAAGGCCGGAGCCGCGCCCGGCGGGCAGGCGGGTGCAAGCGCGCAGGGCAACTTCAAGCGCGGCGGCGAAGAGCCCAAGAAGGACGATGGCGGCAAGGACCGCGTCGTGGACGCCGATTTCAGCGTGAAGTAAGACTGGCAGGCACCCTGAACATGGAGGACGGCGCAATCCGTCCTCCATGTTCATTTGTGTACGCGGGTTCTTCCCATTGAGAACCTCCGCAAATCAATACCTGATGCCCTGGAAGCCCGAGATTCCGGCGTTCCAGGGCGAGTCTAACCAATTGGTTAGGGCGCATCGTTCGTATCGTATGTGACGGATTGGACTCGGTGCAATTTTCGATAAACTTTGTGGCTATACCTGACGGTTTTCTTGTTCCGGACTGGAGGAGTGGACTCATGATCCGCGCGAGCCTTCTCATGTTCTTGTTCGCTGTTGTTGCGACCACCCTTGGCGCACAAACAACCGTTACGCTGGGCACCTACAGCAGCGGCAACCAGTTTCCTTTCAACACCTTCGGCTATTCGCCCAGCAGCATGCGCTACCAGACGTCCTACGGCGCATCCGAGATCAACCTCACGTCCGGCGCGCAGCTCATCGAGGTTCGCGTGCCCATGACGTCGGTGCCCGCGACCATGCCGACGTGGAACAACTTCAGGCTGCGTATCGCGCATTCGACGTTGGCTGTCACGGCGCTGACCACGAGTTACGACACCAATTACACCGGCACCCTGACGACCTGCATTGGACCGGTGAACTACCAGCCGGCAACCATTGTCGTAGGCTCGCAGACTTATGCGCGCTACCCCTGCACCACGAGTTTTGCCTACAACGGCACACAGGCACTGCTGGTGGACTGGTCCTTTGACTCCGTGGCCACCACCGGCTGGACGGTGAACGGCTCTGGCCGCTCGCGGGTCTACGGCGTGGGGACGACCTACGCCTCGACCACCGGCGGCGGCACAGACCAGAGCGGAAACTGGCAGATCCAGCTCATCTTCCAGCTTGGCCCGGGCATCACGGTGACTGCAACGCCCGGCACCGCCCAGAACGTTTATGCGAATTCCACGGGAACTGGCAGCAATGGAATCTCGGCGGGCACCTTCACGTTGGCCACCAACAGCCTGGGCGCGGCGACGCTGAACAGCATCAACATCACGGCTCAGGGCACGGGCAACGACTCCAACGCCTACTCCGAAGTGCGCCTGTATGAAGACACGGGCGGCACGGCGGGCGTCTATGATCCCGGCGTGGACACGCCCTACGGCGCGGCCGCCACGGTTTTCCCCGCCGACAACGGCACCCTCACCTTACACCCAGTCGCAGAACTTCTCGGCCTCGCAGACCCGAAGATACTTCATCGTCGTCAAGCTCAACGGCAGCACCCTGGCCACTTCAGGCCAGACCTTCAACTTCCAGGTCGGAGATATCAGCGTAGCCGCGCCGGCCAGCAAGTCGGGCGTGCCGTCGGGCACCATGAACGGGCTGACGATTCTGTCGCCCGCGTTCACGTTTACGGACAACACGTCGGCCACGCAGGGCACGGCCTATCCCTCCAGCGGCGGCTACGTGATGCAGGATTTCACGGTGGCCTACCCCGCCGGTCCGGACAACGCCCTGGCCAGCATCACGCTCACGGCCCAGGGCAGCGGCAATGACTCCACGGCCTATGCCTCCGTGGCGCTGTACTTCGACACGGACTCCAGCGGCAGCTACACCGGCGGCGACGCCCAGGTTGCCACCACGGCCGCCTTCAGCGCAGACAACGGCACGGCCACCCTTACCCTGACCGGCAGCAACAGCTTTACCGCCGGCGGGCCTTCGCGCCGCTACTTCGTGGTGGTGGCCTTCAACACCACGCCGACGGCCACCCAGACCTTCCAGACCCGCATCACCGCCGTCTCCGGCAGCTACACGACGACGACGGGCACCAATGTGCCCTCGCCCACGGGCGGCTTCACCGCGGGCTACCAGATCGGCCAGCTCAGCTTCACGTTTGCCGACGCCAGCCCCGCCGCGCAGGCCAACGCCTACCTCGGCGGCAGCGACTTCCTGCTCCAGTCCTTCACCGTCAATTACGCCGCGGGCCCCAACAACACCCTGGGCACCATCACCCTGACGGCCGCCGGCAGCGGCAACGACCTCAATGATTACGCGTCCGTGCGCCTCTACCGCGACGCCAACTCCAACACGACCTACGACGTCGGCGTGGACGCCCTCGTGGACACCGTGGCCTCCTTCAACGCGGACAACGGCACCCTGAACTTCACCCTCTCCGGCGCCGAGGCCCAGTTCACCGCCGCCCAGACCAAGCGCTTCTATGTCGTCGCCGCCTTCAACATGAACGGCGCCAACAACACCACCTTCCAGAGCCAGGTCACCGCCGCCTCCGCCATGGGCCTGGGCGCCAACGCCCAGGGCCTGCCCGCCCCGGCAGCCGGGCCAGCGCCGGGCCTGCTGCTGCTGGCCAACAATCTCGTCTTCACCCTCAACGGCCCCGGCGCGGCGACCACCGTGTACAACAACGCCCAGGGTCCCAACAACGAGGGCCTGGTGCTGCTGGATGTCACGGTCAACACGATTTCGGCGGCCTGGACGCTGAACAGCATCACGTTCCGCGCCTCCGGCACGGGCGATGACGCCACGGCCTACAGCAACATTGCGCTGTACGAGGACAGCAACGCCTCGGGCGCCTATGACGGTCCCTCGGGCGGCGACGCCCTGGCCGTGGCTTCGGCGGGCACGTCCTTCAACGCCAACGACGGCACCTACACGGCCACGCTCAGCAACGGGGCCTTTGCCGCGTCCACCACGCGCCGCTTCTTCCTGGTGGTGCGCTTTGGCGGCACGGCAGTCACGGGCCAGACCTTCAATGCCCGCGTGGACAGCGTGACGGCCACGCCGCCCTCGGGCGGCCAGACGACGGGGGTGCCCTCGAGCTACACGACGTCGTTCATCATTGACACGCCGGCGCTGACGGTGGCCGGCGCGCCGGGCGCGCCGGGCGCGGCCGTGGTCGAGGGCGGCGCGGCCTTTGCCCACTCCCTGGGCCTGCTGCGCCTGAGCGCGACGAACAACAACGTGACGGTCACGGGCCTGACCCTGACGCCGGGCGGCACGGGCGACTTCGCCACGGACCTGGCGGCGGCCAACGGCCTGGAGCTGTACCTGGACAACGGCAACGGCACTTTTGACGGCGCCCCCACGGACAGCCTGCTGTTCAGCGGGCCCGGCGTGAGCAGCGCCAACGTGTGCAACTTCACCTCCAGCGTGACCGTGAACAACGGCCAGAGCCGCGACATCTGGGTGCGGCTCAACGTGCTGGGCACGGCGGGCGGCAGCGTGCCGGAGACGTTCACGGCCATGATCGCCAACACGACGGACGTGGCGGTGGTGGGCAGCCCGGCGGTTCTGATGGGCACGCCCTCGCCCACGACGAACTCCCTGAGCGTGGTGATCTTCGCGGTGACGGGCGTGACGCCGGTGACGGGCCCGCAGAGCGGCGGCACGGCCTTGACGATCACGGGCTCGGGCTTTCTGGCGCCGCTGACGGTGACGATCGGCGGCGTGCTGTGCACGGGCACGCCGACGATCAGCGCGGGCAACACCCAGATCACGGGCCTGATGACACCCGCGGGCGCGGGCAACAACCTGCCCATCGTGGTGACCAGCGGCTCGCTGACGCCCAAGGCCGCGCCGGTGCAGTTCAGCTACTTCGGCGGCAGCTTCATCGGCGGCGGCGCGGGAGGCGGCGGAGGCGGCGGCGGCTCGGGCTGCAACGCAAAGGCCGACGGCTCGCCTTGGGCGGCTTTGCTGGCGCTGCTGGCCCTGAGCGCCGCGGCGTTTGCCCTGGCCCGCCTGCGCCGCGCCTGAGCGCGCGTCTCAAGGCACCCCAAGCAGAAAAGCGCCCCGCCCTCACCGGCGGGGCTGCTTCTTTGGCCCCGGCACCCCTGCCCATGTGCCTGCACGCCGACAGCACCCGCCAGGAAATGCAGCCGGAGACCAAAGCACCCCGCCTTTCCCATGGCTCTAGCAGGCCGCTGAAAAAGTCGAAATGCCGACTTTTTCAGCGGAAGGCAAAGGCCAAAGTGCCGGGCAAAGCCCGTCACTTTGCCGGCCCGTGCGGTCGCGCGGGCCGGGCAGACTGCCGAAAAGGACTTTTTCAGCAGTCTGCTAGAACATCAAGCGGGTGGTGCCGGGAACACGGAAGTGCGCCACGCTCAACTCCAGCCGTCGCTGGCCGATGCCGGCGCGGCGGCGCGCGAGTTCAAACATGCGCTCCACGGCCCTGACCGTGAAGCCCTCGCCCTTCATGCGCTTGCCGAAGCGTGAGTCATTGAGTTCGCCGCCGCGCGCCTCGCGGATGCGCTTGAGTATTTTTTCGCGGCGCGCCGGATAGTGGCTCTCGAGCCATTGCGTGAACAGGGGGCCCACGGCATGGGGCAGGCGCAGTACCGTGAAACCCGCAAAGCGAGCGCCGGCGGTGCCCGCGCGCGCGACAATCTCCGGGACCTCGGTCTCGTTGAGCCCCGGAATAATGGGCGCCACCATCACCCCGGCGGGAACGCCGGCCTTGTTCAGCCGCGCCAGAGCCTCCAGGCGTTTGAGCCCCGTGCTGGTGCGGGGCTCGAGCAGGGGGCGCAGTTCTTCGTTGAGGGTGGTCACGCTGAGGGCGACACTGACACAGTCAAAGCGCGCCAGCTCGGCCAGAACGTCGAGGTCGCGCAGTATCAGAGCGTTCTTGGTGATGAGCATGACGGGGTTGCGGAACTCCGCGCAGACCTCAAGCACCCGGCGCGTTACCTCGAGCTTGCGTTCCACAGGCTGGTACGGGTCTGTCCCGCCGGAGAGCGCCAGTTTCTGCGGTTTCCATGACGGCAGGCTGAACTCGCGGCGCAGCAGTTCGGCGGCGCGCAGCTTGACGAAAATCTTCGTCTCGAAATCCAGGCCCGCAGATAGCCCCAGATACTCGTGGTAGGGCCGGGCATAGCAGTAGATGCAGCCGTGCTCGCAGCCCCGGTAAGGATTGACGCTGGCTTCGTAGGGGATGTCCGGACTGTCGTTACGCGAAATGATGCTCTGGCTGTCGTCTTCAAAGAACTGCGTGGCAGGCGCCGGCGCGTCTTCTTCCTGGGGTTGCCACTCCACCCCGATACGCGTGAAGCGATTTTCGGGGTTGAATGCCGCGCCGCGGCCGTGAAGGGCTGCAGGAGAATCCGCCATGGCCCCATGATAGCAGGCCGGGCGACGCCTTATGGGCCTGCGGGGAGGGCACAGGTCTAGCGCCTGCTAACTTAGCGGGTTTGCGGGCAGCGGTCGCCTGTGCGCGGCCTTGGAAGCCCAGGCGCGGCTGCTATCATTTCGCGCCCGAAGCGGAGGTTGTTTTACGTGAAACGGCTTGTCCTGATTCTGATGGCGTTGACCCTGGCGGCCTGCGGAGGCGTGCGGCGCGCCACGGACCTCGGCGGCGGCGGCGGGCACAGCGTTGTCGGCCTGCTGAGTTCCCGCGAACAGGCCCACGCCGCCATGGGTGAAGGCGCTCTGGCCTTTGACCTGCGCAGCCCCTCCGATTGGTCCCGGGGCCGCCTGCCCGGAGCACGCAACATCGCGCTCGATGAGTTGCGCGCCGGTCGCGGCCTGCCCGACGACCTCGACGCCCTGATCCTCTTCTACGGCACCGGCCCCCTTGACCGCACCGCCGAAGACGCCGCCGAGCTGGCCGCCTCGCGAGGCTACCGGCGCGTGCTCTACTTCACCGGCGGCTTTGAGGCTTGGCAGGGCGCGAAGTAATCTCGCGGCCGGCCCGGTCTCTGGTAGACTTCAGCCCCCTGCCCCCGCCGCTTGGGGTTGCCATGAAGCGATTGAGCCTGCTCCTGCTTGGCCTGCTTTGCGCCTGCACCAGCCAGCGCCGGCCGGACTATGAAGAGCCTGATTTCGAGGTCCAGCCCGCGCCGGAGCGCCCGGCCCCGGCCCTTGACAGCGTCCAGAACCTGCTGACGGAAGCCCGCCGCCAGGCTCAAGTCGCGGACTACGATGAAGCCCGCGTTACCCTGCACCAGATCTTCCGGCGCGACCGCTGGCACCCTGAGGCCAACAGGCTGTATCAGGATGTCGAGCTCAAGCGCGGCCAGGCTGCGGCGCTGTATCAGGAGTACTTCGACCTTTATACCCGCGCGCCCCGGGGCGACGCCTTGTGGTTTCACCTGCGGCCGCTTCTGATCAAGCGCGGCTTTGGCCCCTGGGCCGCCCGTGCCGAGCCCGTGCAAAGCAAGGCCGAGCACGACCGCATCGAGGCCGCCTTGTTTCTCCAGCGGCCGGCTGACCTCGAGGAAGACATTCGAGCGCAGAAGGCCCTGCTGTCCATGAAACTCACGGCGCGGCAGAAGCTGAGGCTGGTGGAGCGCTGGTTGGGCGGAGGCAACGATGGTGCTGAGTTGCGGGATCACTGGGCGCAAGCCCTGGAGGAAGACCCCGGCAACGGAGACCTGGCGGCGCTGCTTTCGCTCACGCTCCATCGAGCAAGCCCCCCGCGCGCGGGCGAGGCGCTGAAGGTCGCGCGCGAGGCCTGGATTCTTGAGCTGCCCGGCATTCTCTTGCCGCTGGCCATGGGGCAGGCGGCGCTGAGGCTGTTTGAGGCTGAAGCGGGACAGACGGCAGATGGCGCGCGGTCGCGCACCGGCTACGCCCTGACGGCCTGGCACTTCTTCAAGCTGGCCCAGGCCTCGGGTCTCGAAGCGGCCGACCAGGGCCTGGCGCGGCTGGCGGCCGAACGCGATGCCAAGAACGCCGCCTTTGAAGACCTGACCCGCGACTGAACCTTGGACACCGCCACCGCAAATCCAGCAGCGGCTGCCCCCGCGCCCGAAAAGGGGCGTCGGCGCCTGCAGCTCTGGGGCCTGTGCCTGCTCTCCGGGCTGCTGCTGGCCTATTCCACGCCTCCGCACTATCTGCCGGGGCTGGGGCTTGTGGCGCTGGTGCCCTGGCTGCTGGCCCTGCCGCGCCTTGGGACCTGGTCGGCCTGGGGCGCCAGCTACGCCATGGGGGCGATTTACATCGGGGCGAACACCTGGTGGCTGGCAAACCTGACGACGGAGCCGGGCCACGAGTACATCATCGTGGGCATGTACGTGCTCTCGGTGCTGGTGCGGGCCTTTTCCATCGCGCTGGCCGGGGTGCTCTGCCGCTACCTGTTGACGCGTCAAGTTTCCCGGGCGGTCTGGCTGGTGCCTCCCTGCTGGCTGGGGCTGGAGTTCCTGCACGAGTTCGACCTGCCGGGCCCTTACCCCTGGCTGAACGTGGCCTCCTGCCTGGCCTGGTTTGAACCCTTTCTCCAGACGGCCGACCTCTGGGGCGCCTATGGGCTTTCCATGGCGCTGGTGTTCTTCAACCTCGCCGTGGCGCGCCTGTTTGTGCTGGAGGGTCCCGGCCTGCATCTGAGTTTGCGGCGTGAGGGGCGCCGGGGACTGGTGCTGCCGGCCGCCGCGTCGCTGCTGGCCGTCCTGGGCACCCTCTACGGCGTGATCCAGATGGATCGCCTTGCCGCCCTGGAGAGGCCGGGGCCCGCGGTGGGACTGGTGCAGGGCAACCTGGCGCAGGAAGTCAAGGTGGCCGAAGACCAGGACCTCCTGCCGCGCAGCTTTGACGAACACCTGGCCCTCACGCGCCGCGCGCTTGAACAAGGCGCCGAACTGGTGGTCTGGCCGGAGACCATGGTCTTCAGGGGCGCCACGCGCGACGGGCATTACTACTGGGGGCAGGACTCTTCGCGCCGCGAGTTTGCCGGCGGCACCCCCTCCAGCCGCCTGCGCAGCGAGCTTCAGTTCCGCGAGTTCTACATGGCGCGGCTGCGCGCGGAGATCTTCCATGAGTTCAGGACGCCCATGCTGGTCGGCGTGTTCACCGAGGTTCCGCCGGAGCACCGCGACGAGGACTGGAAGGACTACACCCCGCGCCGTCACAACTCGGCCATGCTGCTGGGCCCCCGGGGCGAGGTGCTGGACATCCACGACAAGCGCAACCTCGTGCCGGGCGGCGAGAACATCCCCCATGAGGGCAACTTCCTGATCCGCTGGATCACCACGCGCTACGCCGACACCCTGCAGGGCGGCGTAAGCCTCGTGGAGCCGGGGCGCCGCGACACCCGCTTCACGCTGCCCGGCTCTGAGTGGCAGTTCACGGCCAGCATCTGCTACGAGTTTGCCTTTGCGCGCACGCACGCAGACCTCAGCCGCGATCAGGCGCCCCACTTTCACGTCAACCTGAGCAATGAGGGCTGGTTCAAGCGCAGCAGTGAGCTGGACCAGGCGGTGCTTCACACCCGTCTGCGGGCCATTGAGACCCGCGTGCCCCAGTTGCGCTGCACCAATACCGGCGTCACCTGCAGCATTGACGCCTGCGGGCGTCTTCGCGACGTGCTGACCGTGAAGGGCCAGGACCGCGAGGTGCAGGGCGTGCTGGTCACGCGGCCCGCCGTGCTGGCTGAGCCGCAGTCCACGGTGTTTGTGCAGTGGGTCGGCGGGCTGCCGGGCTATGCCTCCGCGCTGCTGAATCTTGTGCTGGCCCTGTTCATGGTCGCGCAGCGCCTGAGAGTCCTGCGCCGGCCAGGCCGGCCGCCTTCGCAGCAGGCGGGTGCCAGCCGCCTTGCGGGCTGATAGGCTTGTGCGCCATGTTGAAGCATCGCGAAATCGAGCAACTCAAGGGCAGGCCGCGCCTGAAGGTCTGGCTGCTGGCGCTGGCTTCGGCGCCGCTGCTGACGCTGACCTTGCCGCCGTGGGAAGTCCCCGGCCTGGTGCTGATCGCGTTGTGCCCGCTGCTGCTGGCGCTGCCGCGGCTTTCCACGGGCGGCTCGTGGGTGGCGGGCTTTGCCGTGGGCATGTGCTACTTCTGGATCAATTTGTGGTGGCTGGGGCAGATGGGCACGACGCCGGGCAACGAGCCGGCCATTTTCGCCATGTTTGCCTTTGTCGCCACGGCCATGGCGGCCTACTACGGCCTGTGCTCCATGTGCATGCGCTGGGTCTTGACGCGTCAAGCTACCTGGCCCGTGTGGCTGGTGCCCTGGATCTGGCTGGGCTTCGAGTTCGCCCACGAGTTTGACACGCCGGCCCCCTTTCCATGGATGAGCCTGTCGCAGGGCACGCTTTCCGTCACGCCGCTGATCCAGAGCGCGGACCTCTGGGGCAGCTACGGCCTGGTGCTGATCGTCGTTTCCGTGGCCCTGGGGCTGGTGGCGCCCTTTGAGCTGGCGGGGCCCGCGGCCGGCTTGCGCCTTTCGCCGGCGCGCTTCAACCGCGTGGCCCTGCCCGCTTTTTCGCTTGGGGTGCTGGCGCTGGCCTGCATCTATGGCGTCATCCGACAGGGGCAGATCGAGGCACGCCAGACCGGCCAGGGGCCGCTGATCGGATGCGTGCAGGCCAACCTCAAGCAGGAGGTGAAGGTCAGCAACGACCCGGAGCTGCTGCCGCGCTCCTTTGCCAAGCACATGGAGCTTTCGCGCCAGTGCCAGGCCGCGGGCGTGGACCTGATTGCCTGGCCGGAAACGATGTTGTTCGGCGGCGCCACGCGCGACGGGCACTCTTTCCGCTTCCCGGAGATCTCGGCGCGCTACTACGAGGGCGACAAGCCCTCCGTCACGCTGCTGGGACCCGTCAACGCTTACACGGCCTACATCGGGCGACTGCGCGCGGAGATCCACTATAACCTCAAGACCCCCATGCTCGTGGGCGCCCTCACGCCGGTGCCGCCCGAGGAACAGTTCGACCGCGACTGGAAGGACTACGACTTCAGGGCCTACAACACGGCCATACTGCTCAACGAGCGCGGCCTGCCCCTGGCCAGCTACGACAAGCGCTACCTTGTGCCGGGCGGCGAGTACATTCCCCGGGAGAAGAACTTCCTCGTGCGGCGCATCGTTGAGGAGTATTCGAAGTCGCTGCAGGGGCGGGCGCGCACGCTGGAGCCCGGGGTGCAGCGCACGCTGTTCACGCTTCCCGCGCGCGGCCGCGCCTGGCGCTTCACCACAAGCATCTGCTACGAATTTGTCTGGCCCCAGGCCTACATTGACCTGCACCGGCGCGATGACGGCGCCTACCCCGACTTTCACCTGAACATCAGCAACGAGGGCTGGTTTCGCCAGAGCGCCGAGCTGGACCAGGCCGTGAACTACTGCCGCCTGCGCTGCATCGAGTCGCGCCTGCCTATGGTACGCGCCACGAACACGGGCATCACCTGCACCATCGACGCCACGGGCCGCGTGACCGAGCGGCTGACGGTCAACGGCAGCGACCGCGAGGTCGAGGGCATTCTCGTCACCCGCCCGCCGGTGCTCGAGAACCCCGGCCCGACGCTGTTTGTGGCCTGGGTGGGCCGCCTGCCGGGCTATCTGTCGCTGGCGGTCATTGTTTTGATCATGGCCTTGATGGGCCACGGCCGCTTCCAGGTCTGGCGCCGACGGCGGCAAGGAGCCGGGGCATGAAGTGGACTCCTCTGATTCTGCTCGCGCTGCTGGGCGTGGCCTGGCTTGGCTACGTCGCGGCTCAGGATGCCCCGAAGGCCGCAAGCGCCGAGATTCCGGGTGAAGACGAACTCGAGCCCCTGCTGGCTTACCTGAACTCCGACATCCCCGAGCAGCGCAACAGCGCCGAGGCCCGCCTCCGGCTGGGGGCTGCCCGCCATTTTGAGCGCCTGGTCGAGCTGCTCAACGGGCAGCGGCCGCGGGGCCGCGAGCTGCTGCTGGCCATCCTCGTCCAGACGGAGGCCCCGGGCCGCGTGCGCCTGTGCGTGGATACCCTCTGCCGACAGGATGCGCGCCGGCGCGAGCGCATCAGCGCGGCGGCCGCCCTGCGGACGCTCGAAGAACCCCGCGTGCTTGAAGCCGTCAAGGCCCGCCTGGCCCAGGGCAGCCTCAGCGCCTATGAGCGAGTGCAGTGTTACCGCGCGCTGGGCGAGCTTGCCCTGCCCGAAGCCCAGCAACTGGCCGAGCGCGAGCGGGAAGCCGCGCCCCCGGACAGCCTGGTCCAGTTTTTCGCCGAAGACGCCCTGCTGCGCTCGCTGCTCGCGGCCGAGTTCTCCCAGCCGGCCTGGACGCGCTACCAGCGGCGGCGCAAGGAGGCGCCGCAGGTGGAGTTGCGGGTGCTCCACGCCGCGCTGTCGGAACTGGCGCAGCCCGGGGCCATGGACCGGACCCTGGCGGAAATGCATCTGGCGGAGATGCTCAAGGGCGACTCGCGCCTGCTGCTTGCCCTGGCCCGCAGCCCCCTGCCCGAGCGCGCGACCTTTGCCCTTTCCGTGTTGCGCCGGCGCGCCATGGGTTCTCTGGCCGCCGCCACCCAGGCCGTGATGCTGGACCTCGTGACCAGCGGCGAGCAGATGACGGCGCTGCTGGCCGTGGACGTGGCTGTCTCCGGCACGCCGCCGGATGCCGCGGGACTGGGCGAACTCAGGCCCGTGGTCAGCGCCGAAGCCATGACCCGGCTGGAAGCCGTGCTCGAGGGCCTGGCGGCCGCGGGCGACCTGGCCGAACTGAGGGCCCGTTGCGCGCGCATTGAGGTCGAGCTGGTGCCGCTGCTGCGGCGCCTGGGCCCGGCTGACGGCGAGGTGCGCGAACTCATGAAGCGGCTGGATGAGGTTAACGGCAAACTGCAGGAGCTGGAGCTCGTGTGGCGCCTGGGCTGGCGCCGCGAATTCGAATCTGAGATCCTCGGTTTCAAACGCCGTTGAAAGCACCCCATGCCTGAATTCGGACCGCCCTCGGGCAACAAGGAAGTCCGCGATTACGCGGCCATCCTCGCCCACAGCTTTGCCGGCAAACCCGACGACATGCTCCAGTGGCTGGCGCAGCTCAGCGAGCGCGAGGTGCGCGTCTGGCGCGAGGGCCGCCACGTGACGGCCGGGGTCGTGGCCTATCGCATCGGGCAGTACTTCGGCGGACGGCCCGTTCCCATGTCGGGTGTTGCCGGAGTCGTCGTTACGCCCCACGCCCGAGCCACGGGCGCGGGCAGCAAGGCCATGACGGCTTTGCTGCGCGAGCTCCACGCCGACGGCGTCGCCCTTTCAACCCTTT
>JABARW010000020.1 GCA_019186845.1 Planctomycetota bacterium | reverse complement strand
GCCGAGGGGCGCGGCGATGGGCAGGAAGCGATTGACATGGGCTACTACATCGCCGCGGAAGGCCGCCGCGCCTGGGGCCACCAGATCCCCAGCGAGCTGCCTAACAAGCGCATGTACACGATGCGCCAGCCGCTTGGCGTGTGCGGCTTGATTACGCCCTGGAACTTCCCCGTCGCGATCCCGACCTGGAAGACCTACCCGGCGCTGCTGATGGGCAACACGGTTGTGTTCAAACCTGCGGGCGAAACCAGCCTGCTTGGCCAGAAGTTCGCCGAGATCCTGATTGAGGCCGGCGTGCCTGCGGGCGTGTTCAACATGGTGTTGGGCAGCGGAAGCGTGATTGGCGACGCGCTCGTGAACCACAAAGACGTCCGCATGATCAGCTTCACGGGCAGCACGGAAACGGGCCTGGGCATCGCGGCCAAGTGCGCGCCGCTGAACAAGCGCGTCTCGCTCGAAATGGGCGGCAAGAATCCCGTCGTGATCATGGACGATGCCGACCTTGAACTCGCGCTGCACGCGGTGCTCTGGTGCGCTTACGGCACCACGGGCCAGCGTTGCACGGCCTGTTCGCGCGTGATCGTGCACGAAAAGGTGCACGACAAGTTCTTGAAAATGCTCGTGGAGGGCGCGAAGAAACTCAAGGTCGGCCACGGCAGCAAGCCGGACAGTTTCCTGGGGGCCGTAGTAAACGAAAAGCAACTCAAGAGCATTCACAGCTACGTCGAAATCGGCATCAAGGAGGGCGCCAAGCTCGAATGCGGCGGCGCCCCGCTCACGAAGGGCGAGCACGCCAAGGGCCATTTCTATCCGCCCACCGTGTTCTCAGGCGTGACGAGCAAGATGCGCATCTTCAAAGAAGAAATCTTCGGCCCCGTGCTCGCGGTGATCAAAGCCAAGAGCTACGAAGAAGCGATTGCGCTCGCCAACGACACCGAATACGGCCTGAGCACCAGCTTCTTCTCACGCGACGTCAACCTGTGCCACCGAGCCTCGCTCGAACTCGAGAGTGGGCTCTGCTACATCAACGCCGGAACCACCGGCGCCGAAGTCAGCACGCCCTTCGGCGGCTGGAAAAACACCGGCAACGGCCACAGAGAAGGCGGCCCGACGGTGATCGAAGCCTTCAGCGACATCAAAACGGTCATTTGCGATTACAGCGGCAAAGTGCAAAGAGCGCAGATCGACAACAACTAGGGGGGCCTGAGCGGCCACGTAACGCCCATCGCTTTGCGATGGGCGTGGCTTTTGTGCCGCGCACCACGCCTGATCATATTTGCATCGCGTCGCGCCTGTGGCACAATGCTATGCACCGTTTCTCTCTCCTGCGAGGGTCTCCATGAAGAACACACCCATCATCCTCATAGCGTTGCTGTTTACTTTCGTCGGTGGCGCGGCCATGGGCTACCTGCTCGCACCGCCCCGCGCACCGGTATCAAGCGCGCAGCACAACCTGGCATGTTCTGAATCTCACAGCCAGGCTGGAGTGAATTCAGGCCCGCCCGCCCAGAGCAAAGCACCCGAGGCTGTGAAACCACGCCCAGCCGCTTCGGGCCCCGAATCGGAAGCCTCCCCAAAATCACTGCGGGAGATTGTTGAAGCGTTCAAGGTGACCCTGCCGCCCAAGGGCAACGGAAAGATCACAGGCGTTGTGAAACGACCCGATGGCAGTGCCGTTGCTGATGTGCGTATCAGGGCGCAGGGCCAGAAGCGCTACGCATACGGCTCCAAGCGTGACACCGACGAGCCAGGCATCGAGGAAGAGGCCCGCAGGCTGATCGATCGCCGAAAATACGAAGAGCTGACTCGCGTGGAGGCGCTCACAGACTCAGCGGGCTGCTTCGAGCTCGAGGGAATCTCGGACATCGATTACTTCGTGACTGGAACCAAGCGTGGCTACCTCATCTATGGGCGCGGTTCAGTACGTCCCGGCGCACACGTCGAACTGAGAGCCGAGGTGCAAATTGAGTTGGTGGCCGAAGTTTACGGCCCTGACGGCGCACGTCGCAACACGGCTTCGATCCGCCAGGCACGCAAGGTGACAGCGGGCGAGGGCCAAGAAAATTCCGGCTACAAGATGACGGGGCCAGATTTCTACCTCTATCTGGGGCCGGGCACATGGCAACTGGTGGCCCAGGACCCTGACACGCCGGAGCTCCAGTCAGACCCCGTGACCGTTGAGTTGACTGAAGGTGTGGAGCCCGAACGCGTTGCCTTGCACTTGATTGAGCGCAACACCATCAAGGGCACGTTAACCTTCGAAGGCAAGTACAGCGGCGAGTATGTCCAAGTCACCTGCCAGCCGGCGCCAGAATCCCCGCAAACACCGGGCGCAACGCCTCCGCCTGGTCGGCCCGACCGCAGGCGCGACGGACGCTCATTCTTCTTCGGCAGGAATGACGAGCGAACCTATTCGTTCACAAACCTGTCCGCAGGCAGATATGAACTTCAAGCGTTGGTTGACTCCAAGGTCGTCGCCTCGGCCATCGTTCAAATGACCCAGGGCGTGATCGTGCAGGACCTGGTCGTGCCGGCGCCCAACCGCGCGGACTTCGTCAGGGTGACTGCCTATGGGCCGGAGGGCGATCTGCTCAAGGACCTGCGCTTTGGAGTCGCATACCGCCAAAACGGGTCAAGTTCCTCGCGTGGTGGCAGCCGCGCGATTCTGCAGGAAGACGGCAGCTACTGGGTAGCCCACCACCCTGCGGACGACTCGAAGGACAAGGCCGCAGGCAGGTACTTCGTAACCGTTACGTCGGACAAGTACGGAAGCAAGGAAGTCGAGTATGCGAAGACAGGCAACGCCGAAGTCACTGTGCGGTTCAGCGTGCCGGCAACGCTGAAGGTGACCATACTTGATTTTGCGGGGTGCGCGTTCAAAGGCTCGCTGCGCGTGGACCTCTCGGCCGATAGTGACAGCCGACCCGAGTTCTTCCGCAACGACGAAGAGCGCCAAGCCAATGGCACCGATGGAATCTGGAACTTTGAGGCCCTTGAACCCGGCAAGACCAAAGTGCGGCTGCTGCTTTCGTTTGGTGAATCCCCGTGGGATTGGCGCGTGATTGCCAGCCAGGAAGTCACACTGGCAAGCGGCGCAAACGCGGCTTCCATTGCCATTCCTGTGCTGCACACGCTCAAGGTGCGCACCGGTGAGGCGAAGGCCGAGGTGCAGATATCCCTGCGGCCAGACGATCCAAATGCCCGATGGAATCCACGCCAGAAAACCAATGCGGCCGGGGAAGTCCTATTCGAAGGACTGCCGGCAGGTTCATACCTTGTACAGCGGGGCTCAGAACGGATGCCCGTCAAGGTGCCCGATTCCTTGGATGTGTTGTTCTCGCCCGTCGTCTTCAATGCCATGAAGGTCACCATCAATAACGAAAATGGCTACGGGGCGCAGGTGGGCTTCATGAACGATGACTTGATCATCTCCGTCAACGGAACTGAGTTCAAAAATGAACGGCAGATGAAGGCGTCGATGGAGGCGCTCGCGGACGAAGCCACCATCAAGCTTGGCGTGCTGAGAAATGGATCAACTCTGGTGATCGAGGTTGAGCCCGCCAGATTCTTCAAGCGCGAAGGTGGCGCAGACTTCAGGCCGGCCACGCGTTGAATGCACGGCGCAGCGGCAAGCAGCGCGAGATTCGAGTCGGTGTACATGACGCGGGGCGGTCGGAAGACCGCCCCGCGTGCTCTTGACTGGTCAAGGTTCTACTTGCCGCCGGCCTTCTCGTAGTTCTTCGCCGCGAAGTCCCAGTTCACCAGGCTCGCCAGAAACGTATCCAGGAACTTGGCGCGAGCGTTGCGATAATCAATGTAGTAGGCGTGCTCCCACACATCGCAGGTCAGGATCGGCGTAGCGCCCTGCTTCAGCGGGCACTCCGCATTGGCCGACTTGGCGACCTCGAGCTTGCCATTTTTCAACACCAACCAGGCCCAGCCACTGCCAAACTGAGTCATGCCGGCTTCGTGGAACTTCTTCTTGAAATCGTCAAAGCTGCCGAAGTCGCGCTTGATGGCGTCAGCCAGCTTGCCGGAGGGCGCCCCGCCGCCGCCCTTCTTCATGCAGTTCCAGTAAAACGTGTGGTTCCACACTTGTGCCGCCTGATTGAACAGCGGCCCCTCCGTGGTCTTGATCAGCTCTTCGAGGCTTTTGCTGCCCTCGGGCTTGCCTGCCGTCAATTCGTTCAGCTTGTCG
Organism: Planctomycetota bacterium; assembly: GCA_019186845.1. Classification (GTDB taxonomy): domain Bacteria; phylum Planctomycetota; class UBA8742; order UBA2392; family UBA2392; genus UBA2392. The sequence goes on along the minus strand of JABARW010000020.1, from coordinate 27,189 downwards.
AGGTAGGCCTTGTGGTGCTTGCCATAGTGGAAATCAAAGTGCTCCACGCTCAGGTGCGGCACGAGGGCATCCTTGGCGTAGGGAAGCGGCGGCTGTTCGAAAGGCATGTTCTCTCTCCGTAGTTGACAATGGGCCGTGAATCAACCGGGCCTTGGTGAGCGAGTTTATAAAGGGTGAGCTTTCTAAATTCAAGGGCCCTATCGCTGCTGCGATAAGCTACGCCGTACGTTTGCGCGAACGCCAAGGCATCGATGGGTTGCCGGACTGTTTCTCTTTGAACTAATTGAAGGTTGGTGTAGACTCTGGCTGTTTGGGCTGGGCCCAAAATCTACCGGAGAGAACGCATGAGAATCTCGATGTTCACCGCGGCAGTCGTTGGCGCAGTGGCGCTGACGGCGTTCCTGCCGCCCCTCAAGGCTGGCTGATGAAAGGGCAATGGCGCGTCCCGTGTGGACCGTCCCCAAGTCAAGCGCGTGACTCCTGCCGCGCCTGTCACACCTATTGATTGGAAGAAGCCCGACGCCACGGTGCTGGAGAGCGCCCAGGCCGGCGATAAACCGATCCTGATTTTCTTCGCTGGCGAGTCGGAAGAGCAGAACTCGGCAGGCTACATGAACGAGCCGTCCATCAAGGACCTCGTCGACGCCAAGGCCATCTTTGTCAAGGTGCCCTACACCAGCGACAAAGAGAAGGCACCGTCCACAGATTCCCCGGTACCGGTGAGCCGTTTGCTCAGCGACAACCCAACGCGCGACTATGACGTACGGTCCTATCCTACGTTCGTTGTGGCGGACAAGTTCGGCAACGAATACTTCCGCATCCAGTCCAAGAAGCCGCAAGCCAAGGAGCTTGAGGCGCTCTTCGAACAGGTAGCGGGCAAGGCCGAGGACGCGAGCAAGAAGCTGCAGAAGCACTTGGACGCGGCGAACAAAGCCTGGGGTCAGAAGGACCGCGCCAACGCCCTCAAGAGTGTGCTGCGCGTGTTCAAGGAAGGCTACGTGGGGCTGTCTCCGGTGGAGCCCACCGTCCGCCTTTACAACGAAATCCTTGAAGACGCCCGTGCCGAGATCAAACGCCTGCGCGAGGCCAACGACATGAAGGGTCTCAAGGCATTGAAGGCCGTGCTGCGCGGCACGGAAGCCGAGAAGGAAGTTGACGAGGCGCTCGCGGGTCCTTCGAACACCTCGAAGTAGGCCTGTAGTCTTTGCGGTAACCAGGAAGGGCGGCCTTAGCCGCCCTTCTTTTTTGGTCCCCTGCCTTCGGTGACCTGTCAGGCAATTGGATGCAAAGTATGCATTCAAGGCACTTTGTAACCAATGGCAACTAAGTATTCACCCACCCAATCACCCCTCAAAGGGCCCAGCACTTGGGCGCCCGTTTAGATCGCCCACGGGACTTCGTCTGTAAACTTCGCGTCTACAACACTTTACGCTTAGAGTTGGGGATGACCCAATTTTCTGCAGAACTTTTCCTGAACAGTTCCGTTTGTAGGAGAGCCCCTGATGCATCCATAATCTGAATTCATTTCGGGACCGCTATTTGCTGATGTATCCTTGAGTTGTCAGCACATTACTATTTCGGTCTGGGCGGATCGAACGGAGGAAACATGAGGAGCTTCACGAAGGTTGCCGCGCTCGCGATTGCCAGTTTCGCGATGCTCGGCGTGACGTCCCAGGCGTTGAGCGCCGGGTGATGCGGTCCAAGCGGCGGCGGGTCCGCCGGTGGAGGTGCAGCTGCGCCCAATGGTGGCGGTGGCGCGCATCGTGTTGACAAGCCCCAGGTCAAGCGCAAGGTCGTTGGCGGCGCTCCTGCGGCAGTTGAGGCTCCAAGCTGGAAGAATCCCGGCAGTGACGTACTTGAAAATGCCGCGGCGGGCAAGCAGGCATTGCTCATCTTCTTCCCCGGTGAGTCTGAAGATCAGCAGGGGGACTCCTACCTCGCGGGTAAGGATTACAAGGACCTCGATGGTCGTCTCGCCCAGTTTGTCCGTGTTCCGTACACGACGGACCGTGAGGCCGCTCCCTGCGCTGACTCGATTGTTCCGACCAGCAAGATTCTCTCGGACAATCCGACCCGCGATTACAACGTGAAGTCGTATCCCACGTTCATCATCGCGGACAGCTACGGAAACGAAGTGTTCCGCCTCTCGGGCAAGAAGCCTTTGGCCAAGGAACTTGAGGACTACTTCAACAAGGTGTCGACGAAAGTCGAAGACACCCAGAAGAAGCTCCAGAAGAACCTGGACGAGGCCAAGAAGGCCTGGGAGTCGAAGGATGCCGCCAAGGCGATGAAGGCGATCCGCACCAACTTCAAGGACGGTGTGGTGGGTCTTGACGCCCAGAACGAGACGATCCGCGTTTACCACGAGATCGTCGAGTCCACGCGCGGTGAGATCAGCACTCTGGCCGCGGACGGCTCTGCCGACGCGGTAAAGAAGCTGAAGGCCATGAAGGCCACCTTCAAGGGCACCGAAGTCGAGAAGAATATCGACGAGGCCCTGAAGGCCAGCGCCGGAAAGTAAATCGGACCGAAAACGGGGAGGCTAAGCCTCCCCGTTCTTCCATTTGAACGAACGGAGTTCCCCATGTTCGCATTGCAATCAAGGCTGATGCTGGCGGCGGTCACGTTCGCCATGCTCGGCATCATGGCCCAGGCGGCCTCGGCGGGCTGATGCGGTCCCAGCGGCGGCGGTGCCGCCGCGGGTGGTGCGCGAGGTCCTGCCGGGCCCGTGGCTCCGGGAGGCGCAGCAGGCGGTGGCGGCGGCGGGCTCAAGCCCGACGGCATCGTAACCTGGCAGTCGGCGACCTCCAAAACGCTGGAGAAGGCTGCTAACGAGAAAAAGCCAATCCTCATCTACTTCCCGGGCGAAGGGAAGGAGTACGAGTACGACGGCTACTTCTATGGCAAGGATCTGAAGGACCTTTCTGACAACAAAGCAGTGTTCGTACGTGTTGCCTACACCTCTGACCGCACGCCCCTGCCCTACGCAGAGCAGAGCCCCGTGCCCCTCAAGAAGCTTTCCGGCGACAACCCCAGCCGCGACTACAACGTGACGCAGTATCCCACGTTTGTGGTGGCGGATCAGAACGGTAACGAGTTCTTCCGGGTAGCCGGCAAGAAACCCGGCGCCAGGGACCTCGAGGGCTTCTTCGCCGAAGTTCCCAAGAAGGTCGAGGACGCCAACACCCGCCTCCAGCGCAATCTGGACAAGGCCAAGGAGTTCTGGGGCAAGAAGGACAGCCGCGAGGCCCTCAAGCTTGTGCTCAAGAACTTCAAGGAAGAGCTGGTCGGTCTCGACGCACAGGAGCAAACGGCTCGCCTCTACAACGAGCTGCTTGAAGATGGTCGCGCCAAGATCAAGGAAGTGGGCGACAAGTCCAAGGCCGAGAATGTCAAGAAGCTCAAGGCCATGCAGCGCGAGTGGAAGGGAACCGAGCTCTTTTACGAGATCGAAGAGCTGCTTAAGGCCTAGCCTCACTTCAAACCAGACGGCCGGCCCTCAGGGGCCGGCTGTTTGATTTTCCACCGACAATGTCTTGAGCGAACCGCGAAACACGAGCTTCCACAGCGGGTAGCTGAATACGGCAAAAACCACGAAAGTTCCCGTGGGGCGTGCCATCCAGTAAGGCGCCGGAGTCAGCGTTACCAGCAGATGAAACGCCAAGCCATTGAGCGCGAGCGTAGCGGCCTCCACGGCGGCAAAACCGGCGAGCTGCCGCTTGAGGTTGCCGCGCGCGGCAGCGAACACCAGATGGCGGCAGCCAAAGAACTGGGCTGCCGCCCCCACCAGCAGGGCCGGCACATTGGCCGAAGTCTCGCGCCAGTGCCCCAACTCGACCAGCAAGGCAAGCGTCGCCCAATCGCAAAGCGTTGCGGCACCGCCAACAGCCAGGCTGCGGGCAAACCGCAGGACGCTTGCCAGCCATGAGGCATCTTCGCTGGTGGATTGTCGGCTCACGCAGCAAAGCATACTTCCGCCGGCAGCCATGACGTGAGACGCAACTCCATGTACAATCCGTCTGTGAACCAGAAATCGACCAAAAGCCCTTCACTGCGCGACTTGCCGAAGGTGGATGCGCTTCTTTCTTCACTGGAGTTTGAAGAACTCGTGGCACGTTACGGCCGCAAGCCGGTAACCGAGCAGGTTCGCGCCACCCTGGACGACCTGCGCCAGCGCTTGCGCGGAAACGTTACGGCCTCTCCTGACGAACTCCGGGTCCCGGCGATTGCTGCCTCCGTGCGCGCGGCCATGGAGAAGCTGTTTGCGCCAAGGCAGTGCCGTGTCATCAACGCCACAGGCGTGGTGCTGCACACGTCCCTGGGACGCGCCCCCCTTGCGCCCAAGGCCGTCGAACAGGCCGTGCGCGAAGCCAGCGGTTACTCCCTGCTGGAACTGGACCGTGAAAGCGGAAAGCGCAGCGATCGAGACCTGCTGGTAAGTGAGTTGATCTGTCGCGTCACCGGAGCCCAGGCCGCGACGGTGGTCAACAACAACGCCGCCGCGACGATGCTCATTCTCAACGCCCTGGCGGACGGGCGCGAGGTGATCTGTTCGCGCGCGCACATGGTGGAAATCGGCGGCAGTTATCGCATGCCTGACGTCATGCGCAAGGCGGGCTGCCGGCTGATCGAAGTGGGATGCACCAACAAGACGCACCTGCGCGACTACGCCTCGGCCATCACGCCCAACACGGCGCTTTTGCTCAAGGTACATACCAGCAACTACGCAATTGTGGGCTTCACAGAGGAGCCGGTGCTGGAGGAGCTGGTGGCGCTGGGCAAGCGACACGAGGTGCCGGTATTCTTTGACCTGGGCTCGGGCTCCTTGGTGGATCTCTCTCGCTACGGCATCGCGCGCGAACCCAGCGTTCCGGAACTGTTGAAGTCCGATGTCGATGTGATCTGCATTTCAGGCGACAAGCTATTTGGTGGTCCCCAGGCCGGGATGATCGTGGGCCGCCCGGAGATCATCGAGCGCGTCAAGAAGAACGCGCTGTTCCGGATGCTGCGCTGCGACAAGATCACACTGGCGCTGCTGGAAAGCACGCTGAAGCTCTATCTCGACGAAGACCGCGTGTTTGAGGCCGTGCCCACTCTGCGGGCGATTGCGCGCGACCCCCTCGATGTCCGGCGCACGGCGGAAGACATCTGTGCCAGGCTCAAGTCCGCAGGTATTGACGCGTCAACGGCCGCCAGTTCAAGCCAGATGGGCGGAGGAAGCACGCCCGGCGAATACCTGCCGACGACCGTGATTGCCGGGCGGCGCCTGCGCAAGTCCGCCGATGATGCGGCCAGGGCCCTGCGCCTGGCCACGCCCAGCGTGTTCTGCCGCATCGAAAACGATACGCTGCTCTTTGACCCCCGCACACTGCTTCCGGGCCAGGAAACCGAGCTTGCCCAGGCAATCATCGCGGCCAGGTCGTGAACGACCGTCTGACCATTTTGCTTCTGACCAAAAACGAGGCGGGCAACGTCGGGCCGCTCATTGCCGGCCTCAAGCGGGAGCTTCAGTCCGCCCAGCCAGTCTTTGTCGTCATGGACGCCAGCAGTGATTCCACGGCGCGCGAGGCTGAGCAGGCGGGGGCCACGGTTGTCGTGGACCCCTCCCCCTACGGCGTGGCGCTGACTCGGGGACTGCGCGAAGCGGACAGCGAGTGGGTCATGGTGCTCGATGCAGACGGCAGCCATCGGCCCCAGGACGCACTTAGACTCTGGCAGGCCCGCGAGGAGGCCGACCTGGTCGTGGGCTCGCGTTTCGTGGCGGGCGGCGGAAGCGACGTTCGCGGCTTTCGGCTGTGGCTCTCACGAAGGCTCGCCTGGCTGTTTTCGACTCTGGCCTCGTTGCCCGCGCGCGACGTTAGCTCGGGGTTCAGGCTCTACCGGCGCGGCCTTTTCGCAGACGCAAATCCCCAAGCCCGATTCTTCAACGTGCAGCCCGAGTTGTTGGCCCATGCCGCGCTGAAGGGCGCGCGCGTGAAGGAAGTAGGCATCCATTATGCGCCGCGGGGCCAGGGGAAGTCCAAGGCCCGGGTTTTGCGTTTTGGCCTCGCGTTTCTGCGCAGCCTCTGGGCCATCCGGCGCAGGCTCAAGGCCCGTTCCAGTACGTGATTATCCACCGAAAGTCGCTATAACTCTTCGCGGGAGTGGATGCGTTCCTGGTGGACGCCCTGGTCTTCAAAACCGGTGAGAGGCGCAAGTCTCTGGTGGGTTCGATTCCCATGCACTCCCGCCAATCCCGCCTGCAGCGGCTTTGACCCAACGGCTACGGCGAGCGTCGCGCCAACTCATTCAGCAGCTTGCGTTCGAGCCACCAGCTCATCATCGCGGGCACCATGAACAGCGAGATCACGTCTACGAGCATGCCGCCGAAGATCGGCAGGGCCATGGGTTGCATCACGTCGCTGCCGCGTCCCGTAGCCCACAGGATCGGCATCACGCCAATGATGCTCGTCAGGGTAGTCATGAAGGCGGGGCGGATGCGGCGCGCTCCGGCCTCCACCACGAGGTCACGGATTTCTCCCACGGTACGCGGCTTTCGCTCCTCGACCAGCTGGTCGATGTAAGTGCCCACCACCACGCCGTCGTTGAGCACCACGCCCGCCAGCACCATGAAGCCCACCACCACGGCAACGGTGATGTAGATGGCCGGGCCCTGGGGCTCGCCGCTGAGCACACTCTGAATGAAGGGCCAGTAGCGGATCATAAGCGCGCCGCCCGCGAGATTGAGCGGCAGGCCCGTAAAGACGATCAGCGTCCAGCTCCACTTCCGGAAGTGCATGTAAATGATGAACAGGATGATCGCCAGGGCGATGGGGATGATGAAAGCCAGGCGAGCATTGGTCTTCTGCTGCTCCTGGTACTGGCCCACCCAGTTGAAGGTCGTGCCCTTGGGCCACTGAACCTCCTTGCTTTCGATGGCCTCGTTCACACGCCGCTCCACCGCGGCTATCAGGCGAGTCTCGTCAATGCCCGCGGTATTGAACGTTACGTATCCCGCAACCTTGCCGTTGGCGCCGCGAATCTCCGAAGGACCGACGACATACTCTATGTCCGCCAGGTCGGTGATTGGAATTTGGGCGCCGCTGGGCGCGGCTACGAGCACTCTTTGGAGGTCTTCGAGCTTGTCGCGCAGTTCCCGCTCGTAGCGAATGCGCACGGGATAGCGCTCGCGACCCTCCACGGTCGTGGTCACACGGCGGCCGCCCAGCGCCACCTCGATCGTTTCCTGCACCATCATCACGCTGACACCGTAATGCTGCATGCGCTCGCGGTTCAGCCTGAACTCGACGTAGGGCTTGCCGCCCGTGCGCATGGCAACAACGTCGGAAGCGCCGGGCACGCTCTTGATGACAGGCTCCAGCTTCAGCGCCAACTCGGCCAGCTCGCCGGCGTCATTGCCCAGCAGTTCGAGCCCGATCTGCGAACGAATGCCGCTGGAAAGCATGACGATGCGCGTCTGGATGGGCTGCAGCCAGCTGGGCGCAGCACCGGGCAGGTGGGTGGCTTTGCGCAGCTCCGCCACCAGTGCTTTGCGGTCCATCCCCGGCCGCCACTGGTCGCGCGGCTTGAGCAGGACAACTGTCTCGATCATGCCGATGGGCGCCGGGTCCAGGGCGGTTTCAGCGCGACCCAGCTTGCCCATGACCTGCGCCACCTCCGGCACGGTCAGCATCTGCTCGTTCTGCCACTCCATCACCCGCAGGGTCTCGGAAAGCGAGGCCTGGCTCAACAGCGAGGGCATGAACAACAGCGAGCCCTCGTCGAGCGGCGGCATGAACTCCTGGCCAAACCCCGGGTAGTGATCTTCGAGCGCAGTGATCGGCCGCACGCGCGAGGCATCGCCGCCCATGCTTTCGATGCCGGCCTTGACAGGCAGGAGTACGAACGAAGCACCGAAGACCGCCATGCTGCCCAGCAGGATGATCGCGAAGCTGGCGACGCGCAGCACGCGCCGGTGCTCAAGGAAGAACCGCAACATCGGACGATAGGCCGCCACAAGGCCGCGGGCCACGGGGTTGCCGTCGATGGGCGTCAATGGCTCCGACCAGATCTTGAGCACCGCGAGCGCCCCGAACACAAACACGGGCACCGCGACAAAAGCAGCGTTCAGGCCCAGCCAGCCCTCCACGAACCGCTCGCTGCGCACGGTAATCCAGGCCAGCAATCCGGCAATGCCCAGGGCGGCAACCCAGCGCAAGACCTCACCAAAGCGGCGTTGCGCCGGGGTCTTCTCGACGCGACGGCCGCCGAGAAACAGGTAACAAAGCACAGGCGTCAGACAAATGGCGAGGAACAGCGAAGCGCTGAGCGTGAGCGATTTCGTCCAGGCCATCGGCGCGAACATCTTGTAGCTCTGGCCTGAGAGCGCAAAGATCGGAATGAAACTGATGACCGTGGTGGCCACGCTCGTAACGATGGCACCGCCCACTTCGCCCGAGGCATTCTTGATGACCTGTAGTCGCGGTGATTTGCCGCCGTCAGCCAGGATGGCCACGTAGATGGTCTCCACCATGATGATGGACATGTCAGCGATGTCGCCAATGGCAATGGCGATGCCGCCCAGGCTCATGATGTTGCTGGAAACGCCGAAGACCTGCATGCCGATGAAGCCGAGCAGAATGGCCAGCGGGAAGCTTGCCGCCACGATCAAGGCGCTGCGCAGGTGAAGCAGAAAGATGAGGATGATCAGCGCCGTAACAATGATTTCTTCCAGCAGCGTGTCGCGCAGCGTGTCGAGCGTCTCGTTGATCAGCTCGGTACGGTCATAAAACGCGTTGACCTTGACTCCCGACGGCAACGTGGGCTCGATGCGAGTGATCTCTTTCTTCACACGATCGATAGTGTCGAGCGGGTTGGCGCCGTAGCGGATCGTGACGATGCCGCCCACGCGCTCGTGGTGGCTGTCGGCCAATGCGCCACGCCGGAACTCGGGACCAAACTGCACTCTGGCCACATCTGAAAGGCGGACGGGCACGTGGCTCTGCGTCTTGATGACCAATTGTTCGATGTCATCGAGGCGTTTGATGAAGCCGATGCCGCGCACAAGGAACTCGCTGCCGCCACTTTCAATGGCCTTGGCGCCGACATCGAGATTCGAGTTCTCGAGCGCCAGGACCACTTCCTCCAGCATTACGTCGTGGGCGCGCAGGCGCTCGGGGTCAATTTCAACCTGATACTCGCGCACAAAACCGCCGATGCTGGCCACTTCCGCCACGCCATCCACCTGCTGCAAGGAGTACCGCAGCGTGTAGTCCTGCACGCTGCGCAGCGTGGCGAGATCGTAGGGGCCGTCGACGGTGTACATGAACACCTGGCCCAGCGCCGTGGCGTCGGGGCCGAGCGCGGGCGTGACGCCCGGGGGCAGGCCGCCCTGGACCACAGCCAGGCGTTCGAGCACGCGTGAGCGCGCCCAGTAAACATCGACGCTATCTTCGAAAATCACGTACACGCGCGACATGCCAAATCCGGTCATCGTGCGCACGTCTTCCACGCGCGGCAGCGCCTGCATCGCCACGGAAATCGGGTAAGTCACCTGATCCTCGACGTCCTGGGGGCTGCGACCCATCCACTCGGCCGAGATGATGACCTGATTCTGGGAAATATCGGGAATGGCATCCTTGGGGTTTTCAAGCAGCGCCTTGAAGCCGAGCACGACCACCAGCCCCGTGGCCAACAGGACCATGAGTTTCATGTCGAGGCACGCGTTGATGAGGCGCGAGATCATGATCAGTGTCCCGAGTGCCCGCCGTCCGTTGAGCCGCCTTGCGGCCTGAACAGGGAGGGTTTGCCGCTCAGTTCCTGCTGGCTGTCGATGAGGAATTGCCCGTGGGTCACGACGCGCACGCCCGTGGGCAGACCTTCGATCACCGGGTAGTAGTCCCCCAGCTTGTGCAGCGTGCCGTCCTCCTTGCGGTGAAAGGCGCTGCACAGGGGCCCGAGGTGAACTTCAAAGCCCTGGTATTGCGGCTGGGCGAGCTTCTTGGCGTTGCCTGCGTGATCGTGCCGGATGCTGCCATCGGGCTCGCGCTCGGCCCACCACTCCACGTACACGAGCGTTCGTTTGCCGGTGCTCAAAACCGCCTCGCGCGGCACGGCAAGCACCTTTCCGGCTGCCTTGCCCTTTGCCGGTACGCGCTTCTTGAGTTCCATTCCGCAGATGCGGCAGCGTCCGGGAGCGTCGCTGCGCTGCAGGGGGTGCATGGGGCAGGCGTACTCACCCGGCAGGCTCGGCGTGGCCAGAGTCCCATCAGAAGCCAGTTCTGCAAACAGCGTGGCCGCGCCAAATAGACCTGGCTTGAGCAACCCTTGCACGTTGGGCACCTCGACACGCACCCGTGCCGTGCGCGTCATGGTATCCAGCACGGGATCAATAAAGCTGACGGCACCCTCGAAGTGATGCCCGCGCAGGCCCGACACCTCAACATCGACCCGCTGCCCGAGAGATACAAACGGCAGGTCGCGTTCATGCACGTTCAGCATCAACCACAGGCGCGAGAGATCCGTAATGCGGTAGATGGGCATTCCCATCTCGACGTACTGGCCCTCCCGCGCCATCTTCTCGAGCACGACGCCCGAAGCCGGCGAGGGCACCGTGAAAGTCGCCGTCGTGGCCTCTCGCGCCTCGAGTTCCGTCAATTGCGCAGCCGAAAGCCCCAGACGCCGCAGCTTCTCGCGCGACAGCTCCACGAGGCGGTCAGCCCCTGGTGTCTTGTTGGCCAGAGACTGCTGTGCCACCTTGAGTTCCCGGTGCGCGACATAGAGCTCGGGCGAGTAAAGATCGAACAGATGGTCGCCCTCGGAGACCGTGACACCCGTAAAGTCGGCATAAAGGCGGTCAATACGCCCCGCGACCCACGCCGAAACCACGCGGTCGAGGGACTCATCGGGCTCGAACTGACCAAGCGTGCGGATCTCGCGTGCCAGTTGCAGGCGCTGCACGGGCGCGGACTTCACGCCCATGGCCATGCGCTCCCGCTCTGTCAGTTCCAGCATCGCGCCGGTGTCCACAAAGCGCTCGAGGTCCATGCCGCACACCGGACAAGTGCCGGGCTTGTCCAGTCGTGTACAGAACATTGGACAGGCGTAGAAGGCTTCTGACTTGCCGCTAGTGGTGCCGCCATCGCCGGCCTTGCCCGCCGGCGCCGCAATGAGCCAGCCCTCGGGCAAAGCGATGGCGCCGACCAGCCCGGCCAGCCCGCCCCCCAGGGCGGAAAGCAGGAAAGCGCGGCGCTGGAAAAAGGACACGACGGGTTTCTGCTCGTTACTCATGGCGTTCTCCTTACTTGCGCACCAGTTTTCCGTCGCGCTCAATCAAGCCGTAATGGGCGTAGTGTTTGGCGGCGTTGGCGAGAAACTCGTCGGCACAGCCGCTCCAGCAGCAAAAGTGGATCTTGAAGCCGCGGTGCAGGATGAAGACTTCGCCCTCGGGGTCGATTTCACCGCCCATGATCGGGCAGTCAGCGGCGAGCGCCCTCTCGTACTTCGAGCCGTCCGCTTGCAGCAGGCGACCGTCCGTCGTGGGCTCGAGCGAAAGCTTGGCGTAGTAGCGCATGGGGTTCTTCTCGAACCTCTTGCGCGTATCCTCGGAGGCAAAGCCGATTTGCCAATGTTTGTGTTCAAGCAGAACGGGCGTGCCTTCCAGCTTCGCGCCGCTGACGGGGTCGCTCTCATTGCCCAGCGCCGCCACCTCGGCAGGCTTCTCCAGTGGTGGCGTATGCTGGGCATGATTTTCGGGCTTTGGCGCTGGCTGGTTCGCCGGAGCCTCGTGCTGATGCGCTGAAGATTGACTGTTCTGCGGCAGGTCCGCCGGCGCGCTGTCTCGCGACAGCACGGCTGCCCGCAAGATGGCGGCGACCAGCAGCACGGCCGCAAAGGAAGTTGCAAACGCAAGTACGTACTTCATGGTCAGTCTCCCTCGCCGTTGAGGTTCATGCCGGTCAAGGACAGAAGCATGGCGCGCGCCTTGAGCACGTCTGTGCGGGCGCGAATGCTTGAAACTTCGCCCGCCAGCAGGGTGCGCTGGGCACCCAGGACGTCCGACAGGCGCGCCTTGCCCGTTGAGAAATCCGCGCGCACCAGTTCAAGAGCCATGCGCGCCTTAGGCAGCACTTCGTCGCTCAGAAGCTTGTGCATGCGCTCGGCGTCCGAAAGCTCATATAGCGCGAAATCCAGTTCCGCCAGCAGGTCGAGTTTTCGCTGCTCTACGACCAGGCGCGCCGCCAGTTCGTTGGCAGCCGCTGCATCAGAGCGTGCCTTGCTGACATGAAACTGCCACGGAATCGAGATGCCTGCGCGCACACTGACGGCGCTCCAGGTGCCGCCCTCACCCATAGGCGTACCCATGTCCATCCAGCTGGCGCCAACAAGAAAGTCCGGCACCCACATCCAGTTGGCTTCGACCTGCCTGGCCTGCGCCACGGCGGCACGGGCGTGCTCCATGCGCAGCATGGGATTCTCTTCGATGGCCACGTACAGCCTGGCGCGCTCGGGCACACGTGTCAGCCTGACAGCCCCAAGCAGCGGCTCCAACTTCACATCGGTCGCAAGTTCAACACCGCTGGCCGAAGCGAGCTGCCTTACAAGCGCCGGGCGGCGCAGTTTCAGGCCCGCCAACTCGCTCTCCATCTCGGCGCGCTCCACCTGCATGCGCAGCAAGTCGGCCTGCGTGGCCATGCCCGAAGCGAGCATCGGTTCCATGGCCTCTTCCACATCGGCCGCCATCTGCGCGACTCGCCCCGTGATTTCCACCCGCGCATCGAGCGACTGCAGCTCGTAGTAGGCCGCTGTGGCGCGCAGCCGGGCCTGGCGGCGAAAGGCATCAAAGTCCTGGGCCATGACCTGGGCTTCAGCCGAGAGCATCTTCTCGCGGGCCACGAGTTTGCCGGGGTTGGTGATTTCCTGCGTGAACATCACGCCGCGCTTTCCGCCGTCGAGCATGATGTTGGAGCGCCGGTCTTCGATGTTCTCAAAGTACTCCAGCATGGCCTCGGGAATCTCGACCGCCGTGCCAATCTCCGCCACAGCCGCGCGCCAGCGATGGTAGGCCGCGGCCAATCCAGGGCTGCGCAATTCGGTCAGGCGGAGCAGCTCGTCCAGCGTGAGCGAGTTCAGAGCGGCGGGACGCGGGACCGCGCCGACGCGGCCCTGGCTGGCTTCGCTCAGGGAGCGCGCCACGGGAACCGGCACGGACTCAAACTCGTGCCGGGCCAGGCGTGCCTCGGCGGTGCAGCCCGCCAATGCCAGGGACGCAACGCAGGCGACCAGTGAGACGAAAGGTTTCATGGGAGCTCCTCTGGACAAAGACATACAAGTCGAAGCCTGTGCGCGATAGCACATCGGCCTCGACCGTTCCAGAGGTGCGTCTAGATGCGAATACAGTGGACCTGCGCGACAACGAGCCCCATGGGCGGGGGACGCTCAAAGCTGTCGCGGCGTCGGGCCTGATTCACCGCCATGGGCCGCAGAACATCGGGCCACAAGAGAAAAATCATCGGAGCAGCGGGTGCGGCAAGGGGCGCGTCAAACAACGCCTGACCGGCTTCAGCCATGGCGAACTTCATGCACTCGCCGTGTTTGCGCGGAAACAGGGGCTGCCGTGTTTTCTCGGAGTCCTGCTCCGCCGAATCGGACATGGCCTTGGCGCAACAACAGTGGGAACTCTCGGCCTTGGGACTGGGCGTTTCACCTGCCTGCGCCACCGGAAGGGCACACGCGCAGAAGAAGGTGAAGCCCCGACAGTCACAGGGCTTGAGCGCGGGTAGGACCGTGAGGAGCAGAGCAGCAACGATGTTGAGCGCGGCAGTCATCCCCTGAAGCGTACAACCGTACCTCACTACGGGTTCAACCCAGAAATCTCTCAAATCGCATGCTCGGTACCATGGGCGCAAGCCTGCCCCAAGATGCAAGAACCACGGCCCCTGCGAGCAGCGCATAAACCATGAACATAGCGACGCTTAAGTTGACTGTCTGGACCTCGATTTTGGCCCGATTCCTCGAACCCTTTGCCTATCTGGCCGTTTCTATTCAGTAACCGGACTGATTCCGGCCGGGATTTGGGTCTCCCCTTGGACCATTCCTAAGCAGCGCGCCATGTCGGACTTCGGACTATTGGTTGACTTCATCCGCGGAGAGCTGGATTCCCAGCAGACCGCGCTGATTCGTCGCCGCCTCGAAGCCGAGCCGGATCTCTTCGCCCAGTTCGAACGGCTGACCCGTACCTTCAGCGTCATTCGCTCTCTGCCAGCCCCGAACGCCGCTAGCGTCATGCCGCCGCAGGTTTCACCCACGGCTGAGCTTCCGCTGGTGCAGCCCCGTCCTGAGTTCGTGGCCGCGCTGCGCCGTGAATATGCGGCGCGAGGCTGGTCGGCGCTCATTCCCTCTCTGGCGGTGACGCCCGAGTTTGCCGCTTCGCTGCGCCGGGGGTTCCAGGTGCGCGGCTGGGTGGCTCGCCTGCCGCTGCTTTCGCCTTCGGTCACGTGGATTGCCGCGCTGCGCGGCGAGTTCAGCGTGCGCGCCATCGTGTCAAGCCTTCCTGCTATGGGCGCAAGGGCCGCTTTCCTGGCCCAGTTGCGTGTCGAGTTCGGGGTGCGCGCACTGGTGGGTTCGCTGCCCTTGATCACCGTGCGTGAGGCCTTTGTCCGCCGCCTGAAGGTCGCCTTCTACGAAGCCGCCGTCGAGCCGGCGGCGCCCAGGGTGTCGCTGCCGCTCATTGAGCCTTCGGACCGCTTCCGGCGCCGCCTGTTCAACGCCATCGCCAGCGCGGCGCGCCGCCCCCTGCGCGCCCGACCGACGCGCGAACTGGCTTCCCTTACGATCAACACCGGCCGCAGCCTGTGGGCCGCGGTCAAGCGAAGCAAATCTCTGGGTGTTACGGGCGCGGCCCACATCCTCGCCATCGTGCTGGCGCTGTTCGTCACCAGCCAGCAGGTGGTCACCGGCTCGGGCCTGACGCTGGAGAACCTTTCGTTCGACCATGCTCCCGCTCCCGTCATGAATTCCGGCCCGGAACTCAACAGCGACCCCGGATTTTCCGGCGAACGTGCCGTGGTAAGCCGCGCCGGAGAGAATGACCCCAGCCCTGGCATGGGCGGCTCGGAAGAAGCGCCGGACAGCGGCGGTGAGGGTGATGGCCCGTCACCCTACGAAGTGCCGCCTCAGGAAGTGGAAGGGCCGCGGCCGGAGTTGCCCCGCGAATCTGTGCTGCCGTCGCGCGCCGATGCCGCGCGGTCTGACTTCGCCATGTTCCGCCTGCGCGGTGAGAGCCGCCAGAAAAAGATCGGCTACCTGGGCTCGACGGAACTGTACGACGCACTGTCACGTTCTCTGCAATATCTGCAACGCTATCAGCGCCATGACGGCCGCTGGATCATCGAAGGCGTTGACCCCGCGCTGATTCCCCAGGACAGCAACCTGCGTTTGATCCGCGAGGTCGAATTGACGGCGAGCGCGGCTCTGGCCTTCCTGGGCGACGGTCACAGTTCGCGTGCCAGCGAGCTCGGGTTTGAGTTGAACGTGAAGCGCGCCATTGACTGGCTCCTGCTCCAGCAGCAGCCCGATGGCCAGATTGGCCCGGATGAAAACGATGTCGTGCTTTGCCACAGCATCGCGCTGCTGGCCCTGATTGAGGAATTTGCCCTGACGGGCCGCAACGACCTGCGCCGCCCCATCCGGCAAGGCTGCCGCTGGCTGGCGGAATCGCGCGCTACAGAGGATCGCGGCGCGTTTCCCTATCGTCGCGGCCAGGGCCCCTCACTGATGACCAGTGTGTGGTCGTATATCACGCTCGAAACAGCCCGCTTGGTGCGCGTGCCGGATGTGGACGCTCCCCAGAGCCGCCTCGATGAGTTGCTGCGCTGGTTTGACGCAGAGACCACCCGCAAAGAACTCCTGGCAGACCAGATGGATGCGCTCAACGGAGACCTGATTCCCAGCGCGGCAGCCCTGGCCCTGACTTACTTCCCGCACGAGGGAACGTACGAGATGCGCCGGCGCCAGCTTCTTGCCCGCATGGAACGCGAGCGCCCCGAGCTGGTTCATCGCGCCGGTCGGGATGACGCAGCCTGCGACATGCGGTACCTGTTCTTTGGAAACCTCGCCCACACGCTGGCCAGTCCCGACGATGGCAAGCTCGGGGTATGGGAGCAGGCGTTTTCACAAACCCTGATCAAACACCAGATCAAGGACGGTCCTCGCGCCGGTACCTTTGAGCTGACGGGCTACTACGCCTCCTTTTACGGCAGTTCTTATCAGGCAGCGATGGCCGCCCTTGCCATGGAGAACGCCTACCGCTTGAACCTGCTGCGCCAGCTTCGGGACTAAAGTCTCGCTACCAGTCGAGGCCCTTGCGGCCTACCCGCGCTAACACGTATTCTTCTTCATGAGAAGTGGCGGGTGTCCGTCGGTTGTCTACCGCCGGTCTGAAACACCCCTACCAGTGCTTCTCCTGCCGGAAGGCGGCGCAAGGAAACCTGCCCTCATTCTTGAGGCAACGGGGTGGTCCTTTCGCCAACGCAATGGTTGCCGATTCCACAGATGTCTTTGGCTTGTTCGCCGCGGGCGCCGGAGGTCGTTGACCATGCCCTCCGAGACGACGGCCATGAAGCGCCGCCTGATGCTCGTCGAGTTGACGACGCTGGCCATGGTCCTGCCTGGCATTGCAGGCGCCGTCAACGCCGCCGGCTTCTTCGTCGTTGGCTCCTATCTTTCGCACATCACGGGCACAGTTGCCCGCGCCGGCGACGATCTCGCCCTTGGCCAATATTCCAGCGCGCTGACTTACCTCATGCTGATTGCGGCCTTCTTCTTTGGCGCTGCTTTGGCATCAGTCCAGATTGAAGTGTCACGGCGCCTGAACCGACCCAAGTATGCCTTCACCTTGCTTACAGAAGCATTGCTCTTGGGAGGGTTTGCCCTGCTTTGCGCACTTACGCCGGACGCATGGCACCGTGAGAATCTTCCTCTCATGGCCGTTGTCGTCATTTCCATGGGTCTCCAGAACGCCATGGTGACGCGGCTCTCGGGGGCGGTCGTGCGCACTACGCACATGACGGGCATCGTCACAGACTTGGGCATTGAGACCGCCCGCCTGGCCTTTCTGGCTCGTGATCAGGCACGGGGAAAGGGCCTGTGGGCAGGACTGACCAGCTTCGCGTCTATCGGCCGCGACCCCGAAGCCAAGCGCGTCAAACTGCTCACCATTATCTTCGCCTCGTTCTTCGCGGGCGCCCTGCTGGGCCCCCTCGTGTACCTGCAATTCGGTTATTGGGGTGCCATCGGCCCTACAGCCATTCTGGCGGCTCTGGCACTGCTGGACATTGCCGTTGGCATTGAGTGGCACCCTGAAGTTCACTTTGTGCCTGCCGGACGACCTGCAAATGAGCAATTCCTGAAGTTAGTGGCCGCTGAACTCGCGGCCAATCCCCAGAAAGCCAAGGCGGCCCTGGACATACTGCGTCGGAGAAGCACCTCTGCGCCGGCCCTGCCTGCCCAGCCGGACGAGCCGGCCCCCGATGCCGAAGTGAGCTTCACAACCTCACCCAAGGGCCAAGACCCTCTGGCATCGAAGTCGCACGAAACTTGAGCCGCGTGGCAACCTCTCCGCGAAAGTGTAAATTGCCGCAAGGTGATCGGGCATGAGCAAGAAGCGCAGGCGCGCCAGAGAGACTGAGTTCCGCCGTCGCACGGCGCCTGGCGCCGCCCCGGGGACAGTTGCCGTCGATCCCGAGGCTCCGAGGTCGGTACTCACACTGATGGCCTTTGGCCCGGATCGCTTCGAAGAAGGGCGCATAGAGCAGGTCCAGGACCTCAAAGCGTACTGCGACCAGTGGCCCGTGGTATGGGTCAACGTGGACGGGCTGGGTGACGCCCACGTCATCTCCCAACTGGGCGAAATGTTCCATCTGCACAAACTGGCCATGGAGGACGTGGTCAACGTTCACCAGCGCGCCAAGGTGGAAACCTACGGCGATCAGGTGTTCATCGTCGGCCGCATGGTTGAGCTGGACCACCAGAGAGTCGGCGGCGACCAGCTCTCGATGTTTGTGGGGCCGCGCTTTGTGCTCTCATTCCAGGAGCGCAGCGGCGACTGCTTTGATCCGGTGCGGGACCAGATCCGCAAGGCCCGTGGTCGGGTGCGCCAGAGCGGCCCGGACTTTCTCGCGTACCTGCTGGTCGATGCCGTGGTTGACCACTACTTCCCGGTGCTGGAGCGCTTTGGCGAGATCATCGAAGAGCTCGAGGACTCCGTCGTCGAGAACCCGGAACGCGGCCTGATCGGACGGATTCACGAGGCCAAACGCGACTTGCTCACGTTGCGGAGGGCGTTGTGGCCCCTGCGCGAGGCCGTCCACACGCTCTACCGCGACCCCCTGCCCCTCTTCGCGGAGGAAACGCGGCTGCACCTGCGGGACACCTACGATCACACGATCCAGATCATCGATCTGCTCGAGACCTACCGCGAGACTTCATCAAGCCTGATTGACGTTTACCTCTCAAGCCTCAGCAACCGGATGAACGAAATAATGAAGGTACTGACGATCATCGCTACGGTGTTCATTCCATTGGGGTGGGTAGCGGGCGTCTACGGCATGAACTTCGATCCGGAGTCTTCGGCCCTGAACATGCCCGAGTTGAAGTGGGCCTGGGGCTACCCATTTGCGCTGGCCCTCATGCTGTTGATCGTTATGGCCGAGGTCTATTTCTTCTGGCGCAAGGGCTGGCTTAAGGCCATGACACCCTCCGGCGGTTACACGAAGCCGTCCCCCTCAGAGAACGGAAACTCCAAGTGAAAAATTACTATGTGAGCGCTGCACTGTTGGCGCTGGCACTGTTGCCGGCAGGCTGCCCCAGCGGCGGCATTCAAAGCAACAAGCAAGTCTATGCCAATCTGTCCGCAGACAAGCCGGAAAGTGGCGACGGCACCAGGCTTGGCCCCAGCGTCGAAGATCCCGAAACACCCAGCAATGACCCCCAGGTGACCGCGCTGCGTTCCGCCGCCAAGGAACTCGCCGGCCGCAGCGAAGACAGCGCTAGGCAAATCGAGGTTCAGCACCTCCTGATTTCGTTCGCCGGGGCGGGCACAGCCGCGCGACGCTCCAAGACCGAGGCCGAGAAGTTGGCGGCGCAACTGTGGGAGCAGCTTCTGGGCGGCGCGGACTTCGACAAGCTGGTGAAGGAGCACACCGACGATTCCCACCCCGGCATCTACGCGATGACGCTCAACCCCGCGGACGCAGACCAGGGGCAGGGGCTGTACCTGCGGACCAACATGGTCCCCGCCTTTGGAAATGTCGGCTGGCGCCTGAAGGTTGGCGAAGTGGGCGTAGCCGCCTATCATGCCAAGAACAGCCAATACGGCTGGCACATCATCAAACGGCTCAGGTGAACCTCCTACCGAAAGAGACAGATGGAAAAGTTCCGCGCCCACATCGCTGAAATCGCCGCACGACCCGAACACAAAGACCCGCAAATCGAAGTCCAGCACCTCCTCATTTCCTTCAAGGGCGCCGGCACCAACGCCACGCGCAGCAAGGACGCCGCCGAAAAGGAAGCGGCAGCGCTCTGGGAAAGAATCTCTAAAGGCGAAGACTTTGACAGCCTCGTGAAGAAGTACACCGACGACTCCCACCCCGGCATCTACGGCATGGTACTCAGCGGCGCGGGTGACCAACGCAAGATGATCTTCCCCCGCAAGGGCATGGTGCCCGCGTTTGGCGATGTGGGTTGGCGCCTCAAGGTGGGCGAGGTGGGGACGGCCGGTTTTGATCCTAACAAGAGCCCTTACGGCTGGCACATCATCAAGCGCTTGAAGTAGCCGCGCTTGGTCCCCGCCATGATGCCCGGCCCCCTCAAGATTACGCAGACCATCTCGATCCCCGAGAGGGAGATTGAGTTCGTGTTTGCGCGAAGCGGCGGGCCGGGCGGCCAAAACGTCAACAAGGTCAGCAGCAAGGCGGTGCTCCACTTTGACGTGACTCGATCGCCAAGCCTGCCGCCGGAAGTCAGGGCCCGAGCCTGTGCGCTGTTTGCCGCGCGCATCAACGCCGAGGGCAGACTGGTGATAGCCTGCAGCACTTCGGCCTCTCAGCTTCAGAACCGGCAGGAGTGTCTGACGCGGCTTCAACAAATGCTGCAGCAGGCAGCCCAGCCCCCCAAAGTGCGCAAGAAGACCACGCCTTCGCGAGCGTCCAGGCAGCGGCGGTTGGAGTCCAAGAAACGGCAGTCCGGTAAGAAGGCCCAGCGGCGCAAGTCGTGGGACAGTGGCGAGGAGTAACTCAGCGCCTCAGGGTGCGATCTGCCACTGTCAGGCTGAAATCCAGTTCGCGGCCTCCCCGCGAGATCTTCACTTTGACCTGCTGTCCGACGGGCAGGGCATCTTCCACCAGAAGCCAGTCTCTGCGCTCAACGTCAAGGCTTGCCGGCCAGGTCTTGGCGTTGGGACCGGGCCACCAGGTCACGCTCACGATCACGTCACCTGCCTGCATGCCAGCCTGGTAAGCGGGGCTGCCGTCCTCAACCTCGCGAAGCATCGTCCCCAGCCGCCCCAAACCTTGCGAATTCATCCACAGGACTCCGCGGTAGCCGCGCGCACCCAGCCAGCCATGATGGATCTTCTCACCCGCCAGCAGACGTTGGGCGGCGTAAAGCAGCGCCGACGCGGGCAGCGCAAAGGCCACACCCGACTCGCTGGCGGTGTCCTGCGGCGTGTTGATCAGCACATTCATGCCCAACAACTGACCGCGCGCGTTGAAAATACCTCCCCCTGAGTTCCCCGGGTTGGTGGGCGCGTCGTGTTGAATGCAGTCAAGATAGACGCGCCCGGTCTTCTCACTGACGAAGCTGCGCGAAGACGCGCTCACGATGCCTCGCGCCACGCTGGGTGATCCGCCAAGACGCGATGTTCCAAAGGGGTTTCCAACGCTGATCACTTCGTCGCCGACGGCGCAGCCGCTTGCTGCCGTGGCCGGGACCATCGCCTCGGGCACAAAAGTGGTCTGCAGAATCGCAATGTCACCGACGGGGTCCTCGGCCACTACGCGCGCAACCGCCGCCCGTCCACCGGCCATCAACACCGTGATACCCATGGCGCCATCGACCACGTGATGGGCCGTGACAAGGTAACCCTGCTCGTTGAGCACAATCGCCGAGCCAAAGCCATCGGCGCGGCCGCCATCATCCACCACGAGACTGACCGAGGACTGCAGGGCGCGCTCGATGCCGGTCGCCGCTGAAGGCACGATCTCAGGGGTGGCCGGCGCGGAAACGCAACTGGCCGTGAGAAGCAGCATGACCAAGGGCAGGCAAAGGACTCTCACCGCGCCACTCCCGCCCCGAGTTCGGACGCAAGCTCCAGTATGACCCGGTCAAGCACGAGCAAACCCTCGTCAGTGCAGCGCACGTGGGTTTCGCCCAACTCAAGCAAGCCCCTGCGCGCGAGCGCGCGGGATGACTCGACACAGACCGCCGAAAAAGGTGAGCCGGACAGACGTTCGAACTTGGCCAATTCGACACCCTCGCTAAGCCGCAACCCCATCAGCAAAAGCGTCTCGGCGCGCTGCGCGGGTGAAAGGCGCTCCCGGCGCACGATTGGCAGGCGGTTCTCCTCGAGGAGGCAGCGGGCGTATGCCGCGTGGTCCGCGGCGTTTTCCGAAATCTCGCCTTCCACCATGCCATGGGCTCCCGCCCCATAGCCTCGCCAGTTGTCCTGTCGCCAGTAGGCCAGATTGTGAACGCATTCTGCGCCGGGCCGGGCAAAGTTCGAGACTTCATAGCGCTGCAGGCCTGACGCGGCACAGGTCTGTCCCGCAAGACTGAACATCTCGCGCTCCAGTTCCTCGGGGCAGGGCTCGATCTCACCACGCTGCAGGGCCAGCGTCAGCGGAGTGTCGTCTTCATACGTGAGGGCATAGAGGCTGAGGTGTTCGCTGCCGAGGACCAGGGCCCGTCGCAGGTCTTCGCGCAGATGCTCCAGGGTTTGCCCTGGCAGGGCGAACATCAGGTCCATGCTGATCCGCGCAATTCCCGCCCCGCGGGCCAGGCCCACAGCCGACTCCGCCTTGCCCACTTCGTAGACTCGCCCCAGCTGCTTGAGAAACCCGGCGTCAAAGCTCTGAACGCCAAAGCTCGCGCGCGTCACACCCATGTCGGCCAGCGAGGCGGCCTTGCGCTCATCCAGCGTACCGGGGTTGATCTCGACCGTGAACTCGGACAGGCGAGCGAAGTCCACGTGACGTCTAAGCGTCTGCCCCAGGCGAGTCAGTTGGGCGGCGCTCAGCCGTGTAGGGGTGCCGCCGCCGATAAAGAGGGTGCGCGGAGACAGGGACTCATGGCGCAACCGGAATTCACGTTCCAGGGCGTCGAGATACCGTTCAATGTCGCGCTCGCCCGCGGCCTCGCTGTAGAAGTCGCAGTACTCGCACTTCCGCACGCAGAAGGGAACATGGACATAGAGCGCACTCATGCACGCGAGGATAGCGCGGCTTCAGATTTGCGCGAGCTTTGTGCGCCGGGAAACAGCACGTCACGCTCAATGGTCACGTACTTGCGGTGCCCGGTTGTCGGCTTGCCGAAGGCCACTTCGTACTCGAGACGCTCGGGCTTGAAGATGATGCGCTGGATGTTGATGGTGGGAATGGCCGTCTTCTGAAGCATGCTTTTGATGCGCTCCACGTCGAACTTCACACCCGAGGCAATGGCGCGGCGGAGCTTGCCAAGCCTCCAGGTGGAACTGAACCAGGTGAAGGCAAAGCTCTTGTAGCCCTTTTCCAGGAAGTGGTTGGTGCAGGCCAAGGCCGGCTGGTCGGGCGTGGTCCGGTCCACGATGGCCTTGGCGGTGTGAAGCTGGAGTCGGGCACCGTGCCGCCCCTTGTCCGCCAGCATCACGTTGGTCGTGGTGCAATACGGGCGCGACTCCAGCAGGCGAATCGCTTCATCCACGTTGGCGCACTCCGCCAGCACCCGCCGGAACACCAGCGGGAAGGGCTGGCCGTTGAGATGTTCTTTGCGCTTGTGGCCATAGACCAGCATCATCGCGAGCGCCAGGCCGTCTTCATTCATACCGCTGAGAAGGCCTAGAAAACCGGGCCACGTAATGCCGGAGTAGCGCCGCCCGCCCGCTGGCTCATAGCAGATGACCATGGACGCGTGGTGCGCAATGGACAACGAAGGAAAATCCAGATTGCGTCCCAGCAGGATTTCCCCCGTGTCCGTTCGGCTGTCGTGGGCGACCAGCGTACTGCAAAGGGCCACCTTGTGGATGTCCAGGAAACACTGGCCCAGTAACGCGCTCTCGTAACCCAGGCCCGAACTCTCGCCAAAGCCGCGAATCTCCTCGCGAAAGGACTCCGGCAGGTGGGGCTCCATCTCCCGCGCCAGGGCCATGTCGCCCGGAACGTCCGGCGCGAACATGTGAATGTAGCGATCGTAAAGCTTGCGGGTCTGTTCCCCCACCAGCTCGCCCAGCGCCAGCCCCATCTCGCGCGCGCTGCCCCGCACATGCACCACCGGCACGCCATCGACGAGCCGCAGCTCCCCGTGACTGGCCTGGCGCGCTTTCCATGCGGGCAGGGTCTGGCCGAAGTTCGCCACTCGGGCCTTGAGCATCTTCCACGGCACGCCCAGCTCCGGAAAGGGCAGCTTCTTGCGCAATCTGGCCATGTCGGCTCCCGGCGAATGAGGCAGGCGATTGGTCCGCCCGCAGATGGACCATTTATATAATGCAATTATTTACCTGTCCATAACTTTCACGTCCGCACTTCGCTTTTCGCTGCTAACTTGTCCGCGGTCATGACCGACGCTTCCAACGCTCCTTCTCCCGGTTTCCTCGCCAGGGCCTTCACCCAGAAGCTGCCGTTCTGGTACGCGCTCGTGATCTCTCTCATCGCCGACCTTGCCACCAAGGCGTGGGCCGATGCCACCGTGCGCCCCATTGCCCCGGCCAAGATCGAGGTCATTCCCGGCTTTCTGGCCTGGGCCTGGGCGGAGAATCTCGGCGCGGCCTTTTCCATCTTCCACGGCAAGGCGAATATGCTTTCCTTCATCGCCCTGGCCATCATCGCAGGCATTGTGGTCTTCATGTACCGTGCCACACCTGACCGTCGCTGGTTCATTCTGGGCCTTGGCTTTGCCGCCGGCGGCGCCATAGGCAACCTTCATGATCGCGTGCTGCTGGGGCACGTCCGGGACTTCATTTTCTTCGATTTCGACCTGCCGGGTCACACCTGGACGGTCACGCTTCCGTTCCGCGACGGGCCGTTGCGCCCCATTCCCCAACGTTGGCCCATTTTCAACGTAGCCGACATCTGCATCGATATTGGCGTGGGTCTGCTCATGGTCATCACGTTCTTCACCAAAGAGAAGAAGCCGGAGGGCAAGTAGTGCCGCTCTCGCTCAACGTCAAACTCGGACCGCTGGAACTCGCCACACCGCTTCTGACGGCCAGCGGCTGCGCCGGCTACGGCAAGGAACTTGACCAGTACCAGGACCTCTCCTGTTTTGGCGCCATCGTCGGCAAGTCGATCTCGCGCGAGCCCCGGCTTGGCAACCCCTACCCGCGCACAGCAGAAGTTGCCGCGGGCATGCTCAACGCCATTGGCCTGCAAAACGAGGGCTTTGACAGCTTCATCAAATCCACGCTGCCCAAAATGCGCAGCTTCGGAACCAAGGCCATTGTCAATGTCGTCGGCCACGACTTCGACGAGTATGTCTGGCTCTGCCGCCACTTCGACGCCGAGCAGGGCATTGCAGCTCTCGAACTGAACCTCAGTTGTCCCAACGTCAAAGGGGGTATGAAGTTCGCCACCGACGCCGGCGAATGTGAACGCCTCGTGCGCGCCTGCCGCGATGCCACGAAGCTCCCCCTGATCGCCAAACTGAGCCCCAACGTCTCCAGTATCTCTGAAATTGCCCGCGCGGCCGAGCGCGGCGGGGCAGACATCCTCAGCGCGGTGAACACCTTTGTCGGCATGAGCGTGGACTGGCGGCGCAAAGAACCCCGCCTGGCCAACGTCACGGGCGGCATGAGCGGTCCTGCCATCAAGCCGCTGGCGTTGCGCTGCGTCTATGAGGTGGCCCGCGCCACCAGGCTGCCCGTCATTGCCATCGGCGGCATCAGCAGCGCCGACGACCTGCTGGAGTTCATGGTCGTCGGCGCCGGCGCCTGCCAGGTGGGAACCTACCTGTTTGTCGAGCCTGATTGCGGCGCCACGATCATCGCCGACTTGAAAAAGAAGTTGATCGAGGCCGGCGTGCAGAGCCCTTCCGAAATCGTGGGCACACTGAAAGTCTGAGCGCTTCAGTTGCAGGCGCCTTCTGCCGATGACACTCGGGGGAGGCCCATGTACGAAGAAGGCCCGCTGACACACAAACCGCTGGAATACGTCATCCACTGCGCGGGCTGCGGGGAAGAAATCCGCATTTCACCCATGGATCTGTCCGGGCGCATGGTTATCTGTCCCCGCTGCCACCTCGCCAACCCCACGCCAATCTTCCGGGTTCTCAAAGGCATTCGCGGACCCGAGAACGCCTACTAGCCATAGCTTGGGCGCTCATGGCTTGCTCAGTCGCAGGCCCAACCAGCCCAGCAGCCTCGCCTTGAAGATTTTGCGGCCCAGACGCTGCAAAGCCTCCTGCTCGCCGCACTCTTCTTTGGCGCGCCGAAGGGCAGCCGCGGCAGCGCGAGCGCGCCCCAGCCAGAGCAGATGCTTGATGTGCTCGTCATAGATGCGCGCGCGGAACTGCCTGATCGAGGCCGCGTTGAAGCGTGGATGCATCGCAAACTTCCGGCCGAAGTCCTCGAGCACGGAAAGCTTGAGGGCGTCGCGCTTGAGATCCCCCTCCAGGCCGGCATCCCGGCTGACGCTCGTGGGAGCGCCATGAATGACCGTAAGGGCTTCGCGCACGCAGACAAACGGAAAATCAAGCGACGCGCGCAGACAGAATTCGCTGTCCTCGAAGTTGAACAGCGGAGCAAATCCGCCCGAGCGCTCGATCACCTCGCGCCGCACCAGGAGGGTCTGAAGGTGCGCCCTGGTCGCGCCGCTGCACAAAGCGTCAAAAACCCATCCTTCGTGCAAGGCGCTCTCCGGAGGTTTGGGCCGGTCGTCGCCCGCGTGGGAATATCGCGAGAAACACACACCGGACTCCCCTTGAAGCAGCGCGGGAACCTGCCGCGCCAGTTTTTCCGGCCGCCAGGCGTCGTCGTCATCCAGAAAAGCGAACATGGCGCCCTGTGCGGCATCCATGCCCGCGTTGCGCGCCTTGCCAGGTCCGCCGTTGGCCACCGTCAGCCAGCGGTAACTTACATCCCGCTCCCGGGCGCGGGCCGTGAAGGCTTCCAGCACCGTGGGCGTGTTGTCGCCGCTGCCATCGTCGACGACGACCAGCTCGAGCGGCCTCCAGGTCTGGTCCAGCACGCTGGCCAGCGAACGCTCCAGCAGCGCCGGCCGCCGGAATGTGGGCACAATGGCGCTGACCAGGGGCCTTGACATGTCAACCGCGCTCCTCGCCTGTCTTCAGCTTGGGGTGGCGGGGCCGCAGGCCCAACCACGACATCCACCAGGCCTTGCGAAGCTTGGTCTTCAATTTGGGCAAAGCCATGATGGGACCACAAAGGGATATGGCCTGCTCATAGAGGGATTGCGCCCCCTTGAGTTCACCGCGGTACAGCAGGTGCTTGGCGCACTCATCGTAGACGTGTGCCGCGCGCTCCTTCCAGGCCTGCTCACTCCAGCCAGCGCGGCTGTGGCAGCGCTCGCGGATGAGGTTGAGATGGCGCATGAAATCGCGGTCGCGCTTTTCTGCTGCCTCGGCTCCGGTAAAGCGTGTGAGTGACTGCTCGCTGAACGTGTAGGTCGCCAACTCCTCCGGCACGGCAGCAAAGGAGGCCTCATGAACCAGCCGCGCCTTCCACTCTTCGTCTTCGTACACGCGCAGACTCTCGTCAAACTCACCGACCGCCTTGCACAACGCAGCCTTGAACACAATTGAAGTGATGTGGGCATAGGCCGCCCGCGAAACAAAGCGCGCAGCATCACGCCCCCGCAGCAGTGCTTCCTCCGACGCCGGCGAGCGCTTGTGCCTGCCGCCGTGGCGGGAAACAAAGCAGCAGCAGGCATCGGCGCCGGAGTCGCGCATGGCCGCCAACTGTCGCTCCAGCTTTTGATGCCGCCAGGGGTCCTCGTCATCCCGAAAGGC
>JABARW010000082.1 GCA_019186845.1 Planctomycetota bacterium | reverse complement strand
CTGCTGGTGGGGGCGGGGTTGATTCTATCGGCGCCTGCGCGACCTTTTGGCGCTGGTGCTCTGGCCCTGGCTTCCATTCTCGCCTACCAGATCAGCCTGTTCTGGTTTGAAACCCTGGCCACGGCGGGCGCCATGGCACCGGCATTGGGGGCAGCCCTGGCACCCGTGCTGGCATCTCTGGCGGCTGCAATCCTTTGGGCCAGAAAGTGAAGCACAGGCGGGGGTTGAGGCTTGGGTTAGTGAAACCTAACCTTGGCGCAGCCTGAGGAGACATGTCATGTCCGGAGTTGACCGACTGAACGTTCCCGAGTTCGAGCGCCCCATTGTCGAACTCGAAATGAAGCTTGAAAGCGCCCGCATGGACCTTGCCAACGCGCGCGATGAGGCCGCCCGTGTTTCCAAGGAAGAAGAGGTCAAGCACCTGGAAAAGGACCTCAAGAAGCTGACCGACAGCGTGTTTGGGAATCTGGACCCATGGTCGCGCGTGCAGTTGGCCCGCCATCCCAACAGGCCCCTGACGACCGATTACATTAAAGTGCTGTTTGACGACTGGCAGGAGCTGTTCGGTGACCGCGCCTATGCCGATGATCCGGCCATCGTGACCGGGCTTGGCACCATCAACGGCGTCAAGTGCTTTGTGATGGGTCACCGCAAGGGCAAGACCCTCAAGGAGCGCCTGGAGTGCAACTTCGGCTGCGCCCACCCTGAAGGCTACCGCAAGGCCCTGCGCAAGATGAAGCTGGCCGAGAAGCTGGCCCTGCCCATCATTTCGTTCATCAATACGCCCGGCGCCTATCCCGGCCTTGAGGCGGAAGAACGAGGCCAGAGCCAGGCGATTGCCGAGAACATCCGCGAGATGGCGACGCTGCGCGTGCCCATCATCTGCCTGACCATTGGCGAGGGGGGCTCGGGCGGCGCGCTGGGTATTGGCGTGGGTGACCGCTACCTGATCATGGAGAACAGCTATTACTCCGTGATCAGCCCAGAAGGCTGCGCGGCCATCCTGTGGCACGACGCTAAGCGTGCCAGCGACGCGGCCAAGGTGCTGCGCCTGACGCCCAACGACCTCATCGAACTGGGCATCATGGACGAGATCGTGCCAGAACCTTATGGGGGTGCCCACCGCGACCCGCGCAAGGCCATGGACATCGTCAAGGCCACGCTGCTGCGCCACCTGGGCGAGTTGCAGACCATCGACATTGATACGCTGCTCGACCAGCGCTACGAGAAGCTGCGCAAGATGGGTAAGTACCAGG
This sequence comes from Planctomycetota bacterium, assembly GCA_019186845.1. Lineage (GTDB taxonomy): Bacteria > Planctomycetota > UBA8742 > UBA2392 > UBA2392 > UBA2392. The sequence continues at coordinate 30,470 of JABARW010000082.1, read as the reverse complement.
AAGTACCGATGGCGACGGCCTGAACGGCGCTCAACCCGGATAGGCCCGCAGGGACGTGAGGTAGGCGTCGAAGTTGCGGCGTGCCTCTTCAAGGCTGTCTCCGCCGGTCTTCTCCAGCAGAGCGCGGCAGAGCTCAAAGGCTACGGCGCACTCCACCACGATGGCCGCGGCTGGCACGGCGCAGACGTCGCTGCGCTCCTGATTGGCGCTGGCGGCCTCGCCCGTGGCCAGGTCCACCGTGGGCAGCGGGTTCATGAGCGTTGAGATGGGCTTCATGTGGGCGCGCAGCACCAGGGGCTCGCCGTTGGTGATGCCGCCTTCGATGCCCCCGGCGTTGTTGCCGGCTCGGCCATAGGGCGTGGGATTGTTGCTCTTGGGCCGCGTGCGCTTGACGACGGGGTCATGCACGGCGCTGCCGGGCCGCCGCGCCGCCTCGCAGCCAAGTCCCAGCTCCACGGCCTTGATGGCCTGGATGCCGAGCAGCGCGGCCCCAAGGCGCGCGTCCAGGCGCGCCTCCAGGGTGTTGGGCGAGCCCAGGCCCGGCGGCAGATTGGTGGCAACGACCTCAATGACACCGCCCAGGGTGTCGCCCGCGGCCTTGGCCTGGTCAATACGGGCCTTGATTTCTGCGTCGCGGGCCTGATCCAGGGTAAAAAGCTCGCTCTGGTCACGCAGCGCGATCGCGGCCGCGGCGTCCATGACAATGGCTTGGGCTCCCGGGCCGCAGGGGCTTGACGCGTCAATACCCCCGATGGCAAGCACATGGGCCGTCACGGCCATCCCGAATTCCGCCAGCAGGCCCTGGCAGGCGGCGCCGGCCATCACGCGCGCGGCGGTTTCGCGCGCGCTGGCACGTTCCAGCACGTCGCGCGCGTCACGTGAGCCGATTTTGAGGGCGCCCGCGAGGTCCGCATGGCCGGGGCGCACGTTGCTGACCGGTGGCGCCTTGTCGATGCGGGCATCCTTGTTGAACAGGCACAGGGTCAATGGGCTGCCCAGCGTCATGCCGTGCCGCAGGCCGCTGAGCACCTCGGCCACGTCCTGCTCGATCTTCATGCGTCCGCCGCGTCCGTAGCCCTTCTGGCGGCGGGCCAGCTGGGCCTGGATGCGCTCGAGATCAAGCCGGTGACCCGCCGGCAGTCCAAACAGCGTGGCGATGACGGCCCGGCCGTGTGATTCGCCTGCCGTGGTGTAGGTAAGTGCCATGTTCGCCGATTCTGGTTTGCCCGCGCGCGATTGAAAGGGGCCGTATCAGGGCTCAAAGGGCAGGCGCTGGACGAAAGGACTCAGCCTGCCGGCGGCGTCTATCACTTGGACCTTTTCGGCGGGTGAGTGTCGGGGCCTGGGTTCGAGCTTCTCGTGCTCGTTGCCGTAGCCCACGGGCAGCAAGGCCTGAAAGCTCCAGTTTTCGTCTACGCCCAGCAGCGCATTGAAGCGGCGGTCGAGGCTTGGTGTGTAGGTCAGCGAATGCAGACCCTCGGCCTCGAGGGCGTTGATGAAATTGGCAACGGAGAGCCAGACGCTTTGAAGCCAGAAAGGCAGGTCGCGGCGGCCAAAGACCGCCACCAGCCAGGGTGCGTCTTGCGAGAACTGCTTGACGGGCGTGATGGCGTGGGTGTTGAAGAATTCTCTCAGCCAGGCCGGGCTGCGGCGATGGAACTCCACGTCCGCTGCCTGGCACATCTCGCGGATGCGCTCGCGCAAGGGGCCGCGCTCGATGAGAACATATTCCCAGGGCTGGGCATTGGCCCCGCTGGCCGCGCGCATGGCGGCTTGCAGGGCCCGTTCCAGTTTCTCGGGCTCGACGGGGCTTGGGGTGATTTCCCGCCTGGAGCGCCGGCGCCGCAGAAGCTCGAGGTAGTCCTCAGGGCGCGCCATGGCCTACTTCACCAGCCGGATGATCTCTTCGGTGATGTCCTGTACGTACATGTTGGGCTTGCCGGGATTGCCGGGTGCGGAGCTCGCGAAGTAGAGCACGGGCTTGTTCTTGAGCGTTTCGGCCCAGGCGCGGTTGCCGCCCAGTTCGTCGCCTGTAGCCTGGGTGCTGAGTTCGTACTCCTGCAGCAGCAGGTCATAGCCGTTCTTCTTGCAGTAATTGACGGCCTCCTGGTAGACGACATCGAGCACTTCCTTCTGGAAATCATTGGAAAGCTCGCCCAGCCAGTTCTGGTAGTACTCCTGCACCACCTTGAGCTCCTCCTGCTTGGCCTTGATGTCCACTTCCTTCTTCTGGATGTCTTCGGCCGTTGCGCTGCGGCGTTTGAGCTGGTCCAGCTCACGGTTCAGGTTTTCCAGTTCCTTCTTCTTGACCTCCATCTTGCCCTTGAGGTCATTCATCTGGGCGTCGAAATTACTCTTGAGTTCGATGTACTTGCGCGACTGACGGCTGGCGCGCACGAGGTCGAGCATGCCGACCTTGATTTCGCCCGCAGCATGGACTTCCTGGGTGCGGCCGAACTGCGAGCTGATCAGCCCGCCGGCAAGCCCGGCCAGCAGCGCGAGAGAGACGATGACAGCGACGTGGATTCGATTCATGGATAGATCCGGAGAAAACAACAGGCCCGTGAAAATGCTAAGCAGCGCCCAGCCGGCCCGCAATGAGCCAATGGGGGTTCAGAAGCCAAATCCGAGGTTGATACTGATGACCTCCTCGCGGTTGCCCGGCTGGTTGTAGATGGGGAATCCAAAGTCCAGGGCGAAGGGAATCGGCAGTACAGGCAGGATGATGCGGATGCCAAATCCGCCCGAGATGGTCACGCCGCGCGGATCATAGGTGTTGAGCGAGCCCGACAGCTCGCCCACATCAATGAATGAAACGAAGTAGAGCGAACCGGGCAGGATGGGGAAGCGCAGTTCCGTGGTCAACGTGGTGGTGAAATTGCCGCCGATGGCCGTCTTGTCGCGCGAGGGCCCCACGCCGCCGTACTTGTAGCCGCGCAGCGCGCCCAGGCCCGTGGGCGTGCTGCCGCCGAGCAGGAAGCGCTGGGAGAAGGGGATGCGCTCGGTGTTACTGTGGATGTCCTGCCAGCGGGCATTGAAGTTGAAGGCAAGTACCAGCGTGCGGGTATCGTCAATCTCCACAAGGGGGATGTGGTACTTGGCATCCAGCGAGAGTCGCCAGAAATCAAGCGTGCCCCCGAAGATGCCGCCCGCGTAGCGGTAGGAAAGGTCCAGAAGCCAGCCCGTGGTCGCGAAATACTGGTTATCGCGGGTGTCCCAGCGGAAGCCCAGGGTGAACGCGCTGATGGTCTCGCTGCCGCGGTCGCGGCGGATTTCCTCAGGAGCCGAGCGGGGAACGTCAAACAGCCGGATGACCGACAGGCTACAGCCCAGACTCAGCACAATGTCAGGCAGCACGCGCCACCCGATGTAGGGGTCCACGCCCGCGCGCCCCGTAGAATACAGGCCAAAGTCGCGCGTCGTGTACTCCGCACCTATACCCACCTCGACGGGGTAGCCGAAGAACCAGGGCTCCCGGAACGTCAGCGAGTAGCGCTGCTCACGGTCCACGGGCGGCTGCACTTTGAGCGCGACATACTGCCCCGCGCCCGTGAAGTCGATCTTGCCAAAAAACAGATCAATCAGTCCGCGGATATTGAAGTTCTGCTTTTCCAGGTCCAGGCTGGCGATGAAGCCCGAGCCCGTGTTGTAGCCCGCTGAAATATTGAACTTGCCTGTGCGCCCCTCGATCAGGTCGAAGGCAAAATCCGTGTACTCAACAATGGAGCCGTCGGGCCGGGTCACCAGCCGGCTGCTCTGGCGGTGGCGCACGCCTCCGCCGGGAGCGGCTTTTTCGAACCAGTCCGTTCGCCGCAGGCGGTTGAGGCTGTATTCCAGGTAATTGCGGTTGTAGTCGTCTTCCGCATAAAGGCCGATTTCGCGGCGCACGACGTCGTCCCGCGTCTCTTCGTTGCCCCGGATGGTCACCAGCCCCACGCGGCTCTTGTGGCCCTGGTCGATGCGGACAATCAGGCTTACGCCGCGCACGGGAGTGGGCAGGTCCCAGTCCGTGGCAATGTTTGACTCCCGCGAAAACACCGCCTCGAACTCCAGCGAGATGTTCGAGTAGACGCGTTCGGCCAGCAGGCGGCGGATCTTGCCCTCGATGCCCTGGTCCAGCGGAGAATCAGGCTCGCCGGTCAGCAGGAAGTCGTCGTATGGCAATGGCTCGTCCAGCCAATAGGCGCCAAAGTGCCGCCCCTGGTCCGGCGCCGACAACCCCTCAAGGTAGCCGGTCCCGTAAAGTTCCAGGACTTTGTCCGACGACAAGGCCCTGGCGTCGGCGTTGAACTCGTCCATGAGCTCATCCAGCGTTGCCACAGGGGCCTCAAAGGGCACTTTCTCGCTGGCGTCAGCGCGCCGGGGCATGCGCGTGGCGTACTCGAAGCGCACGTCGGTGATGGCGTAAAACGGGCCAGGCCGCAGCTCATACTCAAGCGAAACTCGGGTGCGCGTTTCGTTGAAGCGCCGGTTCTTGAGGGTGATTTCACCCTCGCGCCAGCCGCGCTGCCTCAGGTAGTCCTGCAGCAATGTGGCGTCGCGCAGGGCGTCGGCATCTACGTAGGAACTGCCCACGCTGCTCTTGATGCGGCGCACCAGGGCCCGGGAGCGGCGGTCGAGGGTGGTGGTCCAGGGCATGGCATACCAGACGGCCCAGATTTCTTTGGCAAATCCCTGGACCTTCGACGGATTCAGGGCCCCCGTGCCGCCCACGGCCTCGATGTTCTCGATGCCCGAGAACTTGACCTCGCCCACGAGCGTCTTGGGGCCTTCATACACACGATAGAGCAGCACAAGCTTGCCGCCCGCACCCTTGTCGTGGGCACGCTCGAGTTGCTTGAGGTCTTCAGGTTGCAGGTCAGGGTAGGCGCGCAGCAGCGTTTCACGCTCAAATTTGAAGGGAAGTGAAACCAGCAGCGGGCGCACATCCACAAATGGAAAGCCAAGATACTCGTAAAAGGTCTTGATCGCTGCCGCGCCGCCCAGAATCGAGGCGGAGTCGGCGTCGGTGGTGACGTCGAAGTCGAAGCTCTCAGAGCCAAAGTAGCGCACGCCTACGAGGCCCGTGGGGTCGGGTGCGTTGGGCACCTCGCGCGCCCGCTTCTTGCCGCCGAGCACGTCAATCAGGTCGCCTCGGTATCCGGGCTGGTAAATGCCGGAAAAGGTCACGCCGGCCAGAGGCTGGTTCTGGATGACGCGGATCAGAACGTCAACGCCCTGCGCCGTGTAGGCGTATTCGGGCCTGACTTCCAAGAAGCCGCGCGACTCATAGAGACGTTTGGTGTCGCCGTTGATGCGGGCCAGGGAGAACTCGCTGCCGGGCGCGGTGTCGATGCGGTTGGTGAAGCGCCAGGCGTCGGTGATGCCGTCTTCGCTCCATTGTCCGGCGCGCAACCCCATAACGCGCACGCGCCAGACCAGGGGCTGCGAAACGATCAGCTTCACGCGCACGCCATCCAGAGCTTCGTCGATGGTCACGTCATACTTCACGGCGCGGAACAGGTGACTGCCCGTGGTGAGATACTTGATGTCCTCGGCCAGATCATCGGTGGAAAAGGGCAGGCCCTCGCGCATGCGCAGTGCCCGGGTAATCTCGTAACGGCTGGCGGAGTCCGGATCGCGGTCGAAAGTCCGGCCCTCAGTTTCCACGGAAAAACCGATGCTCAGCAGGCGCTTTCCCGACGCGCCCACGGGAATGCGCTGCGCGCCCAGGCAGGCGGCGAACAGGCCCAGCACCACGATCAAACAGGCTGCTTTCACACGACGGTCCTGATTCAAGGGGGCTGGTTATACGGACCCCCCGCAAAAGCCACAAGCGCGATGGTCAGGCTGCCGGCAGGGGCTAGGCCATCACGGGGTCGAGCGTAGCAAGCTGCGGGTCGAGGATGACCGGCAGACCGGCCTTGAAGGCGCGGCTAACCACGCCGCGCAGCGCCACCAGCGCGATTTTGGCCCAGAAGCGGCGGCCCACGCCTTCCTTCTGCTCGAAGCGCTGCATGGCGGCCTTGCTCCAATTGACGAACTCACCGAAGTCATCCACGCCAAACGTATGCTCCACGGCGACATATTCGTTGATGGCCTCGAGTTCCTTGAGCAAGCGGGGCGCGCTGGCCACGACGTATTTGTGGGCGCGGCCCTCGACCTCGACCTCATAGGGAACGTTGAAATCGAAGGGGACGATCAGAGAGTCGTTGAGGCCAAGCATCACGGTGTGCAGCGCGTTGGTCCAGGCATTCTCCTGGACTACTTCTTCGACGGTGGTTCCGTCCACAAAGCAGGCAAAGTCGTGCAGGGGCTTGAGGAAGTCGAGGCGCTCGCAGCGGAAGTGCGCCGCGCAGGGGCTGCGCCGCCGGAAGAAATCCTGGATCTGTTTCTTGAGCGCCCCGTGCTTGGAAATCAGCTTGGCCTCGGCTCCCGCGAACTTTGCGGCCTCGATCTGGTAGTCGAGCTTGTCAAAAACCTTGCGCGTACTCTCGAGGTGCGTTGGAATGCCTATGACGCGCGCGTCAAATTTCATGGAAGGCCACCGCAGGTGGGGGCCGCCAGCCTAACCATCTCGCTCCCTTGCGCGCAAAGGGAATTGTCTGAAAGGCACACGGCCGGTGCCTTCGCAGTCGGTGCAGCACGGCCCTTGACAGGGCGGACTTCACTGCTACCTTTGCTGCCCCTCCAGCGGCATTGGCGCCGCCGGACCTGATTTTGAAAGCTTCAAGCCATGGCTATTTTGCAGTCTCAGAAAACTTGGGTTGCCAAGCCTCTCGAGGTTACGCGCGAGTGGCATCTCGTGGATGCCTCCGGCCAGACGCTGGGCCGCATGGCCAACAAGATTGCCGTGCTGCTGATGGGCAAGCATAAGGCCTCCTATACGCCCCACACCGACACCGGCGATTTCGTCGTGGTTACCAACGCCGAGAAAGTCGTGGTGACCGGGCGCAAGAACAAGGGCAAGCTTTACCAGACCTTTTCGGGCTATCCCAGCGGCCGCAAGCTGGAGACGTTTGAGAGCCTCCAGGCCCGCAAGCCCGAGCAGATCATCCTGCTGGCTGTGCGCCGCATGCTGCCCAAGAACAAACTGGGCCACCAGATCATCAACAAGCTGAAGATTTACGCGGGCGACAAGCACCCGCACGCGGCCCAGCAGCCCAAGGTTTACAAGATCACGCAGGGCCGCAAGGCGGCTCTCGCGGGCTAGGACGGACGACAACCGAATTGACTGCGGCCGCAAAGCCGGCCGCGATTGGCGGGAAAGAACCATATGGCGGAAGCGAATTTCATCTGGGGTCTGGGGCGTCGGAAAACGGCTGTGGCGCGCGTGCGCATTCGCGCGGGCAGCGGCAAGGTCGAGATCAACGGCCGCCCCTTCGAGCAGTATTTCGTCAACGCCCGTGAAAAGGCTGTAGCCACCCAGCCCCTCAAGGTGCTGGAGCTTGAAGGCAAGTTCGATGTTTATGCCAACGTCAAGGGCGGTGGCATCAACGCTCAGTCCCAGGCGGTCAGCCTCGGGCTTTCGCGCTGCCTGATCAAGGCCAACGCCGAACTCGAACCCAAGGTCAAGGAACACAACCTGCTCACCCGTGACAGCCGCATGAAGGAACGCAAGAAGTACGGCCGCAAGGGTGCGCGCAAGCGCTTCCAGTTCAGCAAGCGCTAAGCTCTGCGAAGCATCTATTATGGGGGGCGCGGAAGCGCCCCCTTTTGTTATGGATCGAAGGCACGATATCGCGAGACACTTTCCGACGCTGCTTCAGCGTTGGGCGGGGGCTCATGCGAAGCTGCTTCAACTAACGAATTCTCACCAAACGTTGACAATTCTCCTTCAACGTCCGGACTCTGACGGGAATCTTCTTATTGCCTGTGTGGGTCCCACCCGAATCTGCGCGCCAGTAGAGTGGGACGGAACAAACATTGAAATCGAAGTTGATAAAGATGGCTCCGGCTTCATCGTTTGCGACACTAAAGCGGGAGCGAGGATAGTTGCAGATTTAGTCCAGCTAGCGGAGAACGTCAAAAAGCCGTGGAAGTGACACATCCTGACAAAGAAGCTGTGCCCACCGATCGCATTGACCCCTTGGATCCTCAAAAAGGAGCCAAGGTCCGCGAGATGTTTGCGGGCATCGCGGGCAAGTACGACTTGCTCAACCGTGTGCTCTCCGGGGGCCGCGACCAGGCTTGGCGGCGGCTGGCGGTGAAAATGGCCGATCTGCGCGGCGGCGAGACGATCCTTGATTGCTGCTGCGGTACCGGAGACCTCACGCTGCTCTTTGCGTCAGCGGAGCCTGCGCCCGCGCGCGTGGTGGGGGCTGACTTCACGCCCGAGATGCTTCGCATTGCGCAGAAAAAGACCCGCGAACTCGCGACCGCCATGAAGCTGCCTGCCTACAGCGCGGCAGACGGCCTGCGCCTGCCCTTTGCGGACGCGAACTTCGATGTCGTCAGCGTTGCTTTTGGCGTGCGCAACTTTCAGGATGTCAACGCGGGCTTGAAGGACCTCATCCGTGTTTTGAAGCCGGGCGGCCGTCTCGTCATTCTCGAGTTCACGCCTGTGCGCAACTGGTTCTGGCGGGCCCTGACCAGCTTCCACCTCAACTATATGGTGCCCCTGATCGGACAGGTCATAAGCCGCTCGCGCCACCAGGCTTACCGTTATCTGCCCAAGAGCATCGGGGTGTTCCCGGATGCCGAAGAACTTAAAGGTCGCCTCGAGGGCCTGGGTCTGCGCGACGTGCATTACCGCAAACTGAACCTGCGCACAGTGGCCATCCACGTGGGAACAAGAGAGTAGGTCGCAGGTTCAAGGAAGTGCGCACTTGCCCTTGAAACCTGGGCTCGCTGCGCTTCCAACGACAACGAGCGCCCGAATCGGGCGCTCGTTTGCAAAGACAACCACGCTTACTTGCGGGTCTGGCCGCCGGGGCCGCGGTTGGGTCGCGTGCGGCGCGGGTTGCCCAGTTCCTTCCACTTGCGTTCCTGGCTGACGGAGAGCTTCTTGCGGCCCTTGCGGCGGCGGCGCGACAGGACTTTCTGTCCGTCCGAGGTCTTCATGCGCTTGCGGAATCCGTGCGTGCGGTTGCGTTTGAGGTTCGAATTCTGGGTCTTGATCTGTGCCATGGCTCTGTCCTGATTGAGGGCGAAAAGAATATCGGCCGGCGTGCCGTTGTCAACGGCGCGGCCATGGCTATCATTCCGCCATGGCCGAGACCGCAAACACCGTAGACCCTGAGTTGCTCGCGCTGCTGGTATGCCCGCTGAGCCGGCGCCCCCTCGTACAGGTGGGTGATCGCCTGCTTTGCTATGAGTCGCGCAAGGCCTACCGCATCGAAGACGGCATCCCAATTATGTTGGTCGAGGAGGCCACGGACATTCCCGAGTCCGAACTCCCCGACCCATACAAAGGAAAGCCGGCGGTCACATCGCCTGAGCCATACCCGGCTGAGTAACCACCATCCAAACGCCACAGGGAAGGCGCAGATGCGCCTTCCTTATGCATTTGATAAGAGATTGCCATGACTGACGAAAAGAACCGTTACAAGCAGACCGTTCTGCTGCCCAGAACTGACTTTCCCATGAAGGCGGACCTTGCAACCCGCGAGCCTGCCCGCCGCAAGAAGTGGGAAGAGATGAAGCTCTATGACCTGATCCGTGCCGCGCGCAAGGGCGCAAAGCCTTGGGTGCTCCATGATGGCCCGCCCTACGCCAACGGCGACGCCCACACCGGCACGGGCATGAACAAGATTCTCAAGGATATCGTCGTCAAATTTCGCACGATGCAGGGCTTTGACTCGCCCTACGTGCCGGGCTGGGATTGCCACGGCCTGCCCATCGAGCACAAAGTTCTGGCCGACCTAGGAGGCGTCAAGCCGCCGAACATGACCGTGTTGGAGCTGCGCCAGCGTTGCCTCGACTACGCCCACGGCTTCATCGACAAACAGCGCAACCAGTTCAAATCCACGGGCACCCTTGGCCGGTGGGAAAGGCCCTATCTCACGATCGACCCGGCCTACGAGGCCAACGTGCTCCAGGTGTTCGCCTCACTCCACGAGCGAGGCTACATCACGCGTGCCAAACGCCCCGTTCATTGGAGTTGGGCCGCGCAAAGCGCTTTGGCCGAAGCGGAACTTGAGTACGAGGATCGCCAGGATCCCAGCGTGTATGTGCGCTTTCCCGTGTCCACCTGCGGCAAAGAGTGCAAGTTCCGCGAGATAGTGGAAGCCCGCCCCGACCGCGAGGAAATCTGGGGCACGCTGGCACTGCTGATCTGGACGACGACTCCGTGGACGCTGCCGGCCAACGTGGCTGTAGCCGCGTCTCAGGGGGCGGAGTATGTGCTGGTTCGTTATGAACGCGACGGCAAGCGCGAGCACATGGTGCTGGCGCAGGCTCTGCTTTCGCGGGTGGCGGAGAAGGCGAAGCTCCAGAACGTGAACGTGCTGGAAGTGTTCAGCGGCGCCGACCTCAAGGGCGTCGGTTACAGCCACCCTTTCCTTGAGACGGCCTGTCCCGTCGTGTTCGCCGACTACGTCACGCTCGAAGACGGCACGGGCCTGGTTCACACGGCGCCCGGCCACGGCAAGGAAGACTTCGAGACGGGCAAGCGGGAGAAATTGCCTGTGGTCTGCCCCATCGACGAAGCCGGCAAGTTCTTCACGGGCGACCGCCTCAAGAAGGAGCTGCAGCTCAGCCCTGCCTTTGAAGATACGCGCGGCTGGCTGAAGATGCTCGAAGGCCAGAATGTGTTGAAGGCTAACCCGCTGATCGTGAACAAGCTGCGGGAAGAAGGCTGGCTGCTGCACACCGAGAACATCCAGCACAGTTACCCCCATTGCTGGCGAACGCACGCGCCCGTGATCTTCCGCGTGACCGAACAATGGTTCGTGCAGATCGACCACGTCGATCCCGACAAGGCCATGAACCCCCAGGGCAAGACCCTGCGGGCGCGGCTGCTGGACGCCATCCACGCCACGAAGTGGTTTCCCGCCTGGGGCGAGAACCGCATCAGCGCCATGATCGAAAACCGCCCTGACTGGTGCGTCTCGCGCCAGCGCTACTGGGGCATCCCGATACCGGCCTTCCGCGTGAAGGAAACCGGCGAAGTCGTGCTGACGCGCGAGACCAACAAGCGCGTGGTCGAGCTCGTGCGCCAGCACGGCAGCAACGTGTGGTTCGACGACGTGAACTGGCCCGCAGAGAAGCTTCTGCCGCCTGAAGTCGCCGCGAAATACAAAGGCAAAACGCTCGAGAAAATGGGCGACATCTTTGATGTCTGGTTTGAGGCCGGTTCAAGCTTTCAGGCCGTGATGCGCGAGGATGCCGAGCTCAAGGACAAGTTCCCCGCGAACATGTACCTCGAGGGCGACGACCAGCACCGCGGCTGGTTCCAGGTTTCGCTGATATTGAGCGTGGCCACGACCGGCGTTTCGCCGTTCAAACACTGCCTGACCTGCGCGTTTGTCGTGGACGAAAAGGGCGAGAAGGGCAGCAAGTCCAAGGGCAATATGTGGCCCATCGATCAGGGGTGCAAAGACCTGGGCGCTGACCTGATCCGCTATTATTTCGCAAGCCTTGACACGTCAAGCCCTGTACCGGTTACCTACAAGCTCATTCAGGCCGCCGGAGACGGCTACCGCAAGGTTCGCAACACTTTCAGGGCCCTGGCCGGAAACCTGTTCGACTTTGACCCGGCGCGTCACGCCGTGACACCCGACAAGCTTCAGCAACTGGACCGCTGGGTGCTGTCGCGAGCCGATGCCCTGATCGCGGCCGTGACGGCCGCCGTTGACCGCTACGAGTTTCATGTGGCGCTGCGCGAGATCACGCAATTCTGCAATGTGACTCTCTCGGCCCAGTACATAGACGTCTGCAAGGACGTGCTTTACTGCGAGGCCGCGGATTCCCCCAAGCGCCGCAGTGCGCAGACGGCCTGCTGGGCCGTGGCGGGGCTTCTGGTGCGCATGCTGGCGCCGGTGCTGGTGCACACTTCCGATGAGATGTGGGAGTTTCTGCCCAAGGCCCCGGGCGACCCGCAAAGCGTTCACCTGGCCTCCTGGCCCAGCAGCGGCGACGGTCAGCGCCACATCGACCTGGACCTCGAGCGGCGCTTCGACCTCACTTTCAAGGTCAAAGCGGAAGCCGACCGCGTGCTCGACCGTATGCGCAAGGAGGGCAAGGTGGGCAAGGGCTATGACACCATCGTCACCCTGGGTGCCAAGCCGGACCTGCTGGCGGAGCTTGCCTCGCTGGGCGTCGAGCGTCTTGCAGAGTATTTCAATGTCAGCGGCGTCATTCTTGGCGACGCGATGCACCATGCCGCGGCGGAAGGCTATGAGCCGGCCGTGGACGTTCAGGGGCTGTTCGTCAAGGTTGTGCCGAGTGCGGACAGGGCCTGCGTGCGTTGCTACCGCCGCACCGGCGATGTGGGCAATTCGGCCAGTCACCCCGAACTCTGCGGGCGCTGCGCTGCAGCAGTGGGGGACAGCGTGTAGCCTTCGTGGCATCGGCCGCTGGGTGGCGGGGCGACCAAATGGAGCGAACACGCAAAGCGCATGTCGTTTGGCGGGAAGCCCGCCACCTGTCGCTGCGTGCGGCACATCGGCGGGACGCCGATACCACATCGCGTTCTTTCAGTAATTGGGGTTCCGCAAAGCTGCCGCCCTTTGATATGCTCTAAAGCCGCGCCACAGGCAGGTTCCAGAATGACGCCCAAAGCAAAACCCGTCTCCGCAGTCATCCTGATTTCAGGGTCCGGCACGACGATGCAGAACCTGGTGGAGCGCTCGCGCGACGGCCGCTGCAATCTTGACGTGCTGGGTGTGATCTCTTCCAAGCATGGCGTGCCGGGCATTGACCGGGCCAAGGGCCTGAACGTGCCGGTGGCCGTGTGCGCGCGGGCCGACTACACCGACGCCGACGCGTTTTCGCACGCCCTTTTCAAAATGATCGCCTTCAAGAAGCCCGACCTGGTGTTGCTGGCGGGCTTCCTGAGCTACATCAGCCTGCCCCAGCGCTATGCGGGCCGCTGCATGAACGTTCACCCCTCGCTGCTGCCCAAGTTCGGCGGTAAGGGTATGTACGGCATCAAGGTGCACGAGAAAGTTCTCAAGCACCACGAGAAGGAGTCGGGCTGCACGGTCCACTTTGTTGACCAGCAGTACGACCACGGGCCCATTATTCTCCAGAAGAAGGTGCCCGTGCTGCCCGAGGACACGGCTTTGACTCTGTCGGAGCGCGTGCAGGCTGCCGAGCGCGAAGCCTACCCCGAGGCCATCAACCTCTACGCCGAACATCGCCTGCTTCTCCAGGGGCACGCCGTGAAGATTCTGCCCCAGACGCCCACGAGCGGGCGTTTTGCCCGCACGGGCCCCTGACCTTGTTACTTGTTCCCGGTGGTTGACGCGCTGGCGTCTGTTGCTACCATTCCGCCCTCTGTTGCGGGGTGGAGCAGTTGGCAGCTCGCAAGGCTCATAACCTTGAGGTCACTGGTTCGAATCCAGTCCCCGCTACCAACCATCAAAAAGGGCGCTCTGACGAGCGCCCTTTTCGTTTCAGTCCTTTTGTCTACTCCTTGCCCAGGCCGAACTTCTCAATGCGGTAGCGAATCTGGTCGCGATTCATGCCCAGCAGCGTGGCTGCCTTCGTCTGGTTGCCGTTGCAGCGCTCCAGCGCCTGCTCTACAAGTTCGCGCTCGAGCTGCTCGAAGTTCAGCCCGCTGTCCGGAAGGCGGAAGCTCTGGCGCACCGTGGATTTTACCCCACCCAGCTGCGGGAAGTCGGCCAGGTCCAGCGTGGCGCTCTCCGCCAGCAGCACGGCTCGCTCCAGCGCGTTCTTGAGTTCGCGGACGTTGCCGGGCCAGTGGTAGCGTTCCATGGCATCGAGCGCCGCCTGTGAAATGTCACGCATGGGCTTGCGGAATTCCCGCCCGAACGACTCGCAGAAGTGCTTGGCCAGAAGCGCCACGTCCTGGCCGCGCTCACGCAGAGGAGGCAGCTTCACCCACAGCACGTTCAAGCGGTAGAACAGGTCTTCGCGGAAGCGCCCGCGTGCCACCTCGTCCTGCAGTTCCCGGTTGGTGGCAGCGATCACGCGAACACTGGGCTTGATGTCGTGGCTGCCGCCCACTCGACGGAAAGCCTTGTCCTCCAGAAAGCGCAGCAGCTTGGCCTGCAGCACCGGAGACATCTCCCCGATTTCATCGAGAAACACCGTGCCCCCGTCAGCTTGCTCGAGCAGGCCTTTTTTCTGCTGCCGTGCGTCCGTGAAGGCGCCGCGTTCGTGGCCGAACAGCTCGCTTTCCAGCAGCGTGTCCGGCAGGGCTGAACAGGTAATGTTCATGAAGGGACCCAGAGCGCGGCTGCTGTTATGGTGCAGCGCCTTGGCCACGAGGTCCTTGCCCGTGCCGCTTTCTCCGGTCACCAGCACCGTGGAAGAAGGACTCTGGGCGATCTTGCGCAGCAGGTCTTTGAGGGCCTTCATCGGGGGTGATTCGCCGATGATGCGGTCCAGGGAGAAACTCTCGCTCTGGCTGGCGCGCAGCGTTTTGACCTCACGCCTGAGCGTCGTCGTCTCCAGGGCCTTGGCCACCAGCAGCGCCAGTTCGTCGAGATTGACGGGCTTGTTGAGGTAGTGGTAGGCACCCTGCTTCATGGCCTCCACGGCGGTTTCAATCGTGGAAAAGCCGGTCATCATGATGACCAGGATGTCCGGGTCCGCCTGCTTGATTTTCTTGAGCAGCGTCAGGCCATCGGTGTCCGGCAGCTTGAAGTCGAGGAGCACGAGGTCCGGCGGCGCAGATTCCAGGGCGCTGAGCGCCTTCTCGCCCGACTCGGCCTCCGTCACGATGCAGCCGTCCTGCTCGAGGCGGGCCTTGAGTGACCAGCGGATGAGCCGCTCGTCATCGACAATCAGGATGTTGGCCTGCTGCATCGTCGGGATTATAGGCCCGACGTGATTTTGCACCAGCGCTTCAGCGCACGGCCACCGCATTGACGCGGCCGACCAGCGCGTCATAGTCAAAGGGCTTTTCGACAAAGCCGCTGATCCCCAGTTCGTGGGCTTTGCGCTGCACGTCCGCCGTGCCGTAGGCCGTCATCATGATCACCGGACAGTGGGCCTGCGCCTGCCGCAGCAGCGCCAGCAGGGCCAGGCCGTCGGTGTCAGGCAGCTTGTAGTCGAGCAGAACGGCCGCGAATGCCACTCCCGCGGAGAAATGGCGTGCGGCCTGGGCGCCGTCCTGGGCCTCGATGACCTCATATCCCTCCTGCTTCAACCTTTCACGTAAAGACCATCGGATGAGCAACTCGTCGTCCACAATCAGGATGACGGCATTGCCCATGGGAAAAACTCCCCTTCAATGTGGAATCCTGCCCACTTCGTCTGGGCAGATTCCACGCTTCCACCGGCGGGACCTTAGTGCTGGAGCGCCCCTGGCCCATTGCCGCGGCCGGCCCCGCGAGATACGTCGCTTGGATTCGCAAGACTCATGCCCTTTCGTTTTCGGGTTCCGTCCGGCGCTGCAGCAATGCAGATTGGGCCAGGGCGCGGGACCTATGCACCCTTGAACACAACACGTAACCAACTCTCCTTTGCCGTGGCCATTGCGCTCGTCGCCAGCGCAGCCACCTTCGTTTTTGACATCAGCACGCCGCGCGGCATCGCGGCCGCCATGCCCTACGTCGTTGTCATGGCACTGGGGGCTTGGCTGCCCAAGCCGCGCTGGGTGGTCGCCATGGCGCTTGTGTTGGGAGCTTTGACGGCCGGGGCTTACCTGCTCAAGCCCAGCGGTCCCCATGAGCAGTTTGGCATCCTGAACCGGATCTTAACCCTGTGCGGCATCGCGGTGACGGCGGGCGGTGTGGTGTGGAAGCTGCGATTGGAGTCCCGCGTGGCCATGGAGCGGGCGAGGCAGGGCGAGTTGCTCAATCTTGGTGTGGCCATTGTGGCGCTGGACATGGCGGGCCGCGTGAGCCTGGTCAACCGCGCGGGCTGCGAACTGCTGGGGTTGCCGGAATCGGAGATTCTGGGGCAGGACTGGGTGGATCGTTTTGTGCCGGAGGCGGAGCGCGTGCGCGTGCACGAGGCCCTGGCCCAGGTTCGCACCTCGGGCCGAACCCTCATTGAGACCACGATCAACCCCATACTGGCGAAGTCAGGGGTGCGGGAGGTGGCCTGGTACAACCTGCCCCGCCTGGACGAAGAAGGCCGCGTGATCGGCACGATCAGTTCGGGCTCCGACGTCAGCGAACAGGCCAGGGCCGAAAAGGCGCTCAAGCGCACCTACAAGGATCTCGCGGATATCAACTACGCGCTCGACCAATCAGCCATCGTGGCTGTGACTGATGCGGCCGGCACCATCACCTACGTGAACGATCGTTTCTGCGAAATCTCGAAGTTCAGCCGCGAGGAACTCCTGGGCCGCAATCACCGCGTAATCAACTCCGGCACCCACTCGCGCCAGTTCTTTGAGGAGATGTGGCGTACCATCGCTGCGGGCAAGGTGTGGCGCGGCGAAGTCCGCAATCGTGCCAAGGACGGCAGCCATTACTGGGTGGACACGACCATCATTCCCTTCGTTGATGATCACGGGCGGCCCTTCAAGTATCTCGCGATTCGCAGCGACATTACGGCGCGCAAGGCGGCCGAACAGAAAGTGGCCGAGCAGGCGGCGCTGGCGCGCCTGGGCGAGATGGCGGCTGTCGTCGCGCACGAGGTCAAGAACCCGCTTGCCGGCATTGGTGGGGCGCTGCAGATCATCGGCAGCCGCATGCCCGCAGGAAGCGAAGACCGCCTCATCGTCAATGACATGCTCGACCGCATCAAGACACTGGACCTTATGGTGCGCGACCTTTTGGTGTTCGCGCGGCCGCGGCCCCTGCGGCGCGTCAGTGTCGAGATCTCGCAACTCCTGCGCGACACCGCTTCGCTGCTCACTCGCAACCCGGAATACACGCAGGTCGAGGTACACATCGACGCCGCAGAGGGCGGTGCGGACGTGGACGCAGAGCAACTGCGCGGCGTGCTGCTGAACCTGTTGCTCAACGCCGCCCAGGCGATGAATGCCAAGGGCCGAATCGAGGTGCAGGCGCTCTTGCGCGATTCGCGCTGGATCATCAGCATCTCCGACCAGGGCCCCGGCGTTTCACCCGAGGCGCGAGAGAAGCTGTTCCAGCCCTTCTTCACCACCAAACACCGCGGCACGGGCCTGGGGCTGGCCATCGCCAAGCGTGTGATTGAAGGCCACGGGGGCCGTATCGAACTTCAATGGCCTGCCGGGGGCGGCACCCGGGCGGTAGTGACCATCCCGGCATCCGGGGAATAGTCCCCGCCTGATGGGGGATAGTCCCCGCTCCACGGGCGAGGCGGCCTGCGCCGGGCCCAGAATTCGAGGCGGCGCCAGTGGCACGCCAATTGCATCTCTCTTGCTGCATCAGAGCCGGTGCCCCGTGTGTGCGGGTCACCGAGATTCCAGGCGCATGTCAGGCACGGCAAGCGTCCGGAATCGATCGACCGGCCCCGCGGCACGAAATCCCATTCTCGCCCCAACGCGCTGCGAGGCCGGCAATCCAAAGAAAGCAACGACCCTGACGGGTCGTTGCCTTTTCTTGGGCACCATCCTTTATCGCCAGCCGTAGCCGTAAAAGTGCGCGGGCGCGATTTTGTCGCTCGGTTTATCACCGGCCAGCACCGCGCAAAAGCCGATGGGGGCCGGGCCGGGGTCATTCTGCCGGAAGTTGAATTGAGTGGCGCCGCTGCGAAGCCCCGCTGCCACGAGCTCAAACTGTGAGAACTTGTGCTTGCGACTGTCCCAGGCGGCTGTACCCCGCAGGAATCCTTCGAAGGTGCGGCGGCTGTCCTTGAGTTTGACTTTGCCCTCGTACTCGATAATCACCTGCCCCTTCTTGATGTCCTTTACGGTGCCCGTCAGTTCAACGCTCTCCACAGCGTCTGCGGGGTAGGCATCCGTCTGACCCCTCACGTTGTCAGCGAAATGGAAGCGTGCCAGCCGCGCCAGGGTTTCGCGCGGCACCTGAAAGGTCACTTTCTTGGCGAACTCCGCAGGAAGGAAGTGGCTGATTTCTTCCTTGCGGAACCAGGCATAGTCAACGTTGTGAGCCTTCTGCGCCCATTCTTCCTGGGGCTGGGCGCTTTTGCGCTCCAGATCGCGCGAGTGCACACGCAGAACCAGCCCGTCGTCGGGATAGCGGGCCTCCGCCCGCTCCAGGTTCCTGCGCTCTTTGGCCGGATCCTCGGCCAGCAGCCGCTCCTTTTTGTCGAGCGTCTTCCACTTGGCCAGGGCGTCGCGCAGCAACTGGGCAGTGCGCGTCGCGTCATTGCTGTTGATCGAGCCCAGGAACATGCCGCTGGGCGTGCAGCAGTACGTGCCCTGCCGCGTGGAGGTGCGGGTGCCGCCGTTGGCAGGGCCGTAATGCCCCTCATCGCAGAATTTCTGGAAGAGGCGGCATTCGACGTCTTTGCCATTGTGCAGCCGCCAGACCTCATCGGCCGCGGGAACGAAATCTTCAAGAAGCTTCTTCACTTGCGGGTCAGACCAGACCGTCCGACGCCCAATCACGCCGTTGTTTCACGTGCAGCCAAATGGGTGGCCGTTCATGGCGTACAACAGAATCGGCTTGTCTTCTTTGTTGGCGTCAATCACGGCATCCCAGAACACGACACGCCACGGAATCTCGCGCCAGGTTTCTTCCCCTGGCTTGGGCAAAATGAAGTCGCGGGTTTGCTTGTAGTTTTCGGCCGTTAGCTCAAAGGCCCGGGCCTCCAGGGCCAGCCAGCAAAGGCACATTGCGGCCAGCGCCACGCGGGTGAATCGTGCGAACATAGGCATCCTCCAGGTTCTGCCTCAGGAGGTTAGTGGAGTAGGGCCTAAAGCGGATACACTGAATCCGGAATTCGCCAGACGGACTATGCTCGCCACTTCCATGAGCACCGCGCCCTGCGGCCCAGGATAACCACGCAGGCCAGTGCCCACAGGGCCCAGGTGCCAGCCGCTCCCTCTTGGGTTGAACAGTCAGAATTCAGCACTTGGTCTCGGGAAACGGGATCCGATGTCGTGCCGACGATATGAACGTTGTAGGGGTTTTCGTCGGCGTCGTCGCTGGCGATTTGCATGTCGAAGCTGAAGGCGCCTTCCGCTGTGGGTGTGATCTCTAGCGTGAACGTCGTCGTTGCTGTGGGTGCCAGCGTGGTAGCGGGCGTGGTGCTTAGCGTGACCGTGCAGTTGTTCTGGTTGCTGAACGTGATCGCGCCGATGTTGAGCGTGCTCAGGCCATCGTTGCGAATCGTGAACGTGCGCGCAATGACGCTGCCCGCTGCGCCGAATGCGTTGTCGCCGCCGCCATCGACAATCTCGACGCCGTCGCGCAGCAGCGTGATCTCGGGAAGCTCGACCACGGTGATGGCGACCGTTTCGCTGTCGGTCAACATTGTCGCGTCGTCTCCCGTATGGCCCTGATCGTTCACGCCGATTTGCAATCCGGCGGCTCCCAGATAGGCGGGCGTGGGCGTAAACGTCATGCCGTTGATCGCGCCATTGATGTTCGTGAGTGTGCCGGTGAAGGTCATCGCGGCGTCGGAGGTGCCGTCGCCAACGCTGAATGTCAGGCCCGTGAGTTGGGCCAGCGTCAACGTGCCCTGAGTGGCGGTCAGTGTGAGTTGCAGCAGGGCAGTGGCGCCCGCGTTGTCGGCGATGCTGACGGTGCCGCTGAATACGAACGCAGTGTCGCGCGCGATGTTCAACGCCGCCGGGGCCGTGATGACCGGCGCGGAGTTAAAGACGAACTCGACAGCGCCGATGTCGCGGCCATCGCCGCCGCTCGCATTGGCAATTGCGGGGTTATCGAAGGGGCGGGCGATGCCGCGCGCGTCAGTGACGCCGCTGCCGCCGCCTTTATCGATGGCGGGGCTGCCCATCAGCGGGCGCATGGTAAACACCGGGCCACCGTTGTTTTGCAACGGCCCAAGCATGGGGTCGGTGCTGACCTGGTCGCCCGTTGCGGTGAGCCACGGAACCTCGGCCAGGGCGCGGGTGCAGATGTTGTAGCCGCCGGAGGCAAACGAGGCCAAGGCAGTGTTGGCAAACATGGTACCCGCGCCGGTGTCGGCGAATGCGCAGTTGGTCGCCAGAACGGTCGTGATGGCGGCCGTAACATTCGCGGAGACGCAGCCGCCAACGGGGGCGCTGTTGGCCGAAAACGTGCAGCCGGCGAGGGTGAAACTGGCGCCGGCAACAATCACACCGCCTTCGCTGCCGGCGCTGTTGCCTGTAAACGTGCAGTTAATGCAGGAAAGTGGGTTGCCATCGGCCTTTGAGATCGCACCGCCTCCAGAAGTGGCGCTGTTGCCTGAAAACGTGCAGTTGGTGATGGTGCCGGCGTCGCAAAACATCGCGCCACCGCCAGGGTTGGCACTGTTGCCGGAAAACGTGCAGTTAGTGCAAGCGATGTCGTCGGTGTAAATCGCGCCGCCGGCGCCAGCACCCGCGCCGGCACTGTTTCCCGAAAACGTGCAGTTGGTACCGGTGACACTGTTGGCGCCGAAGATTGCGCCGCCGGAGGAGATGACCACGTTTCCCGCAAACGTGCAGCCCGAGCAGGTGACGGTGTAGGCGAAAATCGCGCCGCCGTCCGCAACCATTCCAACGGCAAGACCTTGGTTCGAAAACGTGCAGTTGGTGCAGGTAACTACGTCGCTGGGGCAGTAGATGGCGCCGCCGTTTCCTCCAAGTGTTTCATTCTCTGTGAAGGTGCAACCGTTACAGGTGACGGCCCCGGTGGCGCGAATTGCGCCGCCGCCACCGCCGTTGTCCGCGAGATTCTCGGTGAACGTGCAGGTGGTGCAGTTGACGACGTTGCCAAGGATCGCGCCGCCGCCGTTGATCGACGCGTAACCGAACTGCAAGTTGAGGAGGCTCAGTGTCAGTGTGCCGCCGGTTTGACGCAGGATGCGCCAACTGCCGCCGCCGCTCAGTGTGATCGCCGGTGCGCCCAGGCCGGTGGCGTTGCCCGTGATCGTCAGGCTTTTGGAGCCCAGGTCGATACCGGAGATAAGCGTGATTGTCCCCGCCAGCCCCGTTTGAAACACAATCGTATCGCCGCTGACGGCCGCAGCGCATTGGTCACGCAGGCTGCCCGCGCCGCTGTCGTTGTGGTTGGTAACGGTCAGCGTAGCCGCGCTGAGGGTGCCGCAAAGGCAAAGCGCGGCCAGCAGAGCAAATCGAGTCATGGATGCCCCTTGAAGTCGCGACAGTTTGCCGTGGAGCATTCCCGCATGTCAACGCGGTGTGCCGTGGCGCAAGGGAAAAGCAACCCGCCTTTACCCTTTCGACTTTGCTCAGGGCAGGCAGGCGGGGTTGTGAGGGTTACGCCCGCCTGCGAACGCGCCGCCGCGCCGCCAGCAGTGCCAGCGCACCTGAGATCAGCCAGACATAGCCGCGCTGGTCGCCCGTGGTGCAACCCTCGTCGTCGTCGCCACCCTTCTTCGGCACAGCGACACTGACGTTGATCGTGTGCGTATCCGTAAGCGCACCGCCGAGGCCGGTGTTGCCCTGGTCGTCCGCGTCAATCTGGAGGGTCGCCGCGCCGGTGAACGCGAGTGTGGGCGTGAAGGTCAAGCCGTTGAGTGCCGCGTTGATGCTCGTGAGAGTGCCGGTGAAGGTCATCGCTGCATCGGCTGTGCCGTCGCCTGCGCTGAAGGTCAGGCCGGCAATGCCGCTGAGTGTCAGCGCGCCGTTGGTGGCAAGCAGCGAGACTTCGAGTGGGCCCGCGCCGGCATCGGCGTCTGCAACAGAAATGGTGGTGAAAACGAGTGCCGTGTCCGGCTGCGTGCTGGCCGTGGCCGGAGCTGTAATGACGGGCGCTTGATTGGGCGCCTGCACATCGAGGGCGACCGTCTCGCTGTCGGTCAGCGCGCCGCCGGCGCCGGTGTTGCCTTGGTCGTTGACGTCCACTTGCAGGGTCGCCGCGCCGAGATAGCCGGCGTTGGGCGTGAATTGTGCGCCGTTGAGCGCGGCATTGATGGCGTCAAGCGTGCCCGTAAATGTCATGGCGGCGTCGGCAGTGCCGTCGCCTGCGCTGAAACTCAGGCCTGTGATTTGCGCCAGCGTGGCTGTGCCCTGTGTGGCCGTGAGCGTGACTTGCAACGCGGCGCCCCAGGCCGCGTCGTCGGCGATACTGAGTGTCGCGCTGAACGTGTGCGCGGTGTTCTGCGCGATGATGAGCGAAAGGGGCGCGGTGATCACGGGTGCCACGTTGGCGCCGGTTTCAACGGAACCGACGTCAACGGTGCCACCCTTGATGCGGGCGACGCCGCGCTGGTCGCGCACGGGCAGATTGGCGGCTGCGTTGTTGCCAGTGTTGATCGCGGGTGAACCCGTGTTGGGCGCCATGCTCTGCGTGGGGCCGCCGTTGCTGGCCAGCGCGGCCAGCATCGGGTCAGTCGTTACCGGAGTGCCGGTCACGCTCGCGCCGAAATTAGTGATGCCGCCTTCAATGATGCTGAAGCTGTCGGTGGTCAGGCTCGAAACGCTCGTGCCCGCCGGGCTGTCAAAGGGATGGCCGCCTTGACGCACGGCAACGTTCGAGTTGCCCGTAGCATCGGCAAGGATGGAATTCTCGATGGTGACCGTGGCGGTGCCGGGCGCGGACTGCACGCCTTTACCGTGAAGGGCCAACGAGTAAAGCGATCCGCCGTCATTGACTTGCCCACCCGAGACACTGTTGCCTGCCAGCGTGCTGCTGACGATCAACACGCTGCCATTGAGATTGAACAACGCGCCGCCCAGTCCCTGGCCGTTTGTTGTGATGTCGGGCGAAGAGCCGCCCGTGGACGCGTTCTGGGTGAAGGTGCAATTTATGATTGTCAGTGTGCCTGTGTGGTTGAACACGGCGCCGCCCATGCCCGCGCCGCCGCCGCTCCAGCCGAATGCCGGCCCGCCCGCCGTGCCATCGCCGCCGCCGAAGCCGCGCACACCGAGGTCGCCAACCAGTGGCCCAGTCGAGTTGTAGCCGCCAGCGCCGCCGCCTCCGCCAAAACCACCATTGCCGCCGCCGCCGCCGTTGGCACTAAAGGCAGCATTCTGGCCCCCGCCACCGCCACCAAAGCCGCCGGAGCCGCCCGTTTGGTTTTGAATGCCGATGCTCCCGCCGCCGCCAACGCCTCCGCCCCCCGGGCCATAACCTGCGCCAGCACCAAAGGCACCACCGTCGCCGGCAATGATATTCGGCGAGCCTGGGTCGCCGCCACCGTTGCTTCCGCCGCTGGTACTCCCGTTGTCGCCGGGTCCAAAGCCGCCTCCTGCAATTGCAATCGTGCCGCCCGCGCTGGAGTTGCCACCAAATGGGCTGGTAAGCGACGTGCCGGTAAAAGTGTGGTCGTAGAATCCGCCTCCCGTACTTCCCGAAGCTCCTCCATTCGCACCGCCGCCTCCTATGCCACCGCCGCCCGCGCCCCCTCCGTTTGTGGAAGGCAAGCGCGGCATTCCACTGCCGCCCACGGCACTGTTGGCGATGATCAGGCATGAGTCCAATCTCAGGCTGCCTTGATTGAAAACTGCGCCGCCGGCGCCGAGTCCTCCGCCGCCGCATCCGCCGCGATTGTCCCCTGGTCCATTGATGCCACCCCGGCCGCCATTGCCGCCGCGGGCGAGGCCGTTGCGCAGCGAGAGGTTGCGCAGTGTGAGGTCACCAGCGCTGACGGCCACCTTGCCCGTGCCGCCGGTGTGAAACGGCCCCATCACGAAGAACAGGCGGAAGTTGGGCGTGCCGCCGGCGCTGCTGCGCTCAATAATCGCGCCGTTGCCTTCGATGACGATGTCGCTGGTGATCGGTGGCAGTCCGGTTGGGCCATACCAGTAATTGTTGGGCGAGCTGATCGTGTACGTGTTTGCGCCAAGCACAATCGTATCCGCACCCGCCGTATTGTTCGCCGCGATGATGGCTTCGGGCAGGCTGATTAGACCGTCCGTCCCGGGCAAGCTGGCAATGTTCAGCGTGGCCGGATCATATAGCCCCGTGCGGCCGTTGGGGTCCTCGGGGATAGACGCGGCGCCCGGCACGTCAATTACCATGCTGGTCGTGGTGACAGTGATCGTAGCCGCGCTGAGGGTGCCGCAAAGGCAAAGCGCGGCCAGCAGTGACAGTCGAGTCATGGATGTCCCTTGAAGTCGCGACAGTTTGCCGTGGAACAGCCCCGCGTGTCAACGCGGTGTGTTGTTGTGCGCCGCAACGGCGCCCCGCCTTCAAAGGCGGGGCTGTGTTGCCCGCCGCCTGAGTCGACGCACCGCCAGCAGGACCAGTGCACCTGACACGATCCAGGCATAGCCGCGCTGGTGGCTTGTGGTGCAGCCTTCGTCGTCGTCGCTGTCGCTTCCGGCATTGCCGACCGCCGTGACGGTGATGATGAACGACTCGGAATCAGCGGGCGTCACGCCGTTGCCGGCGGTGATAATGATGGTGCCGGTCATTCCCACATCAACAGCCGCCGGGGTTCCGCTTAGGACTCCCGTCGCTGGGGTGAAAGTGAGCCAGGCGGGTAGGCCGGTTGCGTTGAGCGTCGGCGCAGGGTTGCCCGCAACGGTGAAAGTGTGCGAGTACAGTTTGCCTGCCGTTGCCTTGGTCGGTGCCGCGGCGCTGGTGATGGTAGGGGCGACGCCGAGGCTGACGGTGATGGTGACGACCTCCGCGTCGTCGGATCCAATGCCGTTCTGGGCTGAGATTGTGAACGGCCCAACCGTGCCCACATCTGCGGTGCCCGGCGTGCCGCTGAGTGTGGCGTCCACCAGTGAAAGCCATGCCGGGAGCGGTCCTCCGGCGGTTACCGCAAAGGTCGGCGCCGGGTTGCCGGTAGCTGTGAATGTGTGGGTGTACAGCGCCGAGGTCGCCGCCGTCGAGGGTGCGGCTGCACTGGTGATAACGGGTGCCGTGCCGGTCACTGCAATGGTCACATAGAGTACCGTCTGGACGGCTGTCGGGATTGTGTCGTCTTCAATCACCAGCGTGAATTCGTAGTTGCCCAAATCGGCCAGCGTGGGAGCCGCGCCGGGTGTTGCAATCAGGGTGGCGGGGTTGCCGGCAACCGGATTGAGGCTGAACGAGAAGGTCACACTTGAGCCCGCCGGGTTTGCGGTATTGTTCTGGCTGAAGAGAGAGAGGTTTTGTCCGGTGTTGTCGTCGCTCACAGTTGCCACGGTAAGCGCCGAAGTAGAGCCAAGGGGCGCGGCTAAGGCGTAAGGTGTGGCGAAGGTCCCGTTGCCGCCGGCGCTGCCCGCGGCGACATGCTCGGGTGCACTATTGGAGATGGAGATGCGCACGGTGAAGTTGACGACCGTGAAGCCGTCATCCAGTGCCACATTCCACCGGTAGGTTCCGGGTGCATTCGTGGCGAGCGCGGCGCCAGTCCATGCCAAGGCGGAAGGCAGAGCGGCGACCGCCAGAGCAGAGGCCGGTGCCGTGATGCCCGAGGGCGGAGTGGTGCCCTGGGGCCCGGCTACAAAAGTAATAGTGATGTCGAGCGGGTCGGGCGTGGCGTCGTTGGCCTCCAGGCTCGCGCCAACCAGCGACGAGCCCGGCGCCACAGTCAGGTCGAAGTCGCCGCCGATCGCAAAACTGGATCCCGGCGACAGCACCAGAGTTGGCACAAAGTTGTTTATGCCCGTGCCGTTGACGGTGAAGTTGTAGGGGTTCTCGTCACCATCAGTGTTGCTGATGCTGAGTGTGAAGCTGAAGGCGCCTGTCGCAGCAGGATCGATGTTAACCGTGAATGTGGTTGTGCCGGACGATCCCGGCAGCGTCGTGAGAGCCGGCTGGGCTTGCACGACCGTTGCGGCATCGCAGTTGCTGATGAGCGCAAGCGCGACAGCCGGGGTACCAGTGAGGACGAGGGTACCGAGACCGGTGTTGTTGATCGTGAACACCACCTGCGTGCCGGCGGTAATGTGGACATTGCCCACATCGAAAGTCGTGCTGCCGTCCGCAATAGAAGTGCTGCCTTGTGCCACGTTGATTTCAGGGGGCGGTAGTTCCGTCAACATGCCGGCCTGAATCTCGGCTAGGGTGCGTGCTGTAGTCCAGACACGAAACTCGTCCAAACGTCCGCTGGCTGACCTGAAGGTCGAGTATCCCATGACGGTAAAGCCCGAGGTCGCGGCGACGAAGCTTGGCGCCTGGCTGCTGTTTTGCGCAACTTGTGTGCCGTCCCGGTAGGCCGTTACGGTTCCCGCGCCTGAGTCATACACCCACGCCACGTGATGCCAGGTGCCGTCAATGCACCCGGTGATAAGGATGTCCGTCAGGCCGCTGCCGCGCATCACAAGGTTGCCTGAACCCGCGACGCCGTTGGTGAACACGCGCCACAGGTTGGAGTCGCTGTTCCCGCAGAAGTAGTAGGTTGAATCGGTTGGAGTAGTCGCATTGACCCAGAACTCAACGGTCCAGCTCTGGGTGCTGGGGAGGTTGTTCAGCCAGTTTGTCTGCATCACGCCGCCTGCCGTGCCGTTGCCGCTTAGCGCCGCGCCAAAGCGGCCTGCAGGGTTCCACGTGTGGGAAACATGCATCGCAACCGGATTGCTGCCCTGCCCCGGCGATGCAGAGTTGAAGGCGTTTGTGCCGACGCCCTCATTGAATTTGAAATACAGCGCCTGCGGAACCTGCGCGTCCAAGGACGCCGCCGGCAACCCCAAGACCAGGACCAGCGCACCGAATCGAACCAGTTGACTGCGGTGTTTTTTCTCTCCGCCGGCTTCAGGCTTTGTGCGGCCCCTTGCGGCGCGCCCGTTGGCCGGCACAGGCAAGACGGCGTCAAGATGCCAATCGCGCAGCTTGCGGCACCGCTGTACGGCAAGCAGCGCAAGTATTGATACCAACAGCCAGGCAAAACTGACGCCTTCGCCAGTGGTGCAGCCCTCGTCGTCATCACCACCTTGGCTTGAAGGCACGGCGACATTGATTGCAACGGAGTGCGTGTCGGTCAGCGCGCCGCCGGGCCCGGTGTTGCCCTGGTCATCCACGTCAATCTGCAGCGTAGCCGCGCCCTTGAACGCGAGCGTGGGTGTGAACATGAGGCCATTGAGCGCGGCGTTGATGCTGGTGAGGTTGCCCGTGAAAGTCATCGTTGCATCGCCCGTTCCTGTGCCCGCACTAAACGTCAGCCCCGTGATCGCGGCCAGTGTGAGCGTGCCATTGGTTGCGGTCAGGGAGACTTCAAGGCTCGCGCTTCCGGCGTCGGCATCGGCGATGCTCACGCTGGTGAGCGCCAGCGGCGTTTCGGGCGGCGTGCTGGCGCTGGCGGGTGCGGTGATCACGGGCGCCTGATTGGGCGCCTGTACGTTGAAGCTTATCAGTTCGCTGTCCGTGAGCGCGCCTCCGAAACCGGTGTTGCCTTGGTCGTCGGCAAAGATCTGCATGGCAGCGGCGCCGGAGTAGCCAGTAGCAGGCGTGTAAGTGACGCCATTGAGGGCTGCGTTGATACTCGTGAGGTTGCCCGTGAATATCATCGTCGCATTGGCCGTACCGCTGCCGAGGCTGAAGGCCAGACCTGTGAGCGCAGCCAATGTCAGCGTGCCGTTGCTGGAGGCCAGCGTGACCTTCAGGCTGGCTGAAGCGGCGTCGGGGTCTGCAAGGCTGATGTTTGTGAATACAATCGGCGTATCCATGAGGGTGTTGGCGCTGGCGGGTGCCGAGATCACGGGCGCAAGGTTGGGTGTTTGCACATCGATGGAAATTGTCTCTGTATCGGTCTGCGTGCCGCCGCTGCCGGTGTTGCCCTGGTCGTTGACGTCAATTTGAAGGCTTGCTGCACCAAGATATCCGGTGTTGGAGGCGAACGAAGCACCATTGAGGGCCGCGTTGATGGCTTCGAGCCTGCCTGTAAAGGTCATGGCTGCGTCGGAGGTTCCGTCGCCGAGGGTGAAACTCAGTCCTGCGAGCGCAGCCAGTGTGGCCGTACCTTGCGTGGCCGTAAGCGTAACTTGCAGTGCCATGTTCCAAGCCGCGTCATCGGCAATACTGAGTGTTGCGCCAAAGATGTGCGCGCTGTTCTGGGCCATGGCCAGCGATGCCGGCGCGGTGATCACGGGAGCTGCGTTGGGGCCGGTCTCGACTGCGCCGACATCGACGGTGCCGCCTTTGACGCGCGTGGTGCCACGCTGGTCGCGTGCAGGCAGATTGGTCGCGGTGTTGTCGCCAGTGTCGATTGCCGGAGAACCGGTGTTGAGCATCATGCTTTGCGTCGGCCCGCCGTTGTTGGCGAGCGCGGCCAGCATGGGGTCGGCCGTAACTGGCGTGCCGGTAATGCTCGCGCCGAAATTGGTGATGCCGCTTTCGATGATGCTGGAGCTGTCGGTGGTGAAGCTCGAAACGCTCGTGCCCGCAGGGCTGTCAAAGGGGTGGCCGCCCTGTGCCACGGCCAGGTTGGAATCGCCCGTGGCGTCGGCGAGGATGCTGTTCTCAATCGTGAGTGTGGCAGTTCCCGGGCTGTCCTGAACGCCCATGCCGTGCAACGCCAGCGAGAAGGCATTCCCGCCGTGATTCACCGTGCCGCCAGTGGCGCTGTTGCCAGCCAATGTGCTGCTGACGATGAGCACCGAGCCATTGAGGTTGAACAACGCGCCGCCCATGCCCTGGCCGTTGCTTGAAGCGCTGGGCGATGGGCCGCCGGATGCCGAGTTCTGCGCGAATGTGCAGTTGATAATCGTCAGCGTGCCGGTGTGGTTGAACAACGCACCGCCCATGCCGGCTCCACCGCCGCCATGGCCGAGCCCCGACCCTCCAGGTCCGCCCACGCCGCCGCCAAAGCCGCGCTCTCCCGCCATGCCGACCATAAGCGTAAGGCCCTCGCCTCCGGCGCCGCCGCCTCCGCCGCCGAATCCGCCGTTGCCTGCTCCGGCCGTGGAGGAGCCCGGCCACGGTTGGCGGGCCTGACCGCCGCCACCGCCGCCAAAGCCGCCCGAGCCGGCCAACTGGTTGTCAGAGCCGGGCGAGCCGCCGCCGCCGATGCCGCCGCCGCCGCCCTCCGCGGTTCCGCCAGATCCAAACGCTCCGCCCACGCCCGCGTAGGAATTGGGCGCGCCCGGGCCGCCGCCACCGTTTGCGCCGGCTGCCGAGGTTCCGTCTTCGCCGGGGCTGAATCCTCCGCCGCCAAGTGCGGCCGTGGGTGCGCCTGAACCGCCGTTGCCGCCAAAGGGGCTGATGGCGGACGAGGCAGTTCCGGTGCCGGTGAAGGAATCGAGTGAAGACGTGTAGAATCCGCCGCCGGATATGCCTGCGGATCCGCCGTCCGTACCGTTGCCGCCCATGCCCCCGCCGCCACCGCCAACGGGCGAGGAGATCGAGGCATTGCGTACACCGCCGCTGCCTCCCGTGGCCGAGTTGCTAACAACGAGGCAGGAATCCAACGTCAATTGCCCTTGATTGAAGATCGCGCCGCCGGCGCCCAATCCGCCGCCGCCGCATCCAGCCCATTCGCTGCCAGAGGATTTTCCTCGCCCGCCGTTGCCGCCACGCGCCAGTCCGTTGCGCAGCGTGAGCCTGCGCAGCGTCAGGTTACCTGCGCTGACGGCGACCTTGCCAGTGCCGCCGGTGTGGAAGCTGCCCATCACGAAGAACAAACGGAAGCTGGGCGTGCCGCCAAGGCTGCTGCGTTCGATGATCGCGCCGTTGCCTTCGATCGTGATGTCGCTGGTAATTGGCGGCAGGCCTGTTGGCCCGTACCAATAATTGTTGGGCGTGCTGATGGTGTACGTGCTCGCACTGAGCACGATCGTGTCCGCGCCCGCCGTGTTGTTGGCTGCGATAATCGCTTCGGGCAGGCTGATCAAGCCGTCCAGACCCGGCAAGCTTGAAATGTTGAACGTGGCGGGTTCATAGAGACCCGAACGTCCGTTGGGATCCGGCGCAATGAACACCGAACCCGGCACGTCAATGGACATGCTGGTCGTGGTTACATTGATGTTGGCCGCTCCGAGCGAACAGGTGCAAAGAGCCGCGAGCAGTGCAAGGCGGATCATAGGTACCCCTTGAAGTCGCGACAGTTTGCCGTTGAACGATGCCGCGTGTCAGCGCAGGTTCGCTGCAAAGGTCAAGGCAGTGAATAGTCCGGCGTGCTGACGCCGCGGGCAGATCAAGAAGGGGCACCCGGTCTTTCCGGGCGGGGCTGTGCGGGCAGTCGGGGCTGTGTGGGGGTCAGTTGGACTTGCGCGACTTGCGGGCGGGCTTCTTTCCAGAAGCCGCGGACTTGGCCCTGCGAGAACGGGCAGCGGGTTTGGCGGGCTTGCCTTTGAGGAAGCTTTCCTCGTACATCTCAATCCACTTGCGCGCAGGGGTGCGCTTGATGGCCTCGCCAATGACATCGAGCGCGAGGTCCTCAAGCTTCTTGAAGCGGATGCAGGATTTGCCCATGTCGAGCTTCTTGCCGGTCTTCTTCCACTCGCGCACAAACCAGTCCAGCAAGGGCCTATTGCCATCGCCGTAAAT
>JABARW010000086.1 GCA_019186845.1 Planctomycetota bacterium | reverse complement strand
ATCCTGATTCTGTTCCTGTTCATCGCCATCCTCGAAGACGTAGGCTACATGAGCCGCGCCGCCTTCCTCATGGACAAGCTGATGTCGCGCTTTGGCCTGTCCGGCAAGAGTTTCATTCCGCTGCTGGCGAGCTTTGCCTGCAACGTGCCGGCCATCATGGGCGCGCGCGTGATTGAAGACCGCAACACGCGCCTGACCACGATCTTTCTCGCCCCGTTCATGTCATGCTCCGCGCGCCTGCCCGTCTACGCCCTGATGATCGGCGCCTTCGTGCCTGAAACCAGGCTGTTGGGCTTCATCGAACTTCAGGGCCTTGTGCTGTTTGCCATGTACTGGGTCGGCGTCGTTTTCGCCATTCCCACGGCGCTGCTGCTCAAGCGCGGCATCCTCAAGAGCAAGGCCACGCCCTTCATCATGGAGCTGCCCAGCTACAAGCTGCCCGCCTGGAAGAATGTGGCACGCACCCTGTGGGACAAGGGCTTTTCGTTTGTGCGGCGGGCGGGCACCATCATTCTTTCTGTGAGCATCATCGTCTGGGTGCTGTGCACCTTCCCGCGCGACGAGGCCATTGATGCGCGCTATGAACCTGAGCTGGCGCAGGCTGAGGCCATCGCCGGCGAGGAAGCCCGCGCTGAAGCCGTAGCGGAGATCGAGGGGCGCCAAGCCGGCGAGCAGTTCCGCCAGAGTTATCTCGCCCGCGCCGGCCAGGCCATCGAGCCTGTGTTTGTGCCCCTGGGCTGGGACTGGCGCATCGGCGTGGCCGCCATAGCAAGCTTCCCGGCCCGCGAAGTCGTCATCGGCGTCATGGGCACCATCTTCAACATCACGGATGCCGACGAAGAGTCCGAGCCCCTCAAGCAGGTCCTGCATGAGGCCAGGCGCGACGACGGCACGCCGCTGTTCTCCCTGGCGGTGGGCCTGTCCATCATGGTTTTCTTCGCGCTCTGCTGTCAGTGTGCGGCGACACTGGCCATCATGCGGCGGGAAACCAACAGCTGGCGCTGGCCCGCGGCCAGCTTCCTTTACATGACGGGCCTGGCCTACGTCGCGGCCTGGGCCACCTTTCACGTCGCGCGGGCACTGGGGGCGTGATGAACCTCGAACTGCTCTTGATTGCGCTGGCGGCGGGCCTGGCAGTGCTGTTCGTGGTCTGGCGCATCATCGCGACCCTTCGCAGGCAGGACTGCAATTCCTGCGGCTGTCCCAAGCCCCGGGCCTGACGGCAGGCAGCGCCCCCTCAACGAAAATTCTTGAATCACTTGCTTGCGTGGCAGTCGCAACTTGTTAGTTCTATGCGCGCTGTTGAAAACAAACGGGAAGTGCCTCGGGGCCGAAGTAGGTAGGGCGGGACATGTCTCGCCGCGGCCGAGAGGGATCCCGCGGAGCACTGGCGATGAAAACCCTGAACGTCCGACCGAGCACACAGACACGCGAATAGATCGCTTGTTGTTCGTTCGTCACGTTCGAGGGTTTGATTCGGCAAATGCTTCACGGGCGTCTCCACTGCGAAGGCGTAAGATTGGGCGGCATTGTTGCCCAATCCGCCGGAAATGGAGACGACGCCACGCGCGTCGTCCTACTGTTTCCGGGCAGGCGGCTCCCGTTGAAGTTCAACACCGGGAGCGCCATGAAAGCATCCGTCTCCGTTCCGCAGGACCAACTCATCGACTGGCTGTGCCGCCTTGTGCGCATCAAGCGCGTCAGCGGCAACGAGCACGAGGCCGTCGAGTTCTTCAAGCAGGAGTTCTCCCGCTTCGGCCTTCAGTTCAAGCAAAGCGGCCGCAACCTGCTGGCCTGGCGCGGCTCAGGTAAGAAGACGCTGCTCTTTAACACGCACACCGACACCGTGCCTGCCAACAAGGGTTGGACGCTCGACCCCCACGATCCCCTGCGCAAAGACGGCCGCGTCCATGGCCTGGGCGCCAACGACGCCGGCGGCTGCCTCGTGGGCATGTTCGGCGCCCTGCTCAGCGCCGATTTCGACGAGTCGCGCGCCACGCTCATGTTCGCGCCCACCTGCGAAGAAGAAGTCGCCGGCGACGGCTTTGAAAAATTCGTCCACGAGATCCCCCACTTCGACGCCTGCGTCACCGGCGAGCCCACCAACTGCGAAATCTGCATCGCCGAGCGCGGCATGTTCAAGCTTGACCTCGTCACCAAGGGCAAGAGCGCCCACGCGGCGCGGCCCTGGCAGGGCGTGAACGCGGCTTACCTGGCGGCGCGCGACATCCTGAAAATTGAGGAACTTTACGAGGGTTTCACCGAGCGCGACGAGTTGCTCGGCAGAACCACGCTGGCCGTCGTGATGCTCAACGGCGGCGTGGCGCGCAACGTGATTCCCAGCGAGGTGAAGTGGACCGTCGATGGCCGCACCATTCCCCAACTTGACAACGAGGCCACGATTGCGCGCGTTGAGAAAGCACTGAGCGAGCACACGAAGATTGAGCAGAAGCGCGCGCGCTTTGGCGTCTGGACGCGCTCACCCAAAGATGAACTCGTGCAGTGCGCCTGCAAAGCCGCGCCGAAAAGCAAGGTCGGCGCGTTTGGCGGAGTCAGCGACGCGTGGTGGAACCAGAAAGCCCAGGGCCTGATCCTTGGCCCCGGCCTGAGCGAGCAAAGCCACGCCGCCGATGAGTGGATCGAGGAGAAGGAAGTGATGCGCGGCTACGAGATTTACAAAGGGATAGCGGAGAAGTTCTTGGCGTAGGCCAATGACGAATAACGAATGTCGAATTGCGAATGAAAAGCTGTTCAATTCGACACTCGACATTACCCCTTCGAAATTGCTGAGCGGAGCGAAGCATGTGGAGTGGAAGATTCAGCGGCAAACCCGACAAACTCATGCAGGAGTTCAGCGAGAGCGTGTCGTTCGACAAGCGGTTGTGGCGCGAGGACATCGAGGGCTCGCTGGCCTAC
This sequence comes from Planctomycetota bacterium, assembly GCA_019186845.1. Lineage (GTDB taxonomy): Bacteria > Planctomycetota > UBA8742 > UBA2392 > UBA2392 > UBA2392. Next base: position 29,366 of record JABARW010000086.1, on the reverse strand, counting down.
GCCGCGGAGCTGCAACGCATCGGCATCCTCACGGAGAAAGAATTAGCGGACATCAAGCGCGGCTTTGAGCAGATCAAGCAGGAGATCGAAAGCGGCAAGTTCGAGTGGAAGGTCGAACTCGAAGACGTGCACATGAACATCGAGTCGCGCCTGACGGCGCTGATCGGCGACGCAGGCAAGAAGCTGCACACCGGCCGCTCGCGCAACGACCAGGTAGCGACGGACATGCACTTGTGGTGTGGGAACCAGGCTGCGGCCCTCAACGCCGCATGCGAACAACTAATGCGCGCAATCGTTGCCTGCGCTGAATCAGGTGTCGATGTTGTGATCCCTGCCTACACGCATTTGCAACGGGCGATGCCGGTTCGAATGGCTCATCATCTGTCGGCGCACGTGAGCGCGCTGATCCGCTGCAACCGCGCTTTCACGAACGCGCGCCGGAGTTCCCGCGATGAAATGCCCCTTGGCAGCAGTGCATGTACCGGCAATTCATTTCGGGTCGACATGAACAAGCTTGCCCGCGCCCTTGACGCAGAGGGCGACACTTCGATCGGTGCGATTCCGGCTAGCAACTCCATGGACGCGGTCAGCAATCGTGACTTCGCGCTCGACCTCGTTTACGCGTGCGCGAAGTGCATGACGCACCTTTCGCGCATCGCGGAAGACCTCATCATCTGGTCAAGCGCGGAGTTTGGCTTTGTCACGCTCGGCGACGCGGTCACCACCGGCTCTTCCATCATGCCGCAGAAGCGCAACCCTGATGCCTGCGAGCTTGTGCGCGGCAAAACGGGCCGCGTCGTCGGCCACCTCATGGGTTTGTTCACCCTGCTCAAGGGTCTGCCCATGACTTACAACCGCGACCTCCAGGAAGACAAAGAAGCCGTCTTCGACGCGACGGACCAGACGCTGGCCTGCCTGCGTGTGATGGCGCTGGTGTTCAGCAAGGAGAATTTCAAGGTCAACAAAGAGCGCATCCAGGCCCACCTCGACAGCGGCGCGGGCTACATGGAAGCCATGAACGTGGCCGACTGGCTCGTGCTGCAAGGCGTGCCATTTCGCGACGGCCACGACATCACGGGCCGTCTCGTGAAATACTGCGAACAGAACAAGAAGCGCTTCGCCGATCTGACGGCAGCCGATCTCGCCGCGGTCGACAAGCGGCTCAAGCCGGAACTGTTGAAAGAACTCTCGCTCGAAGCACTGGTCGAACGCAAACAGGTGTACGCGGGAACGGCTCGCGCTCGCGTTTTGGAGAGACTGGCGGAACTGAAATCGTGGCTCGGAGAAAAGTGAATGTCGAATTGCGAATTGCGAATGTCGAATTGAAGAGTCTTTCCGTTCGTAATTCGACATTCGCACTTCGAAATTCGTCAAGGAAAGACAAACCGAAATGAGCAAATCAACCGGACTATGCGTCTTGGCTTTTTCCGGGGGTCTCGACACCTCCTTCTGCATTCCATTCATTCGCGAGAAGTACGGCTATGACGTCGCGACGGCCATGGTCGATACCGGCGGCTTTTCCGCCGACGACTTCAAGCGCGCCGAAGATCGCGCCAGGAAGCTGGGCGTGGTTTCCCACGTCGTGCTCGACGGCAAGCAGCAGGTGTTCGACGGCTACGTGCGCTGGATGATTGCCGGAAACGTCTTGCGCGGCGGGGTTTATCCGCTTTGCGTGGCCGCAGAGCGCGTCGTGCAGGCTTCACTGGTGGCCCAGTATGCCGTAGAGAAGAAAGCTGCGTCGGTGGCTCACGGCAGCACAGGCGCGGGCAACGACCAGATTCGCTTTGACGTCGCCATGAACGTGCTTGCGCCCGGTTTGAAGATGCTGGCGCCGGTGCGTGAACATTCGCTCTCCCGCGCGCAGGAAACCGAGTATCTCGCCAAACACGGTCTCGAGATCCCGCCCAAGACCACGGCCTACTCCATCAACGCGGGCATGTGGGGCATCACCATTGGCGGCAAAGAGACCCACGACAGCGCCAGCGCGGTGCCCGATGAAATTTTCGAGATGGCGGCCAGGAGCGACCCCAATGTGAAGCCGCGCCTCTTGAAGGTGAGATTCGACAAGGGCGTGCCCGTGGCGCTCGATGGCGCGAAACTGAAGCCGGTCGATATCATCGAAAATCTCAACACGCTGGGCTGCACTTACGCGCAGGGGCGCGGCATCCACCTCGGCGACACGATTGTGGGCATCAAGGGGCGCGTCGCGTTTGTCGCGCCGGCGGCGCTGATGCTGATCAACGCGCACCGCGAGCTGGAAAAGCTCGTGCTCACGAAGTGGCAGCGCTTCTGGAAGGATCACGTCGCTGACTTCTACGGCACGATGCTGCACGAAGGTCAGCCATTTGATCCAAGCCTGCGTGACATCGAGGCACTGTTCCAAAGTTCTCAGGAACGAGTAAGCGGCGAAGTGAGTTTAACGCTGCGTTACGGCCGCTTTGACATTGCGGGAGTTTCAAGCCCGCACTCGCTCATGAACGCGGCCAGCGGCAAGTACGGCGAGGAATTCTCGCTCTGGAGCGGCCAGGATGCCGCCGGCTTTGGGAAGATCCTGAGTATTCCCTCGCGGCTGTACGGTGGGGCAGGCGCCAGTCGCTAGGCGCCCCTCGCCGATCCAAGCAGCAACAGTTGGAAGCTGACGCCTGGAACCTGGCGCCATCGAACCGGAGAAGAAGATGAACGAACCACTGACCAACGGCGTCTCAAAAGACACCCAGCGCCTGGCGCCCCTGAACACGATTGAAATCCGCGTGGACAAGATCGCCAGCGTCTGTCACCGCCTCAACCTGCACAAGGAAGAGCGCATCGTGACGGAGAATCTCGAGGCCAAGGAAGGCAACGTCATCGTCGTGCGCTCCCTGGGCGAGAAGAGCGTCTATGGCGAGCTCGAACTCGAGGAAGGGCGCATGGCCAAGATCTTCGAGAACGACATCATCATCGGCGCGCTCGGCGCACGCAACGCGCTCAAGGGCTACGTCGGGCGCGTGCCGGAATCGGTCAAGGTCGGAGACATCATCAACCTGCTGAACCTCGGCGGCGTGATCGGCATGGCCACCGGCGCCAACAAGGACCTCGGCCCGCCGCTCAAAGTCGAGGTCGTCGGCATGGTCGTGCGCAAGGGCAAGGTGCTCAACCTGCAGGATTCCACGATCCCTACCCACGACCACCTCGACCCCAAGCTGCGCATCCCGATCATCGCCGTGAGCGGCACGTGCATGAGCGCGGGCAAAACCAAGGTCTGCGCCACGCTCTGCCAGGAACTCTCCAAGCGCGGCTTGCGCGTCAACGCGGGAAAACTCTCCGGCGTGGCAGCCCGCAAGGACCTCTTCTCGTTTGAGGACCACGGCGCAAACATGACGTTGAGCTTCGTCGACTGCGGCCTGCCCAGCACGGCTGACGTCGAGAGCATCGCGCCCATCGGCAAGTCGATCATCAACGAGCTGAGCGAGGACAAGCCCGACGTAATCATCGTCGAGCTGGGAGACGGCATCATTGGCGGCTATTCGGTCATGACCTACTTCGACGACGCCGAGCTGTACAACGCCACCAAGGTGCACATCTGCTGCGCCAACGACCCCGTGGGCGCCTATGGCGCCAAGTACGTGTTTGACAAGCGCGGCCAGCGCATCGACCTGTTCTCGGGACCTGTTACCGACAACGAGGTAGGCAGCGGATATGTTTCCAAGGGTCTGGGTGTGAAAGCCATCAACGCCCGCAACAGCGCCGAAGAACTGGCCGACGAAGTCTGCCGCCTGCTGGGCTGGAAGGAACTGGTCCACCACCACGAGAGCAACGGCCAGGCCTGAGGGGCCTTCTCCAACAACAGGGCGGCCGGCGGTGGGGCCATACCGCCGGCCGCTTCTTGATGTCGTCTGGGACCACCCCAGACATGGCTGCATAAAGCGCGCGCCGTGCCAATTCGAGTCCACCCGCCAGCCGCCGAAGTAAACGACGGCCTGAATTTCAGCGCTTGGCCCAGAACCAGCCTTCAGAGCCACTTGCAGGCCATGCACGGCGCGAACCCCGGTGTCCCGTCGCCGTTGACGAGGCTGCCAAACGCCGCCTGCTGCCGAACCTTGCGCAACTGCCAGTGGCAGATTGCCTGCAATCTGGCGCTGGTCAGCGGTGCAGCGTGAGGGTTGCCACGCCTCGCGCCACCCTCTACTTGTGCCGCAAACCAAACCGGCCTCCCGAAGGCGGCCGGTGTATTTGCAGGTGCGGCATCAGCGGCCGGCAAGCCGGCGCCGGGAGAACCAGAGCGCAGGCAGCAGCAGAGAGACCAGCAGCCACAGAGGCCTGGGGTCGTCACCCGTGGAGCAGCCGCCACCGGAGCCCTTGGGTCCGGGGTTGAGGCTCGAACCCAGAGTGAAGCTGCCGTTGCCGGAAACCGGGTTGTCTCCGCCGCCACCGGCCAGGCTGACCGTGATGCTGCCCAGCGTGGCAAAGCCGTCAATGGCGTAGGTCCACGAAATGGTCCGCGTCTGCCCCGCGGGAATCGCCACCGGCAAGACGGGATTGGTCGTGCCGGTCGAAACATACTGATAGGTCACAGTCGTGGAACCGGCCAGGAAGGTGATGCTGCCCGGAGCATTGAAGGTGCCCGTGGCCCGCCCCGTGGCATTGCTGACCACGGCTTCGAGGATCAGCACTCCGCCCGGCACCAGGTTGCTGGTCGTGCCGGCGCGGATGTTGCTGTACGTGAGCTGCGCAACGGCCGGAACGCCGCCCGACACCGTGAAGGTGTCGGCAGGGTCGCCGGGCAACCGGCGCGTGCCCGACAGGCCCACGGCGTTGACGCTGATGATGCCGTTGGTCGTGGCCGGATTGCCGGTGATCTGGAACGTGATGTTCTGGCTGGCACCTGCCGCGACAGCCACCGGCATGGCCGGGGTGGGCGCGGTGATGGTGTATTCGGTGGTCACAGTCGCACCCAGGGCGTGCGTCAGGCGCAGCGTCAGGCTCGTGAGGTTTTCAGAACCCATGGCGGCCGTGTTGGACACGTTCACCGTGACATTGACACTGCCTCCCAGCGAGGCATCCATGGTCTTGGGCGCCGCCACCGTGACGCTGTTGATCTGCAGGGGCGTCAGGGGATTGGCGTTGTTGATGTTCACGTTGACGGCGTAGTTCATGCCGCGCGACGCCCAGCGGAAGACCCGGAAATAGATGTCGCCCGAGGCGGGGGGCGTCAACCCCAGGGCGGCGTAGGCGTCGCCCGCGTTGGCGGTAACCACGACCTTCTGGAAGCCTGCGCTCTCGCGCGTGAGGTTGCGGTTCATGAGCCCGTCGGCCACATTGGAAAGTGCGCCGCTGCCGGTATTCATGTCGTAGACCTCGAGGTCGAGGTCCATCTCGGTGCCCGCCGTGTAGATGAGAGTGACTTCCACAGACTGGCCGTTGGAGGCCGAGATCTTGTACCAGTCTGCGCCGTCCATGGCCTTGAGGCCCGGGGTCAGGCCGCCCAGAAGACGGGCGCTGGCCGAGGTCTGGGCTTCGGCCAGTGTGTCGTTGGGTTCGCGGGTGTCTTCCGGCGCGATGCTCAACGGCGTCAGGGTGGGGCCGCCGGCGGCGCCGTTGACGTACACCGTCAAAGAGTACGTGCCGTCCGCGGGAACGTTTCCGGGAATGACGCGGATCAGGTAGTCGCCGGCCGCATAGCCCGTGGTTCCGCCGCTGCCTACCGTGCCCCAGATGCCCACGATTTCCTTGGGGGTGGTGCCTGCGGGCGTCTTGACCGTCGAGTTGTTGTTGGGAATGAAGGTGAAATCGATGCGGTCATCGATCAGGCCGGGGTTGGCCGCGTTGGGCCTGTAGAGTTCGATATCAAGGTTGTCCGTCGCGGGCGCCGTGTGGGTCAGGTGAACTTCCAGGGTGCCGCCATTGGGCACGTTGACCTTGTACCAGTCCTGCTCGTTGAGACCTGACGAATAGAACATCTTCAGGCCCGAGTGTACGCCCGCCGCCAGTGTTGCCGCCGTGGCGGCAGTGTCATTGTTGCCGCTGCCCGTATCGTAAATGTCGTCGGTCACGTTGGTGACGGTGAAGGCGATGTTGTAATTGCCGGCGGTGTAGTAAAAGCCGATCTGGTTGGGCGGCAACTGCACCCAGGACAGCACATGGAAGTAATAGGTACCCGCGCCGAGAGGGGCCGTCGTCAGAGACTCGGACGTGTTGACGGCTGCCGGAAAGGTGAGGTTGAAGTTGGGCGGCGGAAACGTATCCGAAGCACCCTCGAATGAAAGCACGCCCCCGGTATCCGCAATCCAGAAGAGATCGAAGTTGATCTGCTGGGTCCCCGTGGTCGTGGCAAAGCCCGTCAGGCTGACGTTGATGCGTCCGGGCTGCGGCAGTGTGACCTTGTAATAGTCCCAGCCGGTGTAGGTGCGGGCATTCAAGGTCGTGGTGCGCGGGCTGCCCGTGCCGGCCGGGGTGGCGTCAGCCGCGTTGGCCAGGAAGTGGTTGTTGGAGTAAAGCCCCTCGGAGGCGTCGGGCAGCAGCGTGGCTGTGCTGAACTCGACGGACCAGTGATAGGCCAGATTCTGCCCCGAAGGAATGCCGCCGGACACCACGTAAAAGCGCAGGTAAATGTTGCCTGCGGGAGTCACGGTGGCCGACGCCACCGCACCGTTGTAGGGGTCATTGACGCCGCTGGTGCCGGTGCCGTTGGTGCGCAGCGTGCGATAGGCCGTTGGCGGGCTGAGGGGGCCGGCCAGCACCACGCCATTGGCGTCCAGGACCTCCACGCCGATGGCCGCCGTAGTCGGTGCCAGGCCTTCCTGATAGACATATACCGAAGCGACGCTGTCGGGCGCGCCATTGATCAGGAAGTAGTCCACATCACCTGAAACCAGGTAGAGCTGCTCGTTGAAGCTGGGGGCGTTGAAAAGCACGCCGAAGATGTTCTGGCTGCTGTAGTGGGTGCAGCCCGCCACGGTAGCGCCCGCCAGGTTGTTGTTGGGCTCAAAACCGTCGTTGGTGGCTTGCGCATACAGCGGCGCGCAGAGGCCTGCCACCAGCATCAGCGCAACGAGTCGGATCCTGTTCACAGTCATCTCCCTGGCCGGGCCTGCCGGCAACGCGCAAAAGCCCAGCTTGCCCGCTGGGCTACCGTCCCCAAGCCAGATGGTTTGAGTTACGCGACTCTGATTCTAGGCTTTGTCACGGCTGCGTCAATGCGCGTGCCTAACCCGCGCGGGGGTGGAAGCGCAGCATGACGTTGCGCAGGCGGTTGGCATCCACGTGCGTGTAGATCTGCGTCGTGGCGATGCTGACATGCCCCAGCATTTCCTGCACGCTGCGAATGTCCGCACCGTTCTCCAGCAGGTGGGTGGCAAAGCAGTGTCGCAGGGTGTGGGGGTGCAGCAGTTCGGGGGCAATCCGGGCCGCCACGGCATAGTGCTTGACCACCTCCCACAGCCGGTTGCGTGAGACCCGCCGGCCGGTCTTCGAAAGAAAGGCAATGTCCGTCGGGAACCTCATCAGCGGCGGCCGCCCGCGGCTGAGGTACTCCTTGAAGTGATCCACGGCCCGGCGCGAAATAGGCACCACCCGCTCCTTGCTTCCCTTGCCCCGCACCTGCAGGTAGCCCTCGTCCAGATGCAGCCTCGCCAGCGTCAGGTCACAGACCTCGCTCGCCCGCGCCCCCGTGGCGTAAAGCGTGTGCAGCATGGCACGGTCCCGCAGCACAAGCGGCGAGTCACCCGCCGGCGCATCCAGAAAGCGCGACACATCGGCCGTGCTCAGCATGCGCGGCAGCCCCTGCTCCAGCTTCGGGGGTGCCAGGAACTGCGCCGCGTCTTCCTGACGGGTGACCTCGACACTGAGGAAGCGCGAGAACATGCGCAAAGCGCTGACGCGGCGGGCCAGCGTCTTGTCCGCCATGCCAGCAGCCCGCTCCGATGCGAGGAACTCGGACAGGTCATCGGCGCGCACGTTGCGCCAGTCGAAGATGCCGCGCGCGAACAGGAAGTCGAGCAGGCGCTCGAGGTCGCGGCGGTAGGCAGCCATGGAGTTCTCGGCCAGGCCGCATTCGAGGCGCAGGTAATCCAGGAACGACTGCAACTGGAGGCGCAGGGCGCAGGCTTCAGCGGTCATAGGATCGGGGCTCTGCCCCAGATCGTTATCGACTGCCGGGCCCGACGACTTGAGTGATTGAGGGATTGAGAGAACGCGGGCCGGCACGCCAGCGCTGCGGCTTCACTCAAATTCACGCAGGAAGCGGTCAATGTCCTTGTCGCGTGCCACCAGCATCAGCACATCGCCCTCATGCACCATGGTGTCGGGGCCGGGGATGACCACCGCCTCCTCGCCGGCCATGGTGCCGGGGCGCTTGATGGCCACCAGGTTCAGGCCCAGCTTCTTGCGCAGATTGAGGTCCAGCAGCGTCTTGCCGTGGATACCCCGGGGCGACTTGACCTGGACAAAACTGTGATCCTTGCCGATTTCAACGGCCTCGAGCAGCGTGGGCCTTGAAAGGCGCTGAGAGAGTTTCAGTGCGGCCTGCTCCTCGGGCATGATGACTTCATCGGCCCCCAGGCGCCTGAGGATCTTCTCCTTGACGCGGTCGTTGGCGCGCGCGATGACTTTGGGGTACTCAAGGTCGCGCGCAGCCAGCATGGCGAGCTGGCAGGCCTCGAAGTCCTCACCGATGGCGACAATGACGGTATCGACCTTGCCCAGCCCCAGCGAGCGGAGCGTTTCAAGATCGGTGCCGTCCCCGCTGACGGCCAGGGCAACTTTGTCCTTGATCTGATTGATGATTTCGGGGCGCGAGTCCAGGGCGATGACTTCAATGCCCTCCTGCGCGAGGCTTTCCGCCAGCGCCATGCCAAACCGACCCAGCCCGATGACTCCCACTTTCTGCATAATCAGCCGATCATCACGCCTTCCTTGGGATACTCAAACCGCTGAGCCCGGCGTGCGCTGATGGCGAGCACCAGGGTCAGCGGGCCGATACGGCCAAGGAACATGCAGGTGATGATGATGAGCTTGCCCGCTTCGGTCAACCTCGGAGTAACGCCCACACTCAGGCCGGTGGTGGCAAAGGCACTCACGGCCTCGAACATCAGGCGCAAACCGCCGTGGCTGGAAGAAGCGAGCACGGTGTCCTGCTCCGTCGCCAGCAGGGCAAACACCGCGGCGCTGATGAAGGAAAACGCGAGCACCAGCATGACGAGGCTCTTGACCACCAGTTGGTCGGGGATGCGGCGCCGGAGGATTTCCGGGCTGCGGCCACGAATCAGCGCTACCACCGCCAGCAGCAGGATCACCACGGTCGTGGTCTTGAGGCCGCCCGCGGTACCGCCGGGGCTGCCGCCCACGAGCATCAGCAGCATGGTAAAGAAGTGCGTGGCGGGCTGCATTTTCTCGAGATCCAGCGTGTTGAAGCCTGCCGTGCGGGGCGTCAGGGAGTGAAACAGCGAGCCGGCGAGCTGGCCTCCGGCATCCAGGCCGGCCAGGGAGTGGCCCCGCTCCATGAGCCAGAACACTCCCATCGCCAGCCCCAGCAGCAGCAGTGTGCCGGTAACCACCAGCTTGGTCTGGACAGACAGCCGCGGCACCGGCTGCTTGGGCACATAACGCCTGAGAATCGGCAGCCGGCGCACGGCGGGCAGGGCCCAGAAGCGAAACGTCAGCAGTTCCACAATGACCGGAAAACCCAGCCCGCCCACCACCACAAGCCAGCCGATGTTCAGCACCACCGGCCAGTGGTCGGCATAGCCCATAAGGCTGTCGCTGTGCAGGCCAAAGCCCGCGTTGCAGAAGGCGCTGACGGAGTGAAACACGGAGTAATAGAGCTGCTGATCGGCAGGCAGGGGACCCGCCGGCCCCTTCCAGCATCCATAAAGCAGCGCCACTCCCAGCAGTTCACAGCTCAGCGTGATGCCCAGCACCCAGGCCGCCACGCGCCCCACGCGACCGGCCAGGTTCACGTTCATCATCTCGCCCAAAGCCGCGCTGTCGCGCACGCCCGCGCCCGAACCGAACATGAGCGAGAAGAAGGCCGCGAAGGTCATGATGCCCAGGCCGCCGAACTGGATGAGCACCAGGATCACCAGTTGGCCAAAGGGTTTGAACTGCGTGCCGATGTCCATGGTGGCGAGGCCCGTGACGCAGGCCGCAGACGTGGCCATGAACAGGGCGTCCACAAACCGCGGGCTGCCCTCGGCCACGGTGGCGCCGGGCAGCATGAGCAGCCCCGCCCCGACCAGAATCAGGCCGATGAAGCTTGCTATGAACACGGTCAGGGGGCTCGCCGTCAGCTTGGCCAGCACGTTGAAGAACCGCAGCAGGCGCTCCAGCGAATAGAAAACAACGCCGCCCTGCACCAGCAACACCAGCGCGCCCGTGCTTTGCGCCTCATTGAGAACGTTGAGCACCCCCGGCGAAAGCAGCCCCACAGATGCCAGCATGGCCAGGCCCAGCGCGGCCGCCACGGAATCCACCGCCGTGTGACGGAACGCGTAGCGCAGGTTGCGACCGGTCAGATACACGCCCAGTGGCTCGCCCAGCAGCGCAAACAGGCAGACGGCCTGAACCAGATAGACCCAGGTCTTGTGCTCGGAGGGAATCACCTCGCCGTGATACAGCAGAAAGGCCACAGACCCTGCCAGCGCGGCCACGGCGTTAACCGCACGGTAACGGCGCTGGAAAGCCTCCACCCGCTCGGTGGCAAAAATGGCGCTGATCTGCGTCAGTTCGCGCACGTTTGAGCCCTGGCACGTCGTTGAAAGAGTGGCATCCCTCCACTTTTTCAACTTGGTCAAGCCAAAATGAATCTGGCCCGACCTCCATTTCAAGCGGCTTTCCAGCCGCCTGAAATACGCAAGCCATCCGTGGCTTGCGCCCGCAGGCCGCACGTCAACGGCCTGCTAACCTCCCAGAATTCGCCGGCTGATTCGTTTGCCAAGCTCGACGGCCGGCTGATCATAGGCATCCACGGCCCAGGCGAAACCGGCATAAGTCGTGGCCAGCTCCAGCCCAAGCAGCAACTCCCCCAACACCCGCGGCGAAAGCGTGGGAAGGCTCAGCGCAGCACTGGGACGCTGGCGCTCGGCCAGGGCCTGGGCCGTGCCGCGCTGCTGCGCGTTGAGCACCTGCGAAAGGGTCTTGCCGCGCACGAACTCGGCATCGAAGGCGCCCCACTCAAAATCGCCGAGGGGCAGGTCTGGCTCGGGGCGTTCAACGCGGGCAAAGAGCGTGAACTTGTCGTTGGGCCCTTCAAGGAACAATTGAAGCTGGGCGTGCTGATCCGTGGCGCCGACGGCCCTGATCGCCGTCTGGCCGGCCTCGACGGCTGTCTGGTCCAGGCGGCGACTCTTGCCCAGGCTTTCATCCCAAAGCTGCACCAGCCAGTCCGCCATGGCCGCCAGGCGCGAACTGTAGGGCATGAACACCAGGCCCCGTTTGCCTTTGTCGCGGCAGAGGTCCGTGGCAACCAGTCCCAGGCGCGCCGGCCAGTCCTGCTCAAGGGCACACTCGCGGCAGGCACGTTCGGCCTGCTCGGCACCCTCCATGAGCGTGCCGATGTCCAGCCCCGCCAGGGCCGCCGGCAGCAGCCCCGCCGCCGTCAGGACCGAGAAGCGGCCCCCCACCCCGGGCGGAATCGAGAGGGTTTCAAGTTCGTGCTCATCGGCGAATTTCTTCAGAGGTCCCTTTTCGGGGTCCGTGACCACCATCAGGTGATCGGCCAGCTTGAGCTGAGCCGCGCGCAGCTTGCCCGCAAAGAAACCCAGGGCCAGCACCGTCTCCAGCGTGGAGCCCGACTTGCTGACCGCCACGAACAGCGTGCGCTTGAGGCTGACGCGGCCGGCGATGTCCGCAAACAGCAGCGGGTCGGTGTTGTCCACCACATGAACGCAAACGCCCGCGCCTCCCAGCGGCGAAAGCGCGCGGTACAGCGCCCAGAGTCCAAGGGAACTGCCCCCGATGCCAAGCACAACGAGATCGTCAAAGTGGCCCATGCGCGGGGCCGCGGAGCGCAGCACGGTTTCAAGCGCGTCCTGGTCATGGGGCAGGGCGAGGTAGCTGTGCCTGCCTTGCCCGCGCTCGAGGTTCAGGCGGGCGCGAAATCCGCGAACGCGATGGGACAGGTTCTCAAAGTAGGCAGCGTCGAGGCCGTGGCTTCCCACGCGCTCTGCCGTGGCATGGGCCAGGTCGAGAGAAATGGAGTAGGACTGGCTCATGTCAGGTTCCCGTGCCCGCCTTCAATTGCCAACCGGCAGAAGCAGCGAGCGGCCCGTCATTTCCTGCGGCTTGGGCAGGCCCATGAGTTCAAGCACGGTCGGCGCCACGTCTGCCAGCCGCCCCCCCGGCGCCAGAGCCAGGGGCCCGTGGCGCCCGGCCAGAATCAGCGGCACGGGGTTGTGGCTGTGGTTGGTGCTGGGCACCAGCCCGTCAGCGCGCGGGGCGACACCCTTGGGCCCTGCGTAGGCGGCGCCCTTTTCCTGGTTGGCGGGGTCCGCGGCGGCCTCGGGAGAGACCAGCATTTCGTCGGCGTTGCCGTGATCCGCCGTAACCAGCACGGCATAGCCCCTGGCTTCGGCAGCCCTGATGAGAGCGCCTAGCCCGCGGTCGGCGGCCAGCACACCCTTGATGCCCGCCTCGAGAACGCCGGTGTGCCCTGTCATGTCCGGGTTGGCGTAATTGACAAGCACAAAGGCATAGCGGCCGGAAGCAATCGCCGCCTCGACACTGGACGTCACCTCCGGCGCGCTCATTTCCGGCTGAAGGTCGTAGGTGGCGACCTTGGGCGACGGCACGAGTTTGCGCTCCTCGCCGTCAAAGGGTTGCTCGCGCCCGCCGTTGAAGAAGTAAGTCACGTGGGCGTACTTCTCGGTTTCCGCGCAGCGGAACTGGGCCAGGCCCTTCTGGGCCAGGTAGTCGCCCAGCACGTTGGTCAGGGACTGCGGCTCGTAGCACACCAGCGCGGGCAGGCCGGACTCATAGCGCGTCATGGTCACCAGCGTGACCTTCACGGGCATCTTGCGCTTGAAACCGTCGAACTGGGGCAGCGTCAGGGCGCGGCAGATCTGGCGGGCGCGGTCAGCGCGGAAGTTGAACCAGAGAACGATGTCGCCGTCCATGACGCGGCCCAGGGGTTGGCCGTGTTCAACAACGACCTTCGGAGGGACGAATTCGTCGGTGATGCCCTGGGCATAGCTTTGTTCAAGGGCGGCGACGGGGTCGTTGACCACTTCAGCGTCACCCAGTGTGATGGCGTTGTAGTATTTTTCCGTGCGCTCCCAGCGCTTGTCCCGGTCCATGGCGTAGTAACGACCGCACAGCGTCGCGATGCGGCCCATGCCCAAAGCGTCCAGTTTGTCGCGCAAGGCCTGGACATAGCGCACGCCACCCTGGGGCGAGGTGTCGCGACCATCCGTGATCACGTGAAAACAAACGTCTCCGCCCGAGACCCCCGCCTGCTTGAGCCAGTCCAGCAGGGCGAAGTAATGACGGTCCATGCTGTGGACGCCGCCGTCGCTGACCAGGCCCATGAGGTGAATGCGCGCCTTGCGCGTCTTGGCGGCCAGAGCCTTCTTCAGCGCTTCGAGCTGGAAGAAGCGGCCCTCACGGATGTCGCGGTCGATGCGGGTGATTTCCTGGTAGACGACACGGCCCGCGCCCAGATTCATGTGCCCGACTTCGGAGTTGCCGAATTGTCCCTGCGGCAGGCCCACGTCTTCATCGCCCGCCACCAGGGTGGTGTGCGGCGCATTCCTCCACAGGCCCATGAAGCAGGGCGGCTGGGCCAGTTCTATGGCGTTGCCCGGCGAAGGCGGGGCGACACCCCAGCCGTCGAGAATGACGAGCAGGACAGGGTTCACTTTCACGGGCGCCATCACCTCCGTGCCTCCAGGGGCCTTTGACGACGCGGCTAGCGGATCACATTCACGACCAGATCCGCCCCTTTGGCGATCACGCCGTCTCCGGCATCAATCGAGATAAAGCCCACGCTCTGCGAAAGGCTGGTGATGCTGCCGCTGCCCTTGAACGTGCTCCAGGCCACCTCGTTCTCGTCCACGCGTACGGGCACAATCTGCTGCTTGGTCTTGTCCTGCTTGATTTCGTGGCCCAGTTTGGCGCTCAGGCGGACGCGGCTGGTGTCCTCGTTGTGGGCCAGCTTGCGCACCGCGGGCGCAAGAAACAGCTCCGCCGTCAGCAGGCAGCTGGTGGGATAACCCGGCATGCCGAACACGCCGCAGTTGCTGACCACGCCAAACAGCACGGGCTTGCCGGGCTTGATGGCCACGCCGCGCACGTAAACGTCTCCCAACTGGTCGATGACCTCGGCGCCGAAGTCCTTGTTGCCCACGCTCGTGCCGCCCGAGAAGACAATCAGGTCGTACTTCCTGGCCCCGGAGGCAATGACCTTGCGCAGCGCCGCCTCGGTATCGGGCACGTTGGCCCGGTAAGTCACGTTGGCGCCCGCGCGCCGGGCAATGGTCAGCATGGCAAAGCTGTTGCAGTCGTACACCTGGCCGTCTTTGAGGGGCTTGCCGGGCGCCACGACTTCGTCTCCCGTGGTGAACAACAGCACCTCGGGCCGGGAGAAAACCTTGATGCGGGCTTTGCCGGTGATGGCGATGGCCGCCACCTGCCCCGGGCCCAGCAGCGTGCCCTTCTTCACCACCGTGTCGTTCTTGGCAATGTCCTCGCCTTTGCGCGTGATGTGATCGCCCTGGCGCGCCGGCTGCTTGAACTGCACGGCCTGGCCCACCACCTGCACACTCTCCACCATCACCACCGCATCGGCGCCCTTGGGAATGGGCGCGCCCGTGGCAATCTCCACACACTCGCCGCGCTTGAGCACGCCCTTGTAGGGCTTGCCCGCAAAGGCCGCCCCCACCACCTTCAGCATGGCGGGCTCGTGCAGGTCCTCGGCGATCACCGCATAGCCGTCCATGGCGGCGCGGTCAAAGGCGGGCACGAACACGGTGCTCTTGACATCTTCGGCGAGCACGCAGCCGGCCGCGTCTTCCAGCTTTACGGTTTCCACGCCGGAAACGGGCTTGAGTTTGGCCAGAATGATGTCCAGGGCGTCGTCTGCGCTGACCAGTGTGCCAAAGGGATTCATATTCGCTCCGTAGCACGGGCCCTTGGGGCTCGTGTTTTTTTTTTGGCGCCTGGCGCCGTCGTCCGGTGGCACGCGCGCCCCCGTCTCGCCCGCGCCGTCAGTTCAGCAACCTTGCCAGCGCCTCCAGAAGCTCTTCGCACGAGGCCAGCGCGCCGGGGTCACTCTCACTCTTGATCTGCCTGTCCACATGCTGCTTGATGGCAACCAGATCCTGCTGAAAATCACCAAGCTCCATCTCGCCTTCGGTCATGCCATTGCTGTGCACTCGACCGCTCTTCGCGCGCCCCTTCAACGCCACCGCGACGTTGTCCAGATACGCGCGCAACGCACGCGCACCCGCCGACCTCAAGGCGCCGGATTCAACCGCCAGCGCCGCAAGAAAAACGTCGTGATGCCCGCGCACACTGGATGCCGCGCACACACCCAACAGCAGCGGCATGGACGCCGGCAACGCCACTTGGCGCTTGGCGGTCAACGCGGCCTCCACAACCTGCCGGCACTTCTCAATGCCGGGCGGGCTGCCCTTGAGCGCGTCGCGCGCGGCATCGCGCACGAAGTAAGCGTCATCATCCAGAAGCTCAATCAGCCGCGCGATGACCTTTTCGTCTTCGTAGTTGGCCAGCAGGGGCACGATGCGAACCTTGAGGCGCTCAGCGAGCGGCTCTTTGTCCTGCGTCACGCGCGTGCAGTCAATCAGCGGCCCAAGCGCGGTGGGCTCTTTCCAGCGCGCCAGTGTTTGAAGGTGCCCGACCTTGCAGCGCAAGTCGGCTTCCTTCTTCAGGTGATCGACCATCTGGCCCGCGACGCTCCTGTCATCGATCACGCCCAGCAGGGCCGCCACGTTGCGCCGTACCTGAACTTCTTCATGGGCCATACGCTCCAGCAGGCCCGGCAGCGCCTGCGCGCCAAAGCCCTTGAAGACCACCTCCAGGCAGCGGTACTGAAGGCTGTCGGAACTGCCCAGCTTGGTGAACGCAAACGCCAGCCCGGCCTCCCCTGCCTCCACCAGCGCTTTGCGCGCGGCATCGACCTTGGGGATGTTGTCACCCACCTGCCAGAGAGAGCCCGTCTTCCAGAGTTCTTCCAGCTCCGCCTGAGAGGGCGCAGCCTTGGGCGCGGACTGGGAGGCGACCGTCGGCCCGCAGGCGAACAGGAGCAGGCAGCAAGTCAAAAGCAGGGTTCGCATGGCCGTTTGCCGGAAGACAGGAACGACCAGATTAGCGCACAGGGCCGGGCGCGCCAATGAGGGACAGCGTGCGGAGGTCACGAAAACGTTGAATTGGACCCGGAAACAACGAAGGCCGCCTGATGGCGGCCTTCGATTGAACACAGGGCAGAATTTACTTCTTGCCCTTCTTGTTGACGTCGTCCTTGAATTCCTTGCCGACCTTGAAGCCGACGGTCGTGAAGGCGGGAATCTTCATCGCCTCGCCCGTCTGGGGGTTGCGGCCGTTGCGGGCGCCGCGGGTGCGCTTGCTGAAGGTGCCAAAGCCGATGATCTGGGCCTTGCCGCTCTTGGAAACGCCTTCCTTGATGGCAGCGACCACGCCGTCAAACGCGCGCTCAGCGGCAGCCTTGCTCTCGAAACCGGCGTCCTTGTTCTTCAGCAGAATGTCAACGAGTTGAGCCTTGTTCATGGGTTCTCCGTGTCCAAAAAGTAAGTGAAACGACAAGTGTGGATAACCGGGACCCTCCCGGTGATTAGTATCAATTCGACTGCCGACGCACTACATATAGTCCGTCAGAAAATTCGAGGCGGCTGAATTGATCCGGGGCTGCCCTGAAACTGCGATAAATCAAGGCCTGCATCACGCTGCCCCGAAACCCGCTATTCACCGCACTACAATCCCTTGCGACGCGGAAACCATATTCCGCCCCCAAGACGGGGTCAAGGCTCACTTGTCGATTTTCCAGAGAGATTTTGCCTCAGGAGCCGCTTCCAGAGCGGGTTCAGCCTGCCCGCTATCCCGAATTCCGCTTGACAACAGGGTTCGCGGCGATTACTGGAAAACCCGCACCACGGGCGCGTTTCACGGCCATTACCTTGCACAAGCCACCTGTCAAGCGGCTTTCACGCCGGCGCCACGAGATCAGCCAACAGAGCGGCTTTGAAGCCCGTGACTTGGGCCGCGTTTTACCGGACGTTGCTTGGAGGCGCCCTGACAGACTGCTGAAAAAGTCCTTTTCGGCAGCCTGCCCGGCCCGCGCGACCGCACGGGCCGGCAAAGTGACGGGCTTTGCCCGGCACTTTGGCCATTGCCTTCCGCTGAAAAAGTCGGCATTTCGACCCTTTTTTCAGCGGCCTGTTAAGTGGCCACGCGCCGCGCGCCCAGCAACAGGGCGCTGCTGACAATCGTGAACATGTAAATCGCGCTCGCCCGCCGATGCAGGCCATCAAACTCCGACTGCTCTGCCGCGTTGACCAGCTTGCCCTGCTCCCAATGGCCCTCGCGCCGAAGCTCATGCATGCGCCGGTTGCTCACCGCCTCCATGAAGCCAACGGCAAGCGCCAGCGCCACGCCCAGCGCGGCCATGGCCCGCCACAGGTTGCGCTTGAAGGCGCCCGGCAATTGCTGGACCGGAGGATGAAGGCCCGCGAACAGGCAGCCCAGCCCCACCACGCCGGCCGCCACGAGCAGGGGCACGCCCACCCAGGCAAACAGCTCGCCGGCCAGCACATTGGCCTGGCCGCGGTCATAGGCCTGTTCACGCGAAACCCGGAAAATGGACGTGGCGGCCAAGGCCGCCACGATGGAACCGCCGAAGCAGAAGCCCAGCGCGATATCAGTCAGAGCGTGAACCCAGCGCGCGAGTTTCATGGCACCAGCCCCGGCCCATTACTTTGCCGCCGCCTGGGCCGCGCGATGTTCGGCCACGGCCGCCAGCGTGCGCTGCAGCGTGGCCTGCACGGCAGGCTCGCTGCGCGCCAGCAGGAAATTGGGGTTGAGGCCGATGAAGAAGATCATGACCACCACGGGCACGGAGAACGCCAGCTCCGTGCGGTTGACGTCGCGCAGGCCCAGGTTCTCCTTGACCGTGATCTCGCCGAAAAACACGCGCTGATAGGCCCAAAGCATGTAGACCGCGCCCAGCACCACGCCCGTGGCCGCCAGCAGCGCCATGGTGGAGTTGAGCGTCCAGGTCCATTGCCCGTCGGGCACGCCGCCAAACGTGCCCATGAGAATCAGGAACTCGCCCACAAAGCCATTGGTGCCCGGCAGGCCGATGCTGGCAAGGGTGGCAATCATGAACAACACGGCAAACTTCGGCATGACTTTGGCGATGCCGCCAAACTCGGCAAAGATGCGCGTGTGCCTGCGCTCGTAGAGCATGCCTACGCAGAGAAACAGAAGGCCGGTGCTCAGGCCGTGATTGATGTTCTGAAGCAGGGCGCCCTGGGTGGCCATGAAGTTGAAGCTGAACAGGCCCAGCACGATGAAGCCCATGTGCGCCACGGACGAATAGGCAATCAGGCGCTTCAGGTCGTCCTGGGCCAGGCACATCATCGAGCCGTAGATGATGCCGATGACCGAGAGCGTCATGATCAGGGGCGCCATGTCGTAGGCGACGACCGGAAAGAACGGAATGGCAAAGCGTATCATGCCGTAGGTGCCCAGCTTGAGCATCATGCCGGCCAGAGCGACCGAGCCGCCTGTGGGCGCTTCGGTGTGCGCGTGGGGCAGCCAGGTATGAAAGGGAAACAGGGGCGTCTTGATGGCGAAGCTGAGCATGAAGGCCCCAAAGCAGAGATACTGGGCCGTCATGGGAAGCTGCGCGCAGGCCTCAGGCAGGCGCTCCATGTCAAAGGTCTTGGCGACACCCGCGATGTAAAGGACCGCCAAGAACATCAGCAGCGAACCCACCAGCGTGTAAACGAAGAACTTGATGGCGGCCGCGCGGCGGGCGCTTTCGTCGCTGCCCCAGACCCCGATCAGCAGGTACATGGGAATCAGCATCAACTCGAAGAACACGTAGAACAGGAACAGGTCCAGGGCGCAGAAGCTGCCGATCAGGCCCGTTTCCAGCACCAGCATGGCAATGAAATACTCTTTGACCTTGCTGTGAACGGTGGTGCTGCTGGAGAGCATGATGATGGGTGCGAGAAACGTCGTGAGCATCACCAGAAACAGGCTGATACCGTCGACGCCCATCTTGTACTGGATGCCGAAGGCCGGAATCCATTCCGCCGTTTCCATCAGGCGCTTGTCGTAGCCCGCGCCCACGTTGAAATCAAACAGCACCGGCAGGCTGGCGATGAAGGTGATAAGTGAAAAGAAGAAGGCCGTCGCCTTCAGTTCACGCTCGCGCTTGCGGTTGATGAACGCCAGAAACAGCGCCCCCACCAAAGGCAGAAACGTGATCACGCTGAGGTGATGTTTAATGTCCGGGTCAATCGCCGCAGCGAGGAAGTCAAGCATCACAGGGTCCACCAGCCAGTGCGCGCGGCGATGTTAGGCGCGCCCATGCGGGATGCAAGGCGGATTTGGCCGCCACGCCCGCGGCGCCCCGCTGCCCGAACGTCACGAACTTACTTGAACAGCAGGCTCACGCTTTCACTGAAGTGGATGCGCTTGATGGCCTCCGCCAGCAGCCCCGCCACGCTCAGCACCTTGAGCTGCGGGAACTCCTTGCCCTGGGTGGGAATCGTGTCGCACACCACGCATTCCTGGAGCGGGGCGTTGCTCAGGCGCTCCACGGCGGGGCCGCACATCACGGGATGGGTGCATGCAACGTAAATCTCGCCCGCCCCGAACTTCTTGCAGGCCTTGGCCGCGTCTACGATGCTGCCGCCCGTGGCAATCATGTCGTCAATGATGACACAGACCTGCCCCTCGACGTTGCCGATCATGTCGAGGAACTCCGTCTCTTCGCCGCTCACGCGCCGCTTGTCGACAATGGCCAGGCCCGCGTTCAGGCGCTTGGCGTAGCCGCGCGCCACCTTGCTGCGCCCGACATCAGGCGCGACAATCGTGATGTTGCGTGTCTCCAGCCGCTTCTTGAGGTCACGGAAATACTCAAACAGCACGGGCGCGGCATAAAGATGGTCCACGGGGATGTCAAAGAACCCCTGGATCTGGGCCGAGTGCAGGTCCATGGTCAGGACCCGGTCATAGCCGGACACGCCGATGCAGTTGGCGACAAGCTTGGCCGAAATCGGCACACGCCCTTCATCCTTGCGGTCCTTGCGCGCGTAGCCGTAATAGGGAATCACCGCCGTGATGCGCTCAGCCGAAGCGCGGCGGGCCGCGTCTCCGAACAGCAGCATCTCGATCAGGTTGTCGTTGACGGGCGGGCAGGTGCTCTGGATGAAGAAGCAGTCCACGCCGCGGACGTCGTCATAGATCTTGACGTCGATTTCGCCGTCGGGGAACTTTTCGATGCGGGCGTTGCCCAGCGGCATTTCCAGCGCGTCGCAGATGGCCTTGGCGAGCGCGGGGTTGGAGTTTCCGGCGAAGACTTTAAGACCTTTGCTGCGAGCCATGATTTTGCACCCGTGGGAGCGAGAGTCTTATGCCTTGGCGCGAAGCTCTTGGAAAGCTCGCGTTTGGTGCTTCGTGCCGCACCTCGGGGCACACGGGCTGACACGTCTGTGCCCAAACACCCGAGTGCGCACGGACTATGCCTTCCTTTTCAGTACCCGGGCCGGCGCGCCCACGACAATCGTGTCGTCCGGCACATCCTTGTTCTTGGGCACCACGGTGTTGGCGCCGGTCTGGCCGCGCTTGCCGACCTTCACGGGCGCCACCAGCACCGTGCCGCAGCCAATGAAGGCTTCATCGCCGATTTCGGTCTTGTGCTTCTTCTTGCCGTCGTAGTTGGCGACGATGGTGCCCGCGCCGATGTTCACGTCTTTGCCGAGCGTCACGTCGCCCAGATAGGCGAGATGGCCGGCTTTGCTTTCGTCGCCGATCTTCGCGTTCTTGGTTTCAACAAACGCGCCCACTTTGCAGTCGTTGCCCACCACGGTACCGCTGCGCAGGTGCGCATAGGGGCCGATTTCGCAGCGCTCGCCGATCTGCACGCCGGCGTGAATGGCGGTGTAGGGGTAGATGGTGGTGTCGCGGCCGACTTTCACGCCCGCCTCAATGTAGGCGTTTTCGGGGTCCAGCACCGTAACGCCTCCAGCCATCAATTGCTCGACCACACGCCAGCGCGCGATTTTATCGCAGGCGGCGAGTTCTCTGCGTGTGTTGATGCCCAGCACCTCGCGCGAATCCTCGCAGCACCAGGCCGCCACAGACTGGCCGTCTTGTGCCAGCAGGTGAACGACGTCTGTGAGGTAATACTCCTTCTGTGCGTTGGCATTGGTCAGCCGGTCCAGGCGCGCCACAAGCTCGGGACCATTGAACAGGTAAGTGCCCGAGTTGATCTCGCTGATGCGTTCCTGGCCCGGCTTGAGGTCTTTCTGCTCGACGATGGCTTTCACGCTGCCGCGCTCGTCGCGCAGGATGCGGCCGTAGCCCGCGGGCTTTTCCAGCACCGTGGTGAGCACGGTGGCAGCGGCGCGCGCGTCACGATGGCACTCCGCCAGCCGTTGCAGCGTATGGGCCGTGAGCAGGGGCACGTCGCCGCAGAGCACGGCCACCTGCTCAGCGCCGGCCAGAGCCGCGCGGGCCTGCAACACGGCATGGCCGGTACCCAATTGGGGCTCCTGCGCCACGAAGGTGAGTTTGTCCGAGGCGAACTCTTTGCGCACACCTTCGGCGCCGTGGCCGACAATCACAATGATTTCGTCAGGCGAAAGGGCGCGGGCGGCTTCCACGACCCAGCGCAGCATGGGCAGGCCCGCGATGGCGTGGAGCACCTTGGGCCGGTCCGACTTCATGCGCGTCGATTTGCCTGCGGCAAGGATGACGACTTTGAGCATGGGGGCAATCTAGCAACCCCCTGGCTTCAAGCGAGAGGCGCAAGCGCGGCGCGGCGTGCATGCGGCAGGGGCTGCCTGCAGCCGGGCAGCAAAATGGGGGCGGCATGCGCCGCCCCCGGGCCGATCTTCGCGGCCATCATCGGCCGCCGGCGGCCTTGGGCTCCAGAGTCTTGAGGTAGAGCCAAAGCGCGGTGATGTCGTCTTCGCTCATGTCCTTGTAGAGCTTGTAGGGCATGACTTCGCTGAGCGTGTCGCCGTTCTTGCGTTTGCCTTCACGCAGCACCCGCTTGAAGTCTTCAAAGGTGTAAGTGCCGATACCCGTGGCCTTGTCCGGTGTGATGTTGCGCGCGGCCGGCCATTCCGGCGGTGCGCCGGGAATCTTGCCGCCCGAGAATGTGAAGCCGTGGCAGCCCGAGCACACGTTGGCCAGGACTTTGCCGTATTCCCGAGTCGGCCCTGGAGGCGGCGTGATGGGGCGCTCGGCTTCGTGATCAATCAGCTCGGCTGAAAGCTTGATTTCGCCCGCCAGAATCAGCGCGCGCGCCAGGGGTCCCACGGAAATCGGGGGCGTTTCATTGTCCACAGGAGGCAGTTGCTTCAGGAAGGCAATCACCGCCCCAAGGTCATCGTCGCCAAAACCGTTGAAGTCCGTGGCGGGCATCAGCACCAGCGCGTGGCCATCCCTGGCCACTCCGTGCCGAATCGCGCGCACCCAGTCGATGTCCGTGTAGTCCTTCGTGCGGCTGCCCTTGCCTCGCGTCAGGTTCGGGCCCGCCATCAGGCCAATGGCCGGGTCATCGACCACCACGCGCCCCGCGAAGTTCTCACCATGGCAATCAACGCAGCCCATGAGCGTGCGCGCGAGATACTTGCCTCGCGCAATCTCGCGCGGGTCGTCGTCGGGGATGAACACCGGCCGCGGGTTGACATCGTAGTGCTGGTTGAGGCGCGACGACGAGAGAGCGTAAATCGTCGTGGTGCCTGCGGCACCGAGGAAGAATAGTGCCAGTGCCAGATAAACCAGCCAGCGCCAGAGTCTGCGGGGTTTGGGGGTGGAGTCGGAAGCCATGGCCGTGTCCTTTTCCTGTCAGTCCAGTGAATGACGCTTCAGCGTCGCGACAGGAAAGTACTGCGGCAGGCAGGAAGGGGCTTCCTATCTGTGTCCTATTGCATCCTAAATGTTTGCTAAACGCGGCCCGGGCCGGCCTGCGCAGCCGGGCAGAGCCAATTGAGACCTTCTCCGTCGACCTGCTACCATGGCGGCCCATGGATGCCGAGTCCGCCTATCTGTTCCGCCACGGCCTGCTGCGCGAAGCCGCGTATCAATTGCAGATCCCCAGTGACCGTGCCCAGCTGCACGCGCTGGCAGTGCGCGTGATCGAGTCCGTGTTTGACGGCCCGCCTCCGCCCCTTGCTTCCGATGCCCGGGGTGAAGTGCCCGTGGAGCCGCATGCTCTTGACAGCCTGGCAGAAGAACTCGCCCTTCATGCGAAGATGGGTCAGTCGCCGGGGAATCCGGAGAATGAACGGCTGCGGGCATCGGAGGTCTTGTACCTGATGCGAGCCGCGAACTGGGCCAACGACCGTTACCATTTTTCAAGGGCACTTCAGTGGTTTGAGGCCGTTGCGGCACATCCGAACACTTTCGCGGAACTGAAGGCCCGCGCCCTGCGTGAGGCAGGTTGGCTGCACTACGTTTTGGGCCGGCCGGACAAAGCGAGGGCCTTGCTCGACGAGAGCGTCACGCTGGCACGAAAGAGAGGCATCCACGGGCAGGAAGGCAAGGCTCTGGGCGCGCTCGCCTTCGTGCTCAGCGAGCTGGGGCATCCCGTCGAAGCCCGTTCCACTGCCGTTGAGGCGCTGAAGGTCCAGCGCGCCGCAGGGGCCCGCGGCGACGAAGCCCGCACGCTCACGTTTCTTGCCAACATCGCCACCAAGACCGGCGGCAAAGCCGAGGCCGAGAAACTCTACCTTGAAGCCCTGGACATTTTTCGGGCCTTGGGAGACTTGCGCGGCGAGGGTTTTGCCCTCGCCAACCTGGCACCGACAGTCGATCGCCCCGGGCGCGAGGCCGAGGCTGACGCCATTTACCGGCAAGCATTGGAACTTCTGCGCAAAGCCGGCAATCAGCGCATCGAGGCTATCGTCCTTGGCAACATGGCAGCGAAGCGGGAAGTCGCCGGCCACCTCGAGGAGGCCGAACGACTCTACGACCAGGCCCTGGCGATTCACCGCGAGGTGGGGAATCTGCGCTCGGAGGGCTTTGCCCTGGGGAACGTGGCCGCCCTCTACGAGAAAACGGGCCGCATGGAGCTGGCGGAAGCAGCCTTTCTGCAGGCCCTTGAAATCCACGCGAAAGTCAAGGCCAAGTGGTCACTGGGAGTCCATCGCTGCGATTTCGCGCTGTTCAAGCTGCGCCAGGGGCTGCGCCTGGAAGCGGGAGTCCTGTGGCGCCTGGGTGCCGCAACTCTCCAAGAGCTTGGTGACACCGTGGAGCTGAGCGACAAGCAGCGCCTCATGCATGAAGCCTGCAACAAGGCGGGAGTCCCGCCCTTCGACCGGGAGAATTGACAGCCGGAAAGAATCAAGGGCCGAGACCTGCCGCGGGCCGGCACGGTCCAGGCGTTCGTGAGGAAGCCCGCTGCAATGGCTAGGCCTTGTCGGCGTCGAGGTCCACGATGCGGGCTTCCGCCTCGGGGATATCATCTTCTTCAATGATACGGGCGGGCTGCGCCGGGCGCTTGACTTCGTCGTGCTTCTGAAAGCCCAGGGCGAAGACTTCATCCACGGAAGTCAGGCCCATTTCCAGCTTGCGAAACGCGCTGTCCAGCAGCATCTGCATGCCGGCCTCGCGGGCGCGCTGCTCAATGAGCCGCTCCTCAGCGCCGTGGCTGATCAGCTCGCGCATCGGATCGTCCAGTTCAAACAGCTCACTCACCGCCACGCGCCCCTTGTAGCCCGTGTGGCCGCAGTTGTCGCAGCCGCGCGGCAGCGCAACGGGGAAGCTCACCGCGCGCGAGAAGTAACGCTCCAGCGCCTCGCGGATGGCCGGCGTGGGTTCACGCAGTTCGCGGCAGTCGGCGCAGACCTTGCGCACCAGGCGCTGGCTCAAGGCCGCAAGCAGCGTGGCCGCGATCAGGTAGGGCTGGAGGCCCATGTTGACCATGCGTGTGACAGCGGAAACGGCGGTGTTGGTGTGCAATGTGGAGAGCACCAGGTGCCCCGTAAGCGAGGCACGCACGCCCACCTCAAGCGTCTCGAGGTCGCGCATTTCGCCGACCATCATGATGTCCGGGTCCTGGCGCAGCATGGTGCGCAGCACCGAGGCAAACGTCAGGCCGATCTTGGGGTGAACGTGAGTCTGGTTGACGCCCGCGACCGTGTACTCGATGGGGTCTTCCACGGTGACGATGTTGACATCCTGCGTGTTGAGTTCGCGCAGGAAGCTGTAAAGCGTCGTGCTCTTGCCGCAGCCCGTGGGACCGCACAGAAGCACAATGCCGTGGGGCGAGTGAATCAGCCTGCGCATGTCAGCCACGGTCTTTTCGTCAAAGCCCAGCACGGCGAGGTCCAGCGCCGTCGCGCTCTGGTCGAGCAGGCGCAGCACCACCTTCTCACCAAATGCCGTCGGCATGGTGGAAACGCGCACGTCAATCATGCGGCCCAGAAAGCGCAGCTTTACACGGCCGTCCTGCGGCAACCGGCGCTCGGCGATGTCCAGGCCCGAAATGATCTTCAGGCGCGAAACAATCGCACTCTGCAGCGCCTTGGGCGGCGGGGCCACCGCGCGCAGGTCGCCGTCAATGCGGAAGCGCACCCGCAGATCGTGTTCCTGCGGCTCCACGTGGATGTCGCTGGCCCTCATGCGTGCCGCTTCAAACAGCATGCTGTTCACATAGCGCACCACGGGCGCCAGGCCGGCTTCGCTCTTCAGGCGGGCGAAGTCCTTGTCGTCCATCTGTTCGCCGCCCACCTCGATGCGGAAGTCCTTCAGTTCGCCGACGGCCTCCTCCAGCGAGAGCGGGCTTTCAAAATAGGCGGTGGACAGGGCGTCGCGAATCTGACCGCGCGTGGCCACGGCGGCAACGGGTTCAAGCCCGGTGGAAGTGCGGATGCTGTCCAGCGCCGTGAAATCGCTGGGGTCGGACATGGCCACCACGATCCGGGCCTGCGTGCGGGTGTCCGGCGAATGGATAAACCTCACGCCAATCAGGCCGTGGCGCCGCGCGATGTTTTCAGGAATCATGCGAGCCGCGTCAGGCTCCACCACGCCCAGCTTGTTCAGGTCAAGGAATTCGAGGCCCAGAGCCTCAGACAGGGACGCAGCCAGGGCCTGATCATTGATCAGGCCCAGCTCGATCAGCACCGAGCCGATCAAGCCGCCGGCTGATTTCTGCACCTCGAGCGCATGGGCAAGCTGGTCAGGCCTGAGCACGCCCTTCTTCACAAGAATCTCGCCCAGCTTGACGTGGGCGGCGTGCCGCACCTGGGTATTGGAATGAGTTGCTTTGTCCGGGCTGCCCGCGACACTTTGACTCTGGCGGCCCGACGAATTGGGTGTGGTTGCTGGCTGCGGCATGCCGTGGTCTTTCGAATCGCCTGCCCTGGATGACTTCTCTGATTGGCACCAACGGGCGGGCTATTCGTCCTTGCGGTACTTGCCGTGGCAGCCATCGTCGCTGCAGGACGTGGCCAGCTTTTCCTTCTGTTTGTCGGCTTCCTTCCAGTCGCTCTTCTTGGCGGCCTTGGAGAAGTCCTGAGCGGCCTTCTTCAGCTCGGCAACCCAGTCCTTGTAGTCCTTGGCCTCGCGCATTTCCTTGAGGTGGTGCTTGAGCATCTTGTCCGCGGCTTCCGCCAGCTTGTCGGCGGCCTCGGCGGCCTTGTCGCCCATCTTGGACTTGGCGTTGATCTTGAGCTTGTTCCAGTTGTCCTTGCATTCCTCCATCAGCTTCTCGTATGCGGCGTCATCGAGCCACTCTTCCTTGGGAGCGTCCTTCTTGGGCTCCTCCTTGGGAGTCTCCTTCTTGGGCTCTTCCTTCTTGGACGCATCGTTGCCCTGGGCCTGAAGGGCCAGTGTGCCAAAGCCAAGAACGCCCAGCAGGGTCATCGAAAGTGCCAGCAAGCGCATGAAGTGCTCCCAGAAGTCAGTGACCGCCCCACCTTGCATGATACGCCAAGGGCGGGGCAAGGTCGCGCGAATTTGCCCAAGCCCCCCTGTCGTGCCGGAATTGCGTCACACCCCGGACCTGGGCCGCCAGCCCCGTTCCCCGCGGGCTGCGAAATAAATCGCCCAAATTGCCGTTAATCGCTACAATGGCGCCGTAGTACCGCGACAGGCAGCAGAGCCAATTCACAGCCATTCGGGATTTGAGCATGTCGGCAAAGAAGCGTCCGGACGAAAAAGCCCAGGACCAGCAGGTCAGCCCCGGGCTCGTAACGGCCATGTTTGATCGCGTGCGCCTTATCAAGCGCAAACACCCCGATACCTCCCGCCGTATCGACACCCACGAGTCCGAGATCCGCGAAAAGCTGATGCAGATCAAGGACGCCATCGACGAGTTCCCCGCCATGGAAAAGGAACTCATCACTGTTCTGGTCATCAACGGCATCCACAAGATGTGCGATGAAATCCTGATCGATTCCGACGAAGAGTCCGAAGGCTAGAGGCGCGGCATGGCGAGCAAGCAGGAACTGGTGCTCATGGCCCTGGCCGTCAAACAGGGCATCCTGAACAAGGATCAGGTCCAGACGTGCATGGACCTCCAGGCCGTGCTGGAGCAGAACGGCCAGTCCCTGCCCCTGGTGCAGATCGCCCTCAAGAAGAAATTCCTGACCCAGGAGCAGGTTGACGCCCTCTCCGGCAAGTCCGCCCCCACGGTGGACGTGCCCCAGGACGACAAAGTGCTGCTGGAGCAGGCGCGGCGCATTCCCATCTTTGACGTGCACGAGGAAATCGGGCAGGGCGGCATGGCCTCGGTGTTCCTCGCCACGGATAAGGAGTCGGGCCAGCAGTGCGCCCTGAAGGTGCTCTTCCCCAAACACACCAGCAACCCCGTGTTCGTCGAGCGCTTCCTGCGCGAGGGCCGGCTGCTGAAAGAGTTCGAGTGCGAGAACATCGCCAAGGGCTACCGCTTCGGCGTCGTCGGCAAGGGCAGCCCCATTCCGCTCTACTTCATGAGCATGGAGTACATCGAGGGCCAGAGCATCCAGGACCTCCTCGACAATGAAGGGATGTTCCCTGAAACCAAGGCCATCTACGTCATCACGGAAGCCGCGCGCGGCCTGGCCTACATGCAGGAGCACGGCTACGTGCACCGTGACGTGAAGCCCGACAACATCATGTGGAACAACGATGGCCGCGTGATGCTGGTGGACCTGGGCTTCTCGACGCCGATCCGCGCGGACCTCAAGGGCCAGTACCTCGACGAAACCTGCGGCACCGTGCAGTACATTTCGCCCGAGCAGGCCAAGGGCCAGGCGGACCTGGACATCCGCGCCGACATCTACTCCCTGGGCGCGACGCTGTATCACATGGTCATGGGCAAGCTGCCCTTTGGCGGCAACGACTCCATGGAAATCATGGCCAAGCAGGTCATGGAGAACCTGGACGCCGCGATGCTCAAGGGCGGCAAGATCTCCATGCACATGCACTACTTCATCGAAAAGATGATGGCCAAGGACCGCGACATCCGCTACCAGAGCGCGCGAGAGATCGTGGACGATATCGGCGAGGTGCTCTCCGGCGCGGCTGACCTGCAATACAACCCGGCGGAAGACCCGAGCAACCCCTTCTCGCTGCTGGGCAAGCCCGTGCCCATTTCTTCGGCGCGCATGGCCAAGGTGCCGGGAGTTTCAGGACGCATGGCGCCCAGTCCCAACACCAGTGTGCGCATGAGGCCCACGGGCGAAAGCGTGCGCCAGGCCCCGCCCATAACCAAGGGCAACACCACCAGTATCCGCAAGCCCATCCCCCAGAGCGGCAGCGTGCGCATGCCCGCGCCCCAGGGCAGCCCCACCCCGCCTCCCGACGCCCAGAAGAAGCCCGGCAGCAACACCAGCCAGATTGCCAAGCCCGCGCTCAAGCCCGGCGCTTCCGTGCGCCTGCCCCAAAGCCCGGGCAAGCCGGCCCCGACGCAGATTCGCCTGCCTGAAAAGCGCAAGCCCACCTGACTTGTGTCGCGGGCGTCCTTGCCTGCTCCCATCGGCAAGATGCCGATACCACTTGCGTGTGCCAAAAGTCCGGCGCACAAGATGCGCCCGCGCAAGGCTTTGCGGCGCTCGCCCGGTTTCTGCACATTTCTCCGCGGCTCCTGTGTCCCAAAGTTCCAAGCCATGAGGGCGCGCTTTGCGCCCGCCTTTTGGGAGACCCCATGGCCGCCAGTCCGCACATCGTCCAGCAGCTCGCACGCCACAAACTCATCC
>JABARW010000039.1 GCA_019186845.1 Planctomycetota bacterium | reverse complement strand
GCGCCGGCGGAAGGCTGCTGCGGTCCACCTCGGCGGCCAATGGAGTGCACCACAGCACGACCAGCACGCAGCCGGCAAGCAGAATCGACCAGGGGCCAGGCTTGTTCATGCCGCGCGCTCCTTTTGCAGTTGAAAACTCAGGCGGTTGGCGGAGTAGCGCAGGGCCACGGCAGCACCAAAGGCGAGCAGCAGGCCCAGCGTGGCTACCTGCTTGGTCGTGCCGATCTCGGGGGCGCTCAGCAGGTCCGAGAAACTGCGCGGATGGCTGACCTGGCCGATTTCTATGGCCTTTTGCACCAGCGGATAAAGCGGCGCCACGAGAATCCCATACACGGCCGTCAGCTTCATGCGCGCCTGCACGTTGGGCATGGCGCCGCGCAGCGCCAGCAGCGCGGCAAAGGCCAGCCACAGAATCAGCATGGTGGTCAGGCGCGGCTCCCAGTTCCAGCCGCTGCCGATGCGCCCCGTGCCCCAGGCATAATCTGCCCAGAAGCTTCCGGTAAGCAGGGTAATGGCGCCTGCCAGCAGGCCCACTTCGGAGGCGCTCACCGTCAGGGCGTCCCACTTTTCAGAGCGCGAAAGCAGGTGCATCACGCCGCCCACCAGGCACAGCCCGCAGCACAGGGCTGTGGCGTAGGCCGAGGGCAGGTGGATGAAAAAAATGCGGTGGCTCTCGTACAGGTTCAGCGTGTTGACACCTGGGGTGGGCAAAACCACAAAGAGGGCCCCCGCCGTGATCTGCACCGGCGCGTAGAAATAGCTCAGCCACAGCGCGGCTTCGGCGCCCAGCAGCGCCAGGACGGCCAGGATGATGGTGACCATCGAAGATGTGCCAAGGTCCTTCATCAAGCTTCGTGCAGCCTTCCGTAAAGCAGCAAGCCCAGAGCAGGAAACATAGCGCCACAGATGCAGAGCAGCAACAGATAGGGCTTCGCACCGGCCAGGCCCAGACCCGCGGCCAGGGCATCCGTCGCCCCCACGGCACCCAGAAACACCACGACCACCACCGGCAGAAGCAGGATGGTGAGCAAAGCCTCGCTGCCGCGCGCGCTGGACGTGGCCGACGCCAGCAGTACGCCCGGCGCGAGCACGCCGATGTTGGTCAAGGCAGCCACGGCCAGCATCCAGGGCTCCTGGGGGATCTGTAACCGGAGCAACGGAACGGAGGCCAGCACCAGCAGCACCTCCACCACGCTGAGGAAGACAAAGGCGCTGGAAAGTCTCGCCAGATAGATGAGTGCGGGGTCAAAGGGCAGGAGCAGGAAGGCTGCGTGGAGACCCTTTTCGCGGTCCGCCAAGGCGCTGCGGTTGACGCCGACCACGGCGGCAAACAGTACGCAGACCCAGAGCACGGCCGGCACGAACCGGTGGAAGGTCTCGTCAGACGGCAGGGCACGAACGCCCAGCCCCACGACCACCACTTCGAGCAGCGCGAACAGTCCCATGGAAGTGAGGAGCGAGCGCGTGCGCAACTCGACGAGCAGTTCCCGCCGCAGGAGCGTTTTGAACGCGACAAAGGCAGATGGGGCGCTGGAGCTCACTTCGGCAGCCGCCTTCGTATCAGGGCCATCTGGCCGCGGTGGTGGATCTCATCCTCGCCTACATGGAACCACATGAAGTGAAAGTTGCCGACGCTGCCCCAAAGCGGCACGCGCGTTTCGAGCCAGGCGTCATCGACCGTCTTGAACAAGTCGAGCGTCTTGCGCCGCGCGCCGTTGAGCAAATCGAGATAGAAGCCGAGGTCCTTGCCGACGAACTCGGCGCGCCCGAGGTCGCCCAGGTCCAGGGCGGGCTTGAAGCGGTACGCTTCTTCGGGCGTGAGGTGGCGGCGTTCGAAGGTTTCGATCTGCGTGGCAAATTCGCAGTAGGCGATATGGGCCAGCAGCATGCCGATGGAATTGGCGCGCTCATCGAGCCTGAAGTCGAGCGCGTCGGTCTTCAGGTCAGCCACGGTCATCACGGTCGTCAGGCGCGCGTAATTGATGATGGAAACAAGCCGCGCCACGGCGGGCGTGTAGCCGGGCAGATCACCAACGAGATAGGGAGACTCGGGCATGGCAGGGCGCCCCGGTTACTCCGCCGCGTCGCCTTCGAGCAGGCCGTACATTTTGCGTTTCTCCCACAGGTTCTTGCGCGAGATGCCCAAGATGGATGCCGCTTCCTCAATCTTGCCGTCCGTCATTTTCAGAACATTCTGGATGTGCGCCTTCTCCGCCGCGGCCACCACTTCGCGCAGCGTGCGGCGGTCATCGCCCGGCGTCTTGACCTCGCTGCCCTCCGGCAGCGACTGGGAGAAGTCGCGCAGGAAGTGCTCCTTGCGCAGCACGCCCGAGGCTGCGCCCAGAGCAATGGCTCGCTGCACGCTGTGTTCCAGCTCGCGTACGTTTCCGGGCCAGCGGTAGGCCACCAGGGCCGCCATGGCCTCGGGCTCGACGCTCAACTGGCGCGTGCCGGCGTAGCGCTTGATGAAGTGCTCGACCAGCACGGCAATGTCACCCTCGCGTTCGCGCAACGGAGGCACCTGCAGGTCAATGACGTTGATACGGTAGTAAAGATCCTGGCGGAACTTGCCCTCATGCACGAGCTTGCGCAGGTCCACCTTGGTCGAGGCAATCACGCGGATGTTGACCTTGATGGGTTTGTCACCGCCCAGGCGTTCGATTTCGCGCTCCTGCAGCACGCGCAGCAGCTTGGCTTGGGTGTCGATGGGCATGTCGTCGATATCGTCGAGGTAGATGGTCCCGCCGTTGGCCTGCTCGAAGCGGCCGATGCGTCGCGCCGTGGCACCCGTGTAGGCGCCGGGCTCATGGCCAAAGAGCTCATCCTCGAGCAGATTCACGTTGGCGATGTGGCAGCCGACCTTGATAAGCGGCCCGGCCTGGCGCGGGCTGAGCTGGTGGATGGTGGTCGCGATGACTTCCTTGCCGGTGCCGTTTTCGCCCTGGATCAGCACGGAGAAATCGCTTTCGGCGATGGTGCGGATGTCGTCGTAGAGCCGCTTCATCTGCGGGCTGCTGCCGACCATCTTGTCGAGGCGGAACTCGGTTTTGACCTCCTGCTGCAGCTGCACGAACTTGCGCTCGGTGTGCTGGCTCTGGGCGTATCCGTTGCAGAGCAGGACGACCTTCTCGTTGTTGAAGGGCTTTTCGATGAAGTCCTTGGCGCCCAGCTTCATGGCCTCAATGGCGCGCTCGGTGGTGGCGTTGCCGGTGATCATCATGACGATGATGTCCGGATGTTTTTCGCGCGCAAAACGCAGCAGGCTCATGCCGTCCACCTTGGGCATCACGATGTCCGTGATCAGGCAGTCAAACTTCTCCTTGCCCAGCGCCTGCATGGCCTTTTCCCCGTCCTCGACGGCCGTCACGCTGTGTCCGGCGTCTTCCAGGTCTTCGGAGAGCGTAAGGCGTATGCCGCGTTCGTCGTCTGCGAGCAGGATTTTCATGGTTAGCGCCCGCGCAGCTTGGGATTGAAGGCCTCGCGCAGGCCCTCACCCAGCAGGTTGAAGGAGAGCACCGTGATCAAAATGGCGACTCCGGGAATCCAGGTGAGCCACGGGGCGTCAAAGATGTACTCGCGGCCCTCGCTGAGGATCTGGCCCCACGTGGTCTGCTCGGGCTTGGCGCCGATGCCGAGGAACGAGAGCGTGCTTTCGGCCAGCACCGCGCCGGCCACGCCAATGGACGCGCTGACCAGCACCGGTGAAATCGCGTTGGGCACCAGGTGCCGCCAGATGATGCGGAAGTCGGACAGGCCAAGTGAGCGCGCGGCCTGCACGAAGTCCTGCTCACGCAGGCTCAGAATCTCTGCGCGAACAAAGCGTGTCGTGCCCATCCAGCTCGTCAGGCCGATGACACCCATGGTGATGAACACGTCCTTCTCGAAAATCGCCAGAATCGCCAGGATCAGGAAGATGACGGGAATCGTCATCATGATCTCGGTGAAGCGCATCACGAGGTCGTCCACCGTGATGGTGGGCAGGAACAGGCCCTTGACCGGCAGCTTGGTGTCCGTGATGGAAGCCTGGCCCGAGGCCATCAGGGCCAGGGCCGCCACGGCCAGCAGCAGATACAGGAAAGTGGCCGTCAGGAAGTGGCTGGTGATGCGATAGACCCCGTAGCGGTACTGGCCGCTGAGCAGCTCTGCGCCGCGCAGAGTCGTCAGGGAGTTCTTGGCCTCGGTGTCGAAGCGGATGACAAATCGCGTGCGCAACTGGCCGCGCCGGTCCATGAGGTCGTTGCTGCCCTGGACCTTCAGCAGAGGCAGAGACTTCTTGGACTCCTCCGGCGGCTCGCCTTGGATCGTCTTGAGCTTGGCAACATCTTCCGCGGCCGTCTTGGCTGCCGCTTTCAGCCCTTCCTGGGCGGCCGTCAGGCGCTTTTGCTCGGCCTGAAGGTCGGCCAGCCCCGCATCCTCGCGACTGCCCTTGGCCAGCGCCTCGACGATGGGCCCAAGGGCTTCAAGGCGCTTGGCGCCCTCTGCCTCCTTGAAGTCAGCTTCCGCCCGCTTCCAGCCGCGCACGACCGCTTCCAGGTTGAACTGAGCCTCGCGCATGCCGGCCGCATCCTTGACATCCGCTTCGAGCAGCGCAGCGAGGTCCTGGTCGGCCTTGTCCAGGGCGGCCACACGCTGGCTCAGGGGTTCTTCGAGGGCCGCCATCACGGCCTCGACATACTTCTGGCGCGCGGCACCGATTTCACGCATGCGCTTGGTGCGCTTCTTGAGTTCGGCGGGGTCAAAGGTGGAGGCGCGGGCCGCGTGATTTGCTGCTTCGAGGCTGGCCGTGCGGCCTTCGTCGTTCTTGCCGGACCTGAAGAAGTCCTGGGCCCGCGCCGTGGCGGCCTGTTCATCCTTCACGGCCTGCTCGTGGCGGATCTTGTAATCCTCGGCGAAGCTCTCGAGGTGTTCGGCCCTTTCCTGCTGCTCCTGGTGCAGGCGTTGAGCCTCCAGCAGCGCGCTGCGGAACTTCCGGATTTCGAAGCGGCCTACCTGCAGGTCGAGCAGGCGCGTCTTGACTTCGATCCCGAACTGCCGGCGATAGATCCACGCCGGAAGGTCCTTCTGTTCCAGCAGGTGGGTGATGTTGTCGGGGGCCGCTTCTTCAAACTCCTTGAACTCGCGGCCGGCGTCGCGCAGGTCCAGCAGCAGTTCTCTGGCCTGGCGGTGCGTGTCGAGGGCCGCCTGATGCACCGCGCCTTCGGGTGTCTGGTTTTCCGTGCGCCAGTTGAACCATGAAATTGCGCCGAAAAGCAGCGCGGCAAAGGTGAAGAAGCCCACGGTTCGCCAGCGTTGGCCCGCCACGGAAAGCAGAAACTGGAAGGCAAACAGCAACGCGCCTACGGTGAAACAGATCCATGCCGGAGTTGATATGCCCGCAGCCAGCATGACGCCCCAGGCCAGAAACAGCATCAGGGTTGCGAACATCGGCAAACCGACGCGGTTGCGCCCGAAATAGCCGGCAATGCCGCCCAGCGAGATGCCCAGAAAGACCGAAATGCCCACGGCCAGAAAGCCAATGGTCAGCGAGATGGAACTGCCGGCCCACAGCCGCGCCAGCACATCGCGCCCGAGGTTGTCGGTGCCCAGCCAGTAGGTTTTGTTGAGATCAACGCTGCTCTGGGAGTTGGGGGGCAGGAAGGTGTCTTTGAGTTCCGGCTGGTGGGGGTCGAGGACGGCGTTCTTGATGACCTCCGACTTGAAGCGGTCGCCGACGAGGCTGGCCTCTTCCATGCGAATGAGGTCGGAGGCGTCGGCTTTGCGGCCCACGAAGAGGGAGCCCGAAACCGCGGCCACGCCGAGCAGGACGATGGCGATGAAGGAGATGAGCGCGGGCTTGTTGCGCACGAACAGGCGCAGGGCGTCGGCCAGGGGTGAGGAAGACTTGCGAGGTTGGTCGGACATGCTTCGCTTCCTCTACGAGAGACGCACGCGCGGGTCAGCCACGCTCAGCAGGATGTCGGAGACGAGAATGCCGATCAGCGTGAGGGCCGAGCCCACGAAGAGGCTGGTCATCACGATGTAGATATCGCGCTGGAAGACGGCTTCAAACACCCAGCGGCCCAGGCCCGGCCAGGAGTAAATGGCCTCAAACACGACAGAACCACCGAAAATGGAGGGCAGCAGGCCCGCCAGCATCGTGATAAAGGGCAGGGAGGCCGGGCGCAGGGCGTGTTTGTAGTAAACCTGGTCGTCGTCGAGGCCCTTGGCTTTGGCGGTGCGGATATAGTCCTGCCCCATCACTTCCATCATCTGTCCCTTCACATAGCGCGTGAGCGTGGCCACACCGGTCAGGGCCCCGACGAAGGCGGGAATGGCTATGTGCCAGGTGCGGTCGAAGAACGAGCGCGGCCCTTCCAGCTCCACGCCGATGGTTTCGGGCGAGACGATGGGGATGCCGAGCGTCTTGGTCACGAAGCCGATGATGAGGATGGAGATCCAGAAGCCGGGAAAGGCGATCAGTGTGTAGCTGAGCACGGTGATGGTGCGGTCCTGGAAGGTATTTCTTCGCAGCGCCGAATAGATGCCGATGGGGAATGAGAGTGACCAGACCAGCAGGGTATTCACGATGACCAGGGGCAGGGTCACCAGCATTTTGCGCCACATGGTGGGCAGCACGGCTTCCTTGGAAGTTTCGCTCGTGAGCTGCCAGGAGTAGTTGTCGCCGCCGCCGAACTGCTTGCTGATGACCGCGCCGAAGTCTGAGAAGAAGCGCGAATAGAAGTCCGTGTACTTCTTGACGACGGGGTCGTCATAGCCAATTTCGTCGCGCCGGCGCTCAAGGTCGGCGGGGGTCTTTTTGGGGTCCAGCTGGCTGGCCAGAGGGTCGCCGGGCGCGAGCGCGACGATCAGGAAGCTGAGCACGCTGACGATCCACAGCGTCAGTGCCATCTGGAACAGGCGACGAATGATATAGGAGAGCATCGGGCGGCCTTATCGCTTGTAGTCCTGTTCCGACCATTGGGGGACTTCCTCGACCCGCTTCAGTTCTCCAAAGAAGTACACCATGTTCGCGCGGGCATTGCGGATGAAGTCGTGGTTGACCGGCCGGTTCTCGTACACCGGCTTGCCGTCCTTCTCGCCTACTTTCTTGCGCCAGACGATACGGCTGTCCATGACGCTGGTGCCCAAAGGCGAATAAAGGAAGACGTAGGGGAAGTCCGCCGCGATGGTACGGAAGATGCGGTGGCTCATTTCGACCTGTTTTTCGCGGTCATAAACCTTGAGGATGGCATCCATGAGCTGGTCTGCCTCGGGGTTGGCGTAGGCGGCCAGGTTCAGGCCACCGGCGGTGGGCCAGCAGGTCGAGTGCCAGAGCTGGCGGCTGTCGTGGTCGATGCCGCCGGACCAGCCCAGCACGCAGACGTCAAATTTCAGCGCCATCACATATTGCTGAATGAAGACGTTCCACTCGTATTCCTTGTAGTCGACCTCGACGCCCAGCTTCTCCCAGTTCTGTTTGGCCAGCAGGGCGTTGTTCTTGCGCACGCCGCCGCCCGTGCTGTTGATGAACTCCAGGCGCAGGGGCTTTCCGTCCTTGCCGATGAGCTTGCCGTTGACGTCCTCGTAGCCGCATTCCTTGAGAATGGCCTTGGCTTCGGTGACGTCAAAGGGCAGGTACTTGATCTTCTCGGTCTTGCCCTTGCGCTCGACCTTTCGGCCCTGGGCATCGGTGCCGTCGCTGCGCCAGGTGTGCTCGATCATGTGGTTCTGGTCATACCATGGCAGCACGGGGTAGGCGGGGCCGTTGATGCGCACGCCCTGGTTGTAGACCACGTACTTCAATATCTGGTCCACGTCGATGGCCATGGACAGGGCCAGGCGCACCCGCTTGTCGGAAAGCTGCGGCTTGGAGCAGTTGAACGCGAGATACTCATACTGGTTGGGCATGCGCTTGATGACGCTGTATTCCTTCGTCTTGGCCTCATAGCGCTCGACTTGGAATTCGCGCGGGCTGTAAACGTCCAGGCCCCCTGTGTTGAACACCACTTCCGCCGTTTCGCGGCCCATGTTGGGGTCAAACACGTAGTAGTCCAGGAACTGGTACTCGGGTTTGCGGTCCCAGTAGAACTCGTTGCGCCGCAGGCGGCATCGGCTGCCGTTCTGCCACAGGGGCAGGGCGTCTCCGTTGAGGGGCTCAATGACCATGAAGCCGTTCATGGACGGCCAGGCGCGGTACTCGCGCTCGCGGCTCACCAGGTACTTCATGGGGTTGTACACATCATGATTCAGGCCAACGTCCGTGGGACCCTTGCCGCGCCGCACGGCTTCTTCCTTCCAGGCCATGAGGTTCCAGCGGTGATAAGGCAGAAGCTGCCCCGTGAGGTCGTAAAGGGCGGGGGAGTACAGCTCTCCGTAGACGACTTCGAGTTTGTGGGGGTCGTCCTTGAACACACGGACTTCGTTGATGCTGACGTAGCTGGACATGCGCGGACTCTTGAAGTCCGGGTTCTTGAGGAACTCAAAGGTGAGCTTGGCGTCGCGCGCGGTGCATTCCGGCCCCTTGCCCCACCAGTAGCCCTTTTCGCCGAAGGTGTCCTTTTCGGCATAGTTGGAGACTTCGTAGGCGGCCTCCTCGGGCTTTTCGACGAGGCCCTTGGCCTTGAGCCGGGTGATGGCCTCCTGACTGGAGTCCGCGTAGACCCAGCCGCAGGGTTCGCCGTTGCATTTGGCCTGCCACACGCGCTCGCGCTTTTCAAAGAAGGGCCCGTCAACCCAGGGAATGCCCTTGCGGATGTGGAACTCGATGACGGGCGAGTGGGAGGTCGGCGTGGTGTCCAATTTGGCCAGCGCCTCGCCTAACGTCTTGGTCAGGGTCCCGTCCGTAAGCGTGTCGCGCGTCGCCTTGGACACGCGCTTGAGCAGCTCCGCAGCCTCAAAACAGGGCCAGGGCTTGCGGTCCAGGTCCTTTTCGATCAGGGCTTCAAACTCCGGTTCGATGGCCTGCGTGATCTGGCCCTTCACAGGCTCCGGGGCGAGCATGAACCGGACCTTGGCCAGCTGCGGAATCTCCAGGATCTCCTGGCCCTCGGGTGCGCTTTCGCCCGCCGCCAGCGTCTTGCCCGTGGTAAGGTTCAGGCGCACGGGACTCTTGGCGTCGGCGGCCTTGGCAAAGGACTTCAGGCGCGCGCCCATGAGCTTGCGCAGGCGGCCCTCAAACTCCGCCTCGCTCATGCCCTCGGGCAGGTAACAGGTAATGTCATGCTTGACCAGCACGGTCTCGGCGAGGCCGGGCTCAAGCTCGTACAAGTGGTTGGTTTTGACCAGGCCTTCGTAGAGATACTGGCTGATGGTGGAGTCGCTGGTCTTGGTCGAGGTCCAGGGGTTCATGTCCTCGGGGTTGGCGCCCATGTAAAGCATGAGGCGATTGAGGCGGCTGTTATTGTCGGAGACGGAGGCCTGGTCCGGTACCCAGAAGACGGATTGGGCCAGGAACAGCAGCAGGGCAACGGGCACGATGACCAGCGAGCGTTTGATCCACATGGCGCTTCTCCCTGCCCTCGCGTGCAGCCGGACCCATGAAATCGGACCCTTCGCTGTCGCTTCGCGGCGTACAAGCTAGACTTCGCCCGCGCGCTCTGGCTCGGGCATCACTGAACTGTTCCTGGTCCTTGAACGTGCCGCAGGGTTTCGAAGGAACCATAAAACCAGCAATCCAGGAGGCAAGCACCAAAAAATGGCCACCGAACGTCGAATTGCCCGCATTGAAAGCCGCATCCGCCAGGAGGTGGCCGAGTTGTTCATCCGTGACCTGAAGGACCCTCGCATGAAGGGCCTGGTCAGCATCACCCGCGTCAAGGTGGCCCGTGACCTGGGCCACGCCCGCGTGTTTTACACGGTGCTGGGCTCCGAGCGGGACAAGCGCACTGTGTCCCGCTTCATTGAATCCGCCCGCAAATTCGTACAGGCCCATGTGGCCTCCCGGCTTGACCTGCGGGTCGCGCCCATCGTCGAGTTCACCTACGACGATTCCATTGAAAAGCGGTCCTCGGTGTCTAAGCTCATAGACCAGGCCATCGCAGCCGACAGGGCCGCCGCAAAGTCTTCGCGCCGTAAGAGTTCTGACGAGGAAGAGTAAGCTCGCCACGGGGTAATGCATGGCCCAGAACAAAGAGCCGCAGGCCAGCGCCGACGCGATTTTGGACAAGCTCGACGCCTTCTTGCGCACCAAGCAGCTCAAGCTCACTTCGCAGCGACGCCAGATCGTCGAGAAGATGCTGGAGATGCCCCGGCACTTCACCGCCGACGACCTCGTGGACTCTTTCGTCGGACAGCGCCCCAGAGTCTCCAAGGCCACCGTCTATCGCACGCTCTCCCTGCTTTCCGAGGGCGAAATCCTCGAACAGCACGACTTCGGCGAGGGCCACCGCCTCTTTGAGCTGGCGCTCGGACGCTCCCACCACGATCATCTGTGCTGCACGAAATGCGGCAAGATCATCGAGTTCTTCAGCGAAGAAATGGAAAATCTGCAGGACAAGATCGCCCACAAACTGGGCTTTCATCCCACCTCACACAGTCAGAAGATCTACGGCACCTGTCGCGAGTGCTGGCGCGAAGCCAAACGGGATTGAGCATGGCTGAACCCACCCAGACTCCCGATGCCGCGCGGCGCGAATTTGTTCGCGCCGGCCTGCTGGGCGGAATTTGCGCGGCTTGCGCCGCGGCAGGGGTTCTCACACTCAGCGCCGGAGCGACCTCGGGGGAGGCTGAGGCGGTGGCCGTGGCGCCCATGGAAAAAGTGCTCGATGAACTGGGGCCCTTTGCCGCGCTTAGTCTTGTGGGCGGGGCTTTGCCCGTGGAAATCACGATTGCAAGGCGCGATGGCTGGCGCCTGCGCACGCGCCGCCAGCAGGTGTTTCTGCGGCGCGTGAAGGCGGGCCAGACGGCTGACTGCTTTGCGGCTCTGAGTCCCATTTGCCCCCATGCGGGATGCAGCGTGGAAATGGCGGGCGACAAGAAATCATTCCACTGCCCCTGCCATGACGCGCGCTTTGCCGCCGACGGCAGCCTGGCGGAGGGGCCCTCGCCGCGGGGGCTGGATGCACTGGAAGTGTCCATTGCAGCGAGAGATGACAAACCCTGGCTGTTCATCAAGTGGCAGGACTTCGTGATAGGCAAGGCGGAACGCAAGGCCCGATCCTGACCATGGTCGAGACACTACCCGATCCGTCCGCGAGCGACCCCGAGCGCATCAAGCAGGAGCTGATGGCGGAGGCCGAGCGCGAACTGGCCCGGCGTGCCGCGGAAGAGAGCCGCAAGAAGTCTCGCCCGCCCGCTGACAGCGACGCCGAAACGGTGCTCAGCGGCGAGACCCTGCGTGTGGGCGGCACTTCGGTCTACCGTGTCATGCACCCGGCCTCGCCCGTTTCGGCCATGGTGGCCAGCGCCCTGCTGGCGGCTCTGGCCATGGTGGCGGGCAGCGGCATCGGCCTGGCCCTGGGCTTTGCACCCACCGCTGAAGACGCCTACTCCTCCGTGGGCGCCATGCACGACAGCGCGGCCGGCGCCGCCCTGAGGTCGATTCATTATCAAGGCGCCAACGTGCTGGTGTACCTGAGCGTGGTGTATGTCATGCACCTGATCTGGTCGGGCTTCTTCCGGCGGCCCGGGCACTGGATCTGGTGGCGCGCCCTGGCCCTTTGCCTGCTGGTGTTGCTGTTCGGCGCCACGGGCCAGCTTCTGCCCATGGACCAGAACGCCGTGCATGGCACCCACATCCGCCTGGGCTACCTCGCGGAAGTGCCCGTGGCGGGCGAAGCTCTCCGCAGCGCCCTGCTGGGCGGCGACGAAATCGGCACTGCCACCGTGGCCCGCTTCTATGCTCTGCACGCCATTGTGCTGCCCGCCCTGGGGCTGGTGCTGCTGCGCCGTTTCTGGCGGGACGCGCGGCAGGCCCAGGCGTCGCGGGCCTCGCTGCTGGCCCATGGGCTGGTCATAGGACTGACAGTGCTGCTCGTGCTCTTCCTGGGCAGCGTTTCTCCCGCGCCCCTTGGCCTGTCGGGGGACCTGGGAGAGCCCTTTGAGGACGCCCGGCCTGAGTGGTACGCCCTGCCGCTCTATCAATTGTTGAAGTGGCTGCCGGCGGGGGTGATGCAGCTTCTGGGCCTCGTGGTGCTGCCTCTGGGGGCTGCGGCCTTCCTGATGGTGCTGCCCTGGCTGGAGCGTGTCAGCGCGGAACCCGCGCGCCTGCGCTGGCCTCTGCGCCTGCTTTCGGTCGCGGTGCTTGCGCTATGCGTGGGCTTGGGCGTCTGGCCCTTGATTGAAGATGGGCGCGCCAACGAGGGCCAGGGGGCGGGCTTGTTCGCGCGCCACGACGTCGAGCACCTGATGGAGGCGCTCAAGCGCCGCAACGACGCTCTGGGCCATTCGCGTCACGAGGGCCTTCCGGACGACGCTCATCGTCACGCCCGCGACATCTGGCAGCTTGCCCAGCAGTTGCGCGAGCCACTGCGCCGTGTGCCCGCGGACGAAAGGGCAAAGTATCCCGAGCGCCCCATCCTTGTGGACTACAACCTGCAGCCCGATGGCCGTCTCGATGACGTTCGAGCGCGCCGCTGGCGCGAGTGGGTGGACGCCATGGAGGCCGGGGCCCGGCGGCTGTATGCGGCCAACAGTGACGCCGATCAGCGCAAGGCGCGCGAGGAGATTCGCAAGGCCTGCGTGAACTGCCACGACAGCTATGACGTGAATGATCCCGTAAATCCCGAGCCGCGCCGTGTGGTCTTTGTGACTCGTACGGTCGAGGTCAAGCCCGAGGTCAAGCCGGAAGTGAAGCCCGAGGCCCTGCTTTTCTTCGATGAGGCGAAGTTCAAAGGGCTCAAAGCCGCGGAAGTGCCCGGCAAAACAAGCACGCTCATGAAGCGCATGAAGACCTGCTGCGTCGAACTGCTGCAGCACGCGGAACTGCTCAAGGCCGACAAGCCGCCCACGCGCAGCATCGAGCAGGCCTTCCTGGACCTGCAGGCGTGCTCGGCCCCGCTGCCGGTCATCCACGACCAGTTTAAGAAGACCTTTCCTTATCCCGGTTGGAAACAGGCCTGCGACGACACGGATCTCGCGCTGCGCGAACTGCTCAAGGCGCGCCGCGGCGATGACTTCA
Source organism: Planctomycetota bacterium (assembly GCA_019186845.1). Classification (GTDB taxonomy): domain Bacteria; phylum Planctomycetota; class UBA8742; order UBA2392; family UBA2392; genus UBA2392. Next base: position 19,213 of record JABARW010000039.1, on the reverse strand, counting down.
AAGCGCGCATACTCAAGCTGGGCCGGGCCTGCGACACCTGCCATGAGCTGAACGAGGAAGTGGACTTCCGCTTCAGCGATCTCTTCAAGTAGCGCGGGCTCCCGGGTCTACCGGGCCAGATTGCGCAGCGTGACCAGGCGCTCATTGAACGTGCCGGAGTCGGCCTCTGTCAGGCGCTTGTCCTTCATGGCCTGGGCCAATCGGCGTTCCGCGGCGTCAAGCCAGAAGGCGGCGTCGCGCTTGAGCCCCAGCATCAGCCAGGCCTCCGCCATGCAGAGTTGAGCCTCGAGATACTGCCGCGCCAAGGGCGGGTCGTTGCGGATGACGCTTTCAAGGGAGGCGCGGGCTTCTTCAGCCCAGCGCGTGCGCTCGGCGCCTTCGGATTTGCGGGCCAGCGAAAGCTCGGCCTGGGCCTTGAGCAGCCAAGCCTGGGGATTTTCGCCCTGTAGCTCAAGACTGCGGGCCAGCAGCTCCAGCGCCTGGGGTTCGCGCCCGCCGGCCAGAGCTTCATCGGCGCGGCGGTAGAGGTCCTGGGCCAGTCGCTGCATCTGGCCCAGCGTCTTGCGCGCCCGCTGGCTCAGGGCTTCAAGCTGCGCGCGGCGGCTGTCGCCGGCCGTGAGGGCGACGAGGGCCTCGTCGATGATGCGCTGGGCCTTTTCCAGGGCCACGCGGGCCTTGGTGTTGTAGGTTTCCGGCTCGGCCATGGCCAAGGCCAGCTCGCCGTAGTAGAGCTCGCCGCCCTTGATCAGGGCTTCGGGGTCTGAAAACGCCCGAACATAGTCCTGCGCCGCCCTCACGATCCAGAGGTCGTAGGCTTCGGGATCGCGCGCGGCTTTGGCGCCCTGCGCCAGCTCGAATTCGATGTCCGCGCGGGCGCGCCACAGGGCCGGGTTGGGCACCTTGAAGCCCGCGTTCATGCGCTCCAGCGCCTCTTGCAGCTTGCCCTGCCTGCGCAGGGCTTCGGTTTCGTCCAGCGTGATGCGGTTCTCGACGTTGATCAGGTCTTCCTTGAGGGCTCCGGCGTCCTTGCCCTGAAGCTCGGCTTCGCTGATGGCGCGCCGCAGGTCATCGCGGCGGCGGTAGGGGTCTTCCGTGAACCAGGCGCGCTTGCGGCGCACCTCGGACAATTCATCGGGAAAGTCCAGAGGCGCGCGTTCATAGGTTTCGATGGCCAGCGAATACCAGTAGTGGGCGCGGCCGCCGTCGAGGTAGGCCAGCCTCTGACAGGCCAGGCCCTTGATACGCAGCAGGTGGCCCGCCGGAGTGGTCGAGGCCTTGAGTTCGCGGTCGCATGTCGCCACGCAGTCGTTGAAGACCTCGATGGCGCGGCCGGCAAAGCGCCCGGCGCGTTCACGGTCGAGGTCCAGATACTTGCGGTAATCCTTCACGCAGCGCTGCCCGAGGTCGAACTGGCACTGGGCCAGGGCCATGCGCACGCCTGTGAGCATGTCGGGCTTGCTTTCCAGCAGCTTCTCGAACTTCAGGTAGATGATGATGGCTTCTTCCAGCTCTCCTTCCTTCTCGTAGTAGAGCTTGAGCCAGTTCAGCGCGGGGATGCTCTCGGGGTCGAGCAGCAGGGCGGTGCGCATGAGCTCGGCCACGAGCTTGCTGCGCTCGGCAGCGTCCACGAGCGACCAGTCAAATTCTTCGCCCTTGACGTTGCTGAGCTTCTTGCCGCCATCGATGTCCGTGCCCATGTTGATAAGGCGGATCGACATCTGCCTGCGCGCGGTCTCGCTCAGCTGGAGCATGTTCTCGATCAGCTTGAGCAGCTCGTCGCGGTCGCTGCTGCGCACGGCCTTTTCCGCCAGCTCGAGGTAGATCCCCGCCAGAAAGCGGCTCAAAGGGCCATCGACGGGCATGAGGTTGAAGGCCGTGCGCATCATGGCCTCGGCCTGGGCGCGCCCGACCTCGCCTCCGAAGAACCACAGGCCCCGCCCGAGGTCCAGCGCCAGGGCTTCGCGGCCGCCCTCCACCATGGAACGGTTCAGGATCTCGGCCAACTGGGGGTTCTCGCTGTCCCACTTCGCGGCCTCCATGAACAGGGCGACGCTCTTTTCAAGCCGCGAACGATAGGCGTCGCGCTTGATGAAGGCCCGGGTCATCTGTGTCCAGGTTGGCTTCTTGATATCGGGGTAAGCCGCCGTGTACTCCGGCGCAAAGGCGCCGTAGAGCCCCGCCAGTTCGTTGAGCGCCTGCTGGAAGACCCCCGCGGCCCGCAGCGAACGCGCCGGCTTGAAGTCCGGGTGCAATTCCAGCTCTTCATTCAGCAGGCGTGTGGCCTCCACCTTGGCTTCGCGCCCGTCTCTCTCCTGCAGCAGTCGCGCCAGCAGGTAGCGCAGGCCCTCGCGCTTTGGGTCAAGCATGAGGGCGCGGCGCAGGAAGGCTTCGGCGTTCTTGTCGCCGGGGCTGCCGGGCAGGAAGGCCTCCGCGGCCGCCAACAGCAAGGTCGCCATGGCCTTGGCGTTGGGAGCCTCAGCCTCGCGCAGGGCCACAGCGCGGCGGTACTCGGTCTGAGCGCGCTTGAGCAAGTCCGCCAGCTCGGGCGGCACGGCGGCTTCGCCGCCCTTTCCGGAGAGCAGCAGCCTGAGGTCAAATTCCTTCTTCAGGATCAGGGCCCGGGCCTCCGTCGACAGCAGGTCCTTGCCGCGCTCGCGCTCGTAGGCGTCGATTTCGGCATAGGCCTCATCGAGGACTGCCTGGTGCAGCGCGCGGCTGTTTTCGTTCAGGGCGGCCCGGGCGAGTTCGCTGGCGAGGTTGATGCGGTAGCTCGAGTAGCGCCGCGAGCTGGCCAGGGCGCGCCGGAAGGCAGCCAGGGCTTCTTCGTGACGCCCCAGCGCCGAAAGGGCGAGCCCCCGATAGTTGTTGAGAATCGAGGCAATGTCGTCGCGGCCGCGCTGGGGGCGCCAGGGCAGGTCAACGCGGGCCTGGGCCTCATCCAGCAGTTTCAAAGCCTCGGCGGGTTTGCTGCGGTGGATCTCAACGCTGGCCAGGGCGCCAAACACACGGGCCGGGTCATAGCGGTAGGTCCGCGCCTCGAAGTTCAGGGCGCTTGTGTAATTGATCTCCGCGGCCAGCAGCAGCTCTTCGCGGCGCTGTGCGTCGCTTTCGCTCAGGGCGCGCTCTTGCAGTTCGCGCCCGAGGTTGAAGTAGGCCGTGTGGTTGCCGGGGTCGTGGGCCAGCACGCTGCGCCACAGCGTCTCGCTGTCCTTCCAGTTCAGGGTGGTGCGCGAGGTCTGCCAGATGCAGGCCACGGCCAGGGCCGCAGCCATCAGCACCAGGACGGCGCTGCCCGCCGTGTTCAGGGGCGCTGCCGCGCGCCGCGCTCGCTCCCAGGCGGCCGTGGCCAGGGCGGCCGCGGTGAGGCAGAAGCCCACGCTGGGCAGATAGAGGTAACGCTCGGCGAAGACGGTGCCGATCTGCACGAAGAAGTTGCTCACGGGGCTCAGGGCGATCAGGAACCAGAGGGCGCCCAACCCCAGCCAGCCCAGCAGGGCCTGTGAGGCGCTTGGCTGCGCGCGGCGCAGGGCGAGCCAGCCCCCGATGCCCGCGGCCAGCATCAGGACAAGCAGGGCCACGCCCGCGCCCACCTGCGGGGTGATGTAGGGCCGCAGTTCAAAGTCCACGCAGGCTTGCAGGGGTGCACCCATAACCAGCACCTGGGCGTCGCGGGTGATGGCGGCCGCGGCCGTGAACCAGGTGGACGCCAGGCTGTCGCCGTAGGGCTCGCGCATCAGACCCGAGCCGATTTTCATCGCCAGCAGCGTGAACAAAGCGGCGATGCCGAAGAAAGGCAGCAGCATCAAGGCGCGGCGTGCCAGCGATGCTGACCCCAGCCGCTGCCGGCCAAAGAGTTCCAGCAGGAGCAACAGCGCGGGCAGCACCACGGCATGCATCTTCGAAAGCAGCGCCGCGAGAAAGCAGAGCAGGGCCAGCCAGTAGCTCAGGCGCACGCTCTGGCGCAGGCGTTGCACGAAACTCTGACTGGGCATGAGCCCGGCGCGGGGCAGCCGGGAGACCCAGTACAGGTTGATGGCCAGCAGGGCAAAGAAGGTGGCCATCAGGTCCTTGCGTGACGACAGCCAGCTCACGGCCTCCACGTGCACGGGGTGCAGGGAGAACAGCAGCCCCGCCAGGCCGCCGGTCAGGGCGTTTCTTGAGATGCGCGCGGCCAGCAGCATCACCAGCAGCGAGTTGAACAAGTGAAGCAGCAGGTTGGTGGCCTGGTAGCCGCGGGGGTTGTAGCCGTCGAGGGCGTAATTGAGCGAATAGCTCAAGTCGCGCAGGGGCAGGTACTCGTTGCCGAGTTCCTCGCGAATTTCCTGCGGCGCCATGGGATTGAAAATAGTCACCGTGTTGGCCACGCTGATTTCACGGATCCAGCGGTTCTCGGTGATCAGCCAGTTGTCATCCCAGTTGGTGAAGCCGTTGCCAAGCTGCGGCCAGTAGGCCACGGCGCCCAGCACGAAGATGAGCAGGGCGAACAGAGGCGTCAGCCAAGGCCGCGGGCGTGCGGGTTCAGGCTGGGGTTCGGGTTCGGTTTTGCTGGCGGACGTCTGGCTCACGTATCGCGGCGAGGGGAGCGGCAGGGGGCGCTCATGCTATCCACAATATGAAGAAACTGTTAGCGGCTACAATTGGCCGCGAGGGATTGTAGCAGCGGCAGCGCGTCATGCAGCAGATACTCTCCGCCCGTTCGGGCGACAGGGGCAGAGGAGCCGTCATGGGTGAGATTATCTTCTACAGCGAAAACAACGCCAAAGGTCGCGCTCTGGGCAGCCTCAACGATTATCCGGGGCAGGCATTCAACTTTCTGCGCGGGGGCCCCGTTGCCAATGATGAAGCGCGCTCCATCAAGCTGGTCAATGTGCGCGAGGGCTGCCTGATCCAGCTGTTTGACCACCCGCGCGGCTCCCTCACGGCCGACTGGTGCCAGATCGAGGTATTGAAGTCCAAGCCGGAGTACGTGGTCCCCAGCTTCGAGCTGAAGTTCGAAGATGAGTTCGTGCGCGTGGCCTTCTTCCACAAGAACGGCCTGGATGGGCGGGTCTCGCGTGTTGAGGTGGATTAGCCCAAGGCGCCGCCGCGCGGATGGGGTGAGACAGATTTCCTTCCGTGCCGGCCGGGGAGGAACCGGCCCGCACACCCAGCAGGATTTTTTTTGGCTTGGCGTTGCACTGGGCCCGGTGACGGCGCATGGTATCGCGTGATGCCTGCCGCCCGCCGCCTTAGTCTGCTGGTCTTCCTGTTCCTGGCCTTGTGTGGCGCCTCGCTGGCGGGACAAGAGGCGCCCGCGCTGCCCGCGCTGCCCGAGCTTCCTACGGCCCCCTATGTGCGCGAGCACGAGGAGGCGCTCAAGGCCCACGCCGCGGCCGCCCTGGCCGAACTGAAGGCAGCGCGCGAGCGCAAGAGCGAGGCCGACGCCCGTGCCGCGGAGCCGGGCATTACGGAAGAAGAACGAACGGCCCGCCGCGAAACCGCAGAGCGGGCAGCGCAGGCCGTCTCGTCGCTGGAGGCGCGGGTGTTGACGCTGGAGAACGCGGCCAAGGCGGCCCGGGCGGGACCCAGCGCGGCCCAACTGGCGGCGCGCCAGGAGTACGACCGGCTCGTCAAGCGGGGGGAGGACGCCCTGGCCGAACTGATTGGCGAGCCGCGCGCCGACCGCAGCGAGCGCGAAGGTGCGCTGGCCAGGGCCATTCGCGAAGCGGAAGAAGAACTCGGCCGGGTCTCGAGGCTGTCCGCCGAAGCCAGGGAATTTGACGGCCCCAAGTCGCGGCTTTACGAGCGTCTGAACGACCTGGAGAAGCTCGACTATGAACTTCGCTGGGCGGAGCAGCGGCTGAAGCTTTCGCTCGACGAGTACGACCATCTCGTCGAGCAGGTGTTCAGTGCCTATGTGTCCTATGAGTCCCGGGGCCTGGAGGCCCTGCAAGCCCTCCGGGAGGCCCGCGAGGTGCAGTACCCCCTGTTTGCCGACAGCCCGGCTGCCTCGCTGCTGTTGCCGCTGGCCGCCCGTTCCCTGGCGGAGGTCAACACGCTGCAAGGCGAAATTGAGCAGCGCGTGGATCGCCGAAGGGGACGGCAACCGGCGGACCGGTTGAAATTCACCCTTCTGATCGGGCGGCTGCGCGAGGTGCAGCAGGAAATCGACCTGCGCGAAGACTACAAGGAGCGGCTGGACGCCGAAGTGGAGACCCTGAAGGACCGTGGCGTGGCTGCGCCGCGTGACAAGGACAATGCCGGGTCCGAGAAATCGAACCGGGGCAAGGCCCTTGCGGAGTATCAGGAGCTGTCCGAGCGCATCGACGACTTTCTCGCGGAGGGGTCCGGCATCCAGGACGAGTTGAAACGGCTGCGCGAGGAGCGTCTGGCGCTGGTGCGTTTGTGGGAAGAAAAGCAGCGGGTTGAAGCCAGGGTGGCCGCCATCGTGGGGGAGACCCAGGGCAAGATTGCGGCCCTGGAAGCCGCGTTCGCGCCCCCGGCCGGGGCAGACCCAGGCCAGGTGCGGTCGGCTGAACGCAACAAGGCCCTGTATTTTCCCTGGCTGCGGCTGGCCGCGCTTCATGAGGAGCTGGAGGCCCAGCAGGAGCGGGAAGGCGCGGCCAGGCGCGATACGCGCTACGCGCAGACGCGCGTGGAGGTGCTGGACCGCCGCATGCGAAGGCTTGAAGACCGCGGCGCGGAGATCGGGCGCCTGCTGTTGCCCCAGGCTCGCGAAGCCTACCGTGAGAGCCTGCTGCGCACCGCGGGAGACCGTGCGTTGCGGGTGATTGCGGTGGTGCTCGCTGCGTGGTTCCTGACCTGGCTGATCCGCGCGGGCAGCCGTCCGCTGATTGAGCGTTACGTCCGGCGCGCCAGCACAGAGGTGGACGCGAAAGTGAGCGACGCCCAGCGCGGCCGCACGCTTGTCACGGTCATGACGGCGACCACGCGGCTGGTGATCTTCGTGGCGGCGGTCATGGCGATCATGGCCCAGTTTGATGTGGACTACGGCCCGCTGCTCGTGGCTGCCGGCGGTGTCTCGCTGGCGGTGGGCTTTGGCGCGCAGTCACTGATCAAGGACTTCTTTGCCGGCTTCTTCATCCTGCTTGAGGGCCAGTACAGCATAGGCGATGTCGTCGAAATCAACGGCAAAACGGGCACGATCGAGAGCCTGAATCTGCGCACCACGGTGATCCGCTCGCTCAACGGCGACGTCCACACCATACCCAACGGCCAGATTTCGCTGACTACGAACCAGACCAAGCTCTGGTCGCGCACGATTGTGGACATCAACGTCGCCCACGAGGAAAACGTCGAAGACATCATGGCCGTGCTGGATGCCGTGGCCAGGGCCATGCAGCAGGACGAGGTCTGGGGCCGCAAGATCCTTGACTCGGTGGTCATGGGTGTGCAGGGCCTGGGCGAAAACGCGGTGGTGATTCGCGTGCTGCTCAAGACCCGCGCCGGCGAGCAGTGGGGGGCTGCGCGCGAATACCACAAGCGTGTGAAGCTGAAGTTCGACGAACTCGGCATCGAGATTCCGCGGCCCCAGCGCGTGGTCAGCCACCGGGCAACGGACGAGAAGGTCTCAGCCGCTGCCATGCGCAAGAAGCGCGCCGCGGTGCTGCGCTTTGTTCGCGCGTCCAGAGGCGAGGCGCTGCCCGACGAATTGGAACTGGCTGCCATGTCCGTCGAGGAGCGCGACCGTGCCGCGACGCTGGCCAAGCTGACAACGGACAAGCCGGCCGGCTCGGGGCAGGACGCGAAAGCCCAGGCGGCCGGCCCTCCGGATGCCGAGCGCCTGGCGGAAAGGATGGCGCAGGACGCTGCTGCAGTCCCGCGCCCGGAAAGTCCGCCGCCCGCTCCAGACGTCCAGCCCAAGGCCGCGCCGGGTGACGGCCCCCGGCCCGCGAGCTAGCTCACGGCCGCCAGGCCGATTTTGGAGAGCCGCTAGAAAATCCACTGAAGCTGGAGGCGGATTTCCTGGAAGTTGCGGTACTCGCTGACGCGCTCGACGCCGCTGGTCGAGTCTTTGCCCTTGCCCGTGCCGTGCGGCAACTGCTGGATCACGTAACGGTAGTCGAGCGTGAGCTTGAGGTGGTCGCCGTGCAGCTCGATGCTGGCCGAGCCGCCCCACTCCACGGTATCGGCGCCGAAGCTGTCGCCGTCCACGGGCTGGCCGGTCCCCGTCTGGCTGCCGAATTCGTCGTAGTTGACCAGCGAGCAGCGAGAGGCCAGCAGGGTGTCGATGGCCTCAATCTTGTAGCCGACGTCCACGGTGAAACCGGTGTCCTGCGCGGCGGCCGCGATATAGCGGCCCCGCAGGTTGGAGCCCTCGAGCCGGCCGTGATGTCGGAACTCGACGCGCCGGTAATAGAGCGCCCAGTTCACGGAAAAGCCAAAGCCGCGGAAGTGGCCGTCCAGCGTCAGGGCCAGGGTCTCGGCGCGGATGAATTTGCGATCGCTGCCGGGCGAAGGAATCACACCGCTGGGGGCCTGCACCGCGTGGAAATTGTTGCCCAGCAGCGTGCCGCCGCCGTCCACACGCGCGTTGAAGTAGCAGGCGGCAAGCCCCACCATGAACTTCCAGTCGTCCCAGGCTTCGCTGCCGCGCCCGTCAGAGGCACGCAGGCCGATGTCTCCCATGGCGTGGAACTCGACGCGCAGGTTGAACATGAAGTCGGCGTCCACGGAATCGTCGAAGCGGTCTTCCAGCAGGTCGCGGTCGGCGTTGCGGAAGTTGCCGGCCTGATTTTCGAGCGCGGCGGGGTTCTGCACGCGCACTCCGTCGGAACGCTGGCCGGCGAATTCGATGGTGGCGGTGGCGGGCCTTGCGTTCTTTCGCTCCAGCACGCCGTTGTAGACGCCCACGCTCCAGAACAGCACGCGCTCGGCCCAGAAGTCAGCCACACCCGCGATCTCAAGGCCCTTGGCAAAGCCCTGGTCAAAGGCCTTGTCGGCCGACGAACGCTCAAGAAAGGTGCGGCCGCCAGGGTCCACTGACTGCTCGTAGCTGAAGGGCGTGCGCTGCTGGCCCGCCGTCAGGTTGAACAGGGGCAGGGGCTCCCAGCGGAACCAGAGATCGTCAAAGGCCAGGCCCCCCGAGTCGGAGAGGGGGGCCAGCTCAACGTTGTAGCTGTAGGCGGGGCCAAAGAGGTGGCCCTCCCAGCGCAGGCGCAGGTAATGGACGCGAAAATTATGGAAGTCCGCGCCGTTGTCTCCGCCTCGCCCCGCGTTGGCGCGGATGTCGCGGTAGAGATAGCGGAACTGGACGAGCGACTCCATCTTCAGGGCAAAGCGCCCGTCCTGGCTGCGCCAGGTGAAAAGGTGGTCGCGCAGGCGCGTGGCCAGGCCCTGGTCTTCTTCGCCGGCCCCGGCCTTGAGTTCCTGGAGTTCAGCGTGCGCCCGGGCGAGGTCTGCCTCCAGGCGCTCGGTCTGGGTGCCCGCCAGCAGGGGGGCGCAAAAGCCCAGCAAGGTGGCCGCCAGCCATGTCCGCATGTCAGAACTCCCGCGACGCTTTCGCCGAAAACCGTCGCGGCGCCGGAGTCCGGCGCCGCCTGGCGGCTGGCTGCCTCGTCCTAGGCCTTCATGACTTCGTCGGTCTTCTTCTTGAGGTTCTCTTCAATCTGCTTGTTGTATTTGTCGGTGAGCTTCTGGATATCGTCCTTCAGCTTGCGGTGCTGGTCTTCGGTGACGGTCGACTCCTTGAGCGAGGCGTCGCCCTGCTTCATGGCCTCGTGGCGCGCGTTCTTGATCGGAATTTTGGCCTGCTCGGCCATGTCCTTGACCTGCTTGGCCAGCTTCTGGCGCGTCTCCTGCGTCATCATCGGCAGCTTCAGGGTGATGATCTTGCCGTCGTCCTTGGGCGTCATGCCGATGTTGGCGGCTGAGATTGCGCCCGAAATGGCCTTCACCTGGCTGATGTCAAAGGGCTTGATCTGGATGGTGCCGGCGTCGGGCGTGCTGATCTGGGCCGCGCCCTTGAGCGGTGTGGGGGTGCCGTAGTAGTCGAACTTGATGTTCTCGACCATGGCAGGGCTGGCGCGCCCGGCGCTCACGCCATGAAACTGCTCTGAGAGGTGGCCGAGCACCTTCTGCATGGCGGCTTCGGCGGCCTTGGTGATCTGATCAGGTGTCTGGCCCATATTTGTGCTCCGTTCTGAGTTCTCGTTTCTTTTGCGGGCTCTGCGCACAAGGCGCGGCACAACGGGTTGCAATGAAGGCAGTCGTCAGGACTGGAAGTTCAACATCAAAGGCGAAGTCTCCAGGTCCGGCAATCTTGAAATTGAAGCCGTCAGGCTTCAATCAGCGTTCCCACCTTGTCGCCGCGAATGGCGCGCTCGATTTCGCCCTCTACTTTCATGTCGAGCACCATCAGGGGCATCTTGTGTTCCATGCACAGTGCTACAGCCGTGGCGTCCATGAAGCGAAGACCCTTTTGCAGCGCCTCAAGGTAAGTCACACGCTCATAGCGTACAGCATCGGCGTGCTTCTTGGGGTCCTTGTCATAGACCCCGTCTACCTTTGTGGCCTTGATGATGACGTCGCAGGACAGCTCGATGGCGCGCTGGGCGGCAGCGGTGTCCGTCGTGAAGTGGGGGTTGCCCGTGCCGGCCGCGATGATGACCACGCGGTTCTTCTCGAGGTGGCGCATGGCCCGCCTGCGAATCCACTTTTCGGCCACGCTGGGCACGTCAATGCTGGACAGCACCCGCGTCTCAAGCCCGATGCTTTCGCAAGCGTCCTGCAGGGCCATGGCATTGATGACCGTGGCCAGCATGCCCATGTAGTCGGCGGTGGCCCGCTGGATGTGGGGGATTTTCAGCTGTGCGCCGCGCACAAAGTTGCCGCCACCCACGACCACAGCCAGCTGCCCGCCCACCTGGTGGACATTCTTGATGGACTTGGCCAGCGCCAGCAACTCGTCGCCGGAAATGCCAAAGCCGTTGGGTTCGCAGAAGGCCTCCCCCGAGATCTTCACCAGGGGGCGCTTGAACTTACATCGGTCAGCGGGCATGGGTTCAACCTGCGGGTCTGCTTGTTTCTAGCGATGGCAGGCCCGGCCCACAAGCACATAGAATGTGTTTCAGGTTTCAAGCAGGACGCCGCTACGCCGCGCCGCTCTTGTTGAACTGGGAAAACTCAAGGCTAATATCGCCGCACCTGATACTCAAAGAGCGGGCACTTGCCGGGGACATTCATGACAGCCGAGAACCTGACCAGCGGGCGCATCCAGATTGCGATGGGCCTCCAGGACGTAGTGGTGGACGAATCGAAAATCTGCTTCATCGACGGCAAGCTGCCCAAGCTGCTCTACTACGGCTACAACATCCTCGACCTGGCCGAGAACTGCTCCTACGAGGAAATCGTCCATCTTCTGCTCAAGGGCAAGCTGCCCAGCAAGACCGAGCTTGCCGCCATCTCCAGAGAACTGATCGAGGCGCGCGGCTTGCCCGCTGACGTGCTGGAAACGATCAAGAAGGCGCCCAAGAGCAGCATTCCCATGGATGTGCTGCGCACAGCCGTGAGCCAGCTGGCGCTGACTGACCCCAAGCCCAACGACGACACGCCCGAGGGGCGCTACCGCAAGGCCATTCGCCTCACGGCGCTGTTTCCTGAAATCGTCGCCGCCGACTACCGCGCGCGCCGCGGGCTCGACGCCGTCAAGAACAGCCCCAAGCTCGGCCACGCCGCCAACTTTATGTGGCTGCTGCACGGCAAAGAGGCCGGCCCGTTTGTGGTCAAGACCATGGACGTCGCGCTCGTGCTGCACGCCGAACACAGTTTCAATGCAAGCACGTTTACAGCGCGCGTGATTGCGGCCACGCTCAGCGACATGTACTCGGCCGTCACGGGCGCCATTGGTGCCTTGAAAGGTCCCCTGCACGGCGGTGCCAACGAGGGCGTAATCAAGACGCTTCTGGAAATCGGCGACGCGTCCAAGGTCGAGCCCTGGATTCTTGAGAAGACCAAAGACAAGGGCTTCCGCCTCATGGGCTTTGGCCACCGCGTCTACAAGGCCCTGGACCCTCGCGCTGTGGTGCTCAAGAAGTACAGCGAGAAATCTGGCAAAGAGGCCGGCGTGACCAAGTGGTTCGAGATGAGCGTCAAGATCGAAGAGATGATGAAGACGCGCGAAAAGCCACTCTATCCCAATGTCGATTTCTACTCGGCCAGCACCTACTACACGATGGGCCTGCCGCCGGAAATCTTCACACCCATCTTCGCGGTCAGCCGCGTTGCCGGCTGGTGTGCCCACGTGATCGAGCAGCAGTCGCACAACCGTCTCATCCGGCCGGACTGCGCCTACACCGGTGCCATGGACGTGCCCTTTGTGCCCATCGAGAAGCGCTGACAGTCAACGCAAGTCCGGGCCGCGCCGCTTTCAATTTGTCAGAAGGCGGCGCGGCTTAGCGTTCATGGCGCAGGCGCTGCGCTGAGTGGCGCAAGCGCGGCTCCGCCACGACTCAGCTTGTCTTGAACAGGCGGGCCGCGAATTCGTAGAGGTTCGCCACAGGCACGGACTGACAGCGCCCATGCCCGCCGCGCCCCCTTCGCCTGAGCAGCAATCCCAGCGCGCCGGCCGCAGCCCACAGCCAGAACAGGCCCGGGTGCGCCTCCGTCGAGCATCCTCCATCGCCGCCACCGCCGCCGCCGCCCGAAGTGCCGGCCGGGTTAACGGTCAAGGTGGCGGTGTTGCTGGGTGTGCTGCCGCCGGCGTTGGTGACGACACAGCGCAACGTATCGCCGCTTTCTGCCAGTGTGGTCGCGGGCGTGGTGTAGCTGGCGCTGGTGGCGCCGGGGATGTCAACGCCATTGCGCTGCCACTGATAGCTGAGCGTGCCTGCGCCCGCCGCGGTCACGTTGAAGGTCGCGGTCTGGCCCTCCGTCACGCTCTGGTGGCCGGGGTGCGAAGAGATGACGGGCGCAGCCAGCGGGTTGTTCACGGTGACGAAGAGGCCCTGGCTGAGGTTGTAGTAGCTGCCGCTGGATGACGTTTTCAGAGCCACGGCCCTCACCATGTAGAAGTTGTCGCCCACCAATGGCGAGCTGTCCGTGAGCGTGGTGACCGACACCGGCGCGGCGTTGAGCAGCGTGTAGGGGCCCGTGGATGCCGAGGCGCGATAGACGTGATAGCCGGAGGCGTCGGGCGAGGCTGCCCAGGTCAGGTCAACGGCGCCGGCGTTGACGGCACCGTTGAGGCCGGAAATCGGGGCCATGACGTGCATGCGCAAGGTGGGGTCGCCCATCAGCGCCATGTGGCAGCCGCGCGCGCCGGTGCCGTTGAGCGGCGAAGGGTCGTTCATGGACCAGAGGGCGGAGTGGCCCGTGGTCTCGCCCAGCGCCATATGCCAGAAGCTCCAGGCGGGCCGTCCGGCCCAGGCGCAGGTGAGTGTCCAGCCCGAGCAGAGCGAGGCGCGCATGAAGTTGTTCTGGGCGTGCCAGTCTCCGTGGTAGCTGCCAAAGAGCATGGTGAAGATATTGCGGTTGGTGCTGGTGGTGAAAGTGGTGGTGCTGCCGACGCCGCCTGCGCTGGTGTAGGTACCGCCGCCGCAGCCATAGCTCCAGAGATAGCCGGGCCCGCTGGCGGTGTTCAGCGTTGTGAAATAATCGCCGGCCACGGTGTTGGCCGCGCCGAACATGGGCGCGAAGTTGCGCCAGCCGCTGGCGGCGAAGGCTTCCGTGTAGGTTGTGTAGGAGAAGTTGTCGTCAATGACGGCCTGTTCGGCGCAGGTAATGACTTTGTGCCGGAAATCGTGGTTCTTGTTGAGGTAGTTCTTCAGCAGGTCGGCCTCGCCCGTCGTGAAGGCGGGCATGTTGCTCAGGTCCACGCGGCCCGCGGCCAGTTCAAGGGTGCTGGGAAAGGTGCTCTGGTCGAATTTGCCGTCCCCGGGAGTGTTGTCGTTCTCGGCGCGGGCGGGCGTGGTGTTGTTGACCGTGGTGTCCGTCCAGGTGCCGTTGATATCAGCGTAATAGCCGTCGCAGGGCCAGGCACCCTGGTGGTCGCTGTGGCCGTCCCAGGCCGTGTTGCCGGAATAGGGCACGGGCACCGCGCCGAGAATGAACAGGGCCTTCACATTGGCCGGGTCGGCGTTGTAGTCGGCGACGATGGTCGCCTTGACCGTGGCAGCTGTCGCGCCCGAAGCCACGTTGCGGCGCAGCACTGTCCAGCCGTCGCCAATGAGGTCCTGCTCCAGGCGCGCGATTTCCGTGGCCAGATAGGTGGCGTGGGTGTCAGCGACCAGCAGGATGACCTTGCCGCGGCTATGCACGGCGGGGAGTTCAATGCCCGCCTGGCAGTAGCCGCGCCCGGCGGGGTTGCCGGATTTGTCAAAGCGGTATTCATAGGCCACGCCGACGCTGACGGCGGAGTCGCTCCAACCGGTGGCGCCGGCTGCCAGTGTGACGATGGCAGAGCCCCAACTGGTCGCGCCCCGGGCCCGGCGATAAACGTTGTAGCCCGTGGCGGTGGCGTCTGCCGGCCAGGAGAAAGTGATCTGGGGCGGGCTGGCCTGCACGGTGGCGCTGACTTCAACGCAGGTGTTGCGCGTGGTCTGGGCCGCGAGGGGAAGGGCAAAGACAAGCAGCAACGCGACCACCAGATGGCGAACCATGGGCTCTCCCGCGCTCTGTTGAATGAATGGGAGTAGCGTAGGGCAGGGGCAGGCTGGGGTCAAACGGAGCCGCGCTTTCTGACGAGAGAAGGGACAACGGTGAACGAGCCATGATTAACGAATGGTTAGTCAGGCGTGGCGCGGGCAAGCCCTGGTCGGGCAATTGTGGGAACCAAAGGACGTTCTCGCCGTTTGAATCCATATGGACATGAGGACATCGAGGCGACTCTGGATGCCGGGCGGTCTGCTGCTTTTCTGCGTTCTGGCGCTGGGCGCGGGCCTTTGGCTGGTTCAGTGGCGCGGGCCTGCCCGCGACGCCCGGCAGCCCCTTGAATGCTCCGGCCCCGCGCCGCGCTCGCCGGCCTGCGCCTGGGCGCCTTCAAGCGTTTCCGCCGACGCCCCGGCCCCCGTCACCCCCAGCGCCGCTTCATCCTCTACCCAGGGGCCACCGCCGGACCTGCCGCGAGACTCCTTCGTCGATGATGACCCCGTCGTCGCCGAGCAGCCCCTCTGGAAAGCCGATTACGGCGACGGCGTTCGGCGCGGCGCGGGGCGCGTGGAGTTTGAACTGCTTGACGCCAAGGGCCAGCCTCTTGAGCCCGGCGTTCCCATTGACTTTGAGCTCTGGCGCAAGGTGGGCAAGCACCGGTTGCGCGAGGGAGCCAGGCTTAATGCCGCGCGCACGGCCATTGTCTGCGATGCCTTTGACGGCGGCGGGCTGGAGCCGGGCGGCTATGAACTGGTCGTCAGTTGCGGGCCCTATGGCGGCGCGACGCGGGCCTTTGGCGTATCGCGCGGCGAGTTGCGCATTGAGCGACTGGAGATGCCTCACTGGCGGCGCATCATCGTTCTCAGCTTCACCGACAAAGAGGGCAAGCCTTTGGCCTACCTCCCGCTGCCGCCCCGTTACACTGCCCCGGGGACTGTAACGACGGTGGTCGAGCGCACACCGCGGCCCAGGCGCGTGCTGCGGGAGCCGCCCCAGCCCCCGCCCCCGCGCTGGAAGGAGGTGGGTATTGGCGGCGGCAGCAGCTCAAGCCGCCGCATGGAGCGGCCATCCAGCCCCACCGCGCTGCGTTTCCCCACGGATCACGGCAAGTGGTACGTTCGTGTCTTTGCAGGCGGGCCGGGCAGCATCCGCTTTGAACTGGATGAGAAACTCTTTGGTCAACGCCAGTTTGAAGTTGCGGGCGACTTTACGGAGTCGCAGTGGGACAACTTCATTACCGCCTACGATGTTCCGGCCGACTTCGCGGCCGTCATGGAGCTGCGCGAGCTCTGTGGCGCTGAAGACCCGGGCTGCCGCTCCCTGCTTGAGCCGCTGCCGCTGCCGCGCGAGCCTGACATCTATGACGTTCTACGGATCCCTGAGGGCTACCGGCGGCTGATTGTATCCATCGCCGCGCCTTGCCCCGTCACGCCCACGTTCTGGGTCGAGTACGAGATCAGCCAGCCCAAGGGCAAGAACCCGGGCCCGCGCCAGGTCAGCGGCACCTGGCATGCGCAGCTGGGGCGCTGGTGGCTTGACCTGCCGCCGGACAGCAGCGTCGAGGTCGAGCTTTCCTCGCCTCAGCTCTTGCAGCCCGGGGGCAGAGTCCGCGAGGCCATCTTCCTGGGCGAGAGCCGCATCCTGGAAATCCACCGCACGATTGAAGCCGCGCTGCTTCAGGTAACCTGTCCGTCACCCACGCTGGCCGCGTTGAGCGCGCGTCTGGCCGCCCATTGCAACGGCGTGAACAGCCCAGAGGGCGCGGCACCCTGGCAGTCAGACGGGACTTTGCGCCTTTACGTGGAGCGCGGCCCGGAAAGCTTTGAGGGGCAGGGTTTGGTCTTGGCGCTGAAACTGTTCAGCGGCCGGGAGCGAAGCGCGGCCCACACGGTCGTGGTGAGACCCGATGAAGGGCAGCGGCGCGAGCTTGCCCTGGGGGGAACGACGGTGGCGGCCCGCGGCGAAGGATTGGTGCTGCGTGCCGTGGATTCAAGCCTGGCGGGCCTGCCATGGGTGGAGGGCACGGTGCTGGAATTTGACCAGGACGTGGCCTCCAAGCGGCTTCGCAAACACTGGATGGGCAGCGCGGCGGAAATGGAGGAGTGCTACGAGCTGCTGTGCAAGCTCGCTGCCAAAGATGTTGAGGCCGGTCATCCCGACGCGCTGCGCCTCAACGAACTCTTGGAAAAGTTGGCAGACCCTTCCTCGCGGCAATGGCTCAAACGTGAGGGGTCGTGGTACAGCACCCACTCGCGGGTGTTCAGCAGCGACCACGGCTACTTGAACCTTGAAAAGGGGCTGGAGCCGGGCAAGCGCTACGTGCTCTATCTCTGGTCTGGGTCCCGCGATGAAATGACGCCTGACCGGCGCATCGATTTCGTCGCCGCCGAGGGCATCACGGACCTCGGCGTGGTCATTTTGCCCGGGTATGGGGATTAGGCGGGCTGGCGCACGAGGTCAAAGATGGCCTTGAGGCGCCGCAGCACCGCGGGCATATCCCGCAGAAAGATCATGTTGGGGCCGTCGGACTTCGCGGCTTCCGGGTTGGGGTGGGTTTCGGCAAAGAGGCCGTCCACGCCGACGGCCACCGCGGCCTGGGCCAGCACCGGCGCGAACTCCCGTTGCCCGCCCGAGCTTTCGCCCTGCCCGCCGGGCATCTGCACGCTGTGGGTGGCGTCAAAGACGACCGGAACGCCGAACTTCTGCATGATGGGAATACTGCGCATGTCGCTGACCAGCGTGTTGTAGCCAAAGCTCGCGCCGCGCTCTGTCAGCAGCAGGCGCCCCTCGGCGCCGAACTCCTTCATCTTGGCCACGACGTTCTTCATGTCCCAGGGGGCGAGGAACTGCCCCTTCTTCACGTTGACCACGCGGTCTTTGGCCACGGCGGCTTGCGCGGCGGCAAACAGCAGGTCCGTCTGGCGGCACAGGAAGGCCGGGATCTGCAGAACGTCACAGACTTCGGCCACGGGCGCGCACTGGGCGCAATCGTGAACGTCCGTCAGCACGGGCACGCTGAACTCGCGCCTGATGCCCTCAAGCTGCCTCAGCCCCGCTTCAAGGCCGGGGCCGCGAAAGCCTTTGTTGCTGGTGCGGTTGGCTTTGTCGAAGCTCGCCTTGAAGATGTAATCGATGCCGATTTCGGCACAGGTTTTCTTCATCTGCTCGCAGACGCGGCGGGGCATGTCCGCGTCTTCAAGCACGCAGGGGCCTGCGATCAGAAAGAGCCGCTTGCCGTTGAGCTGATAGGGACCAAGTTTCATGGAGAGTTTCCGCGGGTGCTTACTTCGCCGTGGTGGGCGCGGCATCAAACTTGATGTAGTTGCCCTTGGGGTTCTTCGCGTCAGCCTTGTTCACGACCGTGAACGCAATCTGGCCGGTGAGGGGAAATCCGCTGGATTTCTCGCTGCGCCACTCCGAAAGCAGGGTGTCGCTGCCCTTGCGGTCCCAGACCTGAACCAGGAACTCCTCGCCCTGCTTCCAGTCCACGCGGAAGGTGTGGTCGGGCCAGCGGGCGACGACGGGCTTTTCGCGGTTGCCGGCCTCGGCGAGGCGATCGCCGAACTTGCGCGTGTCGAACAGGGGTTCCTTCGAGAGGTTGCCCTGGGCGTCCACGGCAAAGACCAGCACCTGCAGGTCCAGGGCCTCGCCGGCGCTGAACTCTTCGTCGGCGAGCCTCAGTTCGCTGATACGCACCTCATAGATGCCGCCCGTGTCGCGCGCGAGGCTGGCCTGCTTGACCACCATGCCCACCAGGGGACCCAGCAGCGGCGTGTTGGGCCTGAAATAGCCGACCGCGCCCGACACCAGCAAACCCGCCAGCAGCAACACCAGCACGAGCCCCAGCTTGGAACCGCCCTTCTTCTTGCCATCTCCCATAGCGGCCTCCTACTTGCCCAGCATCCCCTTGACCGTGGTCATGGCGGGCCCCAGCAGGGGCACTTGAGGCTGTGTCCAGCCAATCAGGCATGCCGCGGCGGAGGCCACGAGAAGCAACAGCAACATCGGTCGCGAACCCTTCTTCTTCTGTTCTGCCATGGCTGCCTCCCTTTTGGGTTGTGGAGCAAGACCTTGGGTGATTCTAGCAGGCCTTGGCGGCCCTGGCAGCCGCCTGTTTTCAGCTTCGGCCCAAGCAAGGGGGACGGCCAAGCCGTCCCCCCCGATGGGCTGCGCTTTGGGCGGCGGTTACTTCTTCTTCGTGGCCGCTTTTTTGGCCGCGGGCTTCTTGGCCGCCGTTTTCCTGGCGGCCGGCTTCTTGGCGGTCTTGGCCGCCGGCTTGGCCGCTTCCTTCTTGGCCGGGGTCCGTTTGGCCTTGGGCTCCGCGGCCTTGCGGGCGCGGGGCTTTTTGGCGCCGGCCTCGACCGCTTCGGCTGGAGCCTCGACCTGGTCCGTCTTGGCCGCGGGGGCCTCGACGGGTTGCGGCGCGGGCTCGCTGGGCTTGGGCTCACTCATGGGCTGCGGCGCCGGCTGGGGGCGCGGACCGCGCTCGCGCCGGGGGTGGCGCCTTGGCTCAGCGCCGGCCTGCTCGGCCGCGGGCTGAATCTCCCGTTCGCCCGGCTGGGCCTGGGCCTCGATGGAGGCTTGCGGCGCGGCTTCACGCACGCCCGCCTCCGCTGCGGGCGCCTGC
>JABARW010000053.1 GCA_019186845.1 Planctomycetota bacterium | reverse complement strand
GGCCTTCAGGTTCTGGAAGGAACTGCTGGGCTTGGGGGTGTACACGAATCCGGTGATCACCCCCGGGGTCCCGAAGGGGCAGAGCGGCGTGCGAGCCAGTTTCATGGCCATTCACACGCAGAGCGACATCGCCCACGTCATTGACGCGTTCACAACGCTGGGCAAGAAATACGGCATCATCAAGTAGCGGTTTTCAGGCGTGGTGTTTCGCTCGCGGCCCTCAAGGGCCGCGAGTGCTCTTTTTCAGGTCGGACTGCCGGCCCCACGAAACATGAAGAAAGCGGCGCCAATCAGACAGAGGGTCGCCCACAGGAAGTCGAGGCGCAGTTTCTCACCCATGTAGAAGATCGCAAATAGGGCGAAGACTCCCATCGTAATGACTTCCTGCATTACCTTGAGCTGGCCCAAGTCGTAGCCCGCGGCCTTACCCATACGATTGGCCGGAACCTGGAGGCAGTACTCAAAGAACGCTACGCCCCAACTCACCAGGACGGCAATCCAGATGGCCTTGTCCTTGGCGTCCCTGAGATGGCCATACCAGGCATAGGTCATGAAGATGTTTGACCCGACGAGCAGAAGCGGCGTCCAGAGCTTCTCCATGGGAGCACTCCGATGTTGGTAGGTCAAATCACGTTACGTTCGTCGGCGAGTTCCGTGCCGTCGGTGAATCGCGAGAGCCGCAGCCTCGAGATGTCGATGGAGCCAGCCTTGCCGTCCAGCACCAGTTCTGAGGTGACCAGACCCGCTGCAGGCGCGTGCATCAGACCATGGCCAGAGAAGCCCGCACAGATGTAGAGGCCTGCTACGGGTTCCAGCCGGTCGATGATGGGGTGGTGATCGGGCGTGGTTTCGTACAGCCCCGACCACTTGGCCCGCGGAGAAGCGTGCTCCAGCAATGGGATTCGTCCCATGGCCGTCATCAGCATCTTTTCACCGTACTCCTCATCGAAAGTCTGGTTGAAGCTTGGCGGCTCCTCCTCGTTGCTCATGCCAATCAGTACCCCGCCCGACTCCCGATGGCAGTAAAGCGTGGTGGACAGATCCACCGTCATGGGCCAGGGGTCTTTGATCAGGTCAAACTTGTCCGTCGTGATGATCTGACGACGGAAGGGCTCGATGGGCACATCAACGTTGGCCAGCGCCGCTACGGTGCGAGACCAGGCGCCGGTGGCCAGGATGACGCTGCCGGCCGCGATTTCGCCCTTATCCGTTCGCACTCCCACAACACGGCGGCCCGTGGAATCCAGGTCGATACCGGTCACGGTGACCTCGGTTTCGATCATGGCTCCCTCGCGACGGGCCGCCTTGGCATAACCCTGGGTGATGTCGTTGGGGTCCCCAAAGCCGTCGCGCTGGTGAAACGTGGCCCCGCGCACACCCTCAAGATTGACATAGGGAAAGCGCTTGCCCACGTCCTTGGTCGAGAGCCACTCCGCCTTCATGCCAAGGCGCTTCCAGAGTTCGAAGTTCCGGCCAAAGCTCTGCTCAAGCTCCTCCGACGTCAACAGGAACAGATAGCCCCATTGCCGATACTGGAGTGGAAAGCCCAGTTCCTGCTCCCAGCGTTCAAATCGCTCGATGCTGGCCAGGCTCAGTCGGACGTTGACCTCGGTGCTGAACTGGGCGCGTATGCCCCCCGCGCACTTGCCCGTCGATTCCTGACCCAGGAACTCCCCGCGCTCCAGCAGCAGCACGCGGCCGGCCTTACGCTTGGCCAGGTGGTAGGCAATCGAGACACCGATGCAGCCGCCGCCCACAATCAGGATGTCCGCAGATTTTTCCAATGCAGTCTCCCCAAAGTCGCGCGGCACAATAGCGCGCCGGGCAGGGCGTTTGTAGGGGCGAGATGCGGCGCCCTTACGTCAGAGGCTGGTGCGGGAACTACGCCCGGCCATGGCCATCTGCAGACGGATGAACTCGTCCGCGGGGCAGAAGCGCTTGCCGAAGAAATGGCTGCGTGCGTGCCCGGGCCCGTGGTAGTCCGCTCCGCCGGAAACAAGCATGCCGAGCTTGCGCGCGATCTTCATGTACCGTTGAACATGAATCTCATCGTGGTCGGGGTGCAGGCATTCAATGCCGTCGAGTCCATGTCGGCGCGCATCCTCAATGGCGGCGTCACCGTCTGGATAGAGCCCGGGGTGTGCGAGGATGGCCACGCCACCGGCCCCCTGCACGGCCTCAATAGCTGTGCCCACGGGCTCACGCCGGTGGGGGACGTAGCCCGGCCGCCCCTTGCGCAGATAGCGAGCGAACGCCTCGTCCTCGCTTCCGGCACGGCCCGCTGCCACCAGTGCCCGGGCCATGACAGGGCGCGAAGGAGAGGTGCCCGGCTGTGTCGGCGGCAGATCAAAGGTGACCCCGGCAGCCTGGAGCCTGGCATGCATCTCCTTGAATCGGTCCAGGCGCCGCACCTGCATTTCGCGGCATAGCTGCTGCAGGCGCTCGCAGG
This sequence comes from Planctomycetota bacterium, assembly GCA_019186845.1. Classification (GTDB taxonomy): domain Bacteria; phylum Planctomycetota; class UBA8742; order UBA2392; family UBA2392; genus UBA2392. Next base: position 30,568 of record JABARW010000053.1, on the reverse strand, counting down.
CGGAGTCCACACCGAGGCCCAACAGGTGGACTTCGCCGCCGGCGGCTTCGCATGTAATCTCGACTCCCGCAATGAAACCGACACCAAGTTCCGAGGCGGACTTTCGTGCTTCGTCGTGGGCAGCCGTCGTGTCGTGGTCCGTGACTGCGAGAAAGCGGATGCCTCGCTGTGCGGCCGCAGCAATCAGCTGGTAAGGGGTCAAGCGACCGTCAGAGGCGGTGGTATGGCTGTGAAGGTCGGCGCGGGACTCGGCACTGTCGGTCATGCTGCGCCAAGAGTAAGGTTTCAGGCCAGGTCTTCAACTACGGGGTAACCATGAAGCTGTTCCTGCTGGTTTGTCTCGGTGGGGCACTGGGATCAGGCGCGCGCTACGGTGTCGACCTCGCATTTAGAGCCATGGCGCCTCAGCTCGCAGCGGTGTTTCCCTGGGCGACGTTATTCGTCAATCTGGCAGGTTGCTTCGCCATCGGTCTGGGCTACGGCTGGCTGGCCCGAGGCGACCAGCCCTTGGGCGAAGAGCTTCGCGCCCTGCTGCTGGTCGGTGTCTGTGGGGGGCTTACGACCTTCAGCGCGTTTGCGAACCAGACGCTCGCCCTGGATAGTGGCAAGGGGATGCTCAACGTAGCTGCCTCGGTGCTGGGCAGCCTTGCCATGGCTTGGGCCGGCCTTGCTCTTAGCGAGGGGCGCTGAGATGGCCTGCAATCCCAAAGCCAGGAAGTGCCCTGAGTGCGGGGTCAGGTTCACTTTCTCCAGCGCGGGTGAGCACCCCTGGTTTCCGTTCTGCTCTGAACGCTGCAAGCTCCTGGACCTGGGCCGCTGGCTCAAAGGCGAATATGCCATCACGGAGGATCTATCGCGCGGCCAGGATCTTCGGGAGAAGACAATTGATCTTGACGATCCCGATGTGAAGGCCGCCCTGGATGAGACTTAGCGGCGGCCGGGCAGCAGCACCAGCCTTCGTGCGACAATCGTGGCAAAGCTCCCGCGCGGGAGCGTGTAGCTTGTTTCCACCTTCCAGCGGCCGGGGTTCAGATCGTCGTCATGGACAGGGCCCACGTGCAGATCCCTGGGCATGAGAAGGATGGCCCGCATGGCACCCTTGAATCGTGTGCGTTCCAGCCCTTTGAGTTCGAGCATATCCTGCGTGATGCCTTCGGCCTCCAGCGTGGCTCTTACGTGTGGGGCGGCCAGAGGCGTGGCCTGAATGTCCGTGCGGGGGCCCAGCAGCGGAAACTGTGCGGCACGCCAGGCGCTCAGTTGGTCGTCGTTGAGGCGCCGGTGCATGGGAATGAACCCCCCGCGATTCTGCACCTGCACGAGGTCAAGTTCTCCTGATTCCCGCTGGCCCTCCAGGAAACGGCGGAGGCTCTCATTGAACAGGAAGCTCTGGTAGGCGGCCACGTACATGATGCGCAGCGGAGGCGTAATGCGCTCAAAACATTCGGCGAAGCTTGTCGGATGCTTGACCAGGAACTCGATCAGCGCGGCTTCCGGTGAACGCTTCATCCGTCGATGAATGGCCTCCCACTGGCCCCACAGCTCTTTGGCCAGGCGGCGGTTCTGCTTGTCGCGCAGGCTCTGTTTGCGGTGGGGCACGGCGAGGTGAAGGCGCAGGGCTTCTTCGAACCGGCCCAGGATCAGGGCCTTTGCAATGAAGCCCTCGCCATGCATGTTGGAGCCAAAGCGCTGGTTGTCGTAGTAGTTGGGCACCCCAAAGCGGGCCAGTTCATCCGCGTTGACCGGTACAGCGTCGCGCTCCCATTCGTCAAGGCCGCGCAGCACCAGCTTGAAGCGATTCTCGTCAATGAATGCGGCGGTCAGCGGGCGCGACGACTTGCCGACGAAGGCGAGGCTGAATCTTTCGTCTGAGATTTCCGCCGGCAGCGGCTTTTCGCTGGAGAACAACTGCGTGGCCTCGGCGTGCTTGTCCTTGAGGCCGCTGGCGGAGAGCTGCTTGGGGCGCAGCCCGGCCCGGCGCGCGATGATTTCCAGCGCTTCCATCGTGCTCAAGGATCGCTTTTCGAGACGGTAAACGAAGTAGCGGCCCTCGGCCTCGGGCGTGAAGTTGCTGACTTCTTCGACGATGAAATCAGAGGGAACCTGGCGCAGCTTCATGGAGCACCTGTAGGGGCGCCATATATGTCGCCCCCCGGCGGCAAACGCAACCTAGTTCGCGAGCTTCTTTGCGCTTTCGAGCAGTTTCATGGCTGCCCCATTGGGCCTGGCCGGGGCGAGCGTGTTCTCGCTGTAACGCTGCAGCGCGTCCCGGGCGTCGGCGAAGCTGCGTCTTCCGTACTGGATAGCGCCCAGCAGCAGCCAGGGTTTGTCGCTCAGCGGACGCTGTTCACAGGTTTTGCGCAGGGCTTCGAAGTGTCGAGTGAACTCTGCACTGTCGGCAAATGAGCCAGCCAGGGGCAGGCCGTAGGCATCCGCCCCCAGCGTCTCGACTTGCTGAGCGGCCAGCAATTGCTCAAGGGCCGTGCAGGCCCGTTCGTAGTCAGCCAGGGCGAAGTTCACCTTGAGCAGGCAGAGCGGGATGTCCTTCAGTGATGGGTCGAGTTCGGCGGCTGCGAGATACCTGCTGCGCGCCGCTTCATACTGCCGATCCCTGAACAGGCGCTCCGCTTCTCCCAGCACTACGCGCGGATTGGCGGCATCCGGCGTCCGTGGAACTTCCGTATCCACGTCATACTTTGCCTGGCCAAGCAGTTTGCTCAGCTCCTGAAGCGTGGCATTGCGGGGTTCGGCGCGAAGCGCCACCGCGAGATTTGTACGGGCCTGGGTATAGCGTCCCTCGCTGATGTCGCAGGCCGCCAGCAACAGGCGCGGCACGGCCGCAATCAAGTCCGTGTTGCGGGCTTCCAGGAGGGGCCGTTTCCAGGCCTCGTAGTCGGAGTCCCGGTCGAACAGTGGCCTCAGGACCCCCAACCTCATGCGCTCGGCCTCCGGAGCGCGCAAGAACCATGCCTGATAGGCCGTGGCGGCATCAATCAGTTCGCCTCGCCCAACCAGCACTACGTAGAGCAGGTGAAACACAGCGAGGTCCTTCTGGTCTTCGCTGACCAGCGGTTCAAGCAGCTTCAGAGCCCCGCTGTAGTCCAACTTGCGAATGGCCTTTCGGGCATCATCGATGGTGTTGGCCAGTGAAGGCGCGGGCTTTTCCACAGCCGGTTTTGGCAGTTCCTTCTCGTCTGGTTTGGGCGACTGCGGGCGCACCTCAACGGGGTCGTCCTCGAGGCTGCGGCTCTGCATGAAGTCGAGCAGCGGGCGCGCCAGGCTGTCCAAACGGCTCTCGACCAGCAGGGCCAGCGCCGCGTTGCGGGCGCTTTCGTAGTATCCCGCCGCAAACCAGAGCATGCAGGCAAGCCGCAGGCGTGCCGTCTTCGATTTGGCCCCTTCGCCGGGTGCTTCAAAACGACGGGCGGCAAGCGCAAGTGGGGCACCAGCGGGGCGGGCGTCAGCCAGCCACTGCAGCAAGGTCGCAGGGCTGGTCAGTTCCTCAGACGTGTGGGCAAAGCGCAGGGCCATGAGGTCGTCGCCTTCAGCCGCCAGACTCAAGGCAAGGCCGGCATAAGCCAGTCCGTGACGGGGACGGTCCATCGCCGAGCAAATGAAGAGGCGGGTCGCCTCATCAAATGCTGCCGATTGCATATACCGGGTGGCGCGCCCCATGCTGCGATCCACGGCCAGGGCTACGTCGATGGCCGCCAGCAGATCCGTGACCTGACCATCCGTTCCCGAAAGTTCTTCGGCGCGAAGTAGCGCCAGTCGTGCGCGGCTCATGTCGCGGTCAAGCAACAACAGAGCACCCGTAAGAAAGCAGAGTTCCGCGTTGGTTGCGGCGGGTGTTGCCATCTCCAGCAGGAGCCGATTGACATCAGCGGGAGGAATTCGTTCGCGCAGGTTGACGCTGCGGGCGAGGACCGAAAGGTCCTGGGCCAGGGCGCGGCGCATGTGTCGGGCAGAATCGCTGAACTGAGCCAGCCAGAAGAGCGTAAGGCTCATCTGGAGGTTCTCATCAGCGCCCAGTGGTTGTGCCTTCAGCGCGGCCAGGCCCCGCTCCAGGGCGGCTCCGCTCATACCGCGAGCCAGCGCGGCCTGAGCATCGATCAGCGCCGTATCGGTGCGAGATGCAGGACCTTCGGCCAGCAGAGGGCCTGCAAACAGTCCCAGCGCTCCCAGAATCGGGAGCGCCAGGCATCGAAAACGGCGCAAAAAAAGGGACACGTTACTTGCCGCCAGCCGCGCCAGCATTGGCCTTCTTGTTCTGATTGGCCGTGGCGGCATTCATGAGTTCGGCTTCCAGCTTGTTGTCGCGGCTCATCTCGCTCCATCCGCGGCCGCCGTGCAACGTGTGGCCGCCGGTCGCCTCGCCGTAGCTCTGGCCGGTGTAAACTTCGTGGCGTGCGACAATGAGCGGCTCAAAGAAGCCGTCGGCGTTCTTGCGAGGATAGGCGTCCACGCGCAAGCGTTGCTTGTCCAGCCCCACGGCCTTTACGGGGCTGATGTACTGCCAGCGCTCAAACTGCTGCTCATGGCCGTCGAGAAGGAAGACATTCTCCTTGCCGAACTTGGCCACCATGGCGTCGCGGATGGCGTTGTCCACGGTGACGTAGTCGTCGCCGTGAACTCCATCGAGTGCGTAGTAGACGTCGTCCTGAAAGAACGTGCAGCCGGAGAGCGCCAAAACGCCAAAGGCCGCGAGACAGATAAGCAGTCGCTTCATTGGGAAAGCTCCATTGACGGCCTGTAGGGGCGGCCGAGAGCAGTTCCGGGGCTTCAATAAGCGTACCCTGCCCAAGGCTTTATGCAAGACGCTTGGAGTGACTTCATGGCGCTGGCGCGGAACTGTGGCATGTTAGGAGTAGCGCTCTTCTTTCCAGGGGTCGCCGTGGTTGTGGTAGCCCCGCACCTCCCAGAAGCCCCGCTTGTCCTTGAGCATGAATTCGATGCCCTTGACCCATTTGGCGCTCTTCCACGCGTACAGGGACGGAATCCAACCCCTCACGGGTCCTCCATGAATGCGCTCAAGGGGGGCGCCACCCCAGGAATGGATCAACATCGCCTGGGGGTCCTCCATGAGATCCTTGAGTGGGACGTTAGTGGAGTAGCCATCGTAGCTATGGAACATGACGTGGGTAGAGTTGGGGTCTGCGTGGGTGGCGGCCATGAAATCCGACCAGAGTACGCCTTCAACTTTGGAATCGAAGATAGACCAGCTCGTCACGCAGTGAAAATCCGTCGTCAGCTTGGTCTGGGGCAGCTTGAGAAAGTCCTGCCAGGAAAATACCTGACGTTGAGCGGCGCCCAGAACCTCCAGGCTCCACTCATTCAGCGGGATTTCGGGCTACAGGCCTAGGTCAAGCACCGGCCAGCCGCTGACCAGGCGTTGACCCGCCGGCAGTCTTTCGCGTTGCGCGGGGGCGTCATGGCCGGTGCCGACTCCCCTGGCGGCGTTCTTCTGCGCCAGTTTCTGCTTGGCGTCGATCAGCTTGTCGTTGGGTTGGTTCATGGTGGCATTGTAGGGGCAGACGAGACCGGCCGGAAGCCATCGAAGCAGGCTTCGCTATGCGGGCACTAAGTTTTGCGCCAGTCCATGACCACAAAAATCGGAACGCGCATGTTGTCAGCGAGCTGAGGACGTTCCTTGACGGCTTGAGGAGTCGGCAAGGGCTCCATGAACTCGCGCAGATTGAAACCCGCGTCAAAGAACGCCCGCATGATGTGGGCCATGGGGCGGTGATACTGTCGGATCTCGATTCCCTTCCAGCGAGCAATATTGGGGTACTCGTCAGGGTACCGATCCACGGGAAAGTGCATCTTCTGGCCCTTGCGGTCGCGGTGCCAGCCGCTTGGCGAGGTCGTGGCAAATGGCTGGAGGTTGGCCAGAATCACCCGGCCGCCCGGCTTGAGCACTCGGGCTTTCTCGCGAATGGCCCCGCGGTAGTCAGCAATGTCCACCAGCGCAACGTAGCTGACAACGAGGTCGAAGACGCAGTCGGCAAAAGGAAGTCTGGCCGCATCTCCGCTCTCATATCGACCGTGGGGGTCACGCTTTCGGGCTTCATCCAGGAGGCGCGACGTGGGCTCCAGGCCCGTGACCAGCGCTCCGCGTTCCGACAACATCCGGCAGAATCGGCCTTCACCGCAGCCGACGTCCAGGGTCTTGAGCCCGCGGACGTCACCACAGAGCTTGAGCATGACCGGATCCAGCAGGTGGGTGCGGTTGGCGTCCCCTTCATCCACGAAGCGGATCCACGCCTCCGCCGACTGGTTCCAGCCTCCGCTTGGGTCATTGCGCATGGAGGCAGTATAGCCAGAACGGGACACTTGCTGCTTTCGCCCGCGCCGCCAAAGCGCATAATCCGCGCCAATGGATGCGGGCTTGAGGGGTGCCAATTGAAGCGTGTACTGGTTTATGCGGTGTTGCTGATCATAGTGACGGCAGGTGCCGGCGCGCTGCTGTTCAACCTGTTCAAGGCCACACGCGTTGATGTGGCCAGGGTCACCCGCGGCCCCGCCGTGGCAACTGTCTACGCCACGGGCTATGTGGAGGCAAAGGAACGTCGCTCGCTCAAGCCCTCGCGCGCAGGCATCGTGGACCGGATTCTCGTGAGCGAAGGCTCAGAGGTCAAAGCCGGAAGCCTCCTTGTTGTCATGCGCGACAGCGCGCTTCAGGCGCGTCAGCAGGCAGCCCAGGCCCAGGTTCAGGCGCTTCGCGAAAAGCTGGCCTCCGACAGCAGCTATCGCAAGAGCTGGGAGGCGCGCATTGCTGAACTCAGTCGCACTGCCCAGCAGGCGCGGGAGCGTGCCGAGCGCCTGAAGAAGCAACTGGGGGCCGGAGGCGTCTCGCGGGACGACTTTGACGAGGCTGAGGCAAGGGCTGTGGCCGCCGAGGAGCGGCTGGTGACCATGCAGCGAGATGCCGAGCAGACCCTGTCGGACCTGGCCAGCAGCTTGTCAGTCGCTCAGGCGGAGCTGGACGTTGTGTCTGCCCAGGAGCGAGACAACCGGATTCTTTCCCCCATTGACGGGGTCGTGCTCGCAGTCCACGTCGAGGAGGGCGAGTTTGCCGGCCTGGATCGAGAGTTGGTGAAGGTGGGTGATCTCCGGCAGCTCATCATCGAAGGGGAAGTGAACGAAGACGACATCTCGGGCGTGAAGGTGGGCGCTGAGGTGCTGATTCGCCTCGCAGGCAACGATGAAACGCTGGTCAAGGGGCAGGTCTATGAGATCCTGCCCGACGCCGTACGCTCCACCAAGAGCTATGTGGTTCGATGCAGTTTTGTGGGCGCCGAGTTTGCACCCACGGGCGATCTCAAGCTGGCCGGCCGTACCCGTATCAACGACAACATCGAACCGTTTTCAGGCATGACGGCGGAGCTGGGAATCGTGACCAGGCGGGTGGAGAGCACGTTGGTGGTGCCGCGCACGGCCCTGACGGTGAACGGCAGCGTGTTTGTGGTCGATGGGGCGACGGTGCGTGAAGTCAAAGTGACAACAGGCGTGCAGAACTTCAACGTGGTCGAGGCCAAGAGCGGTCTCAATGAGGGCGATGTGGTCGTGGTCAGTGAAGTCGCCAACCTCACGGACGGAGCCAGGGTCATCCCCCGGCAATAGCTCGGAGAATCATGGGTCTCAAGGTTCTGCTCCTGATTGCGCGGCGCCACCTGTTCCACAATCTGTTCAGGACAGGGGTGAGCGTTTCCGGCGTAGCCATTGGCGTCACGTTCATGGTGATGCTGTCTGCCCTCATGACAGGGTTTGAAACGAAGTTCGTGCGCGAGACCATCGAGAGCAGCCCCCACGTCACGATTTACGACGAGTACCGCGGCCAGACCGATGAGTTCGCCGCCTGGACGAGTCGGCAGATGGGCGGGGTGGCCCGTGTCGACAGTGCAAGGCCGCGCGAAACCGTGCGCCGCATCAAGAAGCCCCTCGAAATCCTGAAGGCGCTGCGCGCCCTGCCCGAGATTGCCGCCTGCGCCCCCAACGTGACCGGCACCGCCATCATGAATTTCGGCACCCGCGAGCGCGGCATGAACCTTGTCGGCATCGTTCCGGAGGATCAGGAGGCCGTAAGTTCCCTCGACAAGTACATCCAGGATGCCCGCATCTACGACCTCTACGCTTCAGGGGGGGCGCTGCTGCTGGGGTACGGCGTGGCCGAAAAACTGGGTGCCAAGAAGGGTGATACGGTTTCCATCAAGCTGCGCAACGGCGACAGCCGCGCCCTTCGCGTCATTGGCGTGTTCCGGACGGGCATCACGACCATTGATTATGCCCGAGGCTACACGCTGCTGTCGGTCGCCCAGCAGTTGCTGGGCCTGGGACGTGATGTCAACCAGATCGTGGTTCGATTGCATGACTATTCCAGCGCGCGCGCTGCGGCGTCAAAGATCGAACACCTCGTTCGCTATCGCACTGAAAGCTGGCAGGAGGCCAACGAGAACTTCCTGAGCATTTTCGTGATCCAGCAGATCATCACCTACCTGGTGACCGGCGGCATCATGATCGTCGCCGCCTTCGGCATCCTGAACGTGCTGATCATGCTCGTCATGGAGAAGCTGCCCGAGATCGCCATGCTCAAGAGCATGGGTTTCACAGCCTTTGACATCACGCTGGTTTTTCTGCTGGAAGGTCTGGCCATTGGTGTCTTGGGAGTCCTGGTGGGCTGCGTGCTGGGCTACTATCTGACTGAGTTCGTGGGTTCGCTTCCCATCAAGCAAACCGGGCTGGTCGAAAGCGAGCACCTGGTCATGAACAACGTGCCAAGGCTTTACGTCGTCGCGGGAGTGGCGGCCTTGGTGTGCACGGTGCTGGCATCGGTGCTGCCTGCCTTGAGAGCCGGGCGCCTCGACCCGGTGGTCACGCTCCGAGGGCACGCATGAGCCTGGACGCCATACGGGAGCGCGGCAAGCCCGTGCTGCAGTTGGTCAATCTAGTGCGGGTCCTCGGCGAGGGTGAAACCGCGACCGAGGTTCTGCACGGCTTGAATCTTACGGTGACGCAGGGCGAATTCTGCGCGATTGTGGGTCCCTCGGGCAGCGGTAAATCGACCTTGATGTACCTGCTGGGAGCATTGGACAAGCCCACCAGCGGCCAGGTGATTATCGACGGCTCCGACGTTTCGACGCTGGACGACGACGGGCTGGCGCGGCTGCGCAATGAGAAACTGGGCTTCATTTTCCAGTTTCACTATCTGTTGCCGGAGTTTACGGCCCTGGAGAACGTGATGATGCCGATGTTCAAACTGGGCGTGCCGGCGGCGGAAGCGCGCGAGCGCGCTCAAGCCCTGCTGGATCAGCTTGGTATCGGTACCAAGAGCCATCGCACCCCGGGCCGCCTTTCGGGCGGCGAGCAGCAGCGCGTGGCCGTTGCGCGATCGCTTGCCAATCAACCTTTGATTGTTCTGGGAGACGAGCCCACGGGCAATCTTGACACCGTCAACAGCGATAATGTCTTTGCCATCTTTGAAACACTGGCGCGCGAGCAGCATCAGACTATCGTTGTGGTCACCCACGATCTTGACCAGGCGGCCCGCACCGACCGGATTATTCGTATCGTGGACGGCCGGATTGTCGATGATGGTCCGACGCAAGACGTGCTGGCGCGAGTAGAGCGTGAGGAAGCCGAGCGAAGGAGCGCGTTGAAGCCGCATGCCTGACAACCCCCAACGCCCAGACGCGGGTGACAAAGTCCCGACCCGCGAGATTCCGCCCACGCAATCCGACGGATTGGACGCGGCAGAGGTGCGCGCGCGGGTTCAATCGGTCGCACCTCGCGGTACAGGCGCCCATTCGCTGGAGGGTGACGACGCTGCAACCCGTGAAGTGCCCATGCTCAAGGAGGAGTGGCGGGAGCGGGCGTCAGCCGCGGCCCGGGCCATCAGTGGTGACGAGCCGGTGGACGTCATCGACACTGCCCAAGGCCAGCCCGAGAATATTCCGACGGCCTATATAGCACCCCCCGCTCCTGCTAGGGCGTCCGGCAGCACCGTGTACGAATTGCCCGTCGATGACACTCTGATGGTGGCGGTGCGCGACGCCATGGATGCTGCGCGCGGCGCCCAGCCGGGGTGGCGTGCCCTGCGCTTTGAGCAGCGCCTGCCCTTTCTAGACCGCCTGCGCCAGGAGATGGTCGAACGGCGCGGCGACTACGTACCGTCCTTGGCGACCCTGTCAGGGCGGCCCATGGTAGAGATGCTGGCGGGAGAGTACTTGCCGGTACTGGAGCAGCTTCGCTCGCTTTCCACGACGGTGCCTCCTTTGCTGGCCGAGAAGAACGTCGAGATTTCAAACCCGGTCTATCCGGACGTTTCCCTTCGCATGGTGCCGCAACCTTATGGCGTGGTTGTGGCTGCGGTCGCCTTTGGGCCGGTTTTCGGCCAGTGCATGAATCTGGTAGTCGACGCAGTGGCCACCGGCAATGCCGCAGTAGTTGTGTGCGACGAAGAGCGCCCGCGTGTTGCTGATCTCATGGAGAAGATGCTTGAGCGGGCGAAGTTTCCCAAGGGCTTGGTGCGGGTAATGACCGGGGGCCCCCGTGCCATGAAATCACTCATCGAGCGCAGGCCCGACAAGTTCTTCTTCCGCGGCTTTCAGGAACAGGGAGCCGAGCTGGCCCAGTACTGTGCCCTGCGCGGCATTGACTTCAGCTTGGGCGTGAGCAGCAAGGACATCCTGCTGGTGCTCGAGGGCGCCGACGTTCCGCGCGCAGCGCAGGCTGCCGTCTGGGCTGCGTTTGCAGGCGGTGGCATGACCGGAGGCGCGGCTGAGCGAATCGTCGTTCACGGCCACCTTTACGATGAGTTCCGCATGCACTTCATGGAGGCCACTCGCACCATGAACAGCCACCATGCGCAATTGGCCGACATTCGCAACGCGCTGGACGAGCATCGCGTCAAAGAGCTCCTCACGGATGCCATGGCTCAGGGAGCGCGAGTTACGCATCCGGCCGGGGAGAACCCTGGCAAGTGGATTCTCTGGCGCCCAGCCATCGTTGAAGGCTTGGGAGCCAACACGCGTCTTGCGCGCGAGCAGGCGCTGGCGCCCGTGTGCACGCTCTATCGCACCGAAGATGTTGTTTATGAGGTCCGCAGACTTCTGGGCGAGGCACCGGCTGCGACGCTCAACGTCCTGGGAACACCGCGCAAAGGCGAGTGGGATGAGCTCTTGGCGTTGAATGTGGCGACGCTGACCCTCAACGAGCCGGCCGTAGGCCCCGGGGCCTGGATTGGCGGCGGGCCCTCCGGCACCCTTGTCAACCAGAGCCACTGTGGGCCGCAGCACATGCTGCGTCTGCGCCAGGTCGTGGAAAATGACTTCGGCGAGTTGGGACGGGTCGGCTTCTTTCCGTACACCGATGATAAGGCCCAGGCCCTCATGGATGCCATGCCGGCCTTCTTTGACACACGACCCTTTCTCAGGGCCAAGCAGCGGTTCAACCTGCTGTTCAAGCCGGCTGCTCGCCGCCTGATCGAGCGAGGCGAATAGCCAGCTTCCCGGTGCAAGCTCCTACAGCCCTCCGAAGAAAGGACGCCTTGCCAGTTCTGCGGCCTTGGGGCGGCCGCCTTCGACGCCACTCTTGCGCATTATCACGAAAGGCCCGGCTACAACGCCGTCGAGGCCCTGGTCGCGCCAGCTCTCCTTGGCGTCAGCAAGTCCGCGAACGAGCACGCCACGGCGTGTCAGCCAGGGTGCGCAAAGCAAAGGGGTGCGGCCCATAGTTTTGCGGAAGGCCTTGATCACGGCTGCCGTCGCGGGGTCAGCTGCCTGAACCGTTACCTGGACTGGCACGGCCCCGGAACTGCTCATGGTCATGGGCCAGCCCATGTTGCGTCGCGGAGTAAGCCAATACTCGCCCTGCATGCTCCGCGGGACCTTTTCGGCATCTTCAAACAGACTGTCGAGTTCGCTGTCCAGAACGGCGGCGGGCACCTCGAGCCAGAAGACATCCGGGCGCAGGAGCTGGGCCGCAGCGCGACGCACTTCGGGCAAGTCGCCTCGCCCCAGCAGCGATCGGTTGCCAAAGCCCGAGCGGGACAGATCAACACGCCCGCGGATACGGCCCAGCAGCGCGCCCCCCGCGACCAGCTCGGCAGTGCGAGCCTCTACGTCGTCCGGTCGATCCACCCAGACGTCTCCCGCCTGCTGCTCGGCGCGGGCAAAGTCTGCACACTCGGATTCGCTGGCGTCAGCGCCAAGCCAGGGCTGCCCCAAAGGCAAAACATGTTCAACGCCGAACTTTTCGGCTACAGCCATGATTGCCGCTCCGGCCGCATTGCCGGCGTCCGTGGGAATGGGGCTGATGCCGAGAGTGCGCACGTGATCGCCGCGTGCCAACGCCGGATACAGCGAGCGAAGGCCGAACACGCTGCCGGTAAGGGCAACATTTTCGCAGGCTGTCTTCAGTGCACAACGGTCAATCCACTGGGCCAGGAAGTCCTGCGGGAAAAGGCGCGTTGCTCCGGCAATGTGGTCAAAGCGCCGCCGGCGCAGGTGGCTGCGCAGGAACTCCACACAATTGCCCGTTTCCGGCATGTTGCCGGTCCGGCGCCAGTTCAACGGGAGCAGGGGGTCAAACTCGAACAAGATGGACAGGCGCTTGAGCACCTTGGCCAGTTGCGGCCCCTGTGCCATGCTGCCGAGCTCCATCAACAGAGGCTCATCGCGTTCAGGCACCATGCCCAGGAGGTAGGTGACGGTTTCCACGAAGTTGCCCAGGCTGCTGTCGGCTGGAATGGTCGCCACACGATCCAGGCGCCCGCCGCGGCTTACGTGTACGCTGGCGCACATGGAGTCGCCGCTGCCCTCACAAACCAGAACGAGCACGCGGCCGTCAGGTGAGCGCACGCCGGCGGCTGCCAGCGCTGCCTGTGCCAGGTGATGGTCAATGAATGTGCTTCGATCTGCCCTCAGTCCGGCCTTCTCCAGGGGGGCCAGTCGCTCACGGCGTGAAACCACGGGCTCGCCAAAAGCGACCGCAACACGCCAAAGGCGGCGGGTCGCTCCGCGGAAAGTGCCCGACTCCGCAAACTGCTGCAACAGTTCACGGCGAGAGCGGGGTACCGGCAGTGTGAGGCCCGCGTAGGCAACGACGTCAATGCTGTCGGGTCTCAGGCGTTCGATGGCGAGAATCTGATCAAGGGCGCGCGCAGGAAAGCCGCTGACCTCAAAGGGTTCGTCCGAATAGTCGGCTTCAAACCCAATGCGTGTGAGCACGCCGTCGCGGAGCAAAGCTACACAGGGGTCGCGTCCGTCATGGATTCCGAGTACGTTCATGCTGTCTTGAGTATATTGCGCCGGCGACCACAAGGGAAACGGGGGAGCTATGACACTGTTGGGTGTGAACATCGATCATGTTGCCACGCTGCGCAATGCACGCGGCGGCCGGGAGCCTGAGCCTGTGGCCGCTGCGGCCATGGCCGAGCAGAGCGGCGCCGATCAGATTACGGTGCATCTGCGCGAGGATCGAAGACACATCCGCGACCGTGACCTGCGATTACTGCGCGAAACTGTGCGCTCGAGATTGAATCTGGAGATGTCCGTGGCGCCCGAGATGGTGCGCATTGCTTGTGAGGTCAAGCCCGACCGCGTTACGCTGGTTCCAGAACGACGCGAGGAGGTCACCACGGAAGGCGGCCTCGATTGCGTGAAGTACCGCAAGGAGATCGCCCGGGCCATAGAGAAGCTTCGCAAATCCGGCATCGCCATCAGCCTGTTTCTGGATCCGGAGAAGCCTCAACTCGTTGCGGCACACGAGCTTGGCGCGGATATGGTCGAACTCCATACCGGTGCCTACGCCAACGCCAGGACGGCACGGGCTACCGAGAAGGAACTCGGCCGCCTCGAACAGTCCGTCTATGACTTGGCGAGCCTCTCCATCACGCCGGCGGCCGGTCATGGTCTGGACTATTGGAACATCACACCCCTGATCTCTCGCTTCGAGTACCCGCGACTGGCCGAAGTGAACATCGGCCACTCCATCATCAGCCGCGCCGTGTTCTGTGGGTTGGGTCAGGCCGTGAAGGACATGAAGGACCTGATCGTTCGCGCCGCAAGAGGCTGATCCGGGAGATTTCCGGGGCCGTTGCGGCCGCCTGCTATCGGCAGCTTGCACAAAGTTCGACGGCCTTGCACGTCCACCAGCTTTGGCGGGCCTGCGATGCATAACGGTTGAAACACTCAATGGCCTGCTGAAACAGCCGGGCTTTGCGGTATAGCGTGGCCGCGCCGTAGACGTAGACCATGTTCTCAGGCGCGCGGTGCATGGCATCCTCAAAGGCGGGCAGAACCTGCTGTTTTAGCGCGGTTTCGTTCTGGGGGTCCAGGAGCCAGCGCAGCACGCCGCTGCGAAATGAGCGTTCGGCAGAGGGCTGGCCGCGCTCAATTTCATCGAGACGGGCTTTGAGCTGGCGTGGGGGAAGTGCGCGGTACTCAAGGGGCACGATAGGATCGTCCTTCCGCGGGGCGACGTGCTGCTCGAACCAGGCGCGGACGTCGCGTTCGAGCGCCTGCTCTCCCCTGGCTTCGCGCGTCACCCAGCACAGGTAGTCTCGGATCAGGCTCATACGCAGCTTGAGGTTGGAAATCTGGCCCCGGTGCTCCCTGATCTCTCCTTGGTAGCCGCGGAACAGGCGCCGGTCGTTGTAGGCTGCGTCGGCGTCAAGGCGATACAGTACGGCAGCGTTCGCCACGCTCTCCAGCGGAGTCTTCAAGGTGTATTGCGGGATCACGAAACGGTTGCGGTCGGAGTCAAACACTCCGTCACCGATACCCGGCGCCAGCAGCAGGGTGGGCTTGCCAAAACGCTTGACGCCCGCGTTGTTGAACAGGTTGGGGTCGAATTCCTCGATCTCGCGCAGCGCCTGCAATAGAGATTCCGGGTCGACGCTTCTTGCTCCCGCTACCAGCGGCAGCGCACATTCGGTGACGCGGGCGTGCTTGGCGCACAGGCGCATCAGCCCCCGCACGTTGCCAAGCTCATGAACCAGGGCGTGGCGAACGTCGACCGGCGTGGTCTGGTGGGCGGTAGTCTCCTCGTCGCGGATCTGGGCCTCAAGCAGGCGCCGCTCATTACGCAGCTCCAGCAGGTGGTCCACGGTTGCAGTCACGGCATCGCCGGCGGCTGCAATCGAGTCCGCGTTGAGGCACTCGGCATTGGCGTCGCGCAGCTCCTTATCCCGGGCGCGGCACTGAGCTTCGCGTTCCCGGGCGCGGCTGAGAGACTCTTCGATGAACTCCAGCTGGCGCCGGTTGCGCGTGTCCATCCTTGTACCCTCGACGTCGCGCTCCTGGGCAGCGCGCATGTCAGCCAGTTCGGCTTCGAGCTTGCGGATCTCTCTGGTGGTTTCGGAGAAAGTGCTGTCAATGCGAGCTAGCTCTTCCTTGATGCCACGCGCTTTGCGTGAAAGCGGCTCGAGCACGCGGTTGATCTCAGTCTGGCGCTGGTCCATGTACTGCTTCACGGCCAGCCACTGCTTGCGCTCTTCGCCGGATTGCCAGCCCTCTGATTGGTTGCGGTGCTCCATGACCTTGAACTCTTCGATGCGTTCGTCGAGTTCGCTGAACTGCCGCAGGAGGTGCTGCGCCTGGGGTGAGTTCCCCAGAGCCGTCGCCACCAAACGGTCGCGATACTTGATGCACTCGAGGTTGGCGTCGGGCCATTCTTCGAGTTCACCATTGACGGCATCGAGCTTCTGCCTGAGTTTGGCCAGAGTCTCGAGCCTCAGGGCATCCCGGTAGGCCGCGCGCACGGCGTCGTGCAGGAAGTACAGGGGTTGGTCCGGCTCTGCGCGGACCTCGGACCAGGGGCTCACCAGTATCTTGGCCGCGCCAAGCAGCGGGTGCTCGCATATGCCAAAACTGATGAAGTCGCGATCTTGCTCGCTGATCTCGAATTCCTTGGGCATGTCCTCGCGCACCAAGGCCTCGGCCACGACGCAGACATCCTGCCAGTAAACGCCCTCAATCTGCTTTCGCAGATCAGCGGGTGTTTGCCCCGGAATGGCGGTATGGCCGGCCTGCTCGCGCTGATCGGCTTGCACATAGCGGTCCAGCAGCTCAACAAGCGCCGCATGTCGAAGGGTTGGCTGGCCGGTAGCCATGCTGTCACACGTGTCTGCTAGAGGGTCTTCTTGGTGGCGACGGTCGCCTTGACGAGGGATTCACGGGCCTTTGCCGCGAGTTCAAACCACTTTGTCAGTGGCTCGTTGAACGCAAGGGCAATCTCGAGTTCCGTGAGATAGGCGCGCAAGCGCTGCAATTCGCTGACGGCCCGTTGGCGCTCCGCCAGAAGAACAGGATTCCAGGTGGCCGGAGATGAGGTAGCCAGCCTCGTCATATCCAGCAATGCCGTGCCTGCCAGGCCGGCGTCGCGGCCGGAAACCGTGAGCATCAATGCCGTTGAAACGAGTTGCGGCAGGTGGCTGACCGTCACCATGGCATCATCATGGACTCTGGCATCGACTTCGCACAGCACGGCGCCGGTGGATTCCATCACGTCTTTGAACTCACTGAACCTGGCTGCCGGTACTTTGGAAGCCTCACAGATGGCCCAGGCGCGTCCGCGGAAGAGCTCGGGTGAAGCCGCGCCAAAGCCGCTCAATTCGCGACCGGAGAGAGGATGGCCGCCGATGAACCAGGGCCCCTGAGCGTCTGCATAGAGCTTGCGGCCCACCTGGCAGATCTCGCGCTTGAGGGCGCTGACATCACTGAGGATGCAGCCTGACCGCAGCATGGAGCGGAGCTGCAGCAGCAGGTCCAGGTTTGCCGGCTGCGGCGCGCAAAGGAAGACATAGTCGGCGTCCTTGACGGCCTCCTTGATGCGCCGTGTTTCGAACAGCGCCGAGAACAAGCCAGCACTTCTGGGCTGATCGAGACGGCCTTTGACGTCCACCCCGATGAGGTTCATGCGGGGCCATCGCGACTTGAGCGCCATGGCCAGGGAGCCGCCGATCAGTCCCAGGCCCACGACGGCCACGACGGGGCCTTCCTTTGCCACCCGGGAGGTAATGCGGCCAGTCTTCCTGGCGCGCGGCTGTCCCTTTTCTCGCGAGTTAGCCACGGCCCGCCTTTCGCTTGAGTGTGCGTGTTTGAACACGCGTCACTTCGAGTATCTTCTTCATCACCGCCTGAACGGACCTTCGCTCCAACGGGGCCACGACCCTGGCCGCCGCCTGACTGAGGATATTGGCCTCGCGTCGAAGGTCTCGCAGAGGCAGGCCCAGACCCAGCTTACGCGACGCGACTTTCAGCGACATGGCCATGCGTCTTGCCAGTAGCCGCTGCAACTGCGCATCCAACCGGTCAATGGCCGCCCGCAGCTGCTCAATTCCGGCAAGCGAGGACGCCCGGGCGCCGGTTGTGCCGGCGCCCGGATTAGCCTGGCTATGCCTGCGCCGGTGCCGCGCCGGAGGAATCGCCCTTCCTTTCTTCGCTGGCTTTGGCTTCATCCTTCTTTTCCGATTCGGCCTTGTCGTCGTCCTCGAAGTCCTTGGCGTCGGGTTCTGGTGCGCTCTCTTCCTTCTCGGCGATCTTGTCGGCTTCCTCGTTTTCCTCCGCCGTGAGGTCGTATAGACCCTCGCGGCCGCGCTTCTCAAAGATGAGGAGGATGGGTGAAGCGATGAACACCGAGGCAAAGGTACCCATGATAACACCCACGAAGATGGCAAAGGCGAAACCGCGCAGCAGCGGCCCGCCCAGGAACATCATGATCAACGTGGAGGTCAGGGTCGTACCGCCGGTCATGACCGTACGCGTCAACATCTGGTTGGCGGACTGATTGATGATGTCGCGCAGCGGGGTCTTTCCGCCGGTTGCCAGGCGGTCCGCCCGCAGCAACTCGCGGATGCGGTCAAAGTTCACAATCGTGTCGTTGATCGCGTAGCCGATAACGGTCAAAAGCGCAGCTACGATGATCAGGTCCACTTTCATGTCGGCGCCCAACATGTCAGCCACGCCAATGGCCGCCAGCGTGACCAGCACGTCAAAGCCCAGCGCCACGATTGCGGCAAGGCCCCAGGCCATGCCCGCAAACCGCACCCGGATGTAGACCACGAGCACAATCAAGGCGGCGATGATGGCGAGCAAAGCGCGCCACTGGGTTTCGCCGGCTACTGCCGCTCCGATGGTCGTGGACATCAGAAAAGGCTGGCTGATGTAGACGCCCTTGACCTCAGGCGTGTTCTGCAGCCAGGCCGCCAGTTCCTCTCTCAGGTCGTTGTCGAGTGCGGCAAAGCTGGTGCTGGACGTGATGTCAGGCGAGTAGGTCACTTCCGCCGAACGCAGGTTGAACTCGGCGGTCTTGCCGTCCTTCACGTTCCTGGGAGTGACCGTCAGCGTGCCCAGTGCCGTGATCTTGGCCTGGATGGCCGTCGCTGCCTGGGTGAGCAGATCGGCAGAGACCGCTGTATTGAGGGTCACATCGACTTCCAGGCTTCCGCGAGTCACTGTCACTGAAGGCAGGGCCACGTCATCCGTGGCGAGAAGAACACGATCCGCGTCCTCCTTGAACACCTTGCGCATGGCTCGCTGGAATGCATCGCGCTTGCGGCCCATATCGGCGCTGTCCGTTACCGGCAGCTTGAGAATCGTGATGCTATAGGTCTGGGTCATACCATCGGCGCTTGTGGTCACCGTGCCGGGCACGACCTGGGCATCAGCTCCGCCCAGCACCTCGCCAAACCATTCCTGTTTCTTCGTGATGGGGGCGTCTTCCTTGCCGTTCCAGGACCGTTCGGCAATTTTCCAGGGCTTGTCTTTGATGTCTTTGTTGCGTTCGGCGGTTTCGGCGTCCTTCCACTTCCACTGCACCTCGCCGGTGAGGCTGATCTCGCGTGCATCTGAGGGGCGGCTGACCCAGCCGGAGCTCTGAAGCTGGGCTCCGAAGATGTCGAGAATGTCCTTCTTCAGCTGGTCGTTGACGGCCTTGGGGTCTTGGCTCTCCCACTCATCGCGCATGGGAAAGCGCAGGTCAAAGCGCGTAGCCTTGGTGCCGGCGAGCTCTCCAAACCCGAAAATGGGCTGAACATCAGCCTCGGCATACTTGGGCGTGCCCTTGTCGCTCTTGGCTTCGAGCAGCTTGGCGCGCACGGTATCGGCCTCGGATTCTTCCTTGAACTGTACGCGGAAGGCATGGCCGCCGCGGAACTCCATGCCCAGCACCGATGACCCGAGGCTGATCAGCAGCAGGGTTCCCGCGATGCCAATGACGGCTGTGACTGGAATGGCCATCTTCATGTACTTCACGAAATCGATGTTGCGGTTTTCCAGGAAGCTCAAGTCGGCCATACCAAAGCGGATGTCGCGCTTGATGCCGATGACCCCCAGCACCATGGCCTTGTATGCCGGGATGTTGGCATAGAGCGTGGCGACGATGCCGATAGCGACCGTCAGGGCGAAGCCCTGAACGGGGCCAGAGCCAACCTTGAACAGGATCAGCGCCGTCAGCAGGGTGGTTATGTTTGAGTCAATGATTGCGGAAAAGGCGTTCTTGAAGCCCTCTTCGGCGGCGGCACGCGCACTCATGCCCTTTTTGAGTTCCTCACGCATTCGCTCATTGATCAGAATGTTGCCGTCAATGGCCATGCCGAAGGTCAACACGAGACCCGCAATACCAGGCAGAGTCAGCGTGCCGAGGCCGGCTGCCATGGCGCCCATGATCAGGATGACGATCATGAGAAGGTTGAAGATGACCAGCACGCCCAGCGCACGGTATAGCCAAAGCGCGAAGAAAAACACGAAGAGCGCTGCTACCGCAAAGCTCCACACACCTTGCTGGATGGCCTCAGCGCCTTCGCTTGGACCTACGCTTTCTTCACCTTCTAGCTCCAGCTTCACGTTGAGCGAGCCGGACTTGAGCACGTTGATCAGGGCGTCGCGCTCGTCGCGCGTGAAACTGCCGCTGACCTGTACACTGCCGGAGATCACGCCTTCGATGCTGTAGGCGCCGTAGACCTTTTCGTCGATCAGGTTGGCCACGAGTCGCGGGTCACGGGTGTTCTTGTTGTGCTTCTTCGTCAGGTCCTCGAACTTGGCGACAGCGAGGCCCTTGAAGGCAAAGGACACGGCGAGCTTACCCTGATCACTTACGCTGGCCTCGATGTTCTCAATATCTTTGCCGCTGAGGTCCCAGGGGTCGATAACCTGAGCGAGCACATAGGTCTTGCCGCCAAGTTCTTTGGTGTTGGAAACCTTCGCGTTGGCGGGGTCCAGCACCTCCAGCCACTTGTACTTGTAGCCTTCATCCTTGGGCAATTGTGGCGGGCTGAGACGCGTGAATTCAGGCTTGTCAGGCGCCAGCACACGAATCTCGAGCTTGCCCGTCGTCTCCAGCAGGTCCTTGTAGCGCTGGGTTTCACCCGCCGAGGCGAACTTTGGCAGCTTGACCTCGAGTCGGTCTTCACCCAGAGGTGTGATGCTCAACTCCGTGATGCCAGAAGTTCCAAGGCGTCGGTAGAGCGTTTCAATGGTGGGGCCGGAAAGCGCCTTGTCGGTCTTGCGCTTGGCCGCGGCCCTCCAACTGCTGTAGCGCTTGCGCGCAGCCTCGACCCGGCCTTCATCGAAGAGGCCCGCTGTCTTGAGCAGATCAAAATCGTCGCTTTCGTCCGACTTTTCCCGGACCGTGAAAGCCTCCTGCTTGAGGGGACCCCCGTTGATGAGGTCTCCGAACTTTCGGGCAGCCTCCGGATTCAACTGGCTGGTCTTGCCCTTCAGAGGTTCAAGCAATTCGCGCAGGGCCTGCTCGGCGTCGGTGAGGTCCTGCTGGACGAGCTTGTAGCGCAGCGAACTGCCGCCCGAGAGGTCTTGGCCCAGGTTCCACTTGTAGGCGTTGAGCGGCCACTGGAAGCGGTCGCCCGGTTCCGGCGAAGGCTTGGGAATGGCCAGGTAGATGGCAATGATCAGAAGAAGCAGTGGATGCCACTTGCGAATGAAGTCAGTCATGAATCAACCTTGGGAACAAGCGCGAAGCTCGGCAACGTGCCGGCATTCGCGAAAGATGGTCAACGGTTCAGAGGATCAGCGAAGATACAGGGGCGGCGCGCGCACGGGCAGAGCCGCGCGGCGGAACTGCGAAACCAGACAGTCATCGGCGGATGCCGACCTCAAGTCCGGCGGAGGCCGGTTGCACTGCGGCAGGAACATCGCCGACATCGCGGCCATGGCCCCAAGAAACCTGGGCCCATCCACAGTCGGGCGCGGCGGCACGTAGCTCAGGCTTGAGCGGGCAAGAGCCGGTGCCGGGGCCGCAAGAATCTGGGGTACGGCCTCGATGGAGTTCAAGGCCTCAGTGCCTGAGGCGAGGTCCGACTTCAGCGAGGCCGCCTTGGGACAATCCGGAGCCAACTGCTCAAGCTGCCGCGCCAGCTTCAGGGCCGTAACATTATCCATTACCCGGAAAACGGCCATTCCACCCAAGTCAGCGCGGCAAAGGCTGACGATCTGCGGTAACCCCAGATACGAGACCGCCGCGGCCAGAAGCATGGCCGCCATCGGAAACCTCAATATGCGGGGCGACTGGGGCACTTACTTCTTCTCCGCCGAAGGTTCCACGCTCTTGGTCTGTTCGTCTACGACCTTGGCCACGGCCAGCACATTGTAGGTGAGGGCTACACGCTTGTTCTCATCCACAATCAGAACAACTTCGCGGTCCTCTTTGTTGACCTTGTCAATGCGTCCAAACAAACCCGAATTCAGCATGACCTTCTGGCCCTGCTTCAGGCTGTCCACCAGCTTCTCCTGCTCCTCGACTTGGCGTTTCTGGCTGCGGCGCATGAAGAACATGAAGACGAAAAGGATTACGGCCATCAGGATGATGGGGCCCAAGCCTTCCCAGCCGCCGGGCTGCTGGCCACCCTCGGCCTGTGCCAGCATCATCAAAGTCTCTTCTACTCGCATCGGATTCCTTGCTCTTTCCGTCTACTTTCAGTGTTGCTCAATGCCGGCGGTCCGTTTTGCTTGACTCTTAAAGCTTGCGCGCCCGGGCTTCCACCAGGAATCCCTCAATCTGGTCGCCCACCTTGATGTCGTCGTAACCCGCCAGCTGCATGCCGCATTCCAGGCCTTCGCGCACTTCCGAGGCGTCGTCCTTCAGGCGCTTGAGGCTGGCCAGTGACCCCTGCCAGACAGGCACGCCGCCACGAATGAGGCGAATGCGGCTGTCGCGACGGATGAAACCCTTCTGCATGTAGCAGCCGGCGACCGTGCCAACCTTGGAAAGCTTGAACACCTGCCGGATCTCGGCCGTGCCCTGGTAGGTTTCAACCAGTTCAGGTTCGAGCAGGCCGCCCAGGGCGTCGCGCAGTTCATCGATCAGGCGGTAGATGATCTCGTAGACGCGGACGTCGATGTGGTGGTTGTCCGCCAGTTCACGAGCCAGGGGGTCCACGCCCACATGGAAGCCAATGACGATGCCCTTGGCTGCCTCAGCCAGATGAACGTCGTTGGTCGTGATGGCGCCCACGCCGGTGTGAATGACCTTGATGCGGACTTCGTCATGCGTCAGCTTGGACAGCTCCTGGCGCAGCGTCTCCACCGAACCCTGCACGTCGGCCTTGAGCACGATAACCAGTTCCTTGACGCTCTGGCCCGCTTTGGCCTTGGACCAGTCTTCCAGCGAGAAGCCGCGCGTGCGCTCAAGTTCGCGTTCCTGCAGACGCACCATGTTCGCGATTTCGGCGGCCTTCTTGATGTCCTTCATGCCGTGGAAGCGTGAACCGGCCTCGGGGAGTTCGTCGAGGCCCGCCACCTCCACAGGCATGCCGGGGCCGGCGGCCTGCACGACATGCAGACCGTCGCCGCGGCTCACCTGCAGGGCGCGTACGCGGCCGTAGCCGTGACCCGCGACGATAACGTCGCCGCGCCTGAGAATGCCTTCCTGGACGATCACAGTGGCCACAATGCCGCGCCCGATATCAAGGTGGGCCTCCAGCACCGTGCCGACAGCAGGTTTCTCGCGAACGGCCGTCAGTTCCAGCAACTCACTCATGTCACTGAGAACCTGGAGCAACTTGTCGATGCCCTGTTTGGTGACTGAGCTGACCTCAACAATTTCCGTGTTGCCGCCCCAGTCCGGGCTCATGAGGTTGAACTTGGCCAACTGCTGGCGGACCTTCTGGAGGTTGGCCTCGGGTTTGTCGACCTTGGTAATGGCGACCACGATTTCGACCTCAGCCGCCCGGGCGTGGTTGATGGCTTCTTCCGTCTGGGGCATGACGCCGTCATCCGCAGACACGACAATCACGGCGATGTCCGTGACGTTGGCGCCGCGGGCGCGCATGGCGGTGAACGCCTCATGGCCGGGCGTGTCGATGAAGGTGACCTGGACCCGCTTGCCCTTCTCCGGGCGACCATCGTTTCCGGGTACGGGCAAGAACTTGCCGCCGTTGATCTCAAGGTCTACGCGGAAAGCTCCAATATGCTGCGTAATGCCGCCGCTTTCGCCGCTGACGCGATCCATGGAGGCGATGGCGTCGAGCAGGCTGGTCTTGCCGTGGTCCACGTGACCCATGATCGTGACGACGGGTGCACGGGGCTCTTCTTCGCCGGCGGCCTCGCTGAATGCCTGCAACTGCTCTTCGATCAGCTCTTCGGCGTCCTTGGGTTCGCGGACGGTGATTTCGCGCTCGAAGATGATCCCGATCTGCTCAATCAGGTCCTTGCTGAGCATGTCGTTGATGCGGATGACCGGAAGGCCCTCGGCCAGCATACGCGCCATGATTTCGTTGCTCTTGATGCCCATGGCCTCCGACAACTGCCGGAGTGACAGCGGCATGGCTACTGCGACAGGGCCCGTTGGGACTTCCTGTTTGACCGGCGCGGCTTCATCTTCTTCACCGGACTTGCGCGAGCGTTTCTTGCCGCCGGCACGCGGCCGATCATAGCCGATTTCGTTGATGTCAAAGCGCTTGCGGCCGCTGCGACCGGCAGCAGGCTTGAGACCGCCAGGTTTGGCGCGGTTGGGCCATTCGTCCTCAGGTGGCGGAGGAGCGGCCTCCCCCGCGGGTTTGGCGGGTTTGCGCGCCGTTGTGGCAACGGGCCCGGTCTCCTTCTTGGGGATGACGGCCGTGGCTTTGTTGCCGGTGGGGGGAGCCGGCTGATACTGGCTCTGCTCCGGGGTCACCTCGGCCTTGCGCTCTTCAGCGGTCTTGAAGCGCTGCTTGGCCATGGCCCGCAGCATGATTTCTTCGTTTCCGCTCAGGCCCTTGAAGCCCTTGCGCCCGATCTCGATGCCGATGCTCCGGCCCATGTCGGTCAGCTGCTTGAGGTCGACATTGAGTTCGTCGGCGAGGCGCAGCGGGCTTTCCAGCAGTCGCACGCGTTCGACCAGTGCATCATCGATTTCGGCGGCGGAAGCAAGGGACAACCCGAGCACCTTGCATATGGGATCAAGCTGATTGCTGCGAACGCGCAAGCGCAGCGCCATGGCATCGAGGCGACGCGTCTGGGCGTCAACCTCGGCCTGCTTGCGTGCCTGCTCGGCCTCCACGCGAGCCTTCTCGGCTCTTTCCGCCTCTTCTTCGGCAGCGCGACGGGCGGTCTCGGCAGCTTTCCGGGCCTGTTCAGCTTCCTGCTCCAGGCGGGCCTTCTCAAGATCCTCTTTGCTGGCCGTCTTGGGAGGCTCAACCGGGGCGGGCTTGATGAACCCGAGGTGGACCTTGATGCGATAGACCTCATCCTCGGTGAGTTTGGTGACGGCCACGACCTTGCGGTCAATGCCGACAGCAACCGCCGCCGATTGGAGGTCCTTCAGGGATATCCCGAGATCGGGATACACCTTGGCCGCGATGATGGTGGTGTTCGATTTTTCCGCCTGGTTTACTGCCATTGAGTTGCGCCGCTTCCGTGGTTCAGAAATAGGGGCAGAAACTCTAGCCTGCCCACCCTCTTGCCGCAACGGGGAGGGCTATCCCCTCGCACCTGAAGATCCGCTGGTCTTCCCGAAAATTTTCTCGCGCAATATGGCCGTGTCGTCGCCGGCAACGCTGACGGTTGTCCCATCTTCGGAGGGTTCTTCTTCCAGTTCCTGGCCGGGCTCGACAAACGAGTTGTCGGCGCGACGCTGGGCGCCATCGGCGTGGACGACGTCGTTGATGGTCTCGGCAGGGTCCGGATGGGCCGACACGTGCTTGATGATGTTGGCGGCGATGTCCAGGGAGACCCCGGGGACCTTCATCAGCGCCTCGGGACCCGCCGCTGACATGTCGGCGAAACTGTCAAAGCCGCTGTTGAACAGGGACTCCGCCAGCATCTCGTCGATGCCCTCGATCATGCGGAACTTCGTCAAGGTGCGCTGCTTCCAGTCCTTCTCTTGGCTGACGGTGACGATGTCGATGTCCCACTTGCACAGTCTTGCCGCCAGGCGCACGTTTTGACCACGCTTGCCGATACTCAGCGAAAGTTGATCGTCGGGCACCACAACGCGGGCGCGCCGTGTGTCGTAGTCCAGCGTAATGCTGTCAACGCGAGCGGGTTTGAGGGCGTTGGTGATGAGCACTTCCGCTGATTCGTTCCAGCGGATGATGTCAATCTTCTCGTTGTTCAGTTCGTCAATAATGCCCTTGATGCGCGATCCGCGCACACCGACACAGGCGCCGACGGCGTCCACCTTGCTGTCATAGCTGACCACGGCCACCTTGCTGCGATATCCGGGCTCTCGGACAATGGCCTTGATTTCGATGATGCGCTCGCCGACTTCGGGCACTTCCAGCTCAAAGAGTTTCTTGACGAAGTCCGGGTGCGTGCGCGAGAGAATGATCTTTACCTTCTGCCCCTGTTTCTTGACGTCGAGTACCAAGCCGCGTACGCGGTCGCCCACGTTGTAGCTCTCGGTCGGCACCTGCTCTTTGCGGGGGAAGAAAGCCTCGGCATCACCAAGATTTACGACGTAATTCGGACCTTCCATGCGCTGGATGGTGCCGCTGCGGATCTCGCGACGGTGCCCACTGTACTTGTCAAACAGGTTGTCGCGCTCAGCCTCACGGTTCTTCTGAACGAAGATCTGCTTGAAGGTCTGGGCGGCGATACGGCCAAGCTCCTCAATCCTGACGTCCCGTGTGACGCCGTCAAAGTCCGTCTCCTTGGCTGTTATGTTGCCGTTGAGGCGGTCCACCTTGACCTCGAGCCCATCAGGGTTTTCCACTCGCTTGCGAAGCGCCACGATCATGGCGTCCTCGAGCGACTTGAAAACGATGTCCTTGTCGATGCTCTTGTCGCGGGCGATCATTTCGATGAAGCGGATCAGTTCAGCGCCGTTGATTTCCATAGCTCATTACTCGTGAGTCAAAATAAAAGAGCGGCCCAAAGCCGCTCTCGGTCGCAATGCTGCACTTGAAAGCAGCGGGAGTATAGCAACCCGCCCCCATAGCTTCAACCCGGCCCGCCGGATTTCGCCGCGGGCACCTGCCCCGGCACTTGGATTCGACCAGGACAGAAAACCTCTCCCCGGCGCAGTCACTCGCTCAGCAGGGCCCGCTCCAAGTCTGCCGCGGTGCCTTGGTAGCCACGCACGAGCAGGACCTTGTTCTGGCTGGTCAGGCCTGAAACCACCTCGATATCCCTGGTCGAGACGCCCAAAAGCGCTGCAAGCAGTTTGACCACCGCTTCGTTGGCCTGCCCGCGCTCGGGCGCGGCGCGCACGCTGATTTTCAAAGCGCCCCCGTGAGGGCCGGCAACCCGGTCACTCGAGGCTTTGGGTGATACTCTCAGCCGCAGGCAAAATCCCTCACTGGTTGACCTGACTTCGAGACGACTCATTTCCCCAACACCCTCAACAGGGCGGTCTGAATGTCTTGAACCTTGCGGCGCTGCTCTTCCAGATAGCGCTTGCCATCGGTATCCAGGCCGTCGTGGGGCACCATTGCGGCCAGCCCCCGATCAAACTGCCACACGGCGGTGAAATTGCCGCCCAGCGCAGCATCCACGAAGCCGCGCCTGACGGCGCTGTCCTGGACCCAGAACTCCTTGATGACGTTCAGTGCGGCCCGGGCATCCAGATAGTGGGGGGTGACTTCGTCACGTCCCTGGCTTCCCACGAGGTCAATGAAGGCTTGCCACGATCCCAGTTCATCTGGAGCCTCGCTCAGGCGCTTCTCTGCAGCCCGCAGGCGGTCCCAGTGGTTCTTTTCCTCTTTCAGCCAGTTGTCCAGGCGCCGCTTCTGGATGTTCCCCAGGGTTTCTTCAAAGCGCCTGTTTGCAATGGCGCGCTCAAGATCCGTAATGACGGCTTCGCCCGCCTTGTGGGCGCGAGTCCATGCTTTCTCGTAGTCGGCGTCGTTGGCTGTGGCCGTGAAATGCTGCATGACCTCCGCCACCAGCCGGTAGAAGTACTGCCGGCCGTTCTGGAGGCCGATCAGTGCGTCCCTGCCCTCGGCTCGCGCGCTCTTGACCTCTTCATCCGTGGGGATGTCCAGCTTCTTGAAAAGCTTGGCAGCCTCCTTGTAATCGCCGAGTTTCAGCGCCGTGTGTGCCGTGAGAAACGCGGCCAGGGCGGGATTGACCAGAGAGATAGTCCTGCCGGCCTCCTTCAATTCTGCGCCCTTTTGCTTGTCGTAGGCCTCGCGCAGTTCCTTGAAGCGCGCCAGGGCGGCAGCGCCGTCCACCGTCTTGACCGCGGGCTTGACTTCTCCGGGATCCTTGGGCTGGTCGGGAGACGGGGCCGGATTACTGCCCTCGCGCTTGGCTCGCTCGATGTCTTCCGCAATCTTGTCCTTGTCAGCCTTGGGGAAGATCTGCGCAGACGCGGGTGCCGCCGCAAGAAGCACAATAAACAACCACAATATCCGCCGCATGAAAGTCCTCCGCAGAGTCGGCCGAAGTCAGGTGCACTCAAGCCGCCTTCGCTTACGATCAATCGTAGTTGATCTCGTAGCGTTCCATCTTCTTTCGCAGGCCAAGGCGTGACAGGCCAAGGACTTCAGCGGCTCGCGACTTGTTGCCCTTGGTACGATCGAGGGCCTCGATGATCTTGCGCTTTTCGATGTTCTCGACGACGTCCTTCAGGGAACCGGCCACTTCGCTCAGGCTTTCTTCCTCGGCGACCTGCCTCAGCTGAGGGCTCAAAGCGGAAGCCTCGACCTTCTTGCCGTCGCTGAGTGCCACAACTTTCTTGAGCTCGTTTTCAAGCTCACGCACATTGCCGGGCCACGAGTAGGTCATCAGGGCCCGCAGCACGCCGCGATCAAGCTTGGGCGGCGTGATACCGCTTTCAATCGACGCCCGCCTCAGGAAATGGTCCACCAGCAGGGGGATGTCTTCTTTACGCTCGCGCAGCGCGGGCAGGCGGATAGTTACGACATTGATGCGGAAGAAAAGATCCTGGCGGAAGCTGCCCTTGCGCACTTCTTCGGCCAGGTCCTTGTTGGTGGCGGCCACCAGTCGGAAGTCCACCTTCTTGGATGCCTTGGCGCCAATGGGGCGTACTTCGCCCTCTTCCAGTACGCGCAGGAGCTTTGCCTGCATGGCCAGCGAGATCTCGCCGATTTCATCGAGGAAAATGGTCCCGCCGTTGGCCAACCCGAACAGGCCTTCCTTGTCACGGTCCGCACCCGTGAAGCTGCCCTTGGTGTAGCCGAAAAGTTCGCTTTCCAGAAGGGTCTCGGGCAAAGCCGCGCAATTCTCCGCCACGAAGCGGCCCTTGGCGGCGCGGCCGGAATTGAAATGCAGGGCACGGGCCACTAGTTCCTTGCCCGTGCCGCTTTCGCCCTGGATCAGTACGGGCACGGGGAGGTCCGTGACCTTGTCGAGCATCCGGAACACTTCGTGCATGCCGGCACTATTGCCGATGATTTCGCTGTAATCGAACTTGTGGACCGGACCGGTACGGCTTTGCGCCTCGACGCGCATGGCTGTGAGTTCAGCAGTCTGGAGG
This sequence comes from Planctomycetota bacterium, assembly GCA_019186845.1. Classification (GTDB taxonomy): domain Bacteria; phylum Planctomycetota; class UBA8742; order UBA2392; family UBA2392; genus UBA2392. Next base: position 1,699 of record JABARW010000053.1, on the reverse strand, counting down.
TCGAGGCGGGCCTCCATTTCCTTGCGCAGCTCATCAAGTTCGTGCTGGGTGTCTTCGAGCCTTTCGTCCAGCAGCAGTTCATTGCGGCGCGACTCCGAGGCGCCAAGCATGGCGCTGGCAAGGATGCTGGCGTTTTCCAGCAAGCGCACCTGAACGTCGTTGATCTCGGCCTCCTTGCGCTCACGCTCGACGTAGAGCACCCCCAAGGCACGCTCACCGCATTTGAGCGGCACGAAAACACAGGGCGGGTAATCGCCGGAACGGGGCTTCACCTGAGTCTTGGCCTTGCCCTGAACGAGACGATTGGCAGTGGCTTTGAAAAAGGCTGGTAGCTCGTCGGAAGGCGTGCCGCTGATGAAGTTGAAAAACGCCCGCGGCTCCGCAGACCCGTCTTTTGTGGCTACAGCCAGGCACACGCGCATGCCGGGAATGATTCGCCCAACGAACTGGGCAGCGGACTCGAGGAAGGCCTTGGAGGTGTCTTCGGCGCAAGCGTAGGCCAGAGCTCCCAGGGCCTCGTTGATTCCTACAGCCACGGGGCTTGCTTGAGGCAGGGCCTGAGCGGGAATGGCCTCGATAGCGTTATGGGTTTCGAATGCCGAAGACTCCTCACTGTAGAGGTAGATCTTGGCCTGCCCGATCTGGAACCACTCGCCAACCTGGAGAGGAACTTCGAGGATTTTTTCACCCTTGATGTAGGTGCCGTTGCGCGACTGCAGGTCGCGCAATACAAAGGCGTTGTCGGGTGTCAGGTTGAGCACGCAGTGATGGCGACTGGCCTTCTCGTCAACGAGCATCACGTCGTTGTCAGGCGAACGCCCGAACGAAACCTGCCTTCCGCGAATGGGGAAGTGCCGGGAGTTGCCCTTTTCTTCGACGACGAGGAACGGCATGGGGATAGTGAAAACCGCGCCTGTGGTGGCGTCAAGGGTGTGTGGTAACTTTGTTTACAGTGAACGCTCGGGGCCGGGAATGCGGCCTTGCTTTGTGGTGTCTGGGTAGACTGCCGCAATGTGGCGATCGCATGTCTTTGTGGCGTTGATCTCGCTCTTGCTGACAGGGTGCTACTGGCGCGCAGGCAAGGGCATCTGGCTTCCCGCAGCACGCCCCGTACCGGACGCTGGGACGGCGACGTTGACCGTAATCAACAACGATGATCGTCCGTTGTTCCTATACAGGTCAGACGGACGCGAAGTTCTGGAACTGCTCGTTCCACCGCGGGGCTCCTGGAGAATTCCTGACCTGGCGGGGGAGTGGTGGTTTCGCTTCGTGCGTATGCCCATTCACGTTCCGCACATCGATGTGTACGGGCAGGTGCAGGGTTGGCCGCCGGGAAGCCGTCTGCGTCTGGAACGTCAATGGGACTACACGGTTGTTGTCGGCTCCGGGCGTCTGTCTTGGACGATGTCGCGGTGGGTGTACCCCCGAGTGCATTGGACGCAACCCGCAGAAGAGTAACAGTGCCAAGGCATGGTCGCCTCGGCGCTGATCCCTTGACGACGCTCGTGCCGCGACGCACTCTCTCGCCCTCATTCAAGGGGACGACCATGGCCGAGAAAGCCTGCACCATCTGGTTCACGGGACTGTCTGGAAGCGGAAAAACAACCATTGCCCATGTTGTGGAAGAGGCTCTTCGCAAGGCCGGCAAGAAAGTGGAAGTACTGGACGGCGATGTGGTGCGCACCAACCTTTCCAAGGG
>JABARW010000044.1 GCA_019186845.1 Planctomycetota bacterium | reverse complement strand
GCGGGTTTGCCGCCGCACGCGGCTACGTAAGGCCATACGCCGTGCGCGTTGAGTAGTTGCATCACATCTTCGGGCGTGAGGTCGGCGAATACCGGCACGTGGAACACGCCGTCCATGCTCGCGCGCACGGCCTTGTTGTTCCAGGCATCGACGCAGCCCTTGAGCAGCAAAAGCCCGCCGCAATCGAACGCAGCGGCGTGGCGGCAGATCGCGCCAAGGTTGCCCGGTTCCCTAATGTTGTCGAGCACCAGCAGCGTGAGATCGTGGCGTTCAAGCAGCGGCGCCAGCTCGTAATGGGGGATCGCAAACACGGCCAGCACGCCCTGGCTGTTCACGGTGTCGGCGCATTCGGCAAACTCGGCCTCGCCGGCGCTCACGCACTCGATGCTTTCTTTGGCGCAGCGTTCAATCAGCGCCTGAACCTTCTCGCGCGGGCCTTCCTGCTTTTCGCTCACTACCACAAAGCGCGGTATCACCTGCGCCTTGAGCGCTTCTTCAAGCAGATAGGGTCCCTCGGCGATGAACAGGCCCTGCTCGTCGCGGCCTTTGCGCTGGGCCAGGGAGCGAAGCAACTTGAGGCGCGCTTTGGAGATCGTTTCCACGGGGCGAAGGGTTTAGCAAGAACCGGCCATCGTGTAAAACGTCCCCATGAAGACTCCCGTCATTCTCATCTCCGGCTTTCTCGGTGCGGGCAAAACCACCCTGCTGCTTCGGCTCCTTCAAGCCGCGCGTGAGGCGGGCATGAAGCCGGCGGTGCTGATGAACGAAGCAGGCGCCATATCCATGGACGGTCCCGTGGCGCAAAGCGGCGGCGCCATTGAAGTTCTGAATGTTCTGGGAGGCTGCATCTGCTGTACGCTTAAGGGTGACTTGCACGCCGCGCTTCAGGAAATTGCGCGAGACCTCAAGCCCGAACTGCTCTTCATCGAGACCACGGGCATCGCTGACCCGGTTGAGGTGCTCGACACCTGCACGGCCCTGGATCTCATCGACCGGCTTGATGCCCGCGGCCTGATCTCCGTGCTGGATGTCGAGCATGGTCTGGATGCCCTGCGCATAAACGACCTCGCGCGCCGTCAGCTTGAGCTGGCGCAGATCGTTGTACTCAACAAGATGGACCTGGCCGATCCTGCCTGGTTTCCCAAGTTGCAGGCGCGTGTGCGCGAGGTGGCGCCCGGTGCGCGGCAGGTCAACACGGTGCAGTGCGACCTGGATGGGGCGGCTACATTGAAAGAGCTGCTGGCGTTGCCCGCGCCGCAAACGGGTGACGCCGCCGTCGATGAGCTGCTGAGCGACGCCCACGGCCATCATCACCATGAACACGGATTCCTGGCCCTGAGCTTTCGTGTGGGCGAAGCCCAAAGCCGGGAGGCGTTGCTGGCTGCGTTGCGGGCCCTGCCGGGTAACGTGATTCGCGCCAAGGGCTTCGTCCGGGTCAAAGGTGATGCTCGGCTCTACATTTGCCAATGGGCGGGTGGGCACGCTCAGGCCCATGTGTTTCCGCTGGAGGGCTTCAACCCCGCGCCCACCATCGTCGTCATCGGGCGCGAGCTAAACCGCGCGGACATCGAGCTTGCGCTGAAGAGTTTGTCCCCTGCGGGGCTTTAGCGCATGCGGCATCGGCATCCTGCCGATGGCTGGCGGCTACGCCGCCAGCGCGGACGCGTGCAGAGCGCCCGACATGGGCGAGACGCCGATGCAACGTTCGACTCATTTCTTGACGGGGAACTCGTCCGTGGCGGTTTTGTCCACGTGTTCGGGCGTCATTTCCGGCTCGGCCGTCAGGATGATTTCCAGGGCGCGCTTGATGTCTTCCACCTGCTCGAGAAGCTTTTCGGGCTGCACCACGAGGCCACGCAGGGCATCGCCGCTGCCGCTCATGCGCTTGGTCATCATGGCCATGTGGGCGCAGAGAACGGTTTCCAGCGCGTTGAGCCATGCGATGACCCAGGCACGGAACGCCTGCTGGTCGTATTCCTGCAGCTTGCCGCGGGGGTTCACGATGTGGTCCAGCCGCACCATCTTGAGGGTCTCGATGGTTTCCTCGGCAATGAGCCCGCGCAGTTTGAGGATGCGCTCGCGCACTTCCTGGTCGTCGAACTCGGGGATGTTGAGACGGTCGCTCATCGCGACTATTCCTCCTCGGCGTCGTCCGAGTCTTCGCTGCCCGCGTTGAAGTGGCCTTCTTCGCAGGAGATGATGAAGTGCTCCAGGCGCCCCTTGAGGCGGTTCCACTGCTGCCTGAGTTTGGCGGCTTCCGCTTCGTCGATGCGGCCGTCGTTGGTCAGGCTCTTTTCCGCGTACTGAAGCATGTCCGCGAAGTCATTCAGCGAGCTGACAGTCTCACTTACAAAACTGATGCGGTCAGAGCCCTTGGCCAGCGGGTTGGGTGTGTAGTACCCGCGCGCCATCTGGCAGATGAAGTGGACCAGTTCGAGGTCCTGGCTGAGTTCAAAGATGGCCAGCAGCTTGTCCAGGGGATTGCGCGCGCCGGATGCGGCCGGGTTCTGCTTGGTGCGGGCCGGCTGTGTCCACTTGTAGACCAGGCTGAGCGAAATATCGAGGGCGCGCGCTACGCGCTTGGGCCCGGCCCGATCAATGGCCTGCTTCAGCACGCGATGGGTCTCCTTCATCGCGCGCTCCATTTCGCTCTGGGCCTGGAGCTGGACCTGGGACAGGTCCGCCATCAGGTCGGACTTGGCGGGCGATTGCGTTGGCTTTTCGCGGGGCGCAGACTTGCCCATGACTTGCTCCATCTAAAGCAGCGGTAGTTGGGCTGGCTGCGCCCGGGCTCCGGGGAACTGATCCGTATGAGAATCCGAGCTTCAATCATACGATGCCGCCCCTCAAGACTAAAGGAGCCGCAGTTGAACTATCCAAGAACCCTGCAGTGGCGCGGCGACGCGGCTGACGGCAAGCTCGTCATCATCGACCAGACTCGCCTGCCAGGAGATCTGGTCTACCTCGATCTGGAGCGGCTGGAGCAGGTCATTGATGCGATCCAGCGCCTGGCCGTTCGCGGCGCGCCGGCCATCGGCGTTGCCGGCGCTTATGGTTGCGTGCTGGCTCTGCGCGAGGGTCGGGGGGAGGCCGGGCTCGAATTGCTCGCTCAGGCTCGCCCGACAGCCGTCAACCTGCGCTGGGCTGTGGAGCGCGTATGGAAGGAAGCCAAGTCCGATGCCAGCCGCGCTCTGGAGGCCGCCAAGCGCATCAATGCAGAGGACGTCGCGGCTTGCGAGGCCATTGGACGCCATGGCGCGCAACTGATCAGACCCGGCATGGGCGTTCACACCCATTGCAACGCAGGCGCTCTGGCCACCAGCGGTATGGGTACAGCGCTGGCTCCGATGTACGTGGCGCACGGCAATGGCGTGAAGTTTCGCGTTTTCGCGGATGAAACGCGGCCGCTGCTGCAAGGAGCGCGGCTGACGGCCTGGGAACTGGCCCAAGCGGGCATTGATGTCACGGTCATTGGCGATGACATGGCTGCCATCGTGCTGCGTGAGAAGAAAACGCAACTGGTAATCACCGGGGCCGACCGCATCGCCCGCAATGGAGACACAGCAAACAAGGTGGGCACATATGCCTTGGCGCTGGCGGCCAGGGCGCACGGCGCGCCGTTCTACATCGCCGCGCCCAAGAGCACCTTTGACACTGCGGCCAGAAACGGCGCCGATGTTCCCATTGAGGAACGCAAGGAGAGCGAGTTGCGCGAGTGGCAAGGAGCGTTGCTGACGCCCCATGGGGCCAGAGTTTTCAATCCGGCCTTTGATGTGACCCCGGCTGAGCTGATTTCCGGCTACATCACGGAAGACGGAATCTTGAGCGCGGCAGAGATTACGGGCTGGCTGGGCTGACGCTTGGGCACCGACGCGATTTCGTTCGCCTCCTTGACGTTTGGCCGATAGGGGCTAGCTTTGCGCCACCCCGGAGGGCAGTCCTCCTGCAGTTGAAGAGTCGGGGCGTAGCGCAGCCTGGGTAGCGCGCTTGCTTGGGGTGCAAGAGGTCGCGAGTTCAAATCTCGCCGCCCCGACCAAACAAAACACACCGCGAAAGCGGTGTGTTTTGTTTGGTCGGTCTCAGGTTGTATCGATTTCGTGACACATGTTGGTGTGTCCGGTTGTTCGTTCAATGACGATGTGATGACATGATCTGGCGAGCGAGGGCCATCCATGCGATTTCTGGAGATGTTGCTACTCGTTGCCGCGCTGGGTGCGCTGAGCGTGCCAGCGGCGGCAGGTGATGTCGTGCCTTCAGCGGACGTCAAGGGTGACCTTGCCAAGCTTGAGAGCTACCGCACTCTGGCGGAAAAGCAGGACGAGCGCATTCCGCTCATGCGGCAGCTGGCGGCATCTGGAGGCAGCGATGTCTGTGCGCGGTTCATCACGCTGTTGACCGACGAGTTCGAACATATCCGCGAAGAGGCCCAGGAACTCCTGGTCGAGCTCAAGTGGCCTGGGACCGACGAGTTGCTTCTGAAGCAGGGGGTGGGCAGCAAGGAGGCCGAGATCTGCCGCCGCTGCATCGAGGTGCTGGGGCGGCGCAAGTGCGAAGCCGCCGTCACGGCCCTGATGAGCATCCTCAAGGGCCAGCGCGAGAACGTCGTTCGAGTGGCCGCAGCGCGCGCCCTGGAACGCATTGGCAGCGAGAAGGCGCGGCGCGCGCTCATCGACGGGCTCAGCGCTCGAGGTGCGGCAGGGGGAGCCTCGGCGGCGGCTTTGGGGCGTCTGGGGGTCCGGGAGGCGGGTTCCAAAATTGAGAGATTGCTGGCTGACAAGGACGGGCTGTGCACGGCCGGCGCGGCCGACGGGTTGGCGGCTCTGGGCCCGGACGATTACGTGGTTTCGCTGTGCCGCGTCGCGGACCACAAGGACTTTCGGGCCCGCATCGCCGTGGCCCAGGCACTGGGCAAGCTCACCACGGCAGAACTGGCTGCCCAGGCGCAAGGCGCGCTGGAGGACCTGCTCAAGGATGGCGATTGGCGTGTGCGCCGGCGCACTATCGAGGCCTTGGTGGATCTGTGGCAACCCCTGAGCGTGAACCTGTTACTGGTGCGGCTGTCCCAGGAAAAGAGCGGCCTGCGTTATGACCTCGTCCATGCGCTGGAGGACCTGACGGGCGAGCGCAAGGGTTACACGGCAGAAGCCTGGACGTTCTACTGGCAGCAGGTGGGGGCCAAGCGCGGGCTGGCGGAGCGCAAGGCCCGGCCGGCTGGCGGCTGGTTGCGTTCTCCCACGGCCGCGCTGGTTCAGGAAGCGGGAGAGGGGAACACCACTGTGCTGTTTGAGGTGCCGGTATTGAACCAGGACTGTGTTTTCGTCGTGGAAACTACGGGCCTCATGAGCAGCCCCGTTGCGGGAGACACGCGCACGCGCTTTGAGATTGCCCGTGAGGAAATGCGCCGCACGATCAAGGGCCTGAGCAAAGACGCCAACTTTCAAGTATTGACCTATCGTTACGTGTCCAACATTCCTCCGCTTCGGCAGCGCCAGGCCGCCTTTGAAAAGGGACTGGCACCCGCAACATCCGAGAACGTGACCCTGGCTGACCAATGGCTTGTCAAGCGCGACATCTTTGGCCTGTGCGCGTGGTACGAGAACATTGCTTCGGCGCTAGATGACCCACGGGTGCGCGCGGTTTACTTCGTCAACTCTGGAGTGCTTCAGCGAGGCGTGAGCACCCGGTGGGACAAGACCCGCGAGCTGTATATGGACTTGACGCGCTTTCATCCCGTCACCTTCGTCAACATCGGCCTCGACATGGGCTATCAACACACGCTCGACATGCAGGCATTTGTGGAATCGCTGGGCGGGAGGTTCCAACTCGCGAAGTGGGGCAAGTAGCGTCCAGGGCCTGAAAGCCGGCACGGGCACTGCGGAATAATTACCACAAGGGGTGCCTATGCGCTGTTCGCTCGCTTTGCTCGGTTGTGCAGTAGCCTGCCTGCTCGCCTTGCTGCAGAACCCTGTGAGCGCTGACGAGCCGGCCGTTCCCGCCGTCAACCATCTCGTGGATGCCGCACTGCAGAAGGTGTGGGAGGCCGAGAGTGTCAGGCCCGCAGAGCTCTCCAGCGATGCGGAGTTCCTGCGGCGCGTCTATCTGGACACCACGGGCGCACCGCCCACGCGCGCAGAGGCCAAGGCTTTCCTCGGTGATACGGACCCGGCCAAGCGCGAGAAGCTGATTGACGCATTGGTGGCAGACCCACGCTTTGGCCGCTATCTGGCAGACTACTGGACGGCGGCCATCAGGGGACGAGGCGCGGGCCAGCTCAATGGCAGTGATCTATTCGCTGCCTGGTTCGCAGCGCGCGTCAATGCGGGTGCGGGCTTTCATGAAATCTGGAGCGAGATTGTCACGGCCAAGGGGAACCTCGCCGATGCCCCGGCGATCTCCGTTTTTTTCAACGACAACGAGCCACGCGACCTGCGTGACGTTTCGGGGCATTTGTCGAAGGTTTTGACCGGCGTTCAGATCCAGTGTGCGCAGTGCCACAAGCACCCCTATGAGAACATCGAAGTCGCGGACTTCAACGGAATGACCTCGTTCTTTATCGGCGCCGTGGCGCGCGTGAACAACGACATTCGTCCCGCACGAGTCACGCTGACGGAGAGCGACGAGAACGTGCGCAGGATCAAGGAAGCTCTCCGCAAACGTGACAGCCTGCCTAAAGACCAGCAGGCGCTGGTCGATCTCTATGCACAGTTCATCAAGCCCAGAACGCTCGACGGAAAAGGGGCGGAAAGCCAGGACCCAAGGCGCTGGCGCGGCGAACTGGCGCGGTGGCTTGTGGGAGCAGGCAATCGCCAGACGCCGCGCTACATTGTCAACCGCACTTTTGCGCTTGCCTTTGGCCGAGGCCTTCACGAGCCTGTGGACGACTTCAACAGCTACACTTCTCCCAGCCACCCCGAACTGCTCGAAACTTTGACAGATTGGTTCGTGGCCCAGGGGTGGGATGTTCGACGCCTGTACGCTGGGCTGCTCAAATCCAGGGCTTGGCAACTTTCCAGCGTCGTGGCCGACAAGAAGGCTCAGCCTCGGCACTTTGCAAGCTACCCGGTGCGGCATCTGGGTCCTGAGCAGTTCATCGCGGCGATTGTTGCCCTGGCTGATGCAGAGGACCTCGCTCAGGCCGTGGATGCCGCCAAGCGCAAAGTGTTCGAGGACGCGCGCAAGGCCGCGGCAGAGCACGCCAAGCAGAAGGAGCAAGGCAAGCTGCCCGACAGCGAGCGGCGCATTTCCTACGATATGGAGACCCTGGCCAAGTACGAGAAGTGGGTCGAGGCAATGCCCGATGACTGGTTGCTCAGGCGCACAGCGGCGGCGCGCTACGCGAGGCTGGCCAGCGACGATGAAATGGCCGAAAGCGAGTCATTCACGTCCAGCATCGACCAGGCCCTGGCCGTGATGAACGGAGAGTTCACCAACCGAATTTCACGGGTCTCAGAGAAATCGCTGCTTGGGCGCATTTTCAAGGAGCATCGGGCCGCGGACGATCGCATCAAAGAGCTGTATCTTGCCCTGCTCTTCCGCGAACCGCAGGCGGCAGAGCTTCAGCGCGCCCTGGAGTTCGTGAACTCAGGGGGTCCGACACAACGCAACTTCGAAGATCTGATGTTCGCACTGCTGATGACGACAGAGTTCGCGACTAATCACTGACCGCCGCCGAGCGGGCCCTGTCACCTCGCTTCATTCGCGTCAGTTCGTCTACTCTGCGCAGCAGCAGGGGAATGCGCCACGGCCCTGCCATGCTCGCGACGGCCTGAGCCGCAGCGGTCGGGTCCATCCCCACGCTCGTGACGTAGAGCGGCCTCGGACTTGGGCCTCTGCGCCCTTTGCGCTGGCCCCGGCGAACCTCTACGGCCTGCGTCCCCTTGAAGGGTGTCTTGGCGGCGCCGACGACGGCGCATGTGTGACCGCGCCTTGCGAGCATGTTGTGCAGGTGTGCGCCGAGGCCTGGCTGTGCTCCCAGCCAGACGTAGCCATCGACGATCACGACTTCAGGCTTCACGGCCTCAATCAAAGGCAGGACGCAGGGCAATTCGCGCCTGAAGAACTCCCCGGGAACGTAGGGCGCCACTCGATCAACACGTTGAATGCCTTCCAGCAGGGCTTCATCGGATGTCCAGTCTGCAAAGGCCACCAGCGCGGCTTGCGCGACCTCGCCGAAGTAGTGAACGTCGACGGCTGCAATCATTTGGAGAGTGTAACCTGCAGTGCTCCACCCTGCCGCCCCAGTGGGGGTCATGACCCAGGAGCTTGGCCCCCGTTCATCTGCCGGTGGCCTTCTTCGCCGGTTTGTCGGTCTTAGGTCTGGTGCCGACTGTGTCCTTGGCGGGCGGTGTGGGCAGCGCTTCGGCGCCGGACTGGTCTGCTCCCTGGTCCCAGGGTTTACGCTCCTTGGGGCCGGGGCGCGGGTTGCCGTCATAGTCGTCCATGAATTCTGGGGAGGTTTCGGAGGCTTTGCCGTCGGCCTTTTCTTCGGGCTTACGCTTGCCTGTGGCTGGCTTGCCCCTGGACTCCGTGTCGGGGGGCGCAAGATTCTTGCCCTTGCCGATGCAGGGGCTGTCCTTCTTGAGATGCCAGGTGTCGTCGAGGCCCGGGTCGCCTTCGGAGGCTTCACTCTCACCGCTGAGCTTGACCCAGCCCGCGAGATCCAGGCCGTAGGCGCCGGTGGGCTCCCACCAGAAGAGGGCCTTGCCGCCGACTTTGTGGTAGTGGTTATGGCTGAAAGTGAGGCTGCCCTCGTGCGAGTCTTTGCCCATCATGACGGCGGGGCGCTTCGAATCCGGACCCATGACAATGATGTTGTTGCAAATCTCGGCGTCCTTGCACTTGACCAGCCCCGCTTCGCCGCCCTTGTTGTTGCCTGAGATGCGAATGCCGCCGCGCATGGTCTGGCCCGCATTGACGATCGTGTTGTTGTAGACGCGGGGCCGCAGTGCGCTTTCGAGGTCAATGCCGCTGCCCTTGATGTCCACGATGATGTTGTTGCGGGCAATGCAGTCGCGGCACGAGTAATACTCAGGGTTTGCCTTGGTGTCGTAAAACTGCAGGCCGCTGCTCTGCGCCATGGAGATGCCGGCCTGGTTGCAGCGCATGATAAGGCAGCGCTCGATGATGGATCCGATGCTTCCGCCCTTGGGGTAGACGCCGCAGGTCGCGATGTCGTGGATGTAGCAGTCCTGGACCAGCATTTCGTCGCCGTTGACGTTGTCGATGCCCTCGGCGTTGGAGTTGTCTCGGCGGCCCGAATTGAATATCTCGCAGCGGCGAATCGTGATCTTGTCGGCGCCGGCGATCTTGACGCAGTCGCGGCCCGAGTCGTGCAAGCGGCAGTCCTCGACCAGACCGCCCACGACTCCCAGTTCGAACTTCAACACATAGTAGAAGCCGCCCTCCAGGTCGATGCCGCGCAGGGTTCCGCCGCTGGCAGTGAACCATAGGCAGTTGCCGATGCGCTCGTTGTCATTGGGGGCCTTGAGGCTGACTCTTTCGCCCTCGTACGCGGCGATGGTGATCTTCGCCTTGGCAACCGTCTGGCCGCCGCCGTACGTGCCTTCGCGCAGGAAAATCGTGTCGCCTTCGGCGCATTTTTCGAGCGCTTTATTGAGCGTCAGCAGCGGCGCGGCTTTGGTGCCGGGTGCGCCGTCGTTGCCGGTGGGGGAGACGAAAAATTCAGCGGCATTGAGCGTGCCACAAAGCGCGCACAGCAGGATGAGCGTCTTCATGGCGTCAGTCTAACATGCCGCGCCGGTACGGGCTGGAAAGGCGTGCGCGGCTTTGCATCATGCGTCGGCTGCTGGAAAAGAAATGGCGCTTGCGTTCATAGAGTCTGTGCCTTTGCTCGTGCTGCTTGTGTTCACGGTGGCCTTGGTGTTGGGCTTTGCGGAACTTGGGCACCGCTACGGCGCCTATCGGCGCAAGCGCAACGAACTGGAAAAAACCGAGCCGGTGAATGCCATGGCCGGCACCATGCTGGGCCTGCTGGCGTTCCTGCTCGCGTTTACCTTCGGGCTGGCGGCGACGCGGTTTTCAGCAAGGCAGGATCTCGTCACCAAGGAAGCCAACGCCGTCGGAACCTGCTACCTGCGCACGGACCTGCTACCTGAGGCGCAGCGCGAAACCGCGCAGCGGCTACTACGCGAGTACGTCGAGGTGAGGCTTGCGTGGGCTGCGAGTGAGTCGCGGGGAGAGGAGCGCCATTCTCAACAGATTCACGAGAAGCTGTGGACAATCGCCGCGGAATTCGGACGCGCGAATGGGGGTTCTGAAAGCGCTTCGCTCTTCGTTGAATCGCTGAACGAAGTCATCGATGTTCACGAGGAGCGTGTGCTCGCGCGCTCCCACATACCTGTCACCATCTGGGTCGCCCTTTACGTCTTGTCGGCACTGGCATTCGCCACCATGGGCTACTACGGCGGCCTGCACGTTTCGGCGCGCTCGCCCGTGCTGGCGGCCACCGCGCTGGCGTTTGCCATCGTCATCGTGCTTATTGCGGATCTCGACCGCCCGATGGATGGCTTGATTGAAACCAGTCAGCATGCGATGTCCGATTTGAAGGCCTCGTTGAATCGCAGCCGATAGCCGTCGCTGGCACTTGATGGCCGACAAATGCTTCACGGGCTGGAAGTCCGCGTGGCGGTTTGCATCATGCCGACATGCCAAAGCTCGAAAGCAAGAAGGTCGATATTCCTCAAGACCGGATTCCCAATCGTGTAACCGTGGCGCGCAAGACTTCGCCCGAGTGGGGCGATAACGTTGCCGCTTTCACCGCGCTTGTCGAGAAGCACCGGGCCACGGAAGCCCGGCTGCTGCTCGGTGGTGGGCAGAAGGCCTACGACAAGAAGATCGAGGCCGGACTACTGCCACCGCGCCAGCGCGTGCAGAAGCTGGTGGACCCCGGATCGCCCTTCCTGGAATATGGGCTGTATGGCGGCTTGGGCATGTACGACGAGTGGGGCATTCCCTCCGCCAACGTAATTACCGGTGTGGGCAAGATTCATGGGCGCGACTTCATGATCGTCGCCAACGATTCGACGATCAAGGCGGGCGCTTTTTGTCCCATGACCGGCAAGAAAGTGCTGCGCGCCCAGCGCGTGGCCATGGAGAACCGGTTGCCGCTGGTTTATCTCGTCGACTCCGCCGGTGTGTTCTTGCCCCTGCAGGACGAAGTCTTCCCGGACAAAGACGATTTCGGCAAGGTCTTTGACTACACAGCGCGCATCACGGCTTCGGGCATTCCGCAGATTGCCGCGGTTATGGGACTTTGCGTCGCGGGGGGCGCCTATCTACCTGTGCTGTGCGACCATGTGCTCATGACGGAGGGCAGCGGCATGTATCTGGCGGCTGCCGCGCTCGCCAAGGCTGCCAAAACCACGGCGCGCGAATGGACGAACGATGAAATCGGCGGGGCGCGCGTCCATGCCGAGTTGAGCGGCACAGCGGACTACGTGTGCAAGACCGATGAGGAGTGCATTGCCAAGATCCGCGACATCGTCAGCCGCATGGGGACGCGCAAGCGCGGCCACTTTGACCGTGTGGAGGCCAAGGCGCCGGCGTACGACCCCGAGGAAATCCTGGGGATCATTCCCAAGAACGCCTATGCAGGCTACGAGATGCGTGATGTTCTGGCGCGCCTGGTCGACGATTCGGTGCTCAACGAATACAAGCCGGACTGGGGCAAGTCGCTGGTGTGCGGCTATGCCCGCCTGGGCGGCTACTCGGTCGGCATTGTGGCCAACCAGAAGGAGACCATCCGCCACAAGGACAAGCCATGGGAAACCGGCGGTGTGATCTACGGCGACGCAGCAGAGAAGGCGGCGCGCTTCATCATGGATTGCAACCAGTTGCGCATTCCCCTGGTGTTTTTCCATGACGTGAACGGCTTTATCGTGGGCCCGGAAGCCGAGCATAGCGGCATCATCCGCAAGGGTGCCATGATGGTGAACGCCATGAGCAATTCGGTAGTGCCGAAGTTTACCGTCATCATCGGGGGCAGCTTTGGCGCGGGGCACTACGCAATGTGCGGTCGTGCCTACCGGCCGCGCTATATCGCGGCCTGGCCCACGGCGAGATACGCCGTGATGGGCGGTGAAAGCGCTTCGAGCGTGCTGCCGCAGCTCCAGATGGCAAAAATGAAGACACAGGGCAAGGAAGTGAGCGACGAAGACGCCAAGCGGCTCCTCGACGACATCAAGAAGCGATACACCGATGCGATGGCGCCCGCCTATGGCGCGGCCAGGCTCTGGCTGGACGCCATCATCACGCCGCAGGAAACGCGGCAGCGGCTGATCCAGGCCATCGAGATGAGCGAGAACGTGGACGAGATAGGTGAGTATCGCACCGGCGTGCTGCAAACTTGATTGCCGCCGCCTTCTTGCCGTGGAGCGTGATCGCAGCGTCGCTCTTTCTCTCGAGTGAGAGATGTGGGCAGCGGCTCGTGGTCGAAGGGCATTGGCCCATCGCTGATTCACGTCTCCGGTTCTGCGGTCTGGCCCGGTAGAACTCGACAATTTCGAGGCCCGGCGTGGATTTCCCGCTTGCCGCCCATGGTGCCGGGTTGCAACCTTGCCCGGCCGCGACAGAGACCCGGACATGACGAGACTGGCATTGGCCCTCATGCTGCTGTGCGCCCTGCCCCTGTGCGTGCAGGCCAATCCACGCGCCATCTCTGATGGCTACAACGAGATTCTGGCCATCGTGGATGGCGAACCCATCACTTACCAGGACATCCTGGGGGGCCGCAACGATCTCTCGGCTGAGGTGCGCACCCAGCGCGAAGTACGGCGCATTCCGCCCTCGGTGACTGACAAGGAGATTGAGCGCGGAATCGTCTATGGGCAGCTGGACACCTTCATCGTGAACCGGCTGCTGTTGTCCGAGGCGCGCAAAGTCAACTTCGAGAGCAATATCAAGGACTCCGATGTGCGCACGGTGATCCAGAATGAACGGCGCCTGCTGGGCATTGCCGATGGCGACGAAGTGCGTTGGGCCAGTTACCTGCAGGAAAAGTTCAGCCTGACGCCGTCTGAGTATCGTGAGCGCCGGCGTCGCGACCTGATCCAGAATCAGATGGTGTACGTGATGGCGGGCGGCCAGGGATCCCTGCCGACGGAGTTTCCCCTGAGTGTTTACTTCCCGCTCAATGTGTCGCCCCGCGACATCCGAGCCGCGTTTGACGCGGACCGCGAGAAGTACAAGGTTGCGCGCAAGGTGGACTACCGCTTGCTCAAGTTGAGCTTTCTGGCGAACACCAGCCTGGGTGATCGCAGAAAACTGGGTGCTGCCTTTGGGGAGTGCCAGGCGCGGGCCAAGCGCGGGGAAAGCCTGGAAAGTGCCTCCAGCGGCCTGAAGCTGCTGGTGGAGCAAATGGGATTGCCGGGTCTGAAGCTGGAGGTCAGCGAGCGTAAACGGGCCGAAACCGACAAGGACCTTGATCCCACGGTGTATCAGCTCGTGTTGAGCCTCCCCAAGGCGGGAGGAGTGTCAGAGTTCGCCAGCTTGCGCGACACGGACGAAAAGGGCACGAGTTTTGAGGGATATCTGTTCATTCAGCTGTTCAGCAAAGAAGAGGGCGACGCGCGGCAGTTCAGCGACCCGAAGGTGCAGGCCGAAATCCGGGAGGCCGTCTACAACCGGCGCCTGCAGGAGAATATTGGCCGCGTTCAGCAGGCCCTGCTCAAGCGCGCCGTGATCATTCCGGAGCGGTTGATTGCCCGCTAACCTCTGGCGTGTTGGCGGTACGGTAGTTAAGTAGGCGACAGAAATCGCGCGGGGCGCCTATGGGAGCACCACCAAAACTGTTCAAGGTTGGCGAGATCATGCGCCACACCAAGCTCTCGCGTCAGACCATACACAACTACACGATGCTGGGCCTGATCAAGCCCTCCGAGCGGACGGACTCCGGCCACCGGCTCTACGGCGAAGAAGTGTTCGATCGCATCAAGCGCATTGAAATGCTCAAACGCCACCACACGCTCGATGAAGTGCGCCAGATGCTGCTGGCAGAAGATGAAGCCAAAGCCAAAAGCGAGCCGATGCCTCCCGCCGCTAACTGAGCCATTTCCTTGCGGCTTCCAGCACCCGCGTAACCTCAATGCCTCGCATGCAGCGATGGTCGATGGGGCATGCCTTGAGCTGGCAGGGCTGGCGGTAGGGCGCGCAGTCCACTTCCAAGCGGATGACCTCGCCTCGTTCGACTTCCGGCAGAGCCGAGTAACGCGGGTCGTTGGGACCCATGAGCGTCAGCACCGGCCGGCCAAGGGCCACGGCCATGTGGCGCGGGCCTGTGTCATTCGATATCACGAGTGCTGCCCGCTCGTAGACAGCCTTGAGTACGCCCAGATTGAGCCCCCGGGTGGTGGTCAGGGGGGTTCGCGCGGCCACCTGCAGGGCCTTGACAGTATCTTCCTCGCCTGGCCCATAACTGATGAGCGGCGCGGCGCCCTGGCCGGCCAGGGCATCAGCTACGTGCGCAAACCGCTCCGGGGGCCAGAGCTTGCTGGGACCAAAGGCGGCCCCAGGGGCCAGGATTACCAGAGGGCCGAGGGTGAGCTTTTGTTCGGTGAGGAACGCCGCGGCCCTTGAACGCTCTTCGGCCGTCACGGGCAGCGACGGCGCCAGCGGCGCCTTGGGCAGACCGACGACGTCAAGCAGCTCCATGAAATAGAGGCCCGTGTACTTGGGGACAAAGCGGCCCTGGGCGTCATGCTCCCGCGGGCGACCGGCATGCAGCAGCCAGCTGCGGCCCTCCTTGAAATACCCGATGCGCTTCTTCACGCCGGCGCGCATCATCTGCCAGGCGCTACCAAAGCTGTTGGGCAGGATAATGCCGAGGTCGAAGGAACGTGCGCGGATTTCCTTCACAAAACGGCGCCCGCCGCCAAATCCCCGGTGGGCTTTGGCGCGATCATAGGCAATCAGCTCACGAAACCAGCTGTTTCCCTGCAGCAAAGCCGCGCCGGCGGGCAGGCAGATGAGTGACAGGTGCTCTTTCCCGTAGTGCGCGGCAAGCCTGGAAAAGGCCGGAGTGGCCATGATGAGATCGCCCAGTGCATTGGGGGCGCGCACCACGACGTTGCGGCACTGGAGCAGGTCGTCTACCATCGACGGAATCATAGCGAGGGAAGCCGCGTGCGCATCATTGAGGGAGATTTCGACTCGCTGGTGGAGCGTTTTGGAGCGTCGCGGCGACTGGCGACGCGAACGGCGGCCCTGGCCCGGAAGGGCCTGCTGCTTTCAGAGGCACTGGTTGAACTGGCCTGCGCGGCAGACGGCAAGGCCCTCAATGACTGGCTGTTGTCCAAAGCAACGCTCGACCAGGCCGAACATCTGACACCGGCTCAATTGGCGAATATCTTGCCCAAGTCCGACGGCGGCTTTTTCGAAGAGCATCCGCTGTCGTTGCAACCAAGGGGTGAGCGGCGCGTACTCTGCCTCGCTGAAGAGGCCGAAGAGGCGCCTGCCGCACCGGCCGCTTCCCAAGCCCTGAGCGTGGCTCCGGCCGCCGCGATTGCTTCGCTGATCGGGGGGCAGGAGGCTGCCAAGCTTTTGACTCCTGACGAAATCTCGCGGTTGAAGCTGGACCTCCTGACTTCGGCGGACCAGGGGCGCCGCCTGGAGGCTGTCCGAAAACTCTGGCTGGCTGGGCTGGGTGCCCAGGAGAAGCTGCAGCTGTTTCTGGCCGCCCTTCGCGATCGCGAAGCCGAGGTTCGGGCAGAGGCTGCGCGCGCCCTGGGGGCTCTGGGTCTGGACCAGGCGCTGACCGAGAACATTGCCAAGGCTTCGGCCGCCAGCCAGGCCGAGCGCGTGGTAGCTATCGCGAACCTGGGCCAGATCCTGCCGCGCCTGGACAACGCCCAACATCGTCTGGCGCTGGGAGTCGTGGCCGGATTTGTCCGGCCCTCAGAACCTAGGGAAGTGGTGCTGGCCTCTTTGGGACTGTTGGCCATGCATCTGGGCAGGTTGGAAGGGGCCGGGGAGTTTCTGGCCACGCTGCACAAGGAGATGGTGGACCTTGCGCAGGTTCAGCAGTCTCAGTACGAAGAACCTCTGCGCGATGTTTACGGGGCGATGTACGGTCTGGATCGTGGCCTGGTTTCGCGCCTGCTCATCGCCACGGCCGAGGAGTCTTCGGTGCCGGCGCTGCAGTTCTTCGCGTTGGCCACCATCTGTCGCTATGACCTGGAAGGCGCGGCTGAGCCTCGAATCGTGCGGCGGCTGGTGACGGGGGTGCAGACCGGCAATGACCTTGACCGCAACTACCAGGCCTGCCTGGGCGCCCTGAGCCAGTTGCGGGAGCGGGCCGTTGGCACCCTTGTTGAGTCATTGCCTCAGGCTTCGGAGTCTGGCCAGGAGCGCATCGTGGGCCTGATGGGCACCATGCTGCGTGTCGCGGATCTTTCACCTGAAGCAGGGCGGCAAATGGCGCGGGCCTGCCTCGACCTTTACCCTGCGGCTTCGGTGAATGTGCGCGTCGTGTTGCTGGAAAGCGGCTTCTACGAGCGCGAGTTTGTCGATGAAAAGGCCAAGCGCGCTGCCGCCGAGCACTTTATCGCTGACCTGCACACGTTTCGCTTTGAGCGCCAGATTGAGCTGCTTCAGACGGCTCTGCGCCGCTGCGGGCGGGCAGCTATTGGGCCGCTGACGCAAGGCATGACCGAGAGCGCCCACGACGTCACGCGACTGACGGCGGCCCACTTGCTGCCTGATGTGGTCGAGCATGATGCCAAGATCAGCGCGCGCGAGCTGGAGAAGCTGGTCATTGAGCTGCGCAAGCTGATCGAGGCTGAAGAGAGCAGCTTTCCCACCCGCGGCCCCCTTTACGTGGCCTTGGCACGTATTGCGGCCCATGAGCGAGTTTCAGGCGAAACAGCCTCGGCCGTCGGAAAGCTGCTGCGTTCCCACGTGGGCAAGAGCAGCGCGGTGTATGACGTCATTGACGCCTTGGGGTATCTCGCGGCCGGGGCGAGCCTGGGCGGCCCGGAGCGTATCGAAATCGGTCATCTGCTGCTCAGCTTCGTGAAGCGTGCGCCACCTACTGTACGGGGCGGTCTGAAGAAGAACGCCCAGGGTGAGGAGGTCTTCGAGTTCGGGCGGGAGACCACCGCCTACACCGACATGATTCCGCGCGTGCTGGAAGGGCTGAGCCGCCTGCTGGACTCAAGCAGCACGCCCAAGGGGCTCTACCAGAAAGTCCTGGCCGACCTCTCGCAGCTGTGGCGAGATGTGACGGACTACAAGATGATCTGGGCTCCGGCCAGCGTGCTGACGCTCGGCCGCCTGCTGGGTCGCGTTGCGTTGTCGGGCCGCGAGAGCGAGCGCTCAATCGACGACATTGCCGAGCTCCTGGCACGCCGCTCCCACCTGCTGCCCATCATGCAGGTGCTGGGCGAGATGGCGACGGTGAGCCTGGGCAGCACGCGGCTGAACCGCATCCTGGCTGGCGTCATGAACGAGCTGGTGCGGCGACTGTCGGCTGAGCAGGAGCCGGAAATGGTCGAGCGTCGCCAGATTCTGGAGAGCATGTTCCAGATTGCCTGCCGTCCCGAGTTGGGCGAGAAGCCTGGCGATGCAGATCATGCACGTCGCGCCGCCGTTGAAGCGCTGTTCGATGCTATGAAAGAGCGATTGCTCACAGCTTCCTCACGTCAGAGGCTCGAGGCGCTTTCACAGCTCAAGCACGTGTCAGAAAGTCTGCGCTCCGACATCAAGCGGCGCCTCAAGCCGCTGGGAGAGCGGCGCTGAAGCGCGGTTCGTTTTCCACTTTGTCCACAGTCAGCAAATCTTTGAAGCCTGCACCCTTTTCACCGCAGCGGCGGCCGCTATGTAGGAGCCTTTCCGGGGAAGGTTCGCATGCGCGCACTGCACTTCAAGATACTCGTCTCCAGCGGGGACTCCTTCAAGGCCCTGCGCCGCGCCATGGAGGAACTGGCTTTCGAAAGCGGCATGGAGCGCGGCTTTGTAATGGGTGAAGGCAGCCCAAGCCGTGTCAATGGCAAGTTCTATTACGTCAAGACGAGTAAGACCAAATCCATCGACCGTAAGACGCTCAAGCCCGTGGAAGAGAAGAGCGAGGCGCTGGCGGAATGCCGTTTTGGGCTGGACCTCCAGCACGGTCTGGTGCATGTGGAGGAGCGCCGCGGGGAACTGAATGCCCTGTTCGAGGCGCTCGATGCCATGCCCGATGTCGGCATTGAGTTCGCCGACTTGAACGTGAACATCAAAGACTACGTGTTCGAACTCCAGCGGGCCTACAACAAGAACGAAATCCGCAACCTGCGCATCAAGGACTACCTGGCGCGGGAGAACATGCTGGCCAGCGCCACCTTCAAGATGCTGGATGTTCGTGAGGGCGAAAAGCTGTGCGAGAAGTTCGCCCTTCAGCTCGATGCGGCCACCCTCTCCTTCAAACTGCCCAGCGGACGCTGCCAGTTCACGGTGACGCGCAAGGGAAGCCTGCGCCATTCCGACGACACCCCGCAGGAATTGGTGGACTACGCGCGCGAGCTGCTGCCTCGTTTCCATGAGGCGGAGGTGGAGACCACGGAGATCCGCGATCCTGTGGCGGCGCAGCGCAAGCGAGGCAAGTAGTCTTTGATGTGCTCCGAAACACAAAGACGCGGCCCTGGGCCGCGTCTTTCAGTGCTTGCACGCTTACTCTTCTTCGTCACGGGACTTCTTGCGGCCGCGCGCCAGGTAGCGCGACATGTCTCCGGCGGGGGAGAACTTCTCAATCCCCTGCAAGGCAAGCCAATCCACGGCGGCCCTGGCCAACTCGGCGCCTGCCTGCTTGCGCCAAGCCTTGTCGAGGTCGGGACGCTTTTCGAAGAGCTTGGGCAGTTTGTCCAGCCCACCCTTAAGCACTTCGTCGATGGACTTGTGATCGCTGCTGTCGACGATCTTGCGGAAATCGGTCACCAGCTTGCGCAGCGTGCGCAGGGGAATGGTGTCTATCAATACCCGGCGGCCGCCGTCGTCTTCGACCGCGCCGCGAATCACGCGCCGGCGCTTGATGTCCCAGTAGTGCGGCGTCTTGGTATCAACGCGCGCGGCGACAATCGGGTCGAGGTTGATGCTGATCAGCTTTTTGGCCATGGGTGCTGTCCGGGGGGCTCAGTCTGCGGCGCAAGGTAACTTGCCCGCCTTCGCAATCAAGCGTGAAGGCAGGCCAGACCATGCGCGTTGTCACGCGTATCGCGTGGGATCGGGCAGTCCGGCCTTCCTGAAGCCGCGGCGGCGCAGCAGGCAGGCATCGCAGCGGCCGCAGGCGCGCTTTCCCCTCGGGTCATAGCACGAGTGGGTAAGGCTGAAATCAACTCCCAGGGCCGTGCCAAGCTGAATGATGCCCGCCTTGGAAAGCTTGATCAGGGGCGTGTGAATCTTGAAGCGCCCACCCTGGACACCGGCCTTCGTCCCCCGATTGGCGACCTCCGTGAAGGCTTTGATGAAGGGCGGCCGACAATCGGGATAGCCGGAATAATCGACGGCATTGACGCCGATGAAAAGGTCGCGGGCGCCCAGCACTTCGGCCAGGGCCAGCGCGTAGCTCAGGAAGATCGTGTTGCGTGCGGGAACGTAAGTGACCGGGATACCACGAGCCATTCGTTTGGCGCTTCGGCCCTTGGGAACGGCAATGTCAGCCGTAAGGGCGCTGCCGCCGATGGCCCTCAAGTCGAGTTTGACCACACGTTGTGAGGCAGCGCCAAGGTGCCGACTGACGCGCCGGGCGGCCTCCAGCTCGACGCGATGGCGTTGCCCATAGTCGAAACTAAGGGCGTGGCAGTCAAAGCCCATGACCTGGGCGCAGGCCAGGACCGTGGCCGAGTCCAGGCCGCCGGAAACGAGAACCACAGCGGGTCGTGCCATAGGGCCGCTGATTCAAGCAAGGGGGAGGCGGCTGCCAACGGAAATGAAGCAAAACGGGGACGGCATCGCCATCCCCGTCTTGCGGAGTGCCCTGGCTATTCCTTGAAGCCCCAGTCCACATAGGCGCCGCCGGAGTCGCGTGCGAGGTGGCGCAGGCATTCGGCGTCGTGGTACCCAATCCCGACACAGTTGATGATGACCTTACGAAACAGGTTGTGGCGGGCGATGGAGGGCCAGATGTCAGGGCCCAGGATATGGGTGCCGTCTCCGACCATGCCTTCGCCGCCGCGGGGATCCTTGACGGTCTGACTGTTGCTGTCGTCGCTCCACGAGCCCCAGCCATCAGTCAGGAAAATGATGGTGTCCGCGCCGTTGAGAACGCAGTCTTCATCGACGCTGGGCTGCTCGGGGAGTCCTCGCTTGAAACCCGCTTTGTTCAAGCGCAGGCTGGCCATGAGCCCGCCGTGGATGTTGGTGAGGGCCTCGGGCTCCAGTTCACGGGCCGCCTTCGCCCACTTCGCGCGGCTGCCGGCATCGGCCGTTACGAAGCCCGGCGTCTTGCAGTCAACTTCCGTAGAATAGGTGACAATGGCGAACTGAAACTTGTCCGGCAGCGACTCAATAGCACGTGCGAGCTCCTCGCGGGCCAGTTCCATCTTGGTTGTGATGCTCTTCCAGGGCAGTTTCCTGAGGGCGTCAATGCCGCGCTTTTTCTCTTCCTCCGCGATGCGTTTCTCTTCTTCCTCGCGTTGGCGCTTGACCTCGGGGTCCTCATCCTTGTCGCCCTTCTTGTCGTTGGTAGTGGGGCCTTTCTGAGGGGGACGCTTCTCGATTTCCTCAAGGTCGATCTTGAGAGGCATCTTCATGGACAGTGACACGTCAATGCAGAACACGAAGCGCGTGCCTACCGGCGGTGCGTTGAAGATTGGAGGAACCGGGGCCGTCTTGCTGCGCTTTTCAGGGGTCTTGTCTCCCTTGACTACCTTGCCAACGGAGCGCTTCTGCGCGGCCCACCACTTCCAGAATTGCCATGAAGTAATGTCCGCGTTTTCGCCGGTGATTGCGCGCAGCATGCGCCCGCCGAAGTAACGAACGCGCTCGTCGGGATCGAACTTGTCATTGGACCACTTGAGGCTGAGGTCGGAGACGGCTTCGACGGTTTTGACCGCAGCATCATTTGTATCTGTCGTCGCGATGGCTTCAAGGCAGGCAAATACGTTGATGGGCACAATCTTCCACTTGCTCCACCACTCCTTGTTGTCCTCGCGCAGGATGGCGCAGACTGCATCCACGAAGCGGTGGTTGCCGTTTCGGCGAATGGCCTCCAGCGCAGCCACCTTGATGTAGGGGTTCTTGGCGTCACTCAGGGCTGCAATCAGTGCCTTGGTGGCCGCTTCGCTGTTCTCCATGCCGGCAAGGGGGGCGAAGAGGTCGTACTGGTCCAAGGCTGCCGCCGGCTCCTTGAGGCTGTCGTACTTGAGAATAGCTGCGCCCAGTTTGGCGACGCTGTCGTCATCCGTGTAGTTGCCCAGCGCAGCGATCAGCTTCTTGCGCACATCTCCCGGCCAGCCCGGCTTCTTGTTCTTGCGTGCTTTCTGGTCTTCTTCCAGAAGGCCGATGAGGTAATCGCGTGCTTCGCTGCTGCCCGCGGCGCCAAGGGCGTCCACGGCGCGCCCCATCTTCGTGGCGCTGTTTTCTTTCTTGGCGGACTCAAAATCCTTCTTGGCGTCCTTGAAGGCGTCCTGGGCCGAGCCTGCGGCCGGCGCGAAGGCGGCCGCCGCGAAGGCCAGCAGGGCGACGAAGAGAAGCCGCGCTCCAACTCTGGCCGAAGTCATGTGCATAGCCATCTCCGGAAAACCATTGCTACCAAGAGGTAACTTGCTCGCGCGCGTGGAGATACTCAAGGGTAGCATCCCGCGCCGATATATTACGTGCTGCCAGACTTGACCAAGATACATCAAGGCTCGTGCCAAAGGGGTGCAGGAAAACAGGCATAGGTTCCCGTAACTAAATCAACGTCCCAAGGCGCCGGGAGTTCGACGCAAATGCAAGATTTCATGGCGCTTGCACTGCCTTGCAGCGTTCCAATAATGATCCCATGGACCTCGAACTGGACAAACCCGCGTTGACTGGCGACGACTACCGCACGCTGAAGGAATTAGGCGAGGCGCACAAGGCCATTCGCGCGGAGCTTTCCAAACGCATCATAGGGCAGGATGAGGTCGTCGAGCAGGTTCTCACGGCATTCTTTGCGGGCGGGCACGTGTTGCTGCTGGGAGTGCCTGGTTTGGGCAAGACGCTGCTCATACGTTCTCTGGCCGAGATTCTGGGCCTGAAGTTCAACCGCATCCAGTTCACGCCTGACCTGATGCCCAGCGACATCACAGGCAGTGACGTGCTGGCCAGTGAGGGGAGCGAGCGCAGCTTCAAATTCCTGGGCGGGCCCATCTTTACCAACTTCATCCTCGCCGATGAAATCAACCGCACGCCGCCCAAGACCCAGGCGGCCATGCTTGAGGCCATGGAGGAAAACTGCGTGACGGTGGCGGGCCACAGCTATCCCCTGCCGCGACCGTTCTTTGTCATGGCCACACAGAATCCCATAGAGCAGGAGGGCACCTACCTGCTGCCGGCGGCAGCCCTGGACCGCTTCTTGTTCACGGTTGTCGTGGACTACCCGACGCAGACTGATGAGCTGGCCATGCTCTTCCACACCACCAGCAAGTTCGAGTTGCCGGTGGGGCGAGTGCTGGACGAGGAGCGCGTGCGCCGCATGCTGGAGGTGGTGCGCCGCATCAACATGCGCGATCAGACACTGAAGTACGCTGTAGACCTGGTCAGGGCCACTCGGCCCTCGGAAAGCCAGGACCTGATGGTGAAGGACATGGTGGAATGCGGCGGCAGCCCGCGCGCCACCCAGGCCCTGATTCTCGGCGCGAAGGCTCGCGCCGCTCTCGAGGGGCGCGACGAGGCTACGCCGCGTGACATTCGCGCGATAGCCATGCCCGCCCTGCATCATCGTGTCCTGACGAATTTCCACGCCGACGCTGACAATGTGAACTCGCGGGACATCGTACGCAAGCTGGTCAAAGAAGTGCCCCGCCCCGCCGGCGACGAGCCTTACGTGGAGAAGATTGTGCGCGACGGCCTGGGCAAGAAGTTCGTGCGCTGGCTGTTTGGTGAACCACAGCGGGCGGCGGGCACCGCCACCTCATGAGGTGCAAGAACATCGCCGCGCTCCGAAGCAGAAGTCCAAGCGACCAGACTTCGCCACCAAGAGCTGCACCGGGCTGAAAGTTAGAAGACTATCTGCCGTACTTCAGGCGCTCGGCCAGGATTTCCGGCAGGCCGGCATCGAGAATCTTGCGGCCTGCGGTTTCGATATCGTATTCGACGCGATGGATCTTCACCTGCTCCTTCTCGCTGTCGTAGATGGCAAAACTTGACTTCGGATTTTCATCGCGAGGCTGGCCCACGCTGCCAACATTGACCAGCGCCTTCTCGAACCCCTTGAGGTTGATCTCGTAGCTCATGGAGTAGCTGACCATGGGGCCGGAGAAGAACGTGACGGGCACGTGCGAGTGGCCGAGGAAACAAACGCGCGTGTGCAGCTTCTCCAGGCTCAGGCGCGCGTCCTGGCTGGTCTGGATGTAATCGAACAGATCCGGGAAGTTCAGCGATCCGTGAACGAGTGTGATCTCCTCGTTGACCTCCTGGATCAGTGGAAGGTCCTTGAGGAACTGCATGTTCTCTTCGCTGATGGCATCACGGGTCCAATACACCGCCTGCTTTGCGTAGGTGTTGAAGAACTCGATAGAGAGCTTGCCGCATACAGCCCAGTCATGGTTGCCGGCCACGACAGGAATCTTCAGCTCGCGCACGAGCGTGCAGCACTCTTCGGGGTTGGCGCCGTAGCCGACGATGTCGCCCAGACACAGATACTTGTCGACGCCTTGTTTCTTGCAGAAATCAAGAACGGCCGTGAGCGCCTCCAGGTTTGCATGGATGTCGCCAAAGATTGCGTAGCGCACGGCCGCCCCAGGTGCGGATAACAAAAGAACGAGCCGACAATAGCCGACTCATTTGGTCCGATTAGATGCTACCGCATAGAGTAGAAAGCGGCAAGCCAAGCGCAAACGGTGTTCCCGTGAAAGGTTACCCGCGCTGCCATCACGTAGACTTGAGTCTCAACTGTATGGCGTCAAGTTCGATGCCTACAGCCGTCCAGCATAGTCCGTGCAGCGTCAACCACAGCAGGCTGACGCTGCTCGCGCTGCCCCACAGGCTGGCCGTAAGGTCGTAACGTGCGAGGTCCGGCAGCACCAGGGAGAGCGGTTGGCCCAGCGCCGGCGCGGCAAAGCCCAACCCGTAAATCAGCGCAAACCCTACGGAGATCAGCAGGGGGCGGCGAAGGCGTGAGAGGGGTTGGGCAAAAGCCAGCAGGACGGCGAGCGTCAGCCACTGTCCGAACAGGGGATCTGCGAGGCTGGCAAGTTCGGCCCACACGCTGGTTTCGCCACGATAGTGGAATATCTCCTGTTCCGAAGCCGCAAACCATGCCAGCGCAGCAGATATCGCCACGGCGGCCCAGAGAACATAGAGAGTTATGGCGAGCAGCCGACCCAGATAGAGCCCGAGGCTGAGAGTGCGGGCCGAGACGGGACGCACCAGCAGCACGCTCTCGGTGGCATCGCTGTCGTCGTCGTCGCGCGGCAGGCAGAACAGCAGGACGGCCACGGCGCCGAAGAGTCCCAGGGTATACACTCCCAGTTCCTTGAGCTGAACGACTTCGTAGCCCAGGCCGAAGGCCGAGAACCAGCGCAGGGTGAGGATGAAGAGCGCGGCAATCACCGCGACAAGGCGCGTGCTGGCCCTTCGCCAGAGGTCCAGTGCAGTGGCGTAAGCGAGTGCGAGCAGCGCGCCCATGGCAAAAGCCTAGCGCACGAGGGGGTAGATGTCGCGATAGAAGAGGCGCGTGTCGCTGAACATGGGAGAAACGCTCTCCAGCTCTTCGTACTTCACCCAGCGGAAAGACTCGACTTCTCCCGGTTGTGGCTTGACCTCGCGCGGTCCGTCAAGGCGGCAGAGCCACCAGTGCAGCACGAAATGCGCGCCGCGCGTGACGCTCTCCCACATTTTGCGCACGGGAATCACCTTGAGCCCCACCTCTTCAAGAGCTTCGCGCGCGCAAGCGGCGCGCTGCGCCTCGCCGGGGTTCATCTCGCCGGTGACATTGCTCCAGAACCCTCCGTAAGTGTCTTCCTTGCCTCGCTCAATGATGAGCAACTGATCGCCGTCCTCGATGAGGGCGACGATGGCCTGACGGAGGCTGACTTTGTGCGGGTCCATACTCGCGCGCGGAGGCTCAAGCCTCGCAATTACCCTCTGGCGGCCTTCTCGATCAGCGGCGGGAGTTCCTTGGGGTCTACTTTGCCCTTGAGCTTGCGCATGCATTGACCCACCAGGAATTTCAGCGCGGCTTCCTTTCCCTCGAGGAAGTCCTTCACCGCCTTGTCGTTGAATTCGGCGATAACCTCGGCAATCGCCGCTGCTACCGCGGGGTCTTCCGCAGCGCCGGAGGCCTCGATCAGCTTGCCCATGCGTCGCGCGACCTGCTCAGGACTGTCGCTGGTGCCCAGCATCGCATGGAACACTTCCTTGGCGGTGATGTTGTTCAGCTTGCGGGCCTCCACGAGCGAGATCAGTTCCACCAGCCGCGCAGGCTCGAGCTTCAAGTCGGCAAGCGAAGCGTTGCGTTCGCTCAAGGCGTGGGTCAGCTCGCCGCTGATCCACGCTGCGATCTTGCGCGGCTGGTCGTAGAGCTTGACGGTAGCTTCAAAGAAGTCGCCCAGCTCACGTTCTGTCACGAGGTAGTCGGCTTCAGCTCTAGCGAGTTTGAAGTCATCGAGGTAACGCAGCAGGCGCTTCTCGGGCAGTTCGGGGAGGCTGCGGCGTACTTCGTCGATCCAGCCGCGGCCGATTTCGAAGGGGGCGAGGTCTGGCTCCGGGAAGTAACGGTAGTCGTTGGCTTCCTCCTTGCTGCGCATGGAGCGCGTCTCGAGCTTGTCTTCGTCCCACAGGCGTGTTTCCTGATGCAGAGTGCCCCCGGCGCGCAGAATTCGCTTCTGGCGCTGGATCTCGAAGTTGATGGCATTGGCCACGCTCTTGAAGCTGTTCATGTTCTTGACTTCAACCTTTGTGCCAAAACGCGACTCGCCCACCGGCCGGATTGAAACGTTGGCGTCGCAGCGAAGTGAGCCCTTCTCCATCGAGAGTTCGCTGACGCCCAGATAGCTCAAGTTGCGTTTGAGCGTGGTCAGGTAGGCATGCGCTTCTTCGGCGTTGCGCAGATCCGGGGCGCTCACAATCTCGACCAGTGGCGTGCCGGCGCGGTTGAGATCGACCAGGGTGCCACCCTCAAGGTGGATGCTCTTACCGGCGTCCTCTTCGAGGTGGGCGCGGGTCACGCGGCACACGCGGGGGTTGCCCGTTGCGTCGCGGACAGGCAGCTCAAGCACGCCGTCGAAGCACAGCGGCGTGTCATGCTGGGTAATCTGGTAGCCCTTGGGCAAGTCGGGGTAGAAGTAGTTCTTGCGATGAAAGCGGATGCTGTGGGCGATCTGGCAGTTCAATGCCAGCCCCACGCGGATGCCAAACTCAATGGCCTGCCGGTTCACCACGGGAAGCGCCCCGGGCAGTCCGAGGCAAACGGGACAGGTCAGGGAATTGGCAGGCGCGCCAAACTCCACCTTGCATGAGCAGAACATTTTGGAACGCGTCTTGAGCTGGACGTGGGTTTCCAGGCCGATGACTGCCTCAAAGTCCACCGTTGTCGCGGTTGCCATGGCTCGATCTCGAAGGCTCAATCCAACGTACTCAGCGGGCGGCGGCCGGCGAACCCCGCCTCGGTCTCGTGCCAGTGCGTAATGGCCTCTTCGCCCAGCTTGAAACACAGATGCACAATGGTGCCGGAAGGTCGCCGATAAGGAAAATCGATCAGCCCCTCCTCGAAACTCTTGACCTGGGCGCCCAGCCGCTCGATTTCGTCGCTGCAGCGGATGATCTCGTCTTTAACTACTTCCAGGCGGTCAATCTTCTCGCCCCGCTTGTCGCCGGTGAGGGCCCTGTCGGCCAGGTCCTCACGCAGATCGGTAAACTCGCGGAAAAGGGAACGCAGGTCCTCCAGAATGGGCCGAACATAGACCAGGGCGCGCTGCGCCTGATCCACGCTGAAGGTCTTGACCTCCGATGTTGCCTGATCCGCCATGCTAGCCCATCTCGGCCAAAGCAAGCTCAAGGTCCTCAAGCCGCGCAATCTCATACCCCGGCACGTCCTTGAGGTCCCGCGGCATCTGGCGCGTGCCATGCTTGCCCACCTTGAGCAAAACAGTCTTCATGCGCAATTCATTTCCGGGACGGATGTGGTTGTCCAGCCGCGAGCCCACAAGCACGCAATCAGTGGGGGCCAGACCCAGGTTGCCCAGCACGAATTCGAGCACCCGCATGTCGGGCATGTCGATCTTCATGGCGGCGGGCAGGCCCTTGAAATCAAGCAGTTCCAGCAGCCCGGCCTTTGCCAGGGCTTCGGCATCCTCAGCGCTCAGGCGATTGACCAGCGCAAGCTTGAGTCCGCGCTGTCTGAGTTGGGCAAGAAAGCCTTTGGCCCCCGCGATGGCCGTGAACTTGGGTTTGAACTGCTTTCGGAACTCGGCTGTGCACTTGAGCCCCAGCGTGCTGTCCCGGTTCACAAGCTTGAAGATGATGGCTTCAAACAAGTTGGGCGCAAAGGCATCCACGGCAAAGGCCTCTGCCGCGTTCATGGCCTGGTCGGAGACACGGATGCCCGCGCGAGTCACGATCTGCCTCAGCAGCGTCATGGCTTCGGTGTCGCTCTTGGCGTGATCTGCCAGCGTACCGTAGATGTCAAACAAGATGGCCGATGGCACAGGCGGTTCCCGGTTGTGCGGCTGGGGACTTCACCCCGACAAGCCTAGATTGCCGGCGGGGTTTGCTGAAACGCAATCAGGGCTTCGTGCGGTAAATCGTGCGCGGGAACGGAATCGTCTCACGCACGTGCTCACAGCCGCAGATCCATTGGACGCAGCGTTCGACGCCCATTCCAAAGCCGCCATGGGGTACCGTGCCGTAGCGGCGCAAATCGACGTACCAGTCGATGCTGTCCATGGGAATGTTGTGTTCACGGATGCGCGCCAGCAGGACTTCGAGGTCATCCTCGCGCTGGGCGCCACCTACGATTTCACCCACGCCCTCTGGCGCAATCACGTCAACGCCCAGCACATATTCCGGATCGGCCGGGTCACGCTTCATGTAGAAGGCCTTCACGGCGGCGGGATAGCGGTGAATCATCACGGGCCGGTCGTACTGCATCGAGATGGCCGTTTCGTCGGCCGCTCCCATGTCATCACCCAGACCGTTCTTGAGGATGTCCTTGGCGAGTTTCTGCTTCTCGGGATCGGCGGATTTCTCGAACTCAGCCTTGAGTTCGACGAGGCGCTTCTGAGCGTCTTTGTAACTGATGCGCGGGAAGGGCTTGGCGACGGGCTCCAGCCTGCCGATGTCGCGCTCCAGTGTCTTGAGTTCTTCCTTGCAGCGCTCCAGGCATCGCTGCACGACAAATCGGATCTGGCTTTCGGCCAGGTCCATGATGCCGTCAAGTTCAAGGAAGGCGACCTCGGGTTCCACCATCCAGAACTCGGTGAGGTGCCGGCGCGTCTTGCTCTTCTCGGCGCGGAAGGTAGGCCCGAACACCACAACCTTGCCAAACGCCATGGCGCCGCTTTCTCCGTAGAGCTGGCCGCTCTGAGTCAGGTAGGCCTTCTCGTCGAAGTAGGGAACTTCGAAGAGCGTGCTCGTGCCTTCGCAGCTCGCCGGCGTGAACACCGGGGCGTCGAACAACACAAACCCGTTCTGATAGTAGAAGTCCCGGATTGCCTGAACTACCTCGCTGCGGACCTTCAGGATGGCGTGCGGTTTTCTCGAACGCACCCAGAGGTGGCGGCGGTCCAAAAGCCAGTCGATGTTGGGCACATCCTTGGTGATCTGGATGGGGTAGTCCTTGACCTCCTGCAGCACCTTGAGCCGGCGACAGGTGAGCTCCACGCCGATGGGCGAGCGTTTGTCCTCGCGCACTTCGCCGCTGACCTCAACACTGCTTTCGATGCCGAGCCCCGATGCGGCTGTAAACTCCGCCTCAGTCACATCCTGCTTGCCCATGACGGCTTGCACAAACCCGGTGCCGTCGCGGATCTGAAGGAACTGGATCTTGCCCGAGCCGCGCTTGTTGTAGAGCCAGCCGCGAACGTCAACGGTTTTGCCGATGTGCTTGTGAAGGTCGCGAATATCTACGAAGGCCATGGTCTCGTTTCCCTTATGGACCGCGTGGTCACCAGCCTGCAAGGTGCGGCACTATGCTTTGCAACGCGCGCTTTTGCCAGTAAGGGGAGGCGGCCCCGAGGTCCTGCTATACTCGCGCCATGGATTGGCCGAGCTTGTCTTCCGTAGCGTTTGAGCACCCGACACGGCTGGCGCTTGCCCTTGTTTGCGGCGCCCTGGCGCTTGGTGCCGGGGCCCTGGCACGGCGCCAGCCGGGCGTTGTTCGAGCTTTGGCCGGGCCAATGCGTGTGGCTGCGCTGACGCTTGTGGGGCTGGCCTTGGCGTCACCCGTTGTGGAGGGGCGCCGCGAGGCCCGCTTTGAGCCGGCCGGCGTCTGGGTACTCAGTTTGACTGGCCCTGCGCCGGTTGTCCCGGGCCAGAAGGTGTTCTCTGAAGAGCCGCAGGCCTTTGCCGCCCGCGTTCGCAACGCGATGGCGCTCGGCAACCCGCCGGCCATGGTGGAAGTTCACTCGGACGAGGAGACTTCCGCGCGGCATGCCTGCGCGTTGATACGGGGACTGGATGTGCCCTGTCGCGCGGTGGTGGCACCGCGCGACGTGCAACGAGGCGACGTTCTATTGGGGCCATGGCTGGCGCCTGCCAGCCTTGCGCCGGGGGAGGCCTTCGATGGTTCTTTGGCACTGGTCGGAAGCACCACGGTACGTCTGCGCTTTGCCGTCAACGGGCGCGAACTCGAAGTGCGTGAGGTTCAGGCGCCCGCGCAGGTGGCCTTTCCGCGCCCCGAGCTGTCGCCCGGCCGTCATGTGTTGACCGTCGAACTGATAGCCGGGGACGGAAGTGTGGCGCAGCGCCTGGGCCACGTCGTGCGCGTAGGTGCCCCGCCGCGCCTGTTGGCCCTGGGCTTGGACGAAGAAGCCTTTGCGAGGCTCGCGCGGCTGGCGCCAAACTTCACGCGCAGCCGCGTTGAGCCCCGCGCCCTGACCTCCACCATGCTGAGAGAGTGCGAAGTGGTCCTGATGCCCGTCGGTGCAGGAGTAAGCCTGACTTCAAGCCAGTCACGGGAGCTGGCCCGATTTGTGGCCAATGGCGGGGGGCTGTTCGTGACAGGCGACGGCGCGGCAAGCACCAATCGCGCCTACCTGGACGCGGGCTTCCGCGAGCTGCTTCCGGTTCGGCTTCTGGAGCAAAGGCGGGAGAAGCCGCCTGACCCGCCGATTGAAGAGGAAATCGGCAAAGCCGAGGTGGCAGCAGTCAGCGTCCTGTTTGTGATTGACCGCAGCGGCAGCATGGATACGGCGGTCGGGACAGGCAGCACGCGCTGGCACATTGCGGTGGAGGCCGTAAAGCAGGCCTTGGCCAAGCTCGACCCCTGGGATCGCGCCGGTGTGCTGAGCTTTACGCTCAAGCGTGAGTGGCGGCCGTTGCCCAAGGTGATAGCACCCTTTGATCGTGAGCTGATCGCCCGAGACCTGCTGTCTCTCAAGGGTGACCGCAACTTCGAGGCGGGATTCAACACGGACATTTACGGGGCCGTCAGTGAAGCCCTGGACGTTGCCGAGCAGGAGAAGAGCGCCGTCAAAGTGGTCGTAGTACTAACAGACGGCGCCGACAAGGACGATCCCGGCGGAAAAGTGCGTAACCACCGCGAGCTGGCCATGCGCGCCATGGCCAAGGGTATCAACATTGTGGCCCTCGGCATTGGCGATGGGTTCATTGGCGAAGCTCCTGAGGTTCGCGCGGCGCGCCGCGTCATCCAGAATCTCGCTACCAAGCCGGAGTTCGCCAAGATCGCCAACGATGCCGAATCGGCGAGATCGGCACCCGTGATCTTCGTGAACGCTGTGGAATTCGCCTACAAGGCGTACGACGATGAAATGCAGCGTCGCGAACGCGAGCGTCAGAAGCGACCCGTTGAAACGCCAAAGGACCCGCGGCTGGAAGTGCTTGAGGGCCGATTTGCCCTGACGATGACGCCCGTGGGCTCGCAGTTGTTGGGCTTGCGCGAGTTGCCCGAGCCACCCCCGCGCTTGCTCAAATACGCGCGGTGCCAGTTGCGCCAGGAGGCGGCACTTGCCTTAGGCTTTGCTCCGGGAGAAGGCGGAGAGGCTCAGCCGGTGGCCCTTGCCGTCAGCAGTTTCGGCCTTGGGCGCGCGGCCTTCTGGGCTTCGGGTCTTGACCCGTCAAGTTTAGGCGATGTTGCCGCCTGGCTTGAGTGGCCCAGGCTGGCGGCTCAGGCCCTGCGCTATCTCACGCCGCGCGAGGACCCGCAGCCGAGGCTTGTCGGGCGGGCGACTACGGGGGGAATCAGCCTGCTTGATCCCATTGAGGGCGCGCGTTACTGGCTTCGCACCGCGCAAGGCGAGCAGGCTATGGAGCTGAAGGATGGCCGGCTGGTCGCGCACGAGGGCCAGCTGGAGGAAGGAGCGGCGGAAGTGATCGAGGCATTGGGTGTCGAACGCCGCGTGCTGGGCGATGTCTGGTTGTCGCGCGAGGCGCGCCTGGACTCGTTGCAGCGTGCGCAGGTTGAGCCCGAGCGCCGGACGCCCCTGCAGGCTCGGGCGCCCGAGGTCACGGTTCGCTACCAGCCGGCAGTGGCCCCGATGTTGTGGGCGCTGGCTGTCATGTTGGCGCTCATGCCGCTGGAGCGGCTGATTCGCCGCCGCAGCTAGCGCGGTGGCGGAGGGCCTCAGGAATCCTATTCTGTCGCCACACCCTTGAGCGTTCACCTTGAACCAGAATTCACCCATCGTAGTCACTTCCGGCGACCCTGCCGGCATCGGACCTGAAGTCACGCACAAGGCGCTCTGCCGCCTCATTCGCCGCCGCGCGATTCTGGATCGGCGACCGATTTTTGTGATTGGCGACGCCTTGCTCTATGCGCGGCACCTCACGCGGCCCACGGAGATGCATAAGTATCACATCCTGCCCTGTGAGGACTCCGTTCAATCGCTGGACTATTTTCTGGAGGAGTTCCAGCCGCGCAGAGGTCAGTGCTGGCGGCCCATTTTTCTCGACTGCGGGCAACCGGACGACAACAAGCTCAAGCTGGGCAAGGTGCAGAAGCTTGCGGGCGAGCGCGCCGTGCTTTACCTGGATGTTGCGGTGGAAATCCTGCTCAATCGATGGTCGTTCACACTGTGTACGGCACCCATCTGCAAGGAGTCGGCCCAAAAGGCGGGCTTCGACTTTTCCGGCCAGACGGAATTCCTCGGCGAAGCGACAGGGGTTGATTTCCCCGTCATGATGCTGGTGGGGGGCGGGCTGCGAGTTTCACTCGTAACGATTCACGAGCCTCTGGCCCGCGTGCCCAAGCTGGTAACGCGGGAGGCTGTCGAGCGTACAGTGTTGATCACGGCCCGGGCGCTGACGGAAAACTTCGGAATCTCCCGGCCGCGCCTTGCTGTCTGCGGGCTTAACCCCCATGCCGGTGAAGGTGGCAGCTTTGGCCGCGAGGAAGAGCGAGTAATTCGGCCCGCACTGGAGGCCATCAGGTCCAAGGGTTTGCAGTTGGCCGGTCCCCTCGCAGCGGACAGTGCCTTTGCCCAGGCCCGTAAGGGCTGCTTTGACGCTGTGGTTGCCATGTACCACGATCAGGGGCTTGTTGCGGTCAAGACCTTGGCATTCGAGAGCGGCGTCAACCTGACTCTGGGCCTGCCCGTCGTGCGCACCGCGCCGGATCATGGCACAGCCTTTGATATTGCCGGGCGCCAGACGGCCGACGAGGGTGCCATGCTCCAGGCGCTCCTGCTGGCCGATGAACTTTCGATCAAGCGCTCAATGCCCGGCAAGCGCAAGCGCGCGGCTATCTGACCTCGTGCCGCCTGTTTCCCTACTGGCAGGGAGGCAGGGAGGTTCTATTCTTGCCTGCGAATCGGACTTGTTTAGTCCAGTTGTCCGGGTGGGACGTAACACAAGCGAGCACTTCATGCCAACTCAACTCCAGTCCGCCAAAGCGGGCAAGATCACCGAAGAAATGGCCCATGTGGCCCGCGAGGAAGAGCTGACCCCGGAAGAAGTACGTGAGCTCGTAGCCTCGGGCCAGCTCGTCATTCCCAAGAACGTCAACCATCATTTTGCGCCGCGCGCCATTGGCGCAAGGACGCGCACGAAGGTCAACGCCAACCTCGGTATCAGCAGTGATCACGGCAAGCTCGAGGAAGAACTGGAGAAGCTGAGGGTCGCTGTTGAGTACGGCAGCGACAGCGTCATGGACCTCTCCAGCGGCTACCAGGACCTTGACCACATCCGCGAAAGCGTGATCAAGAACTCCAGCGTCATGGTCGGTACCGTGCCCATTTACGGCGCCATGAGCGACAACATTCTCAAGGGCGGCAGCTTTGCTGATTTTTCCGCGCGCCGCTTGCTCAACGAGATCGAAAAGCAGGGTGAGCAGGGCGTCGATTACATCACCGTCCACTGCGGCATCACGCGGCAGACCCTGAAGTATGTCGACGGCCGCCAGCGCATCGTCGGCATCGTGTCCAAGGGCGGCAGCGTGCACGCGGCCTGGATGCGCGCGACGGGCAAAGAGAATCCGCTCTATGAGTTCTTTGACGAGCTTTGCGAGATAGCCGCGCGCTACGACATGACTTTCTCCCTGGGCGACTCGCTGCGTCCCGGTGGCACAGGCGACGCAACTGATGCGGCGCAGATTCAGGAGTTGCTCATTCTGGGCGAGCTTACCAAGCGGGCCTGGGACAAAGGCGTTCAAGTGATGATTGAGGGGCCGGGCCACGTGCCCATCAACCAGATCGCGGCCAACGTGCTCCTGCAGAAGAAGCTCTGCCACGGCGCGCCGTTTTACGTGCTGGGCCCGCTGACGATCGACACGGGTGCGGGCTACGACCACATCACTGGGGCCATTGGCGGGGCCGTGGCCAGTGCTGCCGGCGCTGACATGCTTTGCTACGTGACGCCTGCCGAGCACCTGCGGCTGCCCGACGCCGATGACGTACGCCAGGGCGTGATTGCTACCCGTATCGCCGCCCAATCCGGCGATCTGGGCAAGGGCATTCCGTATGCCAAGCGCATCAACGACAAAATGAGCGCGGCCAGAAAGAAGCTTGATTGGGAAACCATGTTCGCCTGCGCCATTGACCCCAAGGAAGCCCGAAGGTTCCGCCAGACGAGCGAAGATTACGACTCGGACGTGTGCACGATGTGCGGCGACCTCTGCGCCGTGCGCATGGATAACTTCACGGACTTGGGCAAAGGCCGCGCACCGGCGGACCTCAGGGCAATGCCGATGAGCAAGGACCGCGAAGACCTGAGAAGGAAGAAAGCCACCATCGCCGCCAAGAAAGCCCAGGAAGGCTACTTCGACGACAACGGGGTGTGGGTAGCCCCAGAAGCTAGCGGCGCCACGGCACCCTCCCGCGCACCAAGAGGCGAGAGAGTATTGCGCGACAAGAAGTAGCGGTTCGAACGACTTCCATGTCTAGCCAGGAACGAGCGTTCATGAAGAGAGTTTGTGGGAGCGGTGTCCCTTCGTGTCGTCCACTTCTTAAGCGGACTGGTCCTGAAGTCCAACCGAGAACTTCTTCGGGGCGACAATGTTGGAGATTTGGGTGCGAAAATCGTCCAACAGACTGAGTACCGACGAATGCATGCTGTCGTATTTGGAAATGTCGACAGCTAGATATTCTCCGTGCGCAATGGCATTGCGTTGTCCGACCAGACTCTCGTCGATGAACTTCTCTCTGAGCAAGAAGGGTGCGTAATTTAGCCATAAACTGATTACCACTTCACGCAGCACGCTTGAGGTGAGATTAGACTTTGTGTCGATCGTCGGGAGTGGGACAAACTTCGCCCTCGAACCTGCGCCATCTCTTACGCGGTTGATGATCTCTAATGTGTACTCAAGGCTGCGCGCTTCCCAGTGCTTTCGAAAATCTTTGTGTAAGGCAATTGCCAACAACGGTGCGGCTAACGTGTTGTACTTCGGGCGAGAAGTCCCAATGAACGTCAAGTAATGTGCGCAGAGCCCCTTTATCCCACCCTCCCAATGCGCATAAAGCAGCGCTACACCGGCGCGAATCAACATTGATTGTGTGGAGCCAACATTGCCGTGAACTGAGGAATGGACGTCGGTGAGCTCCTTGCGCCGCCAAGCTAACTCGCTGTCAAGTGCCTCCTCTAGCTGTTCAGCGGTATGGATTCTCATGGCTTGAAAATCCTACGGCCAAGGGGGATTAGATTAGGCAGTCTTGTAGAGGCGCGGACTCCTGATCCTGAGTATTTCAGGAATGTCGCATCGGCCCAAAGTCCTTGGACGATCTCAAGAAACGGCGTCTTCCACTCTGGCGAGTGACTGATACGCACCTTCCACTTCGTCACGTTAGCGCCAACGCCAACAGCTATTACCTCATAAGCAGAGATCGAAAATCCACCCATGAACCGCTTCTTCTTTGCATCAAAGCGGCGAAATGCTTGATCTTGCAGTACCTTCTCGACGAGCTTGAAGGTTTCTTTGAAGTCCTCTCCGATTCCCTTTCGGTCAAAAGTCTTGTCCAATGCGAATAGCTTCATCTGTTCGGTCAAAAACTCGCCAATATCCGGTTTATCCTTCAGTTCCTCGGTGCTTGATTTGAGCAAGACGATAAAGCGGAGCGCAAGTTCTACGTCGTATCTTTCGTCCAACTGCTTCTCCGACAGGGCAATTGTTCTCTGGAACGGACCAAAGGTCGCGAGATCTGCCAACCACTGATAGAGCTCCCGATTAATCATTATGAGAAGGCAGTTGCGCACTTCTTGGGGAGACAGCGAGGTCCCAAGCGTGTTTAGTCTTTGAAACAACTCATACTTAGTTGCTGGATCGCTTTCCTTCTTGACGATCTTGAAATCCAGCTTTTCACGCTTGAACGCGATACGCAGGGCTGAGGGGAACTCCCTTTCCGCGCCACTCTTCTTGGTCGTTCCTTCCTCCTGTGGCTCACCCCACGTCTTGCCTTCTAGCAGGCCGTTGAAATAGTCGTCGTGTTCTCCTTGGGAAGAACGTAGCACGTGCATCCGAGGGAGGGAACAGCGATGCGCGGGCACAAGAATCGGCAGCAGGCCATCTGGTACGAATTCAA
>JABARW010000083.1 GCA_019186845.1 Planctomycetota bacterium | reverse complement strand
CACCACTTGACACGTCAACTCCCCAGGGCCGGGCCGCAGCGATGGCCGCGGCAACGTTGGCGGGGCCAAGGCCCCCGGCCAGAATCAGGCGCTCGCCCGCTCCAGCAACTTCGCGGTAGTCCCAGGAAATGCCGCTGCCAGCACCCCGGGGCGCATCAACGATGAAGCGCCTCCCCTTGAGCCCCCGGGCGTCGCAAGTCTTGATGAAGCCGGCCGGAATCGCGGGGACCAGTTCCACGCCAAAGTCGAAGTCGGGGAACATGCCGTCGTCGCAGTGGAACTGCAGCGCATCGACCGAGACTTCCGCGAGCAGTGCCAGGATTTCGTCCACCTTCATGCCCCGCACGACGGCGAAGACCTCCACGCGGCCGGGCAACGCGGCCCGAATCTCCTGCGCCCTCGCAATGCTCACGCGCCGGCAAGACTCGGCAAACACCAGCCCGATGGCGTCAGCGCCCGCCTCGCAGGCCGCCTGGGCCGTGGACACGTCCTGAACACCGCAGATTTTTATCCAGAGGGACATGGCTGTTTCCGTGACTCCTGGCCGCAGGCGGCAGGGCAGCACCACTCAGCGGCTCGATGCCTGCAATTCTCCGATGGTGGCGCCCTTCATCAGCGCGCTGCCAATCAGCGCGGCGTCATAGCCCAGCGCAGCAACCCGC
Source organism: Planctomycetota bacterium (assembly GCA_019186845.1). GTDB lineage: Bacteria > Planctomycetota > UBA8742 > UBA2392 > UBA2392 > UBA2392. The sequence continues at coordinate 36,393 of JABARW010000083.1, read as the reverse complement.
GCGAACTGCCCGGGCGTGGCAATCCCGCTCTCCGCCACGGCCTGGGCCGTCGGCGCAATGAGCCCGCGCAACCTCTCAAAGCGCGCGAAGTCAACACTCAGGTCGCGCAGGTTGCGGCAATTGACGCCCACGAGGCGCGCGCCGCAGTCCGCCGCGCGCCGCAGGTCCGTCTCGTCAAACACCTCCACGAGCGCAAACAGCCCGGCGTCGCTCGCCGCGGCCAGCATGGAGGCCAGTTCGCGACCGGGCAAAATCGCCGCAATCAGCAGCACGCCGTCTGCGCCCAGCGCGCGTGACTCCAGAATCTGCTTTGGCGTCACAAGAAAGTCCTTGCGCATCACCGGCAGGCCCGCGCTCGCGGCCGCCGCAAGGTCTTCGTCGCGGCCGAGAAACTCGCCCGGCTCCGTCAGGACTGAAATCGCGCAAGCGCCCCCGGCGGCGTAGGCCCGCGCCTGCGCCTCGACATCCACCTGCGCGTTGAGCGTGCCGGCCGATGGCGAGCGGCGCTTGATCTCGGCGATAACCTCCAGTCGCCCCGGCCGCAGGGCCAGGGTCCGCGGACCCGGCCGGCTGGAGGCCCGATGCACAAGCATTGACTGCGCCGGCAGTGCGGCCGCTCGCTTGCGCGAAAGAAAGGCCATGCTCTGCAGGAAGTCAGCCACGGCGCAACTCCTGAAGCAGGCTCAGAGCCGCCCCGCTGTCCAGTACGCGCTGCGCCAGGCCCGCGGCCTCGCGCGGCTGATGGGCCTCGCCCGCGAGCAGAAACACCAGGGCCGCATTGAGCACGATGACGTCGCGGCGCGGTCCCCTCTCGCCCCTGAACAGGGCCTCGATCATGGCCGCGTTCTCGGCGGCCGTGCCGCCGCGCAGGTCTTCCAGGCGGCAGGAAGCGAGGCCGAATTCTGTCGCGCGCATCTCATGCTGCGTCAGGCCGCCGTTGCTCACCTCGATGACGGTGAAAGGACCCGCGGGCGTGGCCTCGTCGAGGCCCGGCTCGCCATGAACCACGAAGGCGCGCCGCGTGCCCAGCAGCATCAGGGCCTCGGCCACGGGCTGCAGTCGCTCGCGCGTGGCCACTCCGACGAGCTGCATCTGCGGGCGCGCCGGATTGGCCAGGGGACCGATCAGGTTGAAAACGGTGCGCACTCCCAGTTGCCGGCGCAGGGGCGCCAGGCGCTTGAGGGCCGGGTGGTAATGCGGCGCGAACAGGAACGTGAAGCGCGAGCGAACCACGCTGCCCGGCGCGGCAAAGGCAATGCCCAGGGCTTCCATCACGTCGGCGCTGCCGCTCTGGCTTGTCACGCTGCGGTTGCCGTGCTTGACGACGTTCAGGCCCTGCGCCGCGCAGACAAGCGCCGTTGCCGTGGAGATATTGAAGGTGCCGGCGTTGTCGCCGCCCGTGCCGCAGGTGTCAATGCAGGGTTGTCCGGCTTTGCAGGGCAAGGCCAGGCCCAGCAGGGCGCGGGTAAACCCGGCAAGTTCGGCTGCCGTTTCACCCCGCGTGCGCAGGGAAGCCAGGGTCGCGGCCACCAGCGGCTCGGGCGTTTCGTCGCTGAGCATGGCGGCCATGAGCTGTTCAGCTTCGCGCTGATCCAGGGCCTGGCGGTTGAGGATTCGCTCGAGTGTGGCTTGCATGGTCTCTCCGGCAAAGTTCGGGGCAGGGTGATTCAGCCCGGTTTCAGGACAGCGACTCCACGAAGTTGCGCAGCATGGCCGCGCCGCCCTCCGTCAGGATGCTCTCCGGGTGAAACTGCACGCCCTGGAGAGGCAGGTGGCGGTGACGGATGCCCATGATTTCGCCGTCGCGCGTGTAACTCGCGATTTCGAACTCGCGCGGCAGGCTCTGCTCCTCCACGATCAGCGAGTGGTAGCGGCCCACGGTGAGAGGCGCCTGAAGCCCGGCGTAGATGCCCCGGGCATCGTGGTAAAGTTTGCTCTGCTTTCCGTGCATCGGCCGCGCCGCGCGCACGACGCGCCCGCCAAAGGCCTGCGCCAGGGCCTGATGCCCCAGGCACACGCCCAGCATGGGCTTCTCGCGGGCATACTCGCGGATGATGCTCAGGCATTGCCCGGCCTCGTCGGGATTGCCGGGGCCGGGGCTGAACACCACCGCCTGCGCCAGGGCCACATCCCGGGGAGACGTCTGGTCGTTGAGCCGCACCGTAACGTGGGCCCCGGTCTGGCTCAGCATCTGGTAGAGGTTGAAGGTGAACGAGTCGTAATTGTCGATGAGAAGCAGATTCATGGTATGCCCGTGTTCTGGTGTTTCGTGAGGTGGCTGGCCCGGAGCATCAAACATGCAGCACAGCCTTTCACAGTTCCGTCGCCGCGAATTCGAGCGCGCGCAGCAGCCCCGCCGCCTTGTTGCGGATTTCCTGGTATTCAGCAGCCGCGCTGGAGTCCGCGACGATGCCGGCACCGGCCTGCACCACGTAGCGGCCCCGGTGCATCACGATGGTGCGAATGCAGATGGCCTGGTCCATTTCCCCCAGCGCCGAGAAATAGCCGACGCTGCCGGCGTAGAAGCCGCGCCCGCCAGGCTCCAGATCGTCGATGATCTGGCAGGCCCGGACTTTGGGCGCGCCCGAGACCGTGCCCGCGGGAAAGGCGCTGCGGAATACATCCAGCGCCGAGGCCGCTTCGGACTGACGGCCCGTCACCGTGCTGACCAGGTGCATCACATGGCTGTAGCGCTCGATGGAACGCAGGCCGGCAACCTTGACCGAGCCCACCGCGGCCACGCGGCCCACATCGTTGCGGGCCAGATCCACCAGCATGTTGTGCTCGGCGTTCTCCTTCTCGTCCTGCACCAGTTCTTCGGCAAGTCGGGCATCTTCCGCGGCGTTGCGGCCGCGCGGCCGCGTACCGGCGATGGGGCGGATCAGAATCTCGCCGTCTTCCAGACGCACCAGAGCTTCGGGCGAAGAACCAATGACCTGACAGGCCCCGAAATCGAGGAAGTAGAGATAGGGCGAGGGATTGAGGTGCCGCAGCGCGCGATAGACCTGATAGGGATGAAGGCTCGTCTGGCCCTCAAAGGCCAGCGAAAGCACGACCTGAAAAACGTCGCCGGCGGCAATGTGCTCCTTGGCCCGCGCGACCAGGGCTCCGAACTGCGCCTCTGACATTGAGGCCCGGGGCGACTCGTAGCGGCCCCGCTCGAGGGCTGCAAACCCCGGCCTGCCGCCCTGGGCCACCAGTGATTTGACTTCGCTCAGGAGGCTCTGCGCGGCTGCCTCTCCCTCGCTGTGGCTGATTTCAATGCGCTGGCGCACGTGGTCAAAGGTCAGCACCGCCCGCGGAACCATGAAGGCGGCAAGGGGCAGCTCCGAGGGGCGCGGCTTGCGCCCCGTCGGCAACAGGTCATGGACAGTGTCGTAGCCGATGACGCCGACCAGGCCGTTGCAGAGTCGGCGGGCGGCATCGGCGCCGGGTCGCAGGGCGGCCAGCTCGCGCGAGATCAGGTCCTGCAGGGGCTCCTGGCCCCGGTGCTCGATGCGCCGGACGGGATCGAGGCCGATGAAGGAGTAGCGGCCCAACTGCTCGCCCTGGGCCACGCTTTCAAACAGGAATGCTGGCTTGAGCGCGCCGAGCCTGAGAAAGAGCGACGTCGGTGTTTCGAGATCCGCAAGGATGGAAGGCATGATTGTTTCCAAGGTCGGTGTCGGGGGCGGGTGGCCGGCCTGGAAAACAAAAACCACCCGCGTAAACGGGTGGTCGCTGTGCGCTGAAGACTCGAAAAGCTACGCGGCGTGCCACCCCTTGAGGGAGCACCACCACCAGCGATTCTGTCCTGCGCGGATGATCATGGCGATACTAGTACGCGATCTGGGCGCGACTGCCCAACAAAAAATCGGAGCCTCGCGCGATTTAAAGCTTGGGGTGAACTCGATTGAAACCTCAAGCAGCCTGCGCAGCCCCCGCTTCAGCGGTAGTAGATGATGCAGCCAATCAGAATCACAAGGTTGACAGTTCCTATCACGTTGGCCCAGATCAGCACCTTGTCGCGGCGCAGCACACCGTAAATCAGCCAGCACAGAATACAGAACAGCGCAAACGAGAACCCCGCGAGGCTCACGCTGCCCGAACTTCTCAGCTGCGCGATCTCGATGGCCTGAATCAGCGGAACAAAGTTGCCCCCCACCCCCGGAATGAACATGAAGCGTGAAAACCAGCGCGAGAACAGCGCAGGTCGCTCAAAGCTGCCGGCTTCAGCCTCGTCGTGGGGTGCCGCTTGAGCGGGCGAAGTCATGGCGCCATGCCTAGAAAGAGAGGTAGATGCCCGCGCGGATGCGCAGACTCTGGCCCGCGGCGCGGCTGGGTTCGCGGCGGCTGGCGTGGCCAAAGCCGAACAGCTCGTAGTCCTCGCGCTCGGACACCGTGAACAGGCCAAACAGGACGACGTTGGGAAACACGGCCACGGAGAGGGAGAATTCGTAGCCCTTGATGTTGGTATTCAGGGCCTCGTCATTGAACTCGGGGATCAGGGCGTCGGCCTCAACGTAGAAGTAGCGGAACGACAGGCGGAAGTCCCACTGCTCTCGCAGGGACGGCATGCCCCAGCTCAAGCCCGCCTCAAAGGCCTGATCATTCTTTTCGCCTCGCCCGATGACCTGGGTGGACGCAAAGAAATTCAGCACCCCGTGGAACCAGGCGCGCAGGTTGGCGCGTGAACGCCGCAAAAACAGGACCTCGAAGTAAACCTCGCCGATCAGGAACTCGCTGCGCACTCTGCCCGAAGCATCCAGCACGTTGGTGGTTCGCTGCAACAGCCCCGTGCCGATGCTCTGGGAGATGGCCTGCTCGCCGTCGAAATAGTGGACGCCCAGCGCCGTGCGGAACTCGAGTTCACTGGTGACCTCGGGGGCGATGCCCCCTTCCATGGCGCTCTGGGGCAACTCGAGGGGAGCCACGTCAATGCGCAACTGCGCTCCGAAGTAGACCGGCGTGCCCGCGCCGGAGGCCGCCGGCAGGCCCAGACTGTTCTGCGCCAGATAACTCTGGATGCCGACGGCCTCCAGGCGCGGCAGCCAGCGCCGTGCCGAACCGGCGAACAGGCGCTCAAAGGCCACGCTCTCGCACAGCCCCTGGAAGTTGTAGTCGGCGTCAAAGAGCAGCTCTCCGCCCGCATAGGGGGAGGGAAAGCGCCCCGCCGTAATCTGCAGGGTGCGCTGCAGCGTGTACTCCACGAGGAAGCGGTCGGCGGCCAGCAGTTGCGGGGCGCCAAAGCCGGGAAACGGCAGCCAGGCCAGGGTGGGTACGGGCTTGCCCTTTTCATCCTGCGTGAAGGTCGTCATGCGCAGGTTGTAGCGGATGCGCTGGCCGCGGGCCTCGTAGGCGGTGCCGTAGGCGCCCAGATGCAGGCGGAATTCGGGCCGGTTGATGGTTTCCGTCTGACCCTCAAACAGCGCGTGATAGCGCAGGCCGATGTCGCCGTACACCTGGATCAGGTTCTGAAGGCGCAAAGCTTCATCGCCGGCCTTGGCATCGCGCTCATCCAGGCGCGCCCGCAGCGAGCGCAACTCCGCCTCGAGCTGCTCAAGGCGGGACAGCACAGGGTCCTCGGGCCTTTCAGCGTTCTGGGCCCCCAGACCTGCCGCCAGCAGGAAAACCAGTGTCAGGAGAATGAGCCGCATCAGACGCGCGTGGCCATCATGTACCAGACCCAGATGAACAGGCCGGTCAGAAACAGCGTCACGCCTCCGATTCCTACGAGCGTCTGCCACAGCGGCCCCTGGGTCAACTCCAGCCCGATGTCTTCGCGCGCGATCTTAGCCGACTCGCGGGCATTCTGCACACGGGTAGATCGGCGGATGGCCTCCGTCCGAACGCGCTCAAGTTCCTCGGCCAGGGCGCTGGCCGCGAGCCTCGCCGAGGTGCGGCGGGACAGGGGCTCTTCCTCGACGATGGCGCGGCCCGAAGCCGTGCGGCGGCGCGAGACGCGCTCATCGCGATCATGGACCGCCTGCCGCAGCGACGAGGCCGCCGCCACGAGTTCATCCAGCGACAGGCCCTCGTAGGGGTCCTTCTCTGGCAGGGGCTCGTCGCCCAGGCCTGAAGCGAATTCCTCGTCCAGCAGGCTTGAGCGCAGCACATCCCGGCGCGAGGGCCGCCTTGACTGCTCGCGGGCGCGGCGGCGCTCTTCCATCTCCTCGCGGGTGATCTCACCCGTGACGCGCTTGAGCGCGGCCGACGTTGAATTGAGAATCTCGTCCAGGCTGCGCGCCGCGCCCCCCAGCCGCTGCTCGATGCGCGTCAGCACGTCCGCGCCGTCGGGCTCGCCGGTTGCCTCCAAGGCGGCCGCAGTCTCGGCCGCGGGCCTGAAATGGCCGTTGCCGTCGCGCTGGCTCAGTGCCTTGCGCAGGGTCAGGCCCTGAGGCTCGGCGGGCACTTCACGCAACACGGCCGAAGCCTTGCTCTCGGTGCTCTGGGCCGCGCTGATGGCCTTGCTGGCCTCGAGCAACTCCTCGGCCAGCCTCAAATCGTGAATCGTGGCCGAGGCGATGTCCTCCAGAGGCGGCAAGCCCTGCGCCGCGCTTGATGAAGCCTCCGCCGCTGCGGGCAAGGGCGGGGGCGCCGCAGGAAGCCCGCTCAATGAAGGCGCGGGAGCCGCCTCGACGCGGGCCTGGCGCGTCGAAGTCGGCGTCTGGCGCAATTTGAGCAGCACGCCCTCGGCTTCATCGATCAGTTTGCGGGTCTCGTCGCGCTCCTGCCGCATGCGGCGCGTCAGGGCGTCGGTGATCTTCTTGACCGGCGTTTCCTCGCCCCCTTGGGGCTCGGCCGGAGACGGCAGCTTGTCCGTGTCGTTGGCGGCCTCCTGCTTGACCTTCTCAGTGATTTTCTCGCTGGGCTTGGCCGGGGTGCGCGCGGCAACCATTTCAGGCACGATGCGCGTGCCGGAGTCGGCGCGGGGCACGACAAAATCCGTCGCCACCTCCCGCGCCCTCGGCAAAGGCGCGGCGGGCCGCGGTTCGGACTCCGTCTCGGACGAAGTCTTGTCCAGGGCCGTATCCGAGCCCGTGGTGCTGCCCGACGAAGCCGCAGCCTCCTCCGGCTCACTCTCGTCGGCCAGAGGCACGGGCTTGGGGGCGGGCTTGAACGTGGCCACGCCAATGAGGTCGGAGACAAAGAACTTCTGGGTGTCGCGCCTGGCCGCGTCGGCTTCGGGCGCGACCAGCAGCGGTTCGCCCTCGGGCGCGGGCTGCTTTTCAATCTTGTCGGTACCCTCGGGCACGGGCAAGTCGGCGGGGCGCAGGTCGGCCAGACGGAAGCGGTCGGTGTCCTTGCGGTCGGCCGTTTCGCTCTCCTCGGCCGCGGGCAACTCCGGAGCTTCGTCCGTATCGGAGTGCACGGGAGCGATTTCGTCGCGCAGGAATGCGCGGGTCTGCTCGTCCTGGTCATCCTGAACGGGTTGAGGCACAGGCGCCGGAGGCGCCGGGGGCTCAAGGTCGGCCGGCTCCAGCGATTCACCCAGGACGGGCAACTCGTCCGCCCCCGCGTCGCTCTCCAGGGGCTCGAGGTCAGGCCGAGAGATGGGCTTGCCCGGCGCCGGAATCTTCGTGGTCACGGTGCCCGGCGGCAAGGCCGGCACAGGCCGGGGGCTGCCGTCGAGCAAGTCGCGCAGGGCCTGCGTCTGGTTGTAGAAGTTCACGGTGTCGCGCATGACACCGCTCTGGGGCGCCTTGGCCGCCGCGGAGTTGGGGTCTACCTTGGTGGTGATTTTCTCGGGGTCGTCCGCGTTCTTCACGACCGAGGTTTCTTCCTCCACCGCCGGCTCACCCATGTCTTCGGGGGCCAGCTTCAGCTTGCCGGTCTCCAGCTTCTCCGTCTCGGGGGCCAGCTCCTGTTCGCGTTTGACGTCCCGGGGCGTGAGGATGCGCGTTTCCGCCTCCGGCATCACCGGCGGCGGCGCGGCTTCCAGCTCGGGCAGCCGCGTGTCAAACACGGTGTCCGCCGCCGAGACTTCCTCGGCCTCAGGCGCCAGCGCAAAGCCGGGTTCCGTGGCATCCAGCGAAATGGGCGCGGCTTCGGGCTCAGGGGCCAGGGCGCCTTCCGGTTCCGCCCGCAGGGTGTCATCGTGAACGGTATCAGAAGAACTGACGGGCGCGACATCGATGGCTGTTTCGTGGCCCGGCGCGGGGGCGTCGTCGCGCACGTCCTCAAGCGAAGCGGGCGTCAGCTCCTGTTCGGGCTGGCGCAGGACCTCATCGCCAAAGACGTCAGTTTCGGCCTCAGGGGCGGGGGCCAATTCCCCGGCGGGGGGCTTGGTGTGCCCGTTACCCTCGTGGCCGTTGTTCATCACGTGCGCCGCGGGATAGGCCTCGGTGTCCGTGCCGGAGGCCGCGGCCAGATTCAGCGAAGTGTCGCCGCTGCCAGGCGTTTTGCCTTCCTCGACGTCATTGAGCTGTCGCGCGCCAATCAGGAAACGCACCAGGGGCGCCAGGGCGTCATGCTGCTCGCCGGCAAAATGGCCGCTGAGGTCGGCCTTCCTGGCCTTGCCAATGTCCCTGGCCATAGCACCAATCGCGCGCCGTGGCGCGATCCAAGCCAAAACGTCAGTATAGCTGTTTGCCGACTGCCGCGCCCCTCTTATGGCAGGTCCGATAATCTCAGGGGCGCTGCATCATCCTCTGGCCGCGGTCCATGGCGGCCTTTCCTTCCACCGTAAAGGCCACCGGCTCGCCGGGGCCGGGACTGTCCGCCGCCAGGGAAATCGTGGGCAGGGGGCGCTCGTCGTGGGCCGCCCAGCCCAGGGCCGCCGAGGCCGCGGCCGGGTCCACCCAGTCGCCGGGCCGCAACGCCAGATCCCCCATGGCCGGCCAGCGGCCCTGGCGCGCCTCAAACTCGAGCGCCGCCTTGACCACGCGCCGCAACGCCTCTTCCCGGGCAGCCGCCAGCCGCTCTGAACGCGAAGAAACGGCGGGCTCAGCCACCCGCCAGCGGCCGTCGCGCCAGGCCGCCTTGAGGTCCACGAGGCTGCCGTCGTCAAAGAGCGCGGCAAACTCCAGCAAGGCGCCTTCGCCTGCCCGGGCGGGCCAGGGTGCGGCTTCAAGGGCGGCTCGGGCCGGGCCCCGGCATCTTGCCAGCAGAAGTGACAGCTCGACGCCATCGATCTGTGTGGACGGGGGGAACTTCTCGTCGGCGAACAATTCACTGGCCTGGCCCGAGAACATGCCGCAGCGCACAACACAGGGGCGCTGCGAAAGTTCAGCGTGATAGCGCGCCAGCCAGGCCGAGGGCGAAGGTCCGCTGCGCTTGAGTTCAAGCGCAGCCAGCAGGTTCAAGGGCGGCTCCACGTCGCGAAAATAGCGCATGCCGCCCGCAAAGTTCTCGCTCAGGCGCGAGGGCGCGTCAAGCAGGGCCGCCGTCAGGGCATCGTCCGAAAAGCCAAGGGCGGCGGCCAGCCTGGCCTCGTCCTGCTGCGCCAGCGCCAGACGGCAGGCCGCCAGATCGTATTCCCGCCAGCGCGCCCCCATGGCCACAAGCCAGGCAGCGGGGTCCAGCCTGGACATGGAATCCTGTGCGCGCCGCGCGAGCCCCGAAGACTTGCCCAGCGACTCGCGGTAGCGGCCAAGATCACCCTGCTGCAGGGCCGCCCGGGCCTGCTCCAGGCTGCCCGGCGCGGGCGGGGGCAATTCCGACGGCGGAGCGCAGGCCGCCAACAGCACAAAAACAAGAACAGAGGACCGGCTCTTCCAAGCCCGTCCTCTGTTGAGTATGGCAATCATGTCAGGCCGTCTTGGTCTTGCCGGCGGCCGTGGCGAACTTGCGCAGGCGGCCCTTGATGCGGTTGGCGCGACCCCGCGGAATCACGCCATTCTTGGCAGCCCGGTCCAGACGGCTGTCAATCTTGGGAAGCTGCTTGGCGGCGTCTTCGCCCTTGATGACCGTCTCGCGGTACTTGCGCACGGCGGTCTTGATTTCGCTCTTGATCACCCGGTTGTGGGCGCGGCGCTTGAGGGACTGACGGTGACGCTTGAGAGCCTGCTTGCTGTGAGCCATGTATTCCTCTGCCATTACTGTTCGGGCCGCAAAGGATAGAAAGGGACAACCTGTTGGCAAGTGGGCGCGCAGCCCCCGTTTGGCGGACTCAGCCCCTCAGTGCCGTTCGCGCGCCAGCAGCGACTTCATGACGATGGCCCAGGCCGCCAAGGCGCCCAGCAGGGGAACGCCCAGCATCTGCATCAGTTCCATGATGTCGTGGCCGCTGAAGACCGGGCCGCAGGAAAGGAACAGAATCAGGCCCGCGGCGAAGTAGGCCCCTCGCAGGCGCCCCTCCTTGATGGCCAGGGCCGCCAGAGGGGCAAAGAGCAGCGCCACATGAACCAGCGAGTAGCCCCAGCACAAAAGGTTGCCCAGCAGGGCCGGAAGCAGGGCCAGGCCAAAGGCCGCGCAACGCCCGTACAGGTCGCGCCGCATTCGAAAGGCCGCCCACAGCGCGAGCAGGAACAGGACCAGGGGGGGAATCACGGCCATCCAGCGCACCAGCGCCAGGTCCAGCGCCACAAGCAGGGCCCCCTGGCCCGGCAGCCACTCGTCGCTCCAGTGAATGGCCACCGTAGGGGCGCCTTCCACAAAGAGTCTCTGCGTCACGGCATAGAATGAACTGTTGGAAATGGCCGTCGAGCCGACGTTCATGACGTCCTGCTTCCCGGCGCGGCTGAGCGCCTGATCCACGACAAAGGCCCGGGCGGCTTCGTGGTTCAGTGCAGCACCCTCGGCCGGGCCGCAAGCCGCGACGAACCAGACCAGGGGCAGGAAATAGAGCGCCGCCGCGGCCAGAACCATGGCCAGGGCCGCCTTGAAGCGCCGCTGTACCAGCAGCACCGCAAGCAGCACCACGGGTATCACCTTGAGCTGGGCCGCCAGGCCCAGCCAGGCGCCACCGGCCCATGGACGATCCCGCTCGACGCAGAGCATACCCGCCGCGACGCAGGCGAACACCGGCAGGTTGGCGTTGCCCCAGGCGATGTCGAGCATGAGGGGACCGCAGGCGCTGGCCGCAAGCGCAAATGCGAAATCCCGGGCGTGGGCTAACTTGCGGATTTCAAACAGGCGAAACAGGCACCACCCCGCGGCCAGGGCGCAGGCACACAGCACCAGCCGCCAGAGCACCAGCGTGACGGGCCGATCAAAGAATGTAAGGGGGGCAAACAGCGCGGCAAAAGCGGGCGGGTAGGTGTAGCTGCCAATCACGTTGTAGCCGTCTGAAGGCGGCGCATAAAGATCGCTGGTTCCCGCCCGCATGCGCTGGGCGGCTTCAATATAGACGTGGGTGTCATCGGGCGTTGACGCCAGTGCCCTGGGCCAGCCTGCAAGCAATCCAAGGACGGCCAGGGCCAGTCCCAGCAGGCCCAACCAACGCCCCCACAGCAGCCAGGTTGGAGGGCGCGTCATGGTTGTCTCCCGGCACGCCACAACGAACCGGCCGCCAACGTGTAGCCGACCAGCAGCGCTACCGTGGGAACGCCCCAGATGCAGGCCTGCTCCAGCACGCCATAACCGGGAACCCGGTACAGCAGCAGCGGCAGGCTCACCCCCATAATCAGCACCGCGGCCAGGGGAACAGAACGTTTGACATCCAGCGCGGCCAGCGCGCACAGGGGCAATGCCAGCAGCACCAGATGGTAGGGCCAGCACAGCGGATTGCCCAGGTGCACCGCCACGAGCGCCAGGGCGGCCGCCAAAGAGCGCTGGGGCGCGCTCTGACGCCGCAGCCAGGCCAGCGCCAGCGCCACGCCAAGCATCAGGGCCGCGACCAGGCGTGCCAGCCAAAGGGTCAACGCTGGGGGCAGACCCACAAGCAGCGGACCGGTGTAACCGGGGCGCTGAAACGCCGTCAGCGCTGCGCCTTCCGTGAAGAGACGCCCCAGCCAGGCGCTCAAGGACACGTTGGGCGAGGCCGTCCCCCCCGCAAAGGCAATGTCACCTGACACTCCGGGCATGGCCACCACATGGACCCACTCAAAGAAGAGCGCGAAGTTCTGGCCCAGGGCTTCGGCCAGGCCAACTCTGGGGGCCCACCAAAACAGCGGCAGCAGCCACAAAGCCAGAGCACCCGCCACCACGCCCCAAGCCGCGCGAGGCCGCCCCTGAAGCAGAAAAACCAGCAGCAGCACACCGGGCAGAACCTTGACCATGGCGGCAGCGCCCACCAGCAAGCCGCCGAGGAAAAGGCGCTGTTTCTCCGCCAGGGCCAGCCCGGCCACGACCAGCAACAGAATCAACAGGTTCACGTTGCCCCAATCGAGGTCAATGTAGGCCGCGGCAATCGTCGCCAGCAGGCAAAGCCCCCAGGTGCGCATGCGTTCTTGCGCGGGCAGCCCGCAGGCGGCCGGCAAAAGCCAGAGGGCCGCCGCCAGCATCGGCAGGTGCAGCCAGACCCAGATATGCAGCCCCGCGGGATAGCGATAGGGTCGCTCCACGATTCGCTGCTCGGGCGAGGCCGGGGGGCGGCCATCCACAAACGTGAGCGGGGCAAACAGCGCGGCAAAGGCCGGCGGATAAATGTAACGCCCCACGCGATTCTCGAGGCCCGGGTTGCCGTAGAGGTCGTCGCCTCCTGCCCGCATGCGCAGGCCCGCCTCCCAATAAACCGTGGCGTCGTCGGGCGCTGCCGCAATCGAGGCCGGCACCCCCGCGCCGGCCGCCAGCAGCAGCAGGAAGCAAAGGCCGATGGCGACGGGCCACAGCCGCTCAAGCCGCTTCAGGGGTGGTGGGCTTTGTTCCATGGCGTCGCCAGAAGGTATAGAAGCATACACCCCAGGCGATGATTGCGCCCGCCGTGGGCAGCCCCCAGATCTGCAGGGGCTCCAGTTCGGGTATCAGCGTGACGTGGCAGAACAGCACCATGACCGCCACAGTGGTCACGGCCCGGCCAAGATACATCCGCTCCCGCAGGCCAAGGGCCACCAGAGGAGCGACCAGCAGCGCCAGCACCGCGAAATGATGCGGCCAGCACAACAGGTTGCCCAGCGTGGCCGCCGTGAGCGCCAGGCCGCAGGCGGCGGCAAAACCCTCCTCGCCTTGGCGGGCGAAGGCCAGCATCAGCGCCAGCAGGTACAGGATTGCCGCCAGAGCAAATCCGGCCCACCTGGCCTCGGGGCCCGGGGCCAGATAGAGCAGGGGACCGCGCTGCGACGTGAAGTTGGAAGCCTGAACGTCATTGAAATAGCGCTGGGAAACGGCCGAGAGCGCGTTGTTGGGAGCGCGCGGGCCGCCCACGTCCGTCGCCTGCTGTTTCTTCACCCGGGGCCCCGCCACCTCGGCCAGATATTGACGCGTCAAGTCTACGTTGCGTTCAAGCGCGGCGCCGGCCCCGAGCGCCGGCCATGTCCAGACCAGGGGCGAAAACCAGATCAGCCCAAGCCCCAGCGCCATGGCCGCCGCCGCCGCCCAGCGCCGCTGCACCAGCAGCACCGCCAGCAGCACGCCGGGAATGATCTTCAGGTGGGCCGCCAGGGCCAGCCACAGCCCGCCGCGCCCCGGGCGACCTTCCACAATGTTCATCAGGCCCAGGCTCACGCAGGCCGTTACCAGGAAATTGACCTGCCCCTCGCGGATGTTCTCCCACGCCGCGCCGAACACCGCCAGCAGCACCAGCAGCGCGAAATCGGCCCGCTGTCCGCCCGGCACACGGCACAGGCCGCGCAGGGCCCAGAGCGTGACGCCGATCGCGGCGAGCTGCCCCAGCCCCCAGACGCCGTAACCCAGCCAGCGCGGCAGCAATGTCAGGGGGGCAAACAGCACGGCAAAGGCGGGCGGGTAGATGAAGCGGCCAACATCGTTGGCAGGGTCGGTCGGCTCTTTGTAAAGGTCGGCGGCCCCGGCGCGCATGCGCTCGCCGGCTTCCCAGTAAACGGCAATGTCGAGCGATACAGCCTGCCAGTAGTGCTGCATGACCACCACAAAGGCAGCCAGCACGCAGCCAAGCGTCACAAGGAGGCCAAGGCGCACCTGGGGAAAGAGGCCGTTCATGGGCTAGCCCAGGGGCACCGGCGGCATTTCGGAAATGCGCTCGGCCCACCAGGCCAGGTGCGCCTGAAGGTCATCGTGGGAGGCGCGGTCCTTCGCGGCGGCTTCCCGCGTCACCCCCGTAAGCTTCAGCAGGCCTTCGAGGCAGAGGTCAAAGAGCCCCTCGTCGCCCGGTCCCGTGAACAGCAGGGTTTCGTTGGCCGCCTGGTCGGCGCGAAGCCGCTTGGCCACGTCGTGCAGAGCACTGGCCGCGTCTCGATGGCCCAAAAGGGTCAGGCTGTTCACCATGGCGCTGCGCACGAGATAGTCCGTCTCGATCACGCGGCCGGCCGCGTCGCGGTCATAGGCCAGGCGCGACGTCAGGTCGCGCAGCGCCTTCTTGCGGCGGCTGTCCGCAACGCCGCTGTAACGCAGCTTGCCGATCCCGATGGCAGCCTCCATGCGCACCATGCGGTTTTCATCGGCGTAGGGGCCCATGAGGGCCTCCAGCAGGGCGTCCAGGTCGTCGGCCTCTCCCACTTTGCCCAGCTCCTGGGCGGCGGTGGCGCGGAAGTGCGGGTCAGGGTCCCGCGGCTTGCCTGTTTCGCCCAGCAGAATCAGCTTGAGCTGCCGGCGGCGCGCGGGCATGTCGGCGGCATCCGTGCTTTCCACGTCGCGGCGCAGGTTGTCGCGCCGCTCAGACGCCAGGTTGTGGCAGCCGGCGCATACAAGGAGAAGCAGGATGACGCACAGCCTTTTCATCGGAGCGGCGATTGTGGGCTGGCTGCGCCAAAGGTCAAGGACGAAGCCGCCGCTCCCGTGCTAGGATTACAACCCCAAGTTGGAGCCGCCATGCGCAAACTCGTGCTGCTGCCCGCACTGCTCTGCCTGTTGCCGCTGGGCTTGTCCACGGCTCAGGACTCCGGACCTTCGGGGGCCGAAACCCGCTCCTACGACCTGACGGGCCTGACCTGGTCCGAGTTCGCCCCCAGCGCCGAGGTGGGCAAACCCCAGGACTGGCTGGCGCCGGATCGCGTGTTCGAAAGCGCCGAGGGCGCCAACGAGCAGGAACTGCACTGGCGCCTGCGCAACTGCACCGGCGGCGCCCGCTGCTTTGGCGACGTCGAAGATCTCACGAACGCGGTGCTGTCGCTCTGCGCAGCCGACGAAGACGCCGGCTACAGCACCGATGTCACCGGCAGCCCGAGGATACGCCTGACGGGCAGCCTTGAGCTTCATCGGCGCTTTGCCTGGGTCCTTGAGGCCATGCAGGCCGCCGCCAGGGCCGAGGTCCGCCTCACGGCCTCGCTGCTGCCGCCCGCCCCCGGCGCCGAAGTCCACGTCGAGGAACCCCAGGCCGTCAAGCTGGCGGCCGCCGGTACGTTGCTGGGCGCCACTTCGGGCGCCCTGGGCGAAGTCATGACCCTGCAGCGCCTGGAGGTCTTTGAGTTTGCGCAGCGGCTGGAGGCCGACAGCCCCGACCGCGCCGGTCAGACTTCCCCGCGCATGGCAAGGCTTGCCGCCGGCCGCGAAATTCTCGCCGGCGCATTGCTGTTGCCCGACGGACGGGTCTGGCTTCACGGCTGGTGCGCCATCCAGAACCTCAAGGCACCACGCAAAGATGTGCCGGGCGCGGCCATGGTGGACTTGCCGGTAACGACCTGGGGCTTTGTTCCATTCTCGGGCCTCGTCGCCAACGGCGGCGCCCTGATCGTGGATGAGGGCGCCCAGCGCGTGCTGGTAAGAGTGCAGGTAAAAGGCAGCCTGCCTAACCGTACCCTGGAATGCGGACCCAATCTGACCCTGGGCCTGATTAACGTTTCCGGCGCCCTGCTGGGGCTCACACCGCCCGCCCCCTGGCTCTGCGGCGCCGCCAACGACACCGCCGACCTGCGGCTGGGACAAAGCAGCCACCAGGCCTACGAAAGCCTCGTCCATGGCTGCGCTTCCACGGCGGCCTGCCGCACCCTCGCCGAGCGCGTGGGGGTGCTGGCGGGCGGGGCCGTGCGCAGCGTCGTGGCCCTGGGCCCCTGGCTGGGCATCCTGTTCACCCAGCCCGACGAAACGGAAACGCCCAGCCCCGAGTTTGACGCGGCAAGGCGGGAGATCTCGGCGGCGCTGGCGGCCATCAACGCAGGCCCGGCGGCCAAGGCATTCCGCATCCGCGCCTGGCGCTCGAAGAACCCCGGCGCTTCGGTAGCGAGCGGCAAGCCTGACGCCGCCGAGCTGTCGGCCCTGGGGAGCCCGCTGCTGGATCGTTCCGTGTCCATGACCGGCCATCAGACCTGCGAAGTTCTGGACCTGGAACTGTTGTCCAGGGTCGCCGGCTTCCAGTCCGCCAAGGCCGATGCCGGCGCCACGCTGGAGACGGCCGTCGTCGCCTTCGGCACCCAGTTCCGGCTCTGCGCCCGCCCGCGACAGGACCTGACTTCGGCCACCCTTCGCTTTGCCCTGGCTGAGGGCGACCGCAAGCCCGGGCGCAGCGAGGGCGTCGAGACCTTCAGGCGCCAATTGGCCCAGGCTGAGCTTTCAGCCGACCTTGAGGTGGGTGCGGTTGTCTGCTGCGTGGTGCCCGCGCCGGGCGGCGAGGGCCACCTGGTTGTCAGCCTCCAGCGCACACGCTGAACCAGACGCGCAGCCCCCGTGAATTGATGGAACCGGCGCGCCCGGCCCTGCGTTGATGATTCATCAGGCCGCAACGGGCGGCCGCCACGGCGGGAGAGTGTCTTGAAGCCCCATCGATTCGTACTGATGATTTCGGCGGCCAACCTCCTGCTGCTGGTCTTTGCGGCCACCGTGGTACAGGGTGCCCTGTCTGCGCCCACACCCGTCTCAGCCCAGGCGGACTTCACGCCCCAGCGGGCAAACTGGCAAAGCGCGACCGATGCCGCCATGCGCCCCCAGTGGGACTTCGGGCGCGTTTCTCCCCTCAAACGGCCCAAGCCCGAAGTCGAAGGGCCCAAAGACCCTCCGCCGCGCGAATACACGGAGGCGGAATTGCGCGCCGAGCTTGAAGAGTTCCTGGCCCGCGAGCTTGCCGTCGTGCGCATTGTGTTCGCCCCGCAAAGCCCCGAGCAGTGCTTTGCCACGATTCGGGTCAGCGGGGCCGAACTCTGTGTGATGGCGTTTTCTGACTTCTTCACGGGCCAGCGCGAGGCCAAGACGCGGAACCTGCCTGCCTGGCTCAAGGATGTCACGATCGGCGAAATCACGGCGGACAGCGTTACGGTCAGCGCCCCCAGCCGGCGCAATCCTGCCCTGCGCTTTGAAGTGCGCCTGAAGCTGCAGGCGGGGACTTCGCTCAAGGTCTCAACAGGCCGCTGACGCCCTCAACGGCCCCACTCGGTGTTCTTGGGCCTGGCGCGCACGGTGCAGTAGACCTCCACGGTGTTGCCCATGGGGTCCAGCACGGTGTATCCCCAATAACTGTCCTGCCGCCAGGTCGGCGCCGTGGTCTGGGCCTTGACCCCGGCATCGCGCAGACGCCGGAAAACGGCGCCAAATTCCTCTTCGGGTACTTCCACCGACCAGGCGGCCCTGGCCCCGGGCCCCCCGCCGTCGCCGGGAATGAACGAGAATTCCTCGTGCACCGGCAGGGCGCTTTCCGCGCGAAAGAACATGAGCTCCAGGCCCTCGCTCTGGAGGGTGACCCATCCGTACTTCTCGTGGTCGGCAAAGGCGCCGACCTTCAGGCCCAGCAGGTTGCCGTAGAACTCGCGCACGGCCTTGACGTCATTGCACTGGTGATAGACAAAGCGCAGGTTGACTTTCAGGGCCGCCTTGGGCTCCCTGGAGGGACTTTCGCTCATGTCACCCTCCGGTTGATCCATCACAGAGTTCGATCCGCAGCCGGCCAGCAACAGCATCAGTGGCAGCAACCAGCGCATGGCAGCCTCCTAGCGCAGTCTAGCTTTTCTCAAGCAAAGGCGTCCGGATTGTCGAACATCCCATGCAGGCTGCCGGAAATGCCGTCGATTTCGACCTTTCCGGCGGCCCGCGAGGACCGCGCCGTGGGCGCGGAGTCTTTCTTCGGGAGTGGGCATGGCCGGTAAAACGCTCAGTGCGGGTAACTCGCAGGTCTCGCTGCCGCGCATTTCGGCGATCTTCAGGCGCGAAGTAGTGCAGGAGTGTTGCGCGCTGAGCCTGCTGCTGGCCGTCGCTTTCTGCCTGCTGGCGATTATCAGCTACGACCCGGCGGATGTGGCCGGCAACGTCTATCCCGCCAACGAGTCCGTCAAGAATCTCGGGGGCAAGTTCGGCGCCATGCTGGTGGAAACGGGTTACCGCTTTCTGGGCGTAGGCACCTACCTGCTGGTAGCCCTGCTGGGCATCTATGCCACCCTCGTGTTCTTCCGGCGCAAAGCCGCCGACTGGCCCTTGCGCCTGCTGGGCACGGTTCTGCTCGTGTTTACCTTTTCCAGCCTGTTTGGCGGCAGCTACAGCGAAAGCGGGCTGATGCCCTCACGCGGCGGTGTGGTGGGCGCCAGCGTGTTCTCGCTGCTGGATGCCAATTTCGGCCTGACGGGCACCTATCTGGTGCTGGGCTTTGTGGCCGTCTTGAGCTTCCTGCTGGCCACCGACGTGCTGTTCTACCCCATCGTGCGGGACCTGCTCAATCCGCTGGGCAATGACAGCGCCATGTCCTCGCCCATGGCCGAGCCCATGGACATCGTTTTCACCCCTGAAACCGAAGACGACGAGCAAGAGGCTCCCCGCGGCAACTGGCTGACGCGCCTGCTCCGGCGCGAAGAAGCACCGGCCGCCCAAGAAGACCCCGTGGCGGTCCTGCCCGCGCCCGAAGAACCCCAGGCTCAAGCCGAATCAGAAACGGAACTTGAGCCTCAAGCCGCCGATGAAACCGAGGCAGCTCCCGCGCCGCGCAAGCGCGGGCCGCGCCGCCCTGCCGTTTTGGACGGCAGCGAGGAAGCCCAAGCCCCGGACGAGCAGAGCTTCGAGGAAGCCGTGGCCGCCTACAAGCCCCCGACGGTGGACCTGCTACAGGCCTCCAAGAAGGCTGACACCGCCAATCACCGCGACGAGCAGACCCGCTGCATGGAAATCATCCGCCAGACTTTCCAGCACTTCAAGCTCGACGTGCGAATCATCGGCTGCACCCGCGGGCCCACGGTCACCACTTATGAGCTGGCCCTGCCGCCCGACGTACTGGTCACCAAGATCGAGCGCTACAAGACCAACCTCGCCGTCAACCTGCGCGTGTCCATGGTCCGTATCGACACCTCCACGGGGCGCGGCACCATCGCCCTGGAAGTGCCCAACGCCAAGCGCGACATGGTTGGCTTCCGCGACATCCTGGAGTCCCCGGAGTTCGAGAAGGCGCGCAAATCCATGGAGCTGCCCATGGCCTTTGGCAAGGACAGCATCGGCCAGGTCATTGTGCGCGACCTCGCCAGCATGCCCCACGTCATCGTCGGCGGCGCCACGGGCCAGGGCAAAAGCGTGCTGGAGAACATCATGCTGGGCTCCCTGCTGTTCGCCCGCAGCCCCAAGGATGTGCGCCTGATACTCGTCGATCCCAAGCAGGTCGAGTTCATGCCCTACGCCCACACCCCGCACCTGATCGCGCCGGTCATCGATGAAAGCCGCCGCGCCGTGGGCGTGTTCGAGTGGGTCGTCAACGAAATGGAGCGCCGCTACACACTGCTCAAGCACGCCGGCGTCAAGAAGATCACCGAGTTCAACGAACTGAGCCGGAAAACGCGCCGCGAAAAGCTGGAAGCCGCCGGCCAGAACCCCGCCGACGCCGAAGACAATCTGCCCTACATCGTGGTCATGGTGGACGAACTGGCCGACCTCATGATTGTCTGCTCCGACAGCAAACTCGACGAGATGATCAACCGCATCGCCGCCAAGGCGCGCGCCGCGGGCATTCACCTGATCCTCGTCACCCAGTCGCCCCGCTCCGACGTGCTCAGCGGCATGATCAAGGCGAACATTCCTTCGCGCGTCTCCCTGCGTGTCAACACCGGCACAGACAGCCGCGTCGTGCTGGACCAGAACGGTGCCGAAGACCTGCTGGGCAAGGGTGACCTGCTCATGGTGCTGCCCGGCGAGCCCAAGGCCGTGCGCGTCCAGAGCGCCTACATGACAGACAGCGAGCTGACCGCGCTGCTCGACCACATGCGCGGGCAGATCAAGCCCCGTTATGTCATCGACCCCAGCAAGCTGCGCGCGGCCCAGAGCGAAGACATGCCCGAGGGCATCGACGGCTCGGCCCCCCTCGACGAAAAGTTCGCCGCCGCCGTCGATGCCGTGCTGGCCTCCGGGCGCGGCTCGGCCCAGTTCCTGCGCAGCGCTCTGCGCATCGGCTACAACGCTGCCACCACCCTGGTGTTCCAGATGGAGCAGGCCGGCATTCTGGGCCCCGCGCGCGGCAGCAAGGAACGTGAAATCCTCATCTCGGCCGAGGAGTGGGAGGCCCGCAAGGCCTCCGGCAATCTGGGCGGCACCCCCGCTCCGTAAGGGGGCACCCCCGGAGCAGTTCTTCTCTCCATGACCCTGTCAGCTTGACAGGGTCACTTTTTGCCGCATGATTCGCGTCATGGCGACCGTGCTAATAGTGGATGACGAAGACTTCATGCGCGACAGCCTGGGCGCGATCTTGAGCAAGGCAGGCCACGGCGTCGTGGCCGCCAGAGACGGGCTCGCCGCTGAGAAGAAACTCGATGAACGCTCCTTCGACTGCGTCATCACAGACCTGAAAATGCCCCGCATGGACGGGCTGGAGTTGCTCAAGCGCGTCCGGGCGCGGGGCCAGACCCCGGTCATCGTGGTCACGGCCCACGGCACCATCGACACCGCCATCGAGGCCATGAAGGCCGGCGCGGCTGACTTCGTGCAAAAGCCCTTCGGCGCCGAAGAGATTCTGGCGCGGCTGGACAAGGCTCTGGGTCTGGCGCGCCTTCAGCGCGAGGCCGCCAACCTGCGTGAGCTGGCCAGCGAACAGCGCCCCATGATCGGGGGCGAGTCTTCGGTCATGCGCGAACTCAAGGCCGCCATCGAACGCATGGCCCAGAGCGACGCCACGGTGCTCATCGCCGGCGAGAGCGGCACGGGCAAGGAAGTCACGGCGCGGGCCATTCACGCCGCCTCGCCGCGCCGCCAGATGCCCTTTGTGGCGGTCAACTGCGCAGCCCTGAGTGCCGGGCTGCTTGAAAGCGAGCTGTTCGGCCACGAGAAGGGCGCATTTACCGGCGCCGAGCGCCAGCGCAAGGGGCGCTTTGAGCTGGCCGAGGGCGGCACGCTGCTGCTGGATGAAGTCAGCGAAATCGACCCCGGCCTGCAGGCCAAGCTGCTGCGCGTGTTGCAGGAGCGGGTCTTTGAGCGCGTGGGCTCCAGCGAGCCGGTCGTGGCCAACGTGCGCGTGATTGCCACAACCAACCGCGACCTCGCCGAGCACATCCGCGCGGGCAAGTTCCGCGAAGACCTCTACTTTCGCCTCAACGTGCTGCCCCTGAAGTTGCCCGCCCTGCGCGAACGCCGCGAAGAAATCCTGCCCCTGGCCCGCCACTTCCTGGAGCGCCACGCGCGCAAATTGGGACGGGTTGCGCCGCGCCTGTCGCCTGACGGTGAAGCCGCGCTGAAGGCCTACCGCTGGCCTGGCAATGTGCGCGAACTGGAGAATACGCTGGAGCGCCTTTGCGTTCTGGAGAGCGGGCAGGATCTGAATGCCGGGGTGCTGGAGCGCTACCTGTCAGTGGGCGGGGGCGGCGCGACGGCCGGGGGGTTTGCCGGCTATGCCCCGGGCGTGGTGCCGAGCCTTGAGGATGTGGAACGCGACCTGATGGCCTACGCGCTCAAGACCCTGGGCGGCGACAAGAATCTGGTGGCGGAGAAGCTGGGCATCACGACCAAGACGCTGCGGGCGAAAATCCGGAAGTGGAAGCTGCAGGGCTGAAATGAGCGCGATGACCGACAAGGCGAAGATTCTCCTGATCGATGACGACGTGTCCCACGCGGAGATGGCGGGCGAGGTGCTGTCCCGCGCCGCCTTTGCCGTGACCCTCGCCCACAGCGGGGAAGCGGGCATCAAGGAAGCGCGCGAGCGCGAATTTGACGTCGTGCTCTGCGATTTGCGCCTGCCGGACACCGACGGCATGGAGGTGCTAAAGAAGCTCAAGGCTCTGGATCCGGACCTGGAGGTCATCATCATCACGGGCTTTGGCAGCGTGGAAAAGGCCGTGGACGCCCTGCGCAGCGGGGCCTACAGCTTCCTGGAAAAGCCCCTGAACCGGGACCAGTTGCGCAGCACCGTGACCAACGCCGTGGAGCGGCGAAAGCTGGCGGGCGAAAACCGCGAGCTGCAGAAAATCGTCCATGAGAAGTTCGGCTTTGAGGGCATCGTGGGCTCCAGTCCTCCCATGCAGCAGGTGTTCCAGCGCCTGCGCCAGGTGGCGCCGACGGACGCGCGCGTGCTGATCACCGGTGAAAACGGCACGGGCAAGGAACTGGTGGCGCGGGCCCTGCACTTCAACAGCAAGCGCCGCAACGTGCCGCTCGTGGCCATCAATTGCGGCGCGCTTGCCGGCGGCGTGCTGGACAGCGAACTCTTCGGCCACGTCAAGGGCGCCTTCACGGGCGCCCTGCGCGACCACGAAGGTAAGTTCGAATACGCCGACGGAGGCACGCTCTTTCTGGACGAAGTGGGCGAGATGCCCCTTGAAACCCAGGTCAAGCTGCTGCGCGTGATTGAAACCAAGGAAGTCACCCGCATCGGCGCCAACGCCCCGCGCAAGATTGACGTGCGCCTGATCAGCGCCACCAACAAGAACCTCGAGGCCGAGGTCAAGGCCGGGCGCTTCCGCGAAGACCTGTACTACCGCCTCAAGGTCATCGAGATGCACCTGCCCTCCCTGCGCGAGCGCGCCGGCGACATCCCCATGCTGGCCCAGAGCTTCCTCAAGGAATTCGCCCAGCAGCACGGCAAGGACATTACGGGCTTTGAGCCCCGCGCCATCAACGCGCTCATGGCCCACGACTGGCCCGGCAACGTGCGCGAGCTGCGCAACGTGATCGAGGAAATGGTCGTGCTGGGCCAGGGCAAGCTGATTACAGCCGCCGAACTGCCGCCCAACCTCACCAGGCTGGCCCCCGCCGCCTCCGCCGTGACGGCTCCGGGCCATGCCGCAGCCGGGGCCGCGCCGGCGCAGGCGGGCATGTCCTCTCTGGTGGGGCTGACCATGGAGCAGATTGAGCGCGAGGTCATCCGCCTGACCCTGGCCCACAATGAGGGCAACCGCGAGCGCACGGCCAAAATGCTCGCCATTGGCGAGCGCACGCTCTACCGCAAGATCAAGGAATACGGCCTGTAAGTGAAGCCAAGGCTCATGCGCACGCCCCGGGCCGGGCCATGTCCGAAACACCGGCTGCGAGCGCTACTGCTTTGTCGCTGCACCTCGTTTAAGCCGTCGCTTCGCTAAGGCCTGCAGTTTCGCTATGCTGCCCGCGAACGCTTGAGATGAATTCGATGAATGAAAAGAAATTCCGCGTCGGCATTGCCGGCGCCACCGGTTACATCGGCTCCGAGGCCATGCGCCTGTGCGCCACGCACCCGAACCTTGAAATCGCCTGGGTCACCAGCGAGTCCTCCGCCGGCCGCAAGGTCCATGAACTCTTTCCCAACCTGCGCGGCTACGTGCGCGACGAGTTCCGCGCCTTTGAACCCGAGCTGCTGGGCGAGTGCGACGCGGCTGTCCTGTGCCTGCCCCACGGCGGCGCCATGGAGCTGGCCCCGACGGCCATCGACAAATTTCCGGCAGTGAAGCTGGTGGATTGCTCGGGCGATTTCCGCACCAGCGAGTTCGAGCTGTGGGAGCGCTTCTACGAGCGAAAGCACACCGCCCGCGAGTATCAGTCGCGCTTCGTTTACGGCCTCACGGAGTTCAACCGTGAAGCCGTGCGCAACGCCCATTACGTTTCCAACCCGGGGTGCTTTGCCACCAGCATCCAGCTCGTACTGGCGCCCTTTGCCAGGCACGGCCAGCTTCAGGGCGACATTCACGTCAGTTCCATCACCGGCAGCTCGGGCTCGGGCAACAAGCCGGGACAGACCACCCATCACCCCGAGCGCGGCCAGAACGTGCGGGCCTACAAAGTGCTCGAACACCAGCATCTGGTGGAGATGGTCCCCTTCCTGCACAGCCTCAGTGCGAAGAACGACTTTGACCTGTTCTTCGTGCCGCACAGCGGGCCCTTTGTGCGCGGCATCTTCACGACGGTGTTCATGCCGCTCAACGAGAAGCTGACCATGGCCAGCGTGGATGCCCTGGTGCGCGAGTGCTACGGCAACGAGTGGTTCGTGCAGATGGTGAGCGGCACGCCCGAAATGCGCCTCGTGACCCACAGCAACCACGCCCAGGTCACTTATCGCGTCAGCGGCAACCTGCTCGTGGGCATGTGCGCCATTGACAATCTCGTCAAGGGCGGCGCGGGCCAGGCCGTGCAGAACCTCAATCTCATGCTGGGGCTCGAAGAAACAGCGGGCCTGCTGCAACCGGCGGCCTTTGTGTAGCGCCCCCGCGCTTGATGCGACAATAATCCGCCTTGGCGCTTTCGCCCCTCTGGAGCAGGGTCTAATCTGTGACCCTGCTCTCGGGGCCCTTGGAGCATCCCATGTCCGGTTACAACAATCCCAACTTTGACCAGTACGGCAAGCCTTCAGGCGGGCCGCCGCAACCTCCGCGACCCATGCCCGCGCAGCCCCAGCCGCGCCAGGGCATTCCGCCCTATCAGGGTCCGGTGCCCCGGGGGTTGCCGCCGGGCGTGGTGCCGCCGGGAACCTACGTGCCGCCTCCCGGGACGCCCGCGGGTTTTGGCCCGCCGGGAGCCATGCCTCCTTTTCCGCCGGGGCAAGCCTTTGCCCGGCCCGTGAAGCGGGGACCCAGCCCCGCGCTGGGCGTGCTCAAGCTGCTCTTTGGCCTGTTCTTGGCGCTGGTGGGCGGGATTCTGCTGGTTCAGCACGGCCACGGCGGATTTGGCGAAGCGGCAGCCGGGGGTATTCCCCTGGGTGCGGGATTGGCTTTGGCCGCGGCCGGCGTCGCCAACATGGCGCGCCGGGCTCTGGGCGTGAAATCTCTGGCGCTCTGGCTGGTGACGGCCCTTGTGGCCACGGGGGCAGGACCCACGCTGAGCGATTCTTTCTACACCTCCAAGGAAGCCGAAGTCTTCGAGCAGGCCAAGAACTACAGTTACAACACCTGGTCCTACGACTACTTCAACGAGGAAGAAATCCCGCGCAAGTTCTGGCGCGAGGACGCCTACGCCGAAAGCCTGAAGACCTCGGCGCGCTACGCCACCGGCGCCAAGAACGTGGCCTCCATGCGCTCCGTCATCGGCCTGGCCAACTGGCTGGACAGTGACCGCACCAAGCCCTTTCCCGCGTCCGTCGGCTACGGCGAGCATTATTTCAAGGAAGCGCCCAAGCACGCCGGCTACGCCGAGGCCCGCAAGATGTGCGGCGAGGCCCTGCTTGCCATTTACGACTCGGCCCTGACCAAACTCGCCAAGCCGGCTGCCAAGGATGAAAAGGCGGAGTTCGAGGCCGACGAAAAACTGCGCTCGGCCTTCGTGGCCCTGCTCAAGCAGCTTTCCGTGGCCGAGGACGCCACGGTATACGTCAAGTTCAGCAACAGCGTTGACCTTGCGCCTCCCCAGGGCGTCGATGCCGTGCTCAAGCAGTATCAGCAGTCCGACATCGCGCTCAGCCGATTCCCTGACGGAAACGCCCCCGTGATTGCCGAGGGCGAGGCCTTCTCCCCCAAGTTCGACAGCAAGCGCCGCGACACGGCGCTCAAAGCCCTGCAGGAGGCGTTCTCAAAGGTCTTTGATGCCAGCCTGTTGACCCTGGCGCCCCTGCCTTTGGGCCAGGCCCCCGGCAACAAGCCGGTGTTTGAACTGAGTTCGAGCATATTCCGGCGCAAGAGTTTCTACACCTACACCCAGACCAAAGACCAGAGCGAGGAGTTCATCGGCCTGCTCTTTGCCATATACGTGGACTGGGTGTTCACCGTCACCGACGGCGCCGGCACCAAACTCTACGAGAACAAGACCCAGAGCATCGCGGGCTCGCGCATCGCCATCGACACCAAGCCCACCGATCCGGACTTCGCCCCCTACAGCATCATGATGGACTCCGCCTACTACAACTTCAGCCGCGAGATTACGGGCAAGTTCGGCCTCGTGCCGCCCGCCATGCGCACCAGCTTCGCCTACGAAGCCGCGCGCTGATCTGACCTGGTCTGACACAAAGGCGCGGCCTGGCCGCGCCTTTGTCATTTACAGGAGCGGGGATGCGAGGCGGGCCAGTTCTTCAAAGGCCCTGGCGGTCAGGCTGCGCTTGCGAAAGCCGCGCAGCGTCACCTGGCGCGCGCGTTTGAGTTCGCTTTCGAAGCGCTCGTAGAAGAGCCGGATGTCCCCGGGGCTGTCAAAGCTCGCGGTCACCTCGAAGTTGAGCCGCAGGGAGCGGTTGTCGAGGTTGGCCGAGCCGATGGTGGCCCAGGCATGGTCGGCCAGGACCATCTTGGCGTGCATCATGCCCCGCTGATACTCAAACAGCTTGACGCCTGAACAGAGCAGTTCGTCCCAGTAGTAGCGCGATGCCCAGTAGGTCAGCCAGGAGTCCGGCGGCTTGCCCTGGGTGAGGATGGTGACGTCCACGCCGCGCATGGCCGCGGTCTTGAGGGCCTCGCGCATGGCGAGGTCCGGCACGAGATAGGGCGTGGCGATCTTGAGGTTCTTGTCGGCGCTGGTGATGGCCGCGAAATAGGCCTGGCGCAGGGCGTTCTGCTCGTCGTCGGGGCCGCCGGAGAGAATCTGAACGCGGGAGTTCCCGCAGGGCTCGATCATGGGGAAACACTCGGCGGCCTCGGGCATGTGGCCCGTGGCAAAGTCCCAGTCCTCCAGGAACACGCGCTGGACTTCGCTGACGGCCGGCCCGGCAATGCGCAGGTGGGCGTCAGCCCAGTGGCGATTCCTGAAGCGGCGCCCGGCATACTCCTCGCCCACATTCAGGCCGCCCAGAAAGCCGACGCGGCCGTCCACCACGACAATCTTGCGGTGATTGCGCATGTTGGGAAAGGTGGCCTTGAACCACGGCAACAGGGGCATGAACACCGCGCCCTCGCCGCCGGCCTTCTTCAGGTGGCGGATGGTCCGCCAGTTCCCAAACGAACCTACGGCATCGACCAGCAGGCGCACCTTGATGCCGGCCCTGGCCCGCTCGATCATGGCGTCGAGCAGCTCGCGGCCCAGGCGGTCATCACGGAAGATGTACTCCTCGACGTGCACGTGGTGCTTTGCGGCGCTGATGGCTTCAATGATGGCGTCAAAGGCGGGCTGGCCGTGCTCGAGCAGCTTGACGTCGTTGCCCTCCATGATGGGCGGCGCGCCCGCGTTTTCGGCCAGCAGCCCCAGCCCCTGCCAGCCCCTGCGCGCCTCCATCGTGGCGACAGCCTGCGAGTCCGTAAGCTGGCGCTTGAACAGGTCACGAACGTTGCGCGCCTGCGCAGCCTTGCGTTTGAGCCGGCGGGGAATGCGTTCCAGCCCGAAAAGCAGGAAGGCCGCCAGGCCGATGACGGGCAGAAAGATGATGGCCAGCGACCAGGCAATGGCGCTGGGCGCGTCGCGCTTGCGCGAAATGGCCAGGGCCACGCCGCCCAGCTCGGCCAGGTAGATGGCAACGGCGACCAGCGTGGCAATCAGGGTCTGCGTCAAGCGCTACTCCGTTGGAAGGACGCGCCGCGCTGCTAGCCTATCAGATGGCAAGGACGTTGGCAGGAAGCGATGCGGCTGCTGAGCTACAACATCCACAAAGGTATCGGCGGCACGGACCGGCTCTACCGCATTGAACGCATCGTCGCGGTCATCGAGTCGCAGCAGCCGGACATCGTGTGCCTCCAGGAAGTGGACCGCAACGTGAAGCGCTCCCGCTTCCACGATCAGCCGCACCTGCTGGCCGAGCGTCTCAAGGCCTGCGATTTCTGCTACCAGCTCAACGTCCACCTCAAGGCCGGCGGCTACGGCAACCTTGTGCTCTCGCGCTGGCCCCTGGCGGCCAAACACCACATCAGCCTGCGCCTCAAGAACAAGAAGCCGCGCGGCGCCCAAGTGACCGTGGTCGAGACGCCCCGCGGCCGGCTGCACCTGGTGAACTGGCACCTGGGCCTGGCGGGGGGCGAGCGGCACTGGCAGGCCCGGCACCTGCTTGCCCACTCCCTGTTCAAGGAGAACGAGGGCCTGCCCACGCTGATTGCCGGCGACACCAACGACTGGCGCAACGTGCTGCAACGCGACGTGTTTGCCTCCCACGGCTTTGAACACTTTTCAGCGCCGCCCCACCACTTCCGCAGCTTCCCCGCCTATTTCCCCCTGGGTTCCCTCGACAAGGCCTTCGGGCGAGGCATCAAGTCCGCCCATGTGAAAGTGGCCCGCGGCGGCCTGGCGCGCTGGGCCAGCGATCACCTGCCGCTGATCGTCGATTTCGAGATCTGAGGCGCGAGGGCAAGCCGCGGTCGGCAAAGCACGCCTGCCTCGCGAAAGCTCTGCGAACCCGCTCCGAAAAAGCTCTAATAGGCCCGCCATGGCCGCTTTGCCCAACATCCCCGGTCTCATGCGCATGCTTGATGCGCGCGACCGCTACGTCTGCCTCGCCGGCGACGAATACGACCACAAGTTCGATGCCAGGCGCCGCCCCACCTGGCGCCGCGCCCTGGCCGCCTGGGAGTGGATGCAGACCCGCATCGCCCGCCCCAAGGGGCGTGGCTACTGGTTCTGGGGACGCTCACGCGAAGAGCTGGAGCCCTTTTTGCGCAGCGTGTTCATGCCCCAGCAGGCCCAGGCCATGCTGACCTCGGGGCTCTATGTGCACACGTTCCGGGAAGGCAAGCGGCTCAACCACGTGAACCACGACCTCATCACGCTGGACACCCTGCCCGAGCGCTTTGAAGACAAGGCGCCCGTTGTCGCCCTGTATCCCGGCCCCGCCGCCTTCGACACCCTGGCGGCAAGGCTCGACAGGAGCCACCAGGTGCTGTGGCTGCCCTGGCTGGAAAGCGAGATGCACGAGCTCATCGTCACCTACGACATGGCCGAGTTCCGTCTGGAGTAAGCGGCCCAAGAGGCACTTACTCCCCGCTGCGCTCCTGAATCTGGGCGTGCAGCCAGGCCGTGACGGCGCTCGTGGTGTCAGCCCCGATCTGGCCGGGGTCGATCAGTTCTTCCACGGTGACCTCGGCACCCGCGCCGCGCCAGAGATCTTGGGCCTCCTCACAGGCGGAAAAGGGCAGCTTTTCGTCCTTGCGCCCGTGGCAGAGCAGGACATCGAAGTCCCCCTCGATGGGGCCCAGTTCGCCGAGGTGGTGAGAGCCAATGGCCACCAGCCCCGCAAACTGCCGCCACTGGCCGGCGCAGATCATCATGGCCGCCGTGCCGCCCTGCCGGTACCCCAGCAGATAGATGTTGCGCTCGTCCACGGCGTAGTCCGAGCAAAGCCGCTCGCGCACTTTCAGAACCGCCTGCACCAGGGCCGCACGCGACCTCAGCCAGCCGTCGTCCGGCGCACCATGCAGCCACCACCAGCGGCCGCCCGGGTTTTCGTCCGACTCCGGCACGGCACAGGGCCCGTTCAGCGCCGCGAAGATGAAATCGCTCTTGTACGAGATGCTGTCATAGAGCGCGGCAAAGGCCCCGGCGTTGCCGCCGTATTCGTGCAGGGCAATCACCAGCGGATACCTGCGGGATTTGTCAAACGAGTCGGGAAGCCTCACCCGCACCTCGTGGAGCGCCGGGGCCTCGACGAAAATGGCCGCGCCGCCGCTGCGCTCAAGGGCTTGGTAATGCCGCAGCAGCTCGGCCATGAATTCCTCGAAGGGGGCAAAACCCTTGAGAGAGGCCAGGTCGGCGTCGTTGGCCACAAAGGGATACTGATTGACGCCCGTTTCGTAGGCCTTCCAGAGGAAATCGACGGCCACTTGATTGCGGCCCAGGCGCGCATGGCAGCAGGCCATGTTGTAGTACTCGTCGTGGGGATCGACGGTCATGGCCGCCGCGCGCTCAAAGAAAGGCAGGGCCTCGGCATACCGGGCGGCCAAAAGCAGGCGCTCGCCCTGCCAGCGGTTTTCCTCAATGGTGGCTGGGAACTCAAGCCCAGCCGGCTTCTCGGCCTGGACCGGCTTCTCGGCCACGGGGGCAAAACCTTCAAGGCGGTGCCGCGCGTTGGTTGCGCACCCGGCGAGCAGGGCCGCCAGCACCAGCATCAGCCATCGGGACATGCTTGCTCCTTGTTTGACGCGAGTCAGCCCGCTTTGCGGGCGGTGGCGATCATGACGCCGTAGTAGCGCCGGTTCTCCTGAAACTCGCGATAGGCCGCCGCAAATCGCCGCAGGGCGGCCTCGGACTCGAAGGCACCGTGCAGCACATGCAGGGCGTTGTCGCCCTCGTCCGTCTCCAGGCCCTTGCGCGTGAAGTAGCTCACGACGGCCAGCTCGGATTGCACGGCCTCAAAGCCGGCGGCCTCAAGGGCATCCCACCAGCCCCGCGTGACGCGCGGCCAGACCACAGCGCCCCAGACTTCGCGCAGCCGCCCTTCCACGGCGGGCGTGGGCGCCTGGCGCCAGGCCAGCTCGTGCAGGGCAATGCGCGCCCGGGGCTTGAGCACCCGCTGGAGTTCGAGCAGGGCCAGCGCCTGTTTTGCGGGTTCAAGGTAGCTCAATTCGGCCTCCACGAGGGCGGCGTCAAAGGCCTGGGCTTCAAAGGGCAGGGAGGTCACGGACCCGACTTCGCCGCTGAGGCGTCGCGCCAGCTGGGCGTCGTCGCAGGGTTTGATGTCGTCGGCGGAGGCAAGAAGTGCAGTGGCCTGAACACGGAACATGAGCGCCGTGTAGATGGCCGTGTGCCAGGCCCCCGGTCCGACCACCAGCAGGCGCTGCTTGCTCTGCAGGCCCAGGCGGCTCAGGGCCGTGCGCGTGGCGTAGGCCCCGCCCGGCTTGATGTCTTCCTTGCCCAGGGAACGCAGAAACTCGGGAAGGGGCTGCGCCATGGTCAGCCGTCGGCGGTGATCACGGCCACCAGTTCCTGTTTCACGCGCTCGGCCTCTTCGTTGGCGACCTGACAGGTGCCCGCCGCGGCGTGGCCGCCTCCCCCGTACTTCAGCATCAGTTCGCCCACATGGGTGCGGGAGTCGCGCTTGAGGATGCTCTTGCCCACGGCAAACACCGTGTTCTGCTTTTCCTTGCCCCACATCACGTGCATCGAAATGTTGCACTTCGGATTCAGGGCGTAAATCATGAACCGGTTGCCGGCGTAGATAGTTTCCTCGCGGCGCAGGTCCAGCACGACGAGGTTCTTGTTGGCGCGGCCGCAACGCACGATCTGGTCGTTGAAGTGGGGCTCGTGGTCGAAGTACAGGTCCACGCGCTCCTTCACGTCCGGATGCTTGAGGATTTCGTGGATGCTCTTGTCGCGGCAGTAGCTCATGAGGTCCATCATGAGCTGGTAGTTGGAAACCCGGAACTCCTTGAAGCGGCCAAGGCCCGTGCGCGGGTCCATGATGAAGTTGAGCAGCGTCCAGCCCGCGGGCCGGGTGATGTCGGACAGTTCGTACTGCGCGCTGTCGGCCTGGTCGACAGCCTGCATCATCTCATCACTGACGTTCTGGAAGCGGTCCGCCCCGCCAAAATGCCTGTAAACCACGCGGGCCGCTGAAGGCGAGGCCGGATCCGTCACGTAGTTGGCGGCCTGGCCCACACGCTTGAGTTCGCTGGCGTGATGGTCAAAGGCCAGGTGAACCCGGGGGTCATAGGGCAGATTGGTGGTGATGTCCTGCCGGGAAAGCTCGACCTTGCCGTCCTGCACGTCTTTGGGGTGAACGAACTTGACGTCGGAAATCATGTCGAGTTCGCGCAGCAGAATGCCGCAGACCAGGCCGTCAAAGTCGCTGCGCGTGACAAGCCGGAACTTGGCCGGCCCCGATGTGACTGCCTTCTCGCCATTCTTGGGCGAAGCTTTCGCGGACGCCTTGACGGACGCCTTGGCCATGTTGCCCCCCGCTTGGTGAACTTCCGCAAATATAGGCCCGTTGTGCCGGTGCGCCAGACCGAGGCCTGTTTCGGGCGGTGCGCTGCCATGCTGACCGGCGCTCCGAACCGGCATCACTCCGGGTTTCCGGGCTGGTTGCGGCAGGCCCGCTTGCCCGCCAGCCAGTTTCCCAGCAGCGCCATGCCGTGCTCGGTCAAGATGGCCTCGGGGTGGAACTGGACCCCCTCCAGGTCCAGGGAGCGATGGCGCAACCCCATGATGACGCGCAAGTCGCCTTCGCCCGTCCAGGCGCTGACTTCGAGGCACTGGGGCAGGCTTGACTCCTCAACGCACAGCGAATGATAGCGCGTGGCGGCCAGGGGGCTGGGCAGGCCCTCAAAGATGCCGCGCCCGTCGTGATGGACGGGGCTGGTCTTGCCATGGACCAGCGTAGGCGCGTGCACGATGCGTCCGCCAAACGCCTCAGCCAGAGCCTGGTGGCCCAGGCAGACACCCAGCAGGGGCAGGCGCTTGGCAAAGGCGCGGATCACGGCCAGCGAGATGCCGGCGGCGGCAGGCGTGCCCGGGCCTGGAGAAATCACGATACGCGCGGGGGCCAAAGCCTCGATGTCGGCCAGGCTCAGGGCATCGTTGCGCTCCACGCGCACCTCCTCGCCCAGCACCGCAAAGTATTGGGCGAGGTTGAAGGTGAAGCTGTCGTAATTGTCGATGAGCAGCAGCACGCTACTTGAAAAGCTCTTCGCCGATCACCGGCTTCCACTGCCGGATTTCGTACTTGGCGAGGCCCTTCACGTTGAAGGGATCGCCCCGCAGCATCATCTCGGCCTGGATGGGGGTATCCGTCTTGAGGATGAGCAGGCCGCCGGTGCGGGGCTGGAAGGGCCCGCTGGCAATCAGCTTGCCCGCGGCCTTGAGCTTGGCCAGAAAGGCCCGGTGTTCTTCCGTGGCCTTTTCAATCTGCTCGATGGGCTTGACGTACTCGATCGTGACGATGAAGAACATGGGCCTCCTGATGAACTGCCATTCAATGTGCGCAATCTACCATTCACCCTCCGGACGCGATGGCGCCCTGATGGTGAATGGCCAACAGTCCATGCTCCATGGCCCCGGCAGGCTGGCGAAACGCAACTTTCAGCTGCCTGCTAGAACGGCGGCTCGCCCTCGGGGCCCGGGGGCATGCTCGTGGCGTAGTCGTCATCGCCGCGCGGCGGAAAGTCCTCATCGGCGGGCGCGCCCCGCGACGACTGGCCGCGTGAAGCCGGCTGCCCGCGCGAAGCCTGGCCGCGCTGTCCCCCGGCTCCCGAGCCCTGGCCTTCGCCGCCGCCCTTGCTGCCCACAAAGCGCACGTTTT
Organism: Planctomycetota bacterium; assembly: GCA_019186845.1. Classification (GTDB taxonomy): domain Bacteria; phylum Planctomycetota; class UBA8742; order UBA2392; family UBA2392; genus UBA2392. The sequence continues at coordinate 3,041 of JABARW010000083.1, read as the reverse complement.
CGGCCACGACCTTGAGCTTGCTGCGGTTCTTGCCGGATTCTTTGTCCACCCATTTGTCCTGCTGCAGGCGGCCTTCAATCAGCACGGCGTCGCCCTGCTTCTTCCAGCGGCAGACGGTCTCGGCCGTCTTGCCCCAGACGGTGACGTCTACGAACGTCACGCGCTCCTGGGCCTTGCCGCCCTGATCGGTCCAGTTTTCGTTGACCGCGACGGTGATGTCGCAGACCTGCGTGCCGCCGGGCGTGCTGCGCAACTCGGGCGTGCGCGTCAGATTGCCCATAACGATGACCTTGTTGAAACTGCTCATGGCTCCCTCCGGATGGGATCGCGAAATTGCGGGTCCCGGAACGCCGGCGAGTATACCCCCCGAGGCGACAAGGCAAGGCGTGACGGCAAAAAGGGGACAGTCCAGCCACTTCCAAGGTCACCACTCCGCCATTAACCTGATGCCATGGCTCTCGTTCCCTTCACGCTGGCGCGGATCATCTTCAACGAGATGCAGTCCATGCAGCACGTCATCCTCAAGCAGGTGGGCAAAGAGCGTCACTTCGCCATCCAGATCGGCGACTCCGAAGCCATGGCCATCTACCGCCGCGCCATGAAGCGCTACCACCAGCGCCCCCTGACGCACGATCTGCTGGACCGCGTCATCGCGGGCATGGGCGGCAGCCTGAAGTCCGTCGAGATTTCGGACCTGCGCGACCACACCTACTACGCCACGCTGGTGATTGAAACGGCCGACGGTCCCGTGCGCATTGACGCCCGCCCCAGCGACGCCATCGCGCTGCTCGTCGGAAACAACGTGGACCTGTTCGTGGATGAAACCCGCGTGCTCGAGCCCCTGTTCGGCGAAGGCGAATGACCCCCGCGCCCGAACACCGCAACGCCAGGTCGCAGCCGTGCAAGACTGCACGGGCCGGCGTAGTGCCGGGCCTGGCCCGGCACTGCCGCCTTGGCCTTTCGCTGGATGCTCCAAGCCTGGGGCTTTGGCCCCATCACCTTGCCGGGAGAGAACATGCGTAACGGGCTGATTTTCGCGCTGCTGCTGGCCGCCGCACCGCTCTGCGCCGAGGAATGGCTGGACTTCAACGCCCGCGACGTGGGCTTTGGCGGCATGGGCACCACGTTTGGCCGCGACGCGACAGGCGGCTACTACAACCCCGCCAACGTCTCACGCAGGCCCTGGGAATCCAGCGAGTTCGCCAGCTTCGACATCGATCTGCCCCTGGGCGTCTCGGCTGGCCTCCATGGAACGTCTTTCAATAACATCTTCACCGCCGTCGACCTTGCCAATGACCTCTTTGACCGCTTCCAGGACGGAGCCTTCGACGTCTCCAGCGGCTCCATTTCCAACGAAGACCTGAAGTTCGCCATCGGCGTGTTTGACGCCCTTGACGCCCTCAACAGCCTCAACGGCGAGGGCCTCTACGTCGGCTCCAGCGTGGGGCTTGCAGCCAGGCTCGAGCTTCCCGTGCTGCCGCGCGCCGGCGTGGCACTTCATGTCGGCGGTTTCGGCATGGGGGCCATCACGCCCATCGTCGATCTCCAGAGCCTGATGAACTATCGCCTGACCGACGAGTCCGGCGCCCAGTGGGACGCCCTGGTCAGCGCGGCCGCCGCAAACTCGGGCGGCGCCCCCACGCCGACTTCCGCGGGAGCGCAGGCCTTTTCTTCCGCGCTCCAGGCCGGAGGCTACCCCCAGGCCCAGGCGGACGCCCTCGCCGGCCTGTGCGAAGAAGCCGGCATCAATTTCGGCGGCGCCGGCGCCGACGTGCTGCTTCAGTTTCTGCTCAATACGCGAAACGGCACCGGCCAGAGCCTGGAAAGCGGCGCCAATCCCCTTGAGGGCAACCGCAGCGGCTTTCTCGCGCGCGGCCTTTCAACCTATGAAATCGGCGTCACGTTCTCGACGGGCCTGCCCATTCCCCTGGTCTCGAAGTGGCTGGCCGTCGGCGCCACCCTCAAGTTCTACCAGGCTTCGGTGTTCAACCAGCTGCTTCTGGTCCAGGACCTCGACAAGGACGGCATCCGCGATTCCCTCACGGCCCTGCGCGAGAGCATCCAGGACGCCTACGCCTTCAACGGATCGGCCAGCCGCAACAGCCTCGGCCTCGACCTCGGGCTGGTCTTCACGCCGCAGATTCCCTTCCTGGACACCCTGGCCGTCAGCTTCGCCATGCGCAACGTCTGGGCCCCGGAGTTCCGCTGGAAGAACCTCTATCCCGGCGAGCCCCTGCTGGTGCGCTTTGACCCCCAGGCGCGACTGGGCGCCAGCTACACCTTCTTCGCGCCCTACCTGCCCCTGACCATTGGCGTCGAGGGAGACCTCAACCGCGTCAGCAGCGACATCCTCCCGGGCTACAGCACCCAGTTCATCCGCGCCGGCCTCGCCTTTGATCCCAGCTGGAAAGGCCTTGGCTTCTCCCTGCGCGTGGGCGCCCTCAAGAACGTGGGCGACGCCGGCGAGAAAATCACCCTCACTGCGGGCACCGGCGTCAGCCTGTTCTTCGTGCGGCTTGATGTCGGAGCGCAGGTCACCCTGGGCAGCGTCGAGTTCGGCCCCGCGGCCGACAACCGCATGCTGCCGCAGCGCGCGGCACTCTTCGCCCAGTTGCAAGTGCGCATTGACTGGTAACCTCGGAACCCTGACCCTCCTGAAAACGCATGCCGTTTTCAGGAGGGCGGGGTGCCGTTGCTTGAACAGCCCGGCGTTGGCACGCGGGGCGGGGCCGGGCGATTTTTCTTTGGGCGCAACGGGTTTTTGGGGCCGCAACTGTGTCCATTTGTTTCAAAGGGTGATGGGCAGCCACGCCGATAATCGCCACGCACCCCAACCCGGCAACACGCCCGGCACGGGTGAGCCCGTAGCGGGCCACACCCCGGCCAACGCGCCCAACGCCGCCGCGCCCAACGCACCTAACGCCAACTCGCCCAACGCCAACGCCGCCGCGCCGAACGCCGCGCGCGTCATGCCCCAGGAATCTGACTATTCCTACGAAGCGCTGCGCGCCGGCCGCGCCGCGCCCTGGCTCTCCAAGGTG
>JABARW010000052.1 GCA_019186845.1 Planctomycetota bacterium | reverse complement strand
CCAGATCGGCATTGCCCTGCACTGCAAACGCGGCGACGAGCTGGTCTGCGAGTTCGGGGCCCACACCTACAACAATGAAAGCGGTGCCATGGTGGTCATCGCCGGCGCCCAGCCACGCCCCGTCAAGGGCAAGGCGGGCGTCATGGATCCCGCGGAAGTCGAAAGCCTGATCCGCCCCACCAACATCCACAATCCGCGCACAGCGCTGATCACGGTAGAGAACACGCACAACGGCGCGGGCGGCACCATCGTTCCGCTGGAGAACATTCGTGCCCTGGGTGATGTCGCCCGCCGCCACAAGCTCAAGTTCCACCTCGACGGCGCGCGCCTCTGGAACGCCCATGTGGCCACGGGCATCTCGCTCAAGGACTGGTGCCGGGACTTCGATACGGTATCTGTCTGCCTGAGCAAGGGCCTGTGCAGCCCCGCGGGAAGCATTCTCGTGGGCAGCAGGGCCGACATCGAGCGGGGTCGCTACCTGCGCAAGCAGCTGGGCGGCGGCATGCGGCAGGCCGGCATTCTGGCCGCCTGCGGCCTTGTGAGCCTGACGAAAATGGTCAGCCGCCTCGCAGAAGACCACCGCAACGCCCGGACCCTGGCGCAAGGCCTGGCCAAGCTGCCGGGCGTGGCCCTGGACCTTGCGACGGTACAGACCAACATCGTGTTCTTCGCCCTGCCCGGCCGGGAGAAAGAGCTGCCTCAGCTTCTGGCGCGGCTGTCCGACAAGGGCGTGCTGGCTCTGGCCCTGGGCGGGCGCGTACGCATGGTCACTCACCACGACGTCAGCCACGAGGATGTCGCTTTGGCGCTCGACGCCTGGAAGTCCGTGATCGGTTGACGGAACCCGGAGACTATTCGAGGGCCAGGGAAACGGCCTGCATGCCTTCTCCGCAGACCACGCGCCCGACGTGGCGCTCGCGCAACGCCTGTTCAAGGGCGGCCACGTAGGTCAGGCCGTAGCCCTCGGGGCCTGCCGCAAGCGTCCGGCCGGCCGCGTCGCCGTAGCGCACATCACCCATTCTCGCAAGGCCTCCATCTTCGGCTGAGAGCAGCCAGGCGCTGGCACCAGATGTGCCGCGCACTTGGAGGTCGAGCTCGCCGGCAAAGGCCCCCACCGCCTCCACGCCCACGGCCAGGGCGCGAGGGGCCCGGCCGCGCTCCACGAGTCGCACGGCGTTGGCCAGGGCGGCCAACGCGCTTGTGACGCCGGTGCCGATCAGAGACGTACGCCCACGCAGTCCAAATCGTATGGCAATCTCGCCCAGAAACATGCTGGGCAAGGTGTACACAAAAAGAGCAGGTGAGGCACCCTGGGGGCCGCCCTTGAGCAACGTGTCGTGGTACTGGCCGTCCACTTCAAGGCAGCCCAGCATCGAGCCCCCCACGAGCGCCACTTCGTCGGGCCGGGGCAGCCCAACACCCGCCAGACACAGTTCAGCCGCCGCCAGGGCCAGCTTGCAGAGTTCATCCATGCGGCCAAAGCGCGGCGACGGCGTGGCCGAAAAATAGCGGCCCTTGAGCGCGGGAAGCCCTTCGCCTGCCGGCGCCCCGAGTTCAGGCCAGGAGGCCTCGCGCCAAAGCGAAGCGCCGACGCTTGCGCCCCCCTGCACGATGCCCCGGGCCGAGATGCGCGCATAGCTTACGAGGCCCGCAGTCATGCAACCTCCGGCGGGCCCACCAGCAGGGCCGTGTTCATGCCGCCAAATCCGGAGTTCGTGCTCAGCACCAGGCCCGGGCCCACCTCGCGCGGGCCCCCATGCACGACATCGAGCGACGGCTCATCGGCCGCCTGGCCCGTGAATCCCGCCGTAGGCGGAATGACGCCGCGGCCGGCCACCAGGGCGGACACCAGCAGCTCGACCACGCCGGCGGCCCCCAGCGTGTGCCCGATATTGCCTTTGATTGAGAACACAGGCGGAATGCGGCGGCCGAACACCCGGTGAAAGGCATGCGCCTCCATGGCGTCGTTGTAGCGCGTGGCGGTGCCGTGCGCGCAGATGGCCTTGATTCGGCCAGCGTCCTGCCCCTTCAGGCAACGTTGAATGGCAAGCGCCAGCCCCAGACCATCGCGGGATGGGCCGCTGATGTGGTTGGCATCGTTGCTCGCCCCAAAGGACACCAGGCGGCCCAGCATGCCGCCATGGGCCCGCAAGCTCAGGCGCACGGCGGCCCCGGCCTCTCCCAGCGTCAGGCCGTCGCGGGAGGCGTCAAAGGGCCTCGCCCCGGCAAGGGACACAGCCTTGAGCGAACCAAAGCCATGCTCGATGAACAGCGAAAGCGCATCCGCCCCCACGACCAGGGCTTCCTCCACATCGCCATCTTCGAGCAGTTCGGCGGCCTCAATGACCGCGAAGGAGCCTGAAGCGCAGGCAGTGCTGGTGGCCAGCACGCGGCCCGCAATGCCCAGTCGCCGCGCGAGCTCCGATGCCATTTCGCTCAGTACGATGCCGGTCTCCAGCGGCTTGACGCGCAAGGCGCGCTGAAGTTCCCACTGGTCGACCTCGCCCTTGGTGCTGGCAAACACCAAAGCGCAGCGATCAGACCTGGCACTCCCGGGACCAAGTTCGCGGGTGCTTTCCAGGGCCAGCGCCATGCAGCGCCTCATGGAAAGCTCAGGGTCGCGCGCGGGAAATTCGCAGTGGGCGGCGACATAGGGCCGGCTGCGTCCCGCAGGCTTGAAGGCCACGCGCCCCTGAAGCAGGCCGCGCCATAGATCCTCAAGGTCGCCCAGAGGCGTAATGGCACCGCCTTTCACCAGGAAGATGGCGCTCGACGGTTTCATGCAAAAGGAGAAGGCTGTGCCGCGCCGCCCTTGATTTCCCCGCGCAGCCAGGCCTGGCGCACCTTGTCAAAGAAGGGCGGGAAGTTGAGCACGAGTTCGCCCTGCCGGGTGGTCAGCACCTGGGTGGTCTCGGCCGTGGCCAGCAACATGCCGTCTCGTGCGCGCCGCAGTTCATAGCTGGTGACGAGTTTGGGCACGTCGGCGTAGTGCATGGTGGCCGTAACGTCCAGCTTGTCGCCGTAGCGCGCGGGGGCCTTGTACTGGATCTTCAGGTCCACGAGCGGGGCGAAGTAGCCCTGATCCAGGAAATCCTCATAGGAAAGGCCGATGCGCACACCCAGTTCCTGTCTTGCGTCCTCGAGGTAGGTCACGTAGTTGCCGTGCCAGACAATGCCCAGGGCGTCAGCCTCCTTGAAGCGAACGGTCACGCGCGTCGTGTGAGTCAGCGGGGCCGGATGGCCCTCTGCGGATTTCTTGGCAGTCATGGCGGGAATCTAGCGAAGGTGCCGCGCTCCGGCAGGGGGTAGTCGCGGGCTACTTCGTGGCTGGCTTGTCAAAGTCGTAGCGCCGCGCGTTTTCTTCGCGCACTTCCTCTTTGCCCGCCAGCTTGTAGGCGTCGATCCAGGGTGAAAGGTTGTTCACAAGGGCGCGCGAAGTGCGCCCCCCACCGTGACTATCGCCCGGCTCGTCATACTGAAAGAACAGGTAGCGGGCGCTGGTGCCTACTTCATTCACCGTGGCATCGACGGGAACCCATTGCCCCAACCAGACTTCGCTCCAGGCGTGATAGCCCCAGAACCCCTCGCTTCCGCCGCTGACATAAACCACGCCGCTGACGTTGCGGGCGGGCAGGCCTGCTGCCCGCGCCAGGGCCACAAACAGGGCCGAGTGTTCCGTACAGTCCCCCTTCTTCTCGTCGAAGGCCTGGCGCGCCGTAGCCGAGCCGGAGTTTCCGGATTCCTTCTTTAGGTAGCGGTAAACGAACTTGCACAAAGCCTCGGCAGCGGCGCGGCTGTCCTTGGCGCCCTTGACCAGTTCCTGGGCCTTCTTGACCAGGACATCGTCGTGGCTCTCGCATTGCGGTGTGGGTTCAAGCAGGGCTTTGACGGTGTCATCCACCTGGGTCAATGGATAGGCCGGAGCCTTGAAGTCAGCCCCCAGACGGCGGGACTTGAGACGGGCCGCATAGCCGGTTTCCTTGCCTTTTTCGTAGCGCACGACGTCGTGGTACTCGTTGGTCTCGATGAGCGGGAGAATTCCGTCGCCGTCGTCCACGGGGAAACGGAAGTGGATCTCCATGCGCTCGATGTTCTCGTTCTTGCCGGGGACAACGATGTTGGCTTCCATCGAAGTTTTCAGCGCCGGGACATCTTCCACGGTGAAGGGCTCGGGGATGGCGTCCACCTTCTCCACGAGAATCAGGCCGCCGGACTGAATCCACAGCGGGTTGGCTTCGAGGTCAAAGAGGGCCTCGCTGCGCTCGCCGCCCTCGATCAGGTTGATAACCATGCCCGTCAGCTTGGCGCCGGTGCGGGTCTTGCGGGTACCTTCCCCCTGAATCATCCAGGTCGACTGCTCCAGCGCCATGTCGCTGAGGTCAAAGCGGGTGAAGGTAAAGCGCTCACCGGCCTTGAGCTTTCCCTGCGCCTTGAGCTTCATGAACGCCTGCCGGTCCGAGAGGATGTTGCCGTCGTGCTTGACTTCGAGGCTGGTCTTCTTGCCGCCATTGCTGACAACGACCGCCACACGCTTTTCCTCGAACGTGTACTCGCATTCGAGCGTCTGGGCGCCGTCGGTCTTGGACACCTTGGCGGAAATCTGGCGGAAGTCGCTGTCGAAGATCTCTTCGCTGCGGCTGCCGATCTCGAACGTCGATTTGTCCCAGCTGCGCTTGATGATCAGGTGCTGGACATCCGTGGTGCGGATGCGCTCGGCCTCACCTTCTTTGAATCGCTCGACTGTGGACTTCATGTACCCCACGCGGGCATTGCTCATGTAGGCGAGATAGAGAAACGTACTGGGCTCGGGGGCCTTGGGGGTCTCCTGCGCCGCGGCAGACGCATAGGCCAGCAAAAGCAGCATCAAAGCAGAGCAGAGTCGGCGCATCGTCCAAGCCCTCCGGTTTCACCCGCAGCATGCTAGCGAATCAGGCGCCGGGCACAGCGGCAAATCAGCGGATGCGCAGGATGCCGCGCGCGTGCAGGCCCCGTTCTTCAAAGGCCGTGAAGACCGTGAGGTCCTTGAAGAAGGAGAGACCGCGCGCGTCGCTGATCAGGCTGTTGACGTACTTGTCGCCCTCGACGCGGCAGGTTTCGACCCAGGCGTTCTTGCGGCGGTCATACTCGGCGCTGACGCGGGGGTCGGAGAGGGACTTGACGTCCTGGGGGTTGAGGCCGAAGGACTGGGCAATCTCGCGGCGCAAGGCGCCTGGGTCGCGACCCTCCACAAGGTTGACGTTGAACTTCGCGTCGCGCAGGGTCTTGAGCAGGTTGCCCTCGGTGATGAAGGCGCCCACACGCTCGAACTCGGCGTAAATCGTGGCGTTGGCCGCGTGCGGCAAGTCGGCCACGGGCAGGGCGCCGGGCCGCCCGATGCTGCCCTGGGGACGGTTCTTGGCTGTCACGGCAAACTCAAGCAACCGGCGCGAGTTCGTGATCACCAGCCACTCCCCGACCAAGGCCGAAACTGTCTGCAGGGTCAGGCGCGTGGAATTGCTCTGACGCTCCGCTTCGTCGCCTGTGAAGTCCAAGCCGTAAACGGTCTGGCCCGCCAGCGTCTCAGTGCGGACGCTGCGCGTGGTCTTGCGCGGAGGATCGCCGGGGTTCTGGGGCTTGCGGCCAAAGAGGTTGTCCAGAAAGCCGTTGAGCAGTGTGCCCGCGGACTCGGGCGCGGCGCCGGGCGTGCGGAAGGCAAACACGAAAGCGGGCAGGGGCACGCCCGAAATCTCGGTGACATCGGGCTGATAGCTGCGCGGCGCCACACCCATCACGACTTCTTCGGCTTTGATGGTCTGCAAGACGCGCGTGAAGTCGCCGATGAAACTCATGCGCGAGGCGTCGTCGAGCACCTGGTTGTTGATGACTTCAAGGGACTGCCGGTAGCTGACCTGCATCACCAGGTCGTCCGGCAGAATCTGGAGCTGCGTGGGCCTGGCCCCTGGCTGGGCCCAGGTCTGGCGCAGGTGAGCGTACTGCGGCGAGCGAAGTCGCTCTTCATCGGCCAGCAGGTACTGGTCAAAGGTAATTGCACTCGTATCCGAAAGGTCCACGCCATAATAGGCCGCCGCGAAAGGCCGTGTGTCCAGGTCCTTTTCGACAATGCGATTGATCGGCCCCAAGACGTCGTAATTGAGCTTGACGACGTTTTGCGGCAGGCCGTTGTAGGCATCCACGGGGCTGACCATCTGGCCATTGCGCTCGATGAGCTTGAGGCGGGAGCGCAGCCGATCCAGGTCAAGGTAGACGCTCAACGAATGGCGGGCGCGGGCGTCGTCGTCTGCCATGTCGCGGGCCGCCTTGAAGCGCGTCCCCTTACCCAGGCCCTGGGCCTCGCCGCGGTGGGCCAGAATACAGGCATTGAGCAGGCGCGGGCTGTCGCTGATGACGAGCACGTCATCCAGCAGCGTCACCAGCAGGTCCCTCGGCTTGGGCGCTGCCTCGCCTTCAGGGGATGGCGAAGCCGGCAGCTTCACACGCATCACGCCGCCGTCGAACTCCATCTGCGGGCTCGCCGGGCCGCCGGGCGCAAAGACCGGCGCGAAGCCCGCAAATTGCCAATAGAAGCGGACTTTGCGGCTCACGCGCGACAGGGCAACGAAGTGCGAGGCATCTCCCTCAATGTCCGTGCACAGCAGAAGCTCGCCGCCCAGAACGTCGCGAAACAGGGCCAGATTGCCCGCATCGCGCAGCTGCGCCTCGCCGCGCTTGAGCCCGCCGTCGATCTTCTTGTCCTTGAAGTCCGCCAAACTGGGCCCCACGGTCTTGCCGAGGTTGTCGCGCCAGACCGAGGCCTGCTCCAACTGGCCAAAGCGAGGGCGCGACAGGAAGCCGTCATCAAGGAACTCGCGGATTTCCTTCTGGCGCTTCCCCAAGTCGTCAATGCGAATCACCGAGCAAAGCTCGGCCGGGGCCAGATCTTCCAGCTTGCCCTCGAACTCGCTGCCCGAAGACGCATATCGGGTGCCGACAAAACCCGCCAGCGCGGCCAACACCACGCCTGCCGCCAGGCCCGTCCACTTTGCAACCTTGACCACCTGCATGCTTCACTCCGTTGCCGCCTGGCCCGCAAAACCGGGTCTGATGGGGCGCGCCTATAAGCGCGCTCCTGATTTTATACGCCCAAGCGGAGCGGGAAGCGGGTAATTAGCCAGCCGGACTTGCACTAAATCAGTAAAACTATATAATTCATAAAAGACGTGAGTGGGCCGAGGCTGGCGGGAACATGGCAAGCATAAGAGAGAAGTGGTGGCTGCACGCCGGCGTCCTGGGCGCCCTGCTGGGGGGGCTGTTGCTGGCCTGGGTGGCCCTGGGCGCCCATGAAGTGGAGCACGCCGCCCTGCTCAATGACCTGAAGCGGGCCAAGGCCGCAGCGACCCATGAGACTCCCTTGCAGGCCAGCCGGCGCTTTGGCGGTTTGGCGGCAGAGATTGAACACCGCCTGGAAGGGGGCGGGCTCGACGAGCGCAACATTCCGACGGCTCGCTTTCTTGCGGCACTCTTCAGGTATTGGCAAGCCGAGCGCGAGCTGGACCACCATGCTGTAACCTCGGACTCCAACTCACACGGGCAGGCGCGGGCCTACGAGCGATTGCTCTCGGCCCTGGGCAATGCCGCGCTGACGCCCAGTACTGAATCACTCGGGCAAGGGCACGCGGCGGCCTTGCGTCAGGCCTTGGGCGAAGAGTTGCCCTCACGCGAACAGCTTTCGCAGCGCCTGGAGTCCCTCCACTGGAGGCTTGCGGCGCGCTGCCTGCGAGAGAGCGACCATTTAGCTGCCTGGCAGTATCTGCGCCTGCTGCACAGCCCGTTGAGCATCCGCACCGAGCAGGGCGAAGAACTCTGGGTCTTGCCCTCCCTGGGTGCCCGCGCAGCCGAAAGCCTGCAGGCGTTCATGCAGTCGCTGGCGCAGAGCGCCGCCGGTGGCCCGGCCCTGGGCTTGACCGAGCAACAGACAAACTGCGCATCCATGCTCGACCGCTTCGCCTCTCTGTGCCGCATGGCCGCGGGCAGCGCGAGGCCGGCAGGGGAGGAACTTGACCGCAAGTCCGAGGAGCTGGCCAAACGACAAAGCACTCTGGAGGCCGACATCGCCGCCCTGAGCCGGCCGGCGCTGACGGCGGCGCAGGAGCGCGAGCACCTGTCCCGCTATTACCCCGACTCGGCCTCCCTCGAGGCCGCCTTGAAGGACACGGCGCAGCGCCGCCTCGACCGCCTGGCCGAGCGCCGCCTGGCGCTCAAGGTCGAGGTTGAGCGCTACAAAGCGGCCCAGGAAGCGCTGGCAGCCTTCCTTCAGTTCCCGGCCAGGCTATTGAACGAAGTCGTCAACGCGCCGCGGCCGCGGGAGGCCCTGCGGCAATCCATCACCACCGCCCTGGCGGGGCGCCGACCCTGGCTGCTGCCCCTGGTGGGCGCGGCACGCCAGCCCCTGCCGGATGCTGCACAATTGGCGCAATTGGCGCAAAACGCCCTGGCGGCCGATCTGTACCTGTGCGCCGCCCAGTGTGCCAGGCTTGCTGGGCGCAAGCACGAATCTCCGCCGTTGCTGCGGGAAATGCAGTCGCATTTTGAAGCCTGGGCCGATCTGGTTCAGTTCGAGCCCCCCGCGACCAACGCCGATTCCCCAAACGCACACCTGGGCTTGAGCCTGCTGACGGCTGCCAAGGCCCAGAACCATGTCCTGGGAGATTCATACGAGGCAGCACGCGTACAATTGGCCTGGCTGCGGCGCATGGAAGCCGCCCTGCTGACCGGAAGCTCCGAGCACACGGCCCTGGCGCTTGACGAGGCGCTTACGGTGCTGCACACCCTCAGCGGACCACGACGACCCGACGCCAGCCAGATGGACGAACAAGGCCGGCCGGAACTGTCTCAGCTTGAGGCCCACTATGGCGCTTTGCGGGACGCGGCCCTGCGCATGCTCACCAAGGATGCAAACTCGGACCAGCCGGAGATGCGCGACCTCGGCGCCCTGGGCCTGGCGCAACTGCTGCTCGCGGACGCCGGCTACCGCTACGACTTCCTGTTCTGGCAGGACCCCGAGAGCCTCTGCGCCTTTGTGCGTCCGGGAGAAAGCACGCAAGAGGCCCGCGCGCGCTGGCTGGAGGGGCCCCCTCGTGAAATCCGGCGCCAGGTCGCGGAAATACTGGCACGCCTTGAGCAACGCACCCGGTTCTCTGAGCATCCCCGCCTTTACATTGAAACAAGGCTGCTCAAGGGCCGCCTGCGGGAGCTTTCGCCCGCACCCTCGGCCTCATCGGGCCTCCTGGGGGACTGGGCGGGGGCCCTGCGCGAGATCTATCTTCCCCTGTGCCAAGGCTCGGAACTGCGCTCCCTGGACCCCTCCGAACAGGGCGCCCTGGACAGCCTGTCCGCGTTTGCTGCGCGCTACCTGCAAAGGCTCGACCGCGTGCTGGCCCTGGCGCCCCAGCCTGACGCCCTGCAGGCGGCTCGCTGGACCGCCGCCGAGGCCTGCCGGCGCGTACTGGCCGAACTGGGGAACGTCACGGATCACGTGGCTATGCTGGACCAGTTGGCGGCGCTGCGGGTGCTGCCCCCGGCGGCGCACCGCCGCGCCTACGAATTGCTGGCCCACGTCGCGGGCCTTGAGCAGCATCTGGCGCAGGTCGCCCGGGCAGCACGCCAGACCGAGGAGGAGCGGACCTACGCGGGCGGGGCACGCAGGCACTACCGCCTGGCGGCGTCGCGCCTGATGGACGACCTCAAACAGCTTCCGCCGGGCGCCTCGGAAGCCGCCCTGATGTGCGCGCTGGGGCTTTGCTTTGAACAGGGGGGAGAACCTCTGCTGGCGGTGGCCGCCCTGCGCCGGTACTTCGCCGCCCGCGACGCCCTTGACCGCGCAGAAGGCAAGGGCAACCACTTCGAGGCTGCCAACGCGATGGCACGCTCCTTTGAGACGCTGGAGAATTTCAGCGACGCCGGAGACGGCTGCGACTTCGGGGGAGCGGTGGCCGCCTGGCGCTGGTCCGTCATGCAGGCCCGTCGCGTGATTGAACAAAGCGGCAAGATGCCCCCCCACTCGCTTGAGGCCTTCATCGGCCTGGCGCGTTCGCGCAGGCAACTGGCGCTGGTGCGACAGGATGCGACCCAGCTTTCCCTGGCCATTGAGGAGCTGGAAGACCACATTCTGCTGGCGCGCATCTTCAAAGTCCCGCCGCGCGACCTTGACCAAACCTCCGCCTGGCGCGACGCCCAGTTCGAGCGGGGGCTCTGCGCCCTGGAGCTCGCCCGTCTCGAGCGCGCTGAGGACGGGTTTGTCCCGCACCGCGCCCGCCGCTGGCTGGACCTGGCCCGTCGCTCGTTTGACGACGTTGTTCAGCGCTTCCATGAAGAAGAAAGCGACACCGTGCTGCGCGCGCAGCTTGAACTCGCCCGCGCCGAATGGATGGACGGCGTCTACGTGCCCTCGCCCCTGTCCGATGCCAGCCTCGAGCCCCTCAAGCGAGCCGCCGCGCGCATGCAGGCCCTGACCGCACAACTCGCTGACCTGCGCACCCGCAGCGACACTGAACAAGTCCCCTTTGAACACGAGGCCCTGGAACGCGACGCGCTGTGCCTCAAGGGTGACGTTCTCGAGCTTCTGGGCCGCCGACTCGAATCCATTGCCGCCGCCCCGCTGGGGCAGCCCTCGGACTGGCTGGAGGCCCGCAAGCGGTTGGAGGACGCGCTTGTGGCCTATGAGCGCCTGGAGCGCCTCTACGGCCTGTCCTACCTGTGCGCCTGGGGCCTGGCCCAGCGTATCGAGATCCTGCGCCTGCTGGGGGTTCGCGCTGCCGTCGACCGCCAGCGCGCGCAGGAGCTTCTGGACGGCGCCGAGCGTACCCTGGAGCGCATTCCTCAGAGCCAGTGGGCTCAAGCCCCGCGCAGTATGGGCAAGACTTACTGGGAGCAATGGTTTCGCTGGTATCGCCAAAGCCGCGCACTGGAGCGCTGAATGAGCCTCACGGACCTCGATATCGCCGCCTTCCTTGAATTGCTGGCGCAGCAACGTCGGCAGTACGAACACATGCGCGAACAAGCATTGAGCGACGCCGAGTTCTTCCGGAGCATGCCCCAACCCCATGAGCTGGCTGCCCTGCTTGAGCGCAAGCGCGCGGCCATGGAAGCTCTGGCGGCTCTTGATGCCGAGCTGGCACCGCTGGTCTCAAGCTGGGCCGCCCGGCGCCAAGGCGCAGCCACTGAAAGCCCCCACCCCGTGGATGAAGCGCTGAAGGCGGTGCGGGAGTCGCTTAAGTCTCTGATTACGGCGGAAGATGCGGCGAACAAAGTGGCGGAGGAAACTATGCTGGGCGCGCGAAGGCGGTTGCGCGCGCTGGCCTCCACCGGCCAGGCCGCCCGGGCCTATGGGGCCAGGGCGCCTTCACAGGCACACTTCGTTGATGAGCGCCCATGAGCCCTGCCCGAGTTTCGCAAGTCGCCGTTATCATCCTGTTCGATGGCGAGAAGATGCTGATCAACCTGCGGCCCAAACAGACCTACTTCGGCGGCTGGTGGGAGTGGCCGGGAGGCAAGGTGGAAGCCGGCGAAAGTCCTGAACAGTGCGCGCGCCGCGAACTCCGCGAGGAAATCGGCCTGGAGGCCGGCCCTCTCACAGAACTGGAAAAACGCGTGGTGCAGCATCCTGACCGCGAGGTCCAGCTTACGTTCTTCATGGGGCGTCTGCTGCCCGGGCAACAGGCCCGCGAAGGCGCGTTGCTGCACCGTTGGGTGCTTCCCGCTGAGGCACTGGAGTACAAGTTCCTCGAGGGGAGCCTGCCTACACTCAAGCGCATCATCGAGGAAAAGCTCTCGCCCCCCGCTTAGAACCAAGCGGCCGCGGCAGCGCAAAAGTCCGGGTTTGCTTGACACCCCCCACTTCAGTCATACCATCTTGCGGCACTTCGGGAGCCGTCGGCCTCTGACGGGCCTTTCAGGCTGCTCCTACAGCGGGAGAGCATCATGGCAAAGAGTCCTTCAAGCAAGAAGAAGGTCGTCAAGAAGGCCGGCGCGAAGGCGGACAAGCCCGCCAAGGCCAAGAAGTCGGATAAGCTCGACAAGAAGGCCGCCAAGGCGGTGGCCGTGGCCGAGAAGCCCCTGAAGGCGCGGGAGTTTGAAGAGAAGTCCAAGGGTGCCACGCCGGTTACGCTGCACCACCGCAAGCTCAAGAAGGAAGAACTCGATGAGTTCCGGCAGATTCTGCTGGCCCGCCGCCGCCAGCTTCAGGGTGACGTCGAGGAAATGGAGAAGGAGGCCTTCTCCGACGAAACCAAGACACTGTCCATGAACCACATAGCGGACAGCAGCTCGGAGCAGTACGAGCAGGACTTCACCCTGCACCAGATCGAGAACGAAACCGAGGAACTGCGCGAGATCAACCGCGCACTCGACAAGATCGAAGCCGGCACTTATGGCATCTGCGAGGCCACGGGCGAGTACATCAGCATCGAGCGTCTGCGCGCCATGCCCTACACCCGCATCACCATGGCTGCGCGCCGCAAGTTCGAAGAACAGGGCGGAGGCGAAGAGTTCGGCGTTTACCCCGAGCATCGCTTCTAGACTGCAGTTTGCCGCATTTCGGGCACGGCCTTGGCCGTGCCCTTTTGCTTGGGCGGGCGGGCAGGGCCGCCTGTACAATCGTGGGGCCTGGGCCGGCACCGCTATGCGCATCGTGATGCTCAGCCTTCTGTTGGTTACACCGGCCCTGCTGGCTCAGTCGCCGGCGCCAGTCGATTTTTTCGGCCCTGAGCACTTCGCGGCAATCAAAGACGAACCGCGCCAGGGCGCCCTCACCGTAAGTTTCGTCAGCGAGATTCCGCCCTTCCTTGATTTGAACAATTCAGACCCTCTGCCGGCCTCCAGCCGCTTTGAAGTCACCCAGACGGGCCTCGTGCTCACGGCCGCGGGCAAAGGCCAGAGCTGCGAGGCAGAACTGGATGCCGGTTTCGTGCGGGCCCTTGGCACCCTTAGCATCGTCGAGCTGGACTTGGGCGCTTCCGTCGCGTTCCATCTTCGCGCCCTCGGCACCGAAGCCACGGCTACAACGTCCGAGTACCTCCTGCTCGTCGCGCGCGAGGGGGCAGACTCAGGGCGACTGCGCATGCTGACCCGCACGCGAAACGGATTTTCCGAGACGGCGTCAGCCCGCCTGGAAGACCACGACTTCAGTGTCGCCACCAACTTCAGCCTGACGGCAGGAGCCGACAAGATTGAGGCCTCCTTTGGAAGCGCTTCAGTCCACGGTGCCGCCCGCCTGAAGGCCGGCTTCACGCTCGCGCTGGCAGCCAGCGACGGACGCTGCCGCATCCGCGACCTGCAGCTTCAGTGTGAGCTCCACCCGCTGTGGTGGCAAGACGCTCTGGCGCGACTCGAGGCCCGGCGTGCCCTGGCGCGGCTGAAGGAGTACACGACCCAGGCATTGCTGTCCGGCGTGTGCCGGGGAACCCTCAAGGATGAAGCCGAGGACCTGCGCGCCTACCAGGCGGCCCAGCAGCAGGCCCGGCGCGAGGCACTGCAAAGCCAGGACTTTGCCCGCCGTTTCAGCTTGCTGCGCGAGATTGCCGCGGCACACCCCAAACTCGCCCTGGCTCAGCACGAGGCAGGCGTGGCCGCGCTGCTGGCGGGCTTTTCGCGGCCCGCCCGTGAGGCCCTCAGCACGGCGCTGGCCCTGCGCGCCGACCCCCTCACACGGCTGGCACTCGCGGAAGCCTGCCTGCGCCAGCGGGACTTTGACGCCGCGGGCCGCCACCTTGAACTTGTCCGCAACGGCCTTGATGAGGCTCTCCTCGCCGACCTGGCCCTGCTGAACGCGCGGCTGGCCGCGGCTCGCGGCCACATGGCCCAGGCTGCGCGGGACCTGGCGGCAGCGCACTCGCGCTGGCCCGAGCACGGAGCCTTGGGAGCCTTTGCCGCATCGGCGGAGGAACTGGCCTCCCCGGCGGACATGACGCGCTTGAGCCGGCCGGGCCCCCTGGGCCTGACCGTGGTCAGCGACCTGCACGAAGCCGCGCTGGACAAGCTGCTCTCACGTCTGGGGCCTTACATGGACCGCATCCGCCACTGGCTGCCGGGGCTCGCCAAAGAGCTGGAGGGAACCATCGCCGTGTATGCCACGCCGACGGGCTACCTGCGCGCAGCCCTGCTTGTAGCAGGCGAAAGTCTCGACAACGTGGCAGGCATGTTTTTGCCCCTGGGTATCGGGGGCGGCCCCAGCGTGGTGGCCTGCCGCGCCTTTGGCGAAGATGAACTGGTGCGGACCCTGGTCCATGAACTGTGGCATCTCGCGGTGCACTCGCTCAAGGGCAACTCCATGGCGCCCTGGCTCAACGAGGGCATGGCCGTCTATCTTTCTGCGGGGCAGATTGACAAAGACGGGACTTTGCGGTTTGGCCGTCTGCCCAGCGAGTTCTCGCGCATGGCTGAAGAACTGATGGATGCGCTCAAAGACCCGCAGGCCGCGCGGCGCGCGCTTGGCGCGGGCCTGGACTCCTTCTACAGCCCCGACGTGCAGCGCATGAACTACGCACTGGCCTGGGCCCTGGTCTGGTATCATGGCGAGCACTCGGTGGCGCAGGAGAAATTCCTGCGCGGCCTGCTGGCCGGGGATGCCGCCACCTTGGGCCAACTGCAGGAAGGCCTGCACGAACTGCTCACGGCCGCGGCCAAGGCGCTAAAGGAACGCAAGCTCGCATGAATGACCTTCCGCCCCTGCCCCCTGTATCGCCCCAGAGCACGGCCGAGGTGGCCGGGGCCAGGCGGGTGCAGGACCCGCTGGCGCGTATTGGCGCGGTCCCGGGCGAGATCAAGGACGCCGACGCGACTTCACCGGACCGTGACGCCGACGGCCACGGCCCGGCCGGCCGGGACTCCGGCCAGGCCGCGCCGGAAGACAAGGCCCGGCTGGACGAAGAAGGCGAACCGGCGCAGGGACGGCAGCCTGGTCTGGGCATCGTGATTGACGTGGAGGCTTGATGCGGATTCTGGTGACCAACGACGACGGTATGAACGCCAGCGGGCTGGTGACGCTGGAACGGGCAGTGCAGCGCCTGGGCGGCGAAGTCTATGTAGTCGCCCCGGAGCAGGAACACAGCGCGCAAAGCCACGCCATCACGGTGCGGCAACCCGTGTTTGCGCGGTCGCTGCCCCTGACACACGGCGAGAAGCAGCGCATCGCCATCAGCGGAACGCCCTGCGACTGCGTGCGCCTGGCCTGCATCAAGCTTCTGGAGCACAAACCCGATCTCTGCGTCACCGGCATCAACCACGGAGCCAACCTGGGCTGGGACGTGTTCTTTTCGGGCACCGTTTCAGCGGCGGCCGAGGCGCACAGCTTTGGCATTCCGTCCATTGCCTTCTCACTGGCCACCTGGAGCAAACCGGACTGGACCCACCTGGACCTGCTCGTGGCGGACCTGCTGCGCTCGCTGCTGGCGGCGCGTCACACCCAGCGCAACTTCCTTTACAGCGTGAACATTCCGCCCATTGCTCCGGCGAAGATGCAGGGCGCAAAAATCACCCGGCTCGAACCCCTGGTCAAGGGCGACAACTTTGAAGAGCGCGAAGCTCCCGACGGGCGCCACTACTACTGGCCCACCTGGGATGAACGCAAGGCGGCGCGCGACAAAATCACGGATGAGCACTACGACAGCGCCGCCGTGCGCGCGGGCTACATCAGCATTACGCCGCTTCGCTATGACGTCAGCGCGATCGAGGACACTGCGCTGACGCCCGTGTTCTCGGATTACAAGCCGGGACGCGCCCTGGAGGCTTGAAAGCAGGCCATTGCCTTTCAGGCCCGCTTGAACTTCGTGCAGCTGTAGGGCTGATCTTTCAGCGCGGCGCAGAGCGTCTCTTCGCTCAGTTCGCTGCCTGCCTTCATGATGATGGTCAGTGTCTGGTTCTTCTCGTCCACGCTCACTTCGGCCACACCGTCGAGCGCGAGCACAAGCTTCCTGAGCGCGGCGGCTCCTTCGGCGTCTTTCACTCCACTGACAGAGGCTTCATACTTCGCTGCCTTCACGGGCAGGTTGCGGGGCCCTCAGCCCGCTCACAGAAAGTCGGGTTTCGCGGCCGTTGGAGCCAGGGGCGCGGCCGTCAGCACGCCGCAGGACATGGTGGTGAGCAAAACCAGCGTGAGCATCCTGTTCATGGCGTTCTCCTCAGGCCCGAACTGGGACGCCGCCGGGCCTGTCGAGGTTCCGCCAATTCAGGGACCGGCCAGCGCCAAGGGGCTCAATTGGCGCAGCGTGGCCCCCTGCTCGCGGGCCAGCCTCTCGAGCGCGGCGCGCAAAGCATCATCGCTGCCGCGCCAGGTGATGTGAAACTCGCCCTGGGGATCTTCGTATACGTTTTGGACGCCATCCAGGCGCGCGATCATCAGATCGAAACCGGGTCAGTCTTCGCCTCATTGCCCGTATTCGAGCCAGGCGAGATAGTCCCGGGCCGGGGGCGCTTGTGGTCTTGGCGGAGCCGCGCAGGCGGTGAGCAGCAGCAGGGCTGTAAGCAGCATCACGCGCATGCCATAACATAGAAAACCGGGCGACTGGCGTCGCCCGGTTCTCGATTTGCGGCGGAGGATGCTACTTGCCGGAGCCCTTGTTTCCGTCAGTTCCGTCCTTCTTCTCTTCCTTCTTTTCTTCCTTGGTCTCTTCGCCCTCCTTGGCGAAAGAGCGGACGCTGAACCTGCTGTCCTCGAAGGCCTTGACGACTGCATCCTTCTCAATCGTCTTGCCTTCCTTCATCGTGACGGTGGCTTCCTGCTTCTTCTTGTCCCACGTTGCTTTTTCCACGCCTTCCAGGCTGGAGAGGGTCTTGACGACCGCGGGTCCTCACGTCGCTCACGTCGCGCCGTCGATGCCAACCTTGTAAACCGTGGGTGCGACCTTGGCCGGCTGCTCGGCCTTCTTTTCTTCGCCCTTGCTCTCTTGTGCCTGGCAGGCCGCGCCCGCCACACTGACTGAGAGCAGGAGCGCGGCAGCGATGAATCCCATCTGACGCATGTGCATCCTCCTGTAAGAGAAATGGAAACAACCCTTCCATATGGAACTACGCGGGGCAGCCTAACATTCCGTAAAAAAAGAGGGAGCGGCGCAGGCCGCTCCCCCTGAATTGCGGGCGCCAAAGACTAGCCCTTGGACTTCTCTTCCGTCTTCTCTTCCTTCTTGGGCTCGGCCTTGGCGACGGACTTGGTCTTGAACTCCGTCTCCTTGAGGGCCGTCTCGATGGCGGCCTTGTCAAGCGTCTTGCCTTCCTTCATGGTGACGAGCGCCTTGCCGGACTTGTCACAGACCTTGACGGACTCAACGCCGTCAATGGCGGCAATGGCCTTCTCGACGGCCTTGGCGCACTTGACGCAGGTCATGCCCTCAATCGTCACGACAAAGCTGTTGGCCTTGACCTCGCCGCAGCCGCCGCAATCCTTGGCATCGCCCTTGTCACAGCAGCCCTTGCCTTCTTCTTCACAGCACTTCTCGCTCTCCTTCTTCTCGGTCTTCTTGTCGCCGCAGCTGTCACAGCCCTTGCACTGGGCCATCAGCGGTGTGCCGGCGAAAGCCAGGCCGAGGAACAGCATCAATGCAGTCACGAACTTCGTCATGTCGTCTCCGTTCAATAGTGCGGGGCGAGGCCCCATCGTGTTTGTTGTACGCAGCCCATTATAGACGAACGGGCCTGACTAATCCTTACATCAAAATGGTCATTTCACCTTGTATCGCGCTTTGAGCGCCTTCCAGTCTCCCTGCAGGTCCTCCTTGAAGCTGAAGACTTCGTAGCCGAAATCCTTGTAGATGAAGTCAGTGATGGTCTTTTCGTCGAGCCGGATCTGCGGCTTGGCCAGGACGAAGAGCGTGAATTCCTCGATAACGGTGAAGCTGTCCAGCAACCCATACTGGGTGGTGAGGGCGTCCACGACGCCCGTGGTTCAGCCGCCTCAGTCAATGCCTTTGAGGCCGATGGCGTATATGACCTCCTTGACCTCCGGCTTGGCCTCGGGTTTTGCCTTGGGTTCGACTTTTGGCTCGGGCTGGGTGCCGCACCTGGAGTCGACGGCCGCAGGCTCGCCGCCGCCCTTGCGCAGATGCA
This sequence comes from Planctomycetota bacterium, assembly GCA_019186845.1. GTDB lineage: Bacteria > Planctomycetota > UBA8742 > UBA2392 > UBA2392 > UBA2392. The sequence continues at coordinate 19,105 of JABARW010000052.1, read as the reverse complement.
CGGGCTGGAAGTCTTCTTTGGTGAGCTGGCAGCCGGCCGCCAGGGCCAGCAGCAACAACGCCAGGAGTCCGCGGGTCATGTTCTTCTCCTCAGATCAGGTAGCTGAACATCAGCATGAACTCGCCTTCATGGTAGAACTGCTTGCCGAACAGGTAACGGTACACGGGCAGGTTCAGCCCCAGTTTGCACTCGATGCGGTTGGTGATGTTCATCTGCATGCCAAGCGCCAGATGCACGAAGTAACCGCCACTGTTGTCATCGCGGTCACCGTGCATACGGCCACGGTGCTCAAAGCGCGCGTCGGCCTCCACCAGCAGAATCAGGTCAAAGTCGCGGTAATCCGTCAGCTGGAACACGCGATAGGCATAGGCCAGGTGGGCCTGAGCCTCGGGGCCCGCGCCGCTGCCGTCAATCTGCGTGCTGCCGCGCCCCGCCAGATCAAACCATAGATAGTGGCGCGTGGTGCTGGTGGAGGCTGAGAGGCCAAACGTGAACGTCCAGTTGTCGTCAAACTCGTCGCCCATGGGCTTGCCGTGGCGCCGAGTCGCCGTTGGCAACTCGATGCTGGCAAACCACGATGCCTTGGTGGAGCCTCCCTCAAAGACGTTGTTGAGGAAGCGGTACGTGCCAGCCACGGAGAACTTGCGCGCGCCGGCATAGACCTCGCTGCCATCCTTGGTGTGTTCGCGCATGTAGAAGTAGGGCGTCTTGACCCGCATGGCGAAGTCGCGCGAGAACCCGTAGGTGATGCCGGGCTCTATGGTGTGCATGAACATGCGGCGGTCGCGCGGGTTGGAATCGGGGTTGTCTCCGCTGAAATAGCGGAAAGCCCAGTCGAACTCCTGTTCGAGTTCGAGTTCCAGGCCCTTGTTCCAGATGGTTCTGGGTCCCAGTCCGAACATGGTTTCGTGGGCGCTCACGGCGCCAGCCCCAAGGACTCAGACCAGTGCCAGCAATGCCAGGTGCTTCAGTGTCACGCCGAACTCCTTTTCTTGCCTTTGGCGGCCTTGGCTGAACCGCCTTCGATACCCTGCAGGATGCTGCAGCATTGGGTGCTCTTGTCGCCACCGGGGCAGCGCTCGATCAGATCCGCGAGGTGCTCGCGCATCTCGGTCAAAAGCTCGATCTTGTGGGTAATTTCGTTGAGTTTGCGCGTCGCAAGCTCACTGACATCTCCGCAGGTGGCAAGGTCGGAGGTGCGCAAGAACAGCAGGTCCTGGATCTCCTTGAGCGTAAAGCCGACGTCCTTGGCCCGCTGAATGAAGCGCAGGCGCGCGACATCGTCGTCGTCATAGAGACGGTGACCGCCAGCGCTGCGCTCGGGCTTGGGCAGAAGCCCCTCGCGTTCATAAAAGCGCACGGTCTCGATGTTGATGCCCGTGGACTCGGCGAGCTTGCCTACAGTCATGGTGGTCATATGGCACCTCCCAAGAAAACAGTACTTCCGTAGCTTACTACGGGTTCAAGGCAATTTCGCGGCAGTACTTTTGTCGGTACATGGGGGTGCCCCACCCTGATGCCGGCTGGAACTGGCTGCCGCCATTTGAAACAATCAGTTCGCGTCACCCCGGACCGACCTCGCGCCTGCGGAATCCTTGGATGCTCATTTCAAGAAAGTGCGCAACTTGTGGGTCCTCGGACTTCAGCGAGACCGCACTGCCAGGCGTTGTGCGCTGCACCTATTGCGACGCGGAATACAAAGATGTCTCGATAGCACCAACTCCAGAGCCACCAATTGCAACGGTCACAACTCAGGCCGCAGCCGGCAGCTCTGGACGCGGTTCTGACGCCCCCAGAGCGAGAGCCGGCGTCATTGTGCTGGCCGTTCTGGTCATGGCGCTTGTCATTGTCGGCGCAGGTCTTGCTTTGCATGAGTACAGTCGCAAGCAGAGTCTGCATGAAACCGAGCAAACAAAGAGACTTGAACAGACGGCAAGTCTCCGGGCAGAGCTTTCGCGTGCCGCGGGCCTGGACGAAAAGGGAATGTCGGAAGAAGCGCACGACATCTTGCAGGGCGCACTGGAAGCCTCCCCCTTGGCGGCAGAGGAGACGCGAGGCAGGGCCGCTGAACTGCTTGGCAGAATCACGGCCAAGCTCAACGCCAGCCACCAGACACTGCTGGACGCTGCCATTCAAGACTTGAGGAAGCTGCTCAAGTCCAACGATCGCGAGGCTGCTGCAAAGCAGGCGACGCGCTGCCAGTCGCTTCGATTCGCTCCGGGCCTCGACAAGGTCCAGAAATTTCTGTGGGAGGTCCAGCGGGCTTGCAGCGACAGTCTGCTGGTGGAAATCATTGGAACGTTGACCAGCGATGAGGTCGAAGTGCTGGCGCGCGACGGCATTGCCAAGGACTTCACAGAGCTTTTCGTCGACGTTGACGTCGCGAGTTTCTTTCAACATCGCGTGCTGGCTTGCCAGGCTTCAGTGCGCGACATGTGGGAGCGTGAAATTGAACGACGGGACCAGGAGAGACTGCGCCACTCATCCTCCCCTGACGGGCGAGCGGGCACGGGCTGCACGTTGACCCGACTTGCCACCAATATTCCGGAGCTTACAGGCAAGCACTATCGCACGACTTCTTCCTCCAACGCCATGTCCGCTTATTCGTGGCAGTGCACCCCAACCGCTGTGCTGACGGTAACGGGTCCACGAAGCGACCTGACACGCATCACCCTGGAGATCGAACTGCCCGAGGACGACCATCGGCCGGCGCCCAAGAACGTCAACGTGATCGAGCATGTTCTTGCATTGTTCTTCAGCGAGCAGGACTGCGCGGCCATGGTGGCTGACGTGCTCAAGAAGGGAGAAGCTTCACTTTACACCGAGATGCGCGGCAGACTGAAGTTTCGCGCATCGACAACGAAGTCGGGCGACAAGCGCATCATGACCATCGTGATCTGGCGCTGACGCCCCGGTTCTTGAGTACCAGCCCTTCTTTGCATCGTTCCGCTGCGCCCGGCTCTCGTGATTCAGACTCTCCGGGCCCCGTGCGAACGACGCAGGCCGGCAGTTGTGCACAGCCTCTTTCAAGCCCTGCGCCCCCTGAGTTTTCGCCGCGAAGCAGCCCGGCCCACAGGCCGGGCGTAAGCCTGGCGGCGGCGAGCGCAGCGAGACGAAAACCTCACGAAATGACCCCGGCAGATCGCCCGGGGGCACTCTTCAGGAAGCTGGTGGTCAGGGCCGGACTTCGAGCAGCCGCTGCGCGGCTGCGAGACAGCGAAGCAGCCCGGCCCACAGGCCGGGCGTAAGCCTGGCGGCGGCGAGCGCAGCGAGACGAACACCTCACGAAATGACCCCGGCAGATCGCCCGGGGTCACTCTTCAGGAAGCTGGTGGTCAGGGCCGGACTTCGAGCAGCCGCTGCGCGGCTGCGAGACAGCGAAGCAGCCCGGCCCACAGGCCGGGCGTAAGCCTGGCGGCGGCGAGCGCAGCGAGACGAAAACCTCACGAAATGACCCCGGCAGATCGCCCGGGGTCACTCTTTAGGAAGCTGGTGGTCAGGGCCGGACTTGAACCGGCGACCCATGCATTTTCAGTGCATTGCTCTACCAACTGAGCTACCTGACCCTGTGCCGCGTCTTGCCGCGGCAGGCGCGAAAAGGTAGCAGCAAACAAGACTACGTCAACCCGCTGGCGGCGTTTAGTATGTTGCCGGCAATTCGCACGCGGAGGCACCTTGAAAATCACGGACATCGTCATCACCCACGCTCAGCGCACCCCCATTGGCAAGTACTCCGGGGCGCTTGCGCCCCTCAACGCCGTCCAGCTTGGCACCCACGCCGTAAGCGCCGTGCTCAGGAAAAGCGCCATTGACCCCCGTCTCGTGGGCCAGGTGATCATGGGCCACGGACGGCAGGCGGGCAACGGACCCAATACGGCGCGCCAGGTGGCCATTCGCGCCGGTCTGCCTGAAACCTGCGTCGCGTATACCATCAACATGGCCTGCGCTTCAGGCCTCAAGGCCATCGTTAACGCCGCTTTGGCCATCACCAGCGGGGAATGCGACGTGGCTGTTGCCGGCGGCATGGAAAGCATGACCAACGTGCCCTTCATGCTCACCGCAGACGCCCGCAACGGCTGGCGCATGGGGCACCACGAAGTCACCGACCTCATGTACCGCGACGGATTCCTCTGCCCCCTGGCCGACCAGCTCATGGGCCGCACGGCCGAGACTTTGCGCATGCAGTACAACATCAGCCGCGCCGAGCAGGATGAGTTCGCGGCAGCCTCCCATAACAAGGCAGAATCGGCGCTCAAGGCGGGCCGCTTCAAAGATGAAATCGCGCCCGTGACCCTCCGCGACAAGAAGGGCGAAAGCGTGCTGGACCGCGACGAAGGCGTACGCGAGGGCTGTACGCCTGACCAGATGGCCAAGCTCAAGCCCGTGTTCATGGACGACGGCACCGTCCACCCCGGCAACGCCTCGGGCATCACAGACGGCGGCAGCGCACTCCTGCTCATGAGCGCGGAAAAGGCCTCAAAGCTCGGCTTCAAGCCCCTGGCGCGGCTGGAAGGCTACGCTTTTGCCGGCGTGGACCCCAAGGTCATGGGCCTGGGGCCGGTGCCGGCCACAGCAGCCCTCAACCAGAAACTGGGCCTGAAGATCGACCAGTTCGACCTCATTGAACTCAATGAGGCCTTTGCGGCCCAGGTGCTGGCCTGCGACCGCGAGATGAAGATCCCGCGCGACCGCCTCAACGTCAATGGCGGCGCCATTGCCCTGGGTCACCCCATCGGCAACACGGGGGCCCGCATCGTGACCACTCTGGCCCACGAGCTGCGCCGGCGCGGCGGCAGACGGGGCCTGGCCACGCTTTGCGTCAGTGGCGGCCTGGGTGCTTCCCTGGCCATCGCTGCGGTGTGACAGGCCGCTGTGTCGGGAAAAGCCTGTGACGAAGTCGGCCCGTGCTGTCATGCGGGCCGACGGATTTTGAGGCCCGCCCGGCAAGGCAAGATGCCCCGCGGGCCTGGTCCTGCTAACATGTCAGGGCGCGCCGAATCAGGAACCTCAAGCCATGGCCGTCAAACTCAGCCGCGAGCCCGGGCTCTTCTCCGTTCTGCTGGACAAGCCGGCAGCCCCCGACGTGGGCCTGCTGGCCCCCCTTCTGGCGCAGAGAGTCTCCATCACCCGCTCAGATGCCGTGCGCGCCCTGCGCCAGCAGCGCGGCATCATCCTGGAGGGCTTGAGCGCCGAGAGAGCGGAAGCCGCCCGCGAGCTTCTATCGGGCGAAGGCATGGAGCCTCGTGTCGTGGCCGATGCCGTGGTGCCGGCCCAGAGCAAAGCGCTGGAAATCGCTTTGGCGCGGCTGGACGAACATTGTTTTGAGACGCCTTCGCTGCAGGGCGCGGGGCTGCCGCAGTTGTGGCCGTGGGAGCATCTGGTGGTGGCTGTGGGAGGCCTTATCATCGACGCCAGAGCCCAGGCCGAACGCCTGACCAGCGGCCTTGAAAACGGGCTGATCCACGAAGCGGAAGTGCGCAAGGCCCAGGCCCAGCGCATGCTGGAGAAATCGCGCCTGCGGGTGTTTCCCCTCTCCACGGAGCTGGGCCGCGACGAGCCTCAACTGGCCGAGGCCCTGGCCAGCGCGCAGCGCGCCCGCCTGGCGCGTGCCAAGGGCGAAAAGCCCGCCGAGCCCGCGCTTGAAGGTGAATTCGGCCGCATTTCGACACGCCTGGACCTGTTCTTCACCCGGCCCTTTGAGCGCCTGCGGGTCACAGAGAAATCCCACGTGCAGGAGTTGCAGCGCAGCGCCCTGCCCGCCAAACAGCTTCACACTCTGGCGGCCACCCTGGCGCAAAAGGTGCCGGCTGAAAAGCTGGCCCCTTCGACCTGGATGCTGGCCGCGGGCAGTGACTCCGGCGAGTATCTGTTTGACGACGGGCCGCAGTTTGACGACTACTGCCGCTGGTGCCTTTGGCGCGCGCAGCAATAAGCCGCAACGCGCAAGCCGTTCGTTCGTTACATTGCAGGCAATGGCGCCGTGTTGCGCGACATGCCGGACCTGAGCGGGGACCTTAGATGAACGCCGCAGCGTTTCGCTTTCTGTTGTTGGGCTTGTTTGCGCTTTGCGCCGCCTGCAGTTCGACCCAGCCGCCGCCGGACGACCTTTTGCCTCCGCAGGCCGACCGGCAGGCTGAATTGACGCGCCTGTTTGACCGTTTCGCCGGGCCGGAACTGCCGGCCCGCGCTGCCGCGGCCGAGGCGGCCAAAGCCAACGATAAGGACCGCCGCTTTCTGGCCAGCCTCTGGGGCACGCGCTCCAGCGCCCCGCTCTGCGCCCGGCGCTATGCCGACGCCCTGTCATCCGCCGCAAAGCACACAGAAGCCTTCGACTGGTACCAGCGGGCCTTCATGCAGACGGCGGCGCGCGACGCCTCGCGCCACGAGCTGCGCTACGAAATGGCCGAGGAATACTATGCCCTGGGCCGCCATCAGGACTGCATTGCCCTGCTGGCCAACCGCCTTTCCCTTGAACCGTTGCCTGCCGCGCTGCGCGTCAAGTACGATGCCCTGCAGGAAGCCGCCGCCAAAGCCGCCCGCTGAACGGGCCGCATGAGCGGCCGCACAGAGACGGGCCGGGTCATGAGACACAGGATGGATGACACGCTGCTGATGCTCGCGCGTCAGCTTGCCAAGGTCGCGTTGCAGGAAGACATCGGGCCCGGCGACGTCACCGGCCAGGCGTTGCTCAGCGCTACGGCTCCGGCCACGGCCAGCATTAAATTCAAGCAGGACGGCGTGCTGGCCGGCATTCAGTGGGCGCAGCTCGTGCTCAACGAACTCGACCCCAAGGCCGGCGTTGAACTCCTGGCCCAGGACGGCGACCGCATCCGCGAAGGCACCGTAGTGGCCCGCGCGCGCTCCAACCAGCAGGCGCTGGTCGCTGCGGAGCGCACCATCCTCAACCTGATGCAGCGCCTGTGCGGCATTGCCACCCTGACGGCGCGCATGGCCGAGCTGTGTACCGGAACCAGGGCCATGGTGCTGGACACCCGCAAGACCACACCGGGGCTGCGTGCCTTCGAGAAGTACGCCGTGCGCTGCGGCGGCGGCGTGAACCACCGCATGGGTCTTTACGACGAGGCCATGATCAAGGACAACCACCTCTACATCAGCGGGCTGGACCTCAGGGAAGCCGTGGCACGTATCCGCAGGCACAAGCCCGAAATCTACCTGACGGCCGAGGCCGAAAGCGTGGAGCAGGCGCGGCAGGCCATGGAAGCCGGGGCCAACGTGGTAATGCTTGACGACTTCTCCATGGAGGAAATCCGGCAGGCCGTGGAAATGCGCAATCAGGAGAAGCGCTTTGCCCGGGTGCAACTTGAGATTTCCGGCGGGGTCAATCTTTCCAATATTGAGCAATACGCCCAGACCGGCGTTGAACGCATCAGCATTGGCGCGCTCACCCATAGCGCCGCCGCACTGGACATATCCATGAAAGTCGACCGCCCTTAGCCGGCCGCCGGAAGAGTCGAACTGCCGACTCTTCCAGCGGAAAGCAAAGGCCGGATTGCCGAGCAAAGCCCGTCACTGCGCCGGCCCGTGCAGTCGCGTGGGCCCGGCTGATTGCTGAATGCCCTCTTTGAGCAGTCCGCTGATGCAGGATGCCTGTCCGCCGGGGCACATTTTGAACCATCGTCCAACGATGTTCGATTCGCCATCGCCAGGTGGCGAGGCGAAGGTCTCAGGTCGGTCCCCTGCGCAGAAATTATATTACACTTGGAATAACGCTTCAGTGCTATAAATCTCTAGCTCATCGTACATGACGCTCCTAATGGTTTATCCATGACAAAACAAAGCCAAAACGTACTAATTTTATTGACACTTTGCGTTTGCTGTTGTAACGTCTATGCAGTTCATCAATTCATCCAGATCTCCGGCCTGTAGCTCGAAATCGTGGCCGGGAGGCAATCAGCGGCGCCTACCGTCACCGCCGTTGTTGCTTCCCGGCCCGAGTTTGTTGACGACCCGGAAGAAAACGTTATCGTGCGCCTAAACTGCTGACAGTTCTAACTTTCGAAAGACGGAGGCCGTTATGCGCGCTCCCAGATTGCTCCTGTTGGGTGTCGTCCTTGGCTCGGTGGTCATGCTCAGTGCTTCCTGTGACGACAACGACGAGGACGAGCGCCCCCTTCCCCAGCGCGCCCCTGCGGCCACGCCCCTGCTGCGCACCTACTACCTCACCCAAACCACGCCCAAGGACATGCGGGCCATCAAGATCCCGGAAGGCGACGCCTTTGACAAGGACGAGCTGACCCTCGAGTTCCAGATGGCCGGCAACGAACTTGTCACGGACGTCGAAGTCGGCGTCACGGTGGGCGGCGGACGCAGCCCCGTCGATTATGACCTCTACATGCGGCTCATCTCGCCGCTTGGCACCGCCTCAGCCTGGAAGCCGGTGGACCTCGCCACGGGCGACATTTACTACCCCAAGCAGATTGTGCCCTTCCTTTATGAGTTTGACGGCGAAAACAGCACGGGCACGTGGAAGGTTCAGTTGCGCGATCCGATCAAGGATGACGACGGTCGCCTCCTGTTCCGCAACGCGACACTGCGCATCAACGACGGTGAGATTTCCACCGTGCGCGGTCTGGCCAGCAACGCCAACGAGACTGCCTCGCGCGACGCCACGCAGGGCCGCTATGACGTGTTGCCCGAAGTGTGGACAACACAGTTCACCGGCGACTTCGGCTACTTCGGCGTCAACGCCATGCTGCTCAACCAGTTCACTTTCACGCAGAGCTTCTCCGTGCGCTCCCTGACGCTCAGCTTCAGCCTTCTGCAGCGCGAGGAGGCCAAGGACGAGGACATGATCTTCCTGGTCATGTCGCCCTCGGGCAACTACTCCTTCTACCAGCTGGGCGACAGCGGCCTCTCGGTCGATGTCGGCGTCGGCAAGCTGCGCTCTGTCAGCTATGGGCTGCCGGAATTCCTTGGCGAACCCTCCCAGGGCACGTGGACAGTCGCCCTGGTCGACAAGAAAATCGACTCCAACACCTTTGAGCTGCGCGTCAACGGCCCCGTGGATATCGGCGGCGGCACGATTGTCGTCCAGAGCAACCCCATCACGCTCACGCTCAACGGCCGCACCTACTAAGGATTGACCCGCACTGAAAACGGCCCGCTTCGGCGGGCCGTTCTCGTGGGTGTGGAAATTTTGCAATTGCGACCAATTCTCATTTGCTATTGCGAGCGAGTCTCATTATACAACCCATATACAGCCCCGTTTGTCCGGAGAAACCATGAGACCTCTTGCTTTGACACTGCTCGCCGCAACGCTCGCCGCACCCCTGGCCTGCCAGGACCGTACTGAAGAAATCCGCCGCGCCATGGAACCCGCCCAAGCCGCCTCACCCGCCAGGCCCGACGCCGCGGAAGCGGACAGCGGACCCGGCGAGAACTTCATCCGCCGCTGGGAACGTGGCGCCGGCGAGATCGACAGCCCCGTGGGCAAGTTCCGCCTCGGCGGCTATGCCTCGCTGCACCACAAGACCATCGAGAAGTACAACGGCGGCAACTCGACCAACTTCTTTGACTCCATTCGCGTCGTTCCGCAGATGGACTGGGAGGTGACCGACTGGCTCGAGTTCGCCATCGAGATCGAGTTCGAGGGCGGCGGCGCGGGCGCGCCCTACCTTTCCAACAACTACATCGTGCTAGAGTACGCCGAGGCCCGCGCTACGCCCCTGGATGAACTGAACTTCAAGGCCGGCATCCTGCTCGTGAACTGGGGCCGCTACAACCGCAACCACGATGACATCCTGTGGGACCTCGCCGACCGCCCCTTCGCCACGCGCCTGATCGTGCCCGGCACCTTCATGCAGCCCGGCGCGGGCGTCTATGGCAGCTTCAATCAGGTCCCCTTCATCAGCTTCAATTACGACATCGCCGTCACCCAGGGCCTCAACAGCAACTTCAGCAGTAACGACGGCTCACGCAACGCGCGGACCTCCTTCCGCGTCGACAACAACGACAACAAGGCGCTCTGGTTCCACATGGGGTTGGTGCCGGACTTCGGCACTGACATCGTGACTGCCGATATCGGCGCCTCCTTCACTTATCAGCAGATTGCCGTGGGCAACCGGGAGTCCCTGCGCGGCGTCGGTGTGGACGGCGGCCTGAAGTTCAAGGTCGTCGAGCGCTTCGGCATTGACGTCACCGGCGAGTTCAGCCGCTTGTGGATCAACCGCTCCTCCTCACCCACCGTTCCCAACGGCCTCTGGGGCTGGTTCGCTGACGTGCTCTTCAAGTTCGATCCCTTCCCCGCCGCCTGGCGCGAGAAGGTTTTCGGCGCCAATCCCTACATCGGACTCATCTTCCGGCTCGAACAGAACGACCTCAACGACGACTACAAGGGCGCGGCCGCCAGCGACGACCGCTTCGCCGTCACCATCGGCCTCAGCTTCCGCCCCATCTCCAAGCTCGTGCTGCGCCTGGAGTGGAAGAACACCCAGGCCCGCAACCGGGACGACGGCGACGAAAACACCTACGTCATCAGCACCTCCATCGGCTTCTGACACCAAACCGCGGGGACGCCATGAAACCAACCTCGAACGTGGGCCTCTCTCTCCCCCACCAGCCGCGCGTCTGGACTTTCGTGGCGTCCCTGCTTCTCCTCTGCCTGTTCGGCTTCACCGCCGCCTGCTCGGCCACGGGCCAGACCAAAGCGAACGTCGAACCTGCCTCCGCCCAGCCGGCCCCCGCTTTGGAGCCCGCGGCCCTGTCGCCCGAATACGAAGAAGGGCGCAGCCTTTACAATCGCAAGTGCGGCACCTGCCACGAACTCTACGCCCCCAAGGAGTTCGCACCCCACGAGTGGCCGCGCTACGTCAAGCGCTACGGCCCGCGCAGCGGGTTGAGGCCTGCCGACCGCGAGAAGGTCACGGCCTACCTGCAATGGGCGGCCGCCCAGCCCTGACTTCTGCCCGCGCCCAAACGAGCTACACTCGCGGCCTGACAGACTGCGGAAAGAATCCAGTTCAGCAGCCTGCCCGGCCTGCGCGGCTGCACGGGCCGGTTTCATCACAGGCTTTGGCCGCCACTGCGGCCTTGGCCCGGGGCTGGAAGAGTCGCAATCTCGGCTCTTCAGCGGCCTGCCAAGAGGGCCCATGCGTTTTGCCGACGTCACCGGCCAGGTCATCGAGCTCGCCGCGCCGCCGAAGCGGGTCATCAGCCTTGTGCCCAGCGTGACCGAGACACTGTTTGCCATCGGCGCGGGGGCATCGCTTGTGGGCCGCACCCGCTATTGCATCTCCCCCGACCCTGATGTCCGTGCCATCGAGCGCGTCGGCGGCACCAAGGATCCCGACCTCGAACGCATTCAAGCCCTGCGCCCGGACCTCGTGCTTGCCAATCGCGAGGAGAACCGCAAACCCGACATCGAGGCCCTGCGCGCGCGCGGCATCCCGGTGTACGTCGAGGAGCCCGTCACGGTGACCGAGGGGCTGGAAACTGTCAGCCGTCTGGGCCAGATGCTTGCGGCCGAAGAGGCAGCCGACGCCATCGTGCGCAGGGGCGTGCAGGTCCTGTCCGACGTCAATGCGCGGCTGGCGGACCTCGAGGCGCAGAACGCGCTGAGGTTGACGCCCCGAAAGAGCGTGCGGCCGCGCGTCGTGGCCTTCATCTGGAAAGATCCGTGGATGGTGGTGGGCTCGCGCACTTTCATGGGCGACATGATTGAGACCTTGGGCGGCGAGCACCTGTACAAGACCCATGCTCAGCGATATTTCGCCGTCGAACCCGGCGAGGTTGCTGCCGCCAACCCCGACATCCTGCTCTTCCCAGACGAGCCCTACAGTTTTTCGGAGCCGGACCTGATTTGGTGGCAGGAGCACTTTGCGGCCATGGGTGCCGTACGGCACTCGCGCCTGCGCCCATGCAGCGGCCAGGACCTTGCCTGGTACGGCGCGCGCATTCCAGGCGCACTGGCGCGACTGCAACCTGCTTTGGCTTGGTGATTTGGGTTGAACTAGGATAGTTCGCTCCCTAACCTTCGCGCCCGATTCGGGGGCGGGACCTTGTAAGGAGAGAGCATGAAGAGTCTGGCGACAGTGATGCTGTCGGCCCTGCTGGCGCTTTGCGCCGGCGCGCTGGGGGCCCAGGACGCAGACAAGCTGATCACCACGGGCGGAGACGTCCTCATTGGCAAGTTCGTCAAGCTGGAAGGCGGCAAGGTCCACTTCGAAGCCGCCAAGGTGGGCACGGTGCAGGTGGCCCCCGCGGACATCAAGGAGATCAGCCTGGCCTCGGCGCGCGAGGTGAAGTGGCGCACGGGCGATGACGTCCAGCGCCAGGAAAGCGGCACGCTCTCCTCGCGTGAAGGAAAGCTGGTGCTCAAGGATGCCTCAGGCGAGCGCGAGATCGACCTTTCCAAGTTCAAGGGTATCAACGAAGCGGTGCCCGATGAGCGGCCTCAGTGGGACGTTAGCGCGCGCTTCTTCTTCGGCTGGACCGAGGGCAACACCGAAACCTACTCCATGGGTTTCCGCTTTGACATCAAGCGCACGACCAAGCACAACCAGAATATCCTCTACGGCGAGGGCAACTACCTGCAGGACCGCCTGCTGGATGAAGACCAGGTGCGCCGCCGCGACTTCGCCTTTGGCTACGCCTACCGCTACATCTTTGACTTCAACCTGACCATCGACGTCACGGAAGACCTCTACTTCAACGAGCTGGCGGGCTTCCACTGGCGCAGCATCACGGGCGTGGGCCCCGGTTACTTCATCGTGCGCCAGCCCAAGACCACGCTGCACGTCGGCGCCCACCTGACCTACACCTATGAAGACCAGATGAACGGCGCCGAAGACCGCGGCTACATCGGAGCGCGCGCCCGCGGCGAGTTCGAGACCTTCCAGCTCGAGGATAATCTGCACATCAAGCTGATCAGCGAAATCCTGTTCGACTTCGACGAAACGAAGAACCTCGTCGTGAACAACTCGCTGCTCGTGGAGTACAAGTTCGCCAGCTATTTCACCGCGGGCATGCTGCTCCGTCACACCTGGGACAACATCCCGCCTGAGGGTTTCCGCCACCACGACTTCAATTTCCTGTTCACCCTGGGATTCTCCTGGGGCGGGCGCTGGTACTAACCCTCATTGGAGATCCCCCATGCTCAAGGGCATGCTCAAGGAGTTCAAAGACTTTGCCCTGCGCGGCAACGTCATTGACCTTGCCGTAGGCGTCATCATCGGCGCCGCGTTTGGCAAGATCGTCAGTTCCGCCGTGTCCGACCTGATCATGCCGCCCATCGGCATGCTGGTCGGCAAGATGGATTTTTCGAACCTCTATCTGAACCTGCAGGACTTGGCGGACACCGAACGCTCGCTGCAGGCCGTGCGGGACGCCAAGGTTCCCGTTGTGGCCTACGGCTTGTTCCTGAACAACCTCATCGACTTCACCATCATCGCCTTCGTCATCTTCATCACCATCAAGCAGATCAACCGCCTGAAGAAAGCGCCCCCGCCCGCAGCGCCGGACAAGAAGGATTGCCCCCGCTGCTTCACCAGCATCCCCATCAAGGCCTCGCGCTGCCCGCACTGCACCAGCGAGCTCGAGCCGGCCAAGGCCTGAACGCGCCAAAGAGCCACTAAGGCCGGCCCCCCCGGGGGCCGGCCTCTTTGCTTGAACAAAAGTTGGGAAATCGTTGCCCTTCGGCGCGCCAAGGGCCGTTTAACCACGCACCTCCAAACCCCACCGACCCCACGCGCCCGCATGAAGCCCGCGACCTGCCTGCTTTTCCTGCTGATCCTGCTTCTTGCGCCCGGCCTGCGTGCCGGCGACGGCGCCAAGGCCGACACCCTGCGCACGGGTTCGGGCGAGTTCCTGCGCGGCAAGTTCCTGAAGCTCGAAGGCGGCAAGGTCCACTTTCAGACCACGGACCTTGGCACGGTGCAGGTGCCCGTTGAACGCATCGAAGAACTGGCCCTGGGTGCGGCACGCAAGGTTCGCATCCGTCTGGGCATTGACGTGCGCGGCCAGGAAGAAGTCACGCTCTCGACGCGCCAGGGCCTGCTGGTTGTGCGGGGTGAGAGTGGCGAAAGGGAGATCCGCCTGAGCGAGGTCAAAGGCATCGACGAAACGGTGCCCGCGGGCGAGGCCACCTGGAGTGTCAGCGGCCGCGCCTTTGTCAGCTACACGGACGGCAACACCAAGAACTTCGCGTTGGGCTATCGCTTCGATGTGCGGCGCAACACGCCGCTGAACGAAATCAAGCTCTTCGCCGAGGGCAACATCCTGCAGGACCGCAAGCTGGAGGAAGATCAGGTGCGTCGCCGTGACTACGGCATGGGCCTCTTCTACCGCTACCTGGCGCCGTTTCGCATGACCTGCGACCTGAGCCAGGACCTGTTTATCAACGAGTTCGCGGGCTTCCATTACCGCAGCGTGACAGCCACGGGCCTGAGCTACTTTCCCGTGCGCGAAGCTGACGCCAGCTGGAGCCTCTCGGTCGCGGCCACCTACACTGTGGAAGACCTGATCCGGAAGGCGGAAGACCGCGAATTCTTCGGTGCCCGCGCCGGCACGGAGATTGACGTCTGGGCCGAAAAGCGCGCCCTGCACCTGCGTCTCAAAGCCGAGGTCAACTTCGACTTCGAGGAACTCAAGAACGTCACGGCGCTGTATGAGGCCCTGCTGGAAATCCGCGCCTTTGAAATCTTCACCCTCGGCATCAGCTTCCGCGACGTCTACGACAACCTGCCGCCGCCCAAACGCTTCCACCACGACGTGACCATAAGCGCCGTGCTGGGCATTTCCTGGGGCGGCAAGGGACCCTGAGCAGCACCGCCTGGCGTCAGACCGCGCTCTTGCCCTGCAGGCAGTAGCCGGCAATGAAGGCGATGATGCGGCCCATGAGCCGCGCGGCCGCAAACTCCGTCTGGTGCGAGCCCTTCACGGGCGCGACCTCGACGATGTCAAAGCCCACAACGTTGCGGGCCTTGCAGGCGCGCCCGATCAGGTCCAGGCCCGTGTACCAGCTCAGGCCGCCCGGCTCTGGTGTTCCGGTCGCGGGGAACACGCTGGGGTCAAAGCCGTCCACGTCCACGGTGAGGTAGACGTTGCGCGACAGGCGTGAGACGGCCTCGTCCTGCCAGGGGCCGCTGTCGCGGTACTGGAAGGCGTGATAGCAGTGCACGGGCCGCTCGGGGTGGCCGGGCTCGAAGGCTTCACGCGAGCGGATGCCGGCCTGCACGATGGGGCAAAGCTCGTTGATGCGCGCCGCCGCCGTGGCATGGTTGAACTTCTGGCCGTGGTACTCGTCGCGCATGTCGCTGTGGGCGTCGATGTGCAGCACCGAAAGCTCGGGGTACTTTTCCCAGCAGGCTTTGACCGCACCAAAGCTCACGGTGTGCTCACCGCCCACGAGAATCGGAATCTTCCCGGCCTCCACCACCTGTCGCGCCACTTCGTGGATGCGGCGGTTGATCTCGGCGCCGTCGCACTTGCAATCCAGCGGTTTGAGCGTGCAGACGCCGTGATCGAGAATGGGCTGCTGGCCGGTGATCTCGTCGAACAGCTCGACCTGCTGGCTGGCGTTCCAGATGGCCTTGGGACCGCCGCCGGTGCCGCCGCCGTAAGTGACGGTCTTGTCAAACGGGGCCTGGATCACCACGAAGCGGGCGCGCTCGAAGGTGGCGAGCTTGGGGTCGATGGCAAAGTAGTTGTTCTCGCCGTGCACGACGAGGGAGCTGACATTGAGGCTGGGCCCCTTGGCCTTTGCCTTGGGAGAAGCGGCTTTGCGGGTGCTCTTCTTCATGTCGCGAATCCTGTTGGATGGCGGTCTGCAAAATCTCCGGGGCGAGGCCTAGCCTCGCCCCGGCCTCGGACAATGCCAGCGACTACTCGTTGTTTTCCGACTTCTTGCGCGGGCGATCCAGCTTCGTGATGGGTGCGGGCAGCAACAGGCCGCCGGGGTGGTGCTTGGCGGCCGCCAGGCGCGCGTCCTCGGGGCTGAGGCCCCAGTTGTCGAAGATGAAAACGCAGGCCGCAATCACCGTGGCCCAGTGCCCGTCCTTGGGCCCCTCCGCGGACTGGGTGATGTTGCGCGTGGCCACCATGTGCCCGCCGATTTTCCACTCCTGCTCGCG
This sequence comes from Planctomycetota bacterium, assembly GCA_019186845.1. Lineage (GTDB taxonomy): Bacteria > Planctomycetota > UBA8742 > UBA2392 > UBA2392 > UBA2392. Next base: position 3,017 of record JABARW010000052.1, on the reverse strand, counting down.
TTCCTTCCACGCCTTGGAGGAGTCGAAGGGAGCGCCCAGCACCGTCGCCAGCATGGAGGCCGCCAGATCTTCGGCCTTCTCGCCCAACTGCTCGTCGTTCTGGCCGTAGTCGTGCAGCTCGCTCAGGTAGCCAAAGCGCGTGGGGTCCTTGGGGACGGCCACACCCACCGAGGCGGCGATCATGCGGCGGTATTCGTTGGTGCTCTGGCGGCTCATCACGCAAAAGCCGATCTGGCCGTCATGCAACTCCTTGACGCCCTTCTCCTTGCTGATGAGTTTGCAGTGCGGAGGGAAGATCGAGCTGATGGTGACGATGTTCAGCGCCGCAATGCCCGCGTCGCGCAGAGCGTCTTCGAAGCTCGCCAGGTAGTCCTTCGAGATACCCACGCCCTTGGTCAGGAAACACCGGGTGGGAACAAGTTGGTACATGCTCGCCGTCCTTGATGAATGAGTGAGTTGACCGCCGCACCTTTGCAGCGGCGCGGCATTGTAAACACGCGGGCCCGCGACGCAAAAAAACGCTGACTTTTTTGCGGGGCGCCGCGCCTTGACAGTTTCTTGTGGAAAGGCGGCCGATCTTACTTCCAGAAGTGACCCAGTTCCGCCGCCTTCGCCTTCACGAACTCCGGCTCCAGCCGGTAGTAGATTTCCAGGCTCAGCACGTTTATGGCTGTGGCATAGAGACGGCCGCCGCCATGCTGGGCCCAGAACTCGAGGGGGTCGAAGCTGCCGCGCCGTCCCCCGCTCTTGACCTGGTTGTTCAGGAGGGCGTGCTTGAGCCCGATGTTCCACTCGCGCCAGCGGTCCTGGCCCTTGGGCTCTTCACGGGCCAGCAGCATCGCCACCGAGCCATAGTACCAGTAGTAAAATGAGCTATTCGTCGCATCCTTCACGCGCGACCAGTCCGGCACGTTCCTGGCCAGTTTGGTCAGTTGCCGGTCCTGCATGGGCGACGCCGCGGGCTCGCCCAGCAGGCGGCGGCACACGTTGCTCACCGCCGTCATGCCCAGGCCGCCCTGACCACTGCGGGGCGAGGCATCGGCGTAGATACCCTCACCATCCTCGCGCGTGGCCTTGCGCAGGAAGGCCGTCAGCAGACGCAGGCTGTCTTCAGGCAGGTCAAAGCCCGCCTCGCGCCCGGCCACGAGGGCCAGCACGCACCAGCCCGTGATCGAGAGGTCGTTGCGTTCCTCCGCGCGGGGCTTTCGGGCCCCCTGCGAGTAATCCCAGCCGCCGCCGGGCCCCTGCTGCGACAACGTGAACAACAGGGCGCGCTTCACGGGCTGGCGCAGGGACTTGTCGCCGTTGGAAAGATAGAGGTCCGCCAGGGCAAGGCTGGCCAGGGCATGGTCGTACATGTCGGAGCCGGCCGTGAGGCCAAAGCCCCCGTCCTGTGGCCGCTGCTGCAGCAGCAGCCAGTCACGCGCGCCCTTCACGACACGGCCGTAGCGCCGGTCATCCTCCGTGTAGCCGGCCCCCGTGAAGGCCAGCAGGCAAAGACCCGTGATGCCAATGTCGCGGTACGTGCCGCCCGGCCCCTCGGCCATCTTGTCGTCAAACGTGGGATTCTTGAGGTAATGGACCATGAAGCCGTCGCTGTCCCAGCGGCCGTCGCTGTCCTGCACTGAAGCCAGCCATTGCAGCCCCAGCTCGACGGCGTTTTCCGTCTGGGCTGAGCCTCCGTTGCGCCTGAGGCCCGTACCGTGCCTCCCCTGCCCGCGCAGGCCGTGTGAGCCGCCGCCGGGCTGCACGCTGCCTGCTTCGCCCGCCTGGCCGCCGCCCGCGGAATCGACCGAGCCCGCAAGTCGCTCGGCGAGGCTGCGCTTGTCCTGCACGGGTTGCTCGGCGGGCTGCTCCGGCGCGGCATCCGGGCGCGGCTCAGGGGCCGCCTCGCGCCGGGCAACGACGGGGGCCGCCGTTTCCTTCAGGGCATCATTGACGCTGCGCGGCTGGCCGCTTTGGGCGGCGGGTGCTCCCGCCGCCGCGCCGGCCTCTTCGGCGGAGGCTTCGTCGTCGGCGCCCTTGTCCATGCCGACGCTGAGCACATACTCGCCCGCCCCCCGCACCTCACCCGCCATCTGCAGCAGGCGCTGGTTGATCAGCAGGGTAAAGAACATCAGGTGCAGGCTGAGCGTCAGCAGTAGCGGCGAAAGCCAGTCGCGGCGGCGCCTGGCCCTCTGCGGCATGAACTGGCCCTGGCCGTCAGTCACGCTTGCCTCCGGCCTTCTGGCGCTTGATTTCTTCTTCAATCTGCCGGCGCAGGGCCTCCAGCTCGTCGGGCTTCATGTCAGCCAGCTCGCGCGTGGCCTTGCCCAGCAGCCGCGCCCGTGCCAGGTGGGCGGCGTCGCGCACATCCGGCGAAGGGTCGGTTTCGGCCAGCTTGTCGATGTCGCCCAGCGCCGTGTCATCCTCCAGCAGCGAACTGACGCGACAGGCCAGAGCCCCCGTACGGGGGTCGCTGTCCCGCAGCAGCGCCCTGACCCAGGGCCGCGTGGCTATCAGTCGCCTCGAGCCCGCCTCAATCAGCCCCTCCCACACAACGGCCAGGTCGCGGCTTTCCAGCTTCCGGATGGTGGGTGCGGCGGCCTCCCGCTCAATGGAGGCCAGTTCTTCCAGCACCGGCGGGGGCACCGAGGGGCGCGGCGGCGCAGGCGTCTCCGCGGGCGCCTTGGGCTGCTCCTGTGCCGGGGGCGTGGGCTTGGGGGGCAATGCCTCCTCGGGCGTCAGGGCTTCGCGCGGGCGCTGCCGCGCCGTTTCCTGTGGCTCATTGGAGCGTTGGCTGCTGACTTCGTACAGCTTCTGCTGGGTGGAAATCGCGTACCAGACGGAGAGCGCGAACATGGGCAGCACAATGGCGATCAGCACGATGGGAAGCACCGGCCGTCGCTCTTCCTTGCGGGCCTCCGCCAGATAGGCGGCGCTGCGCGAAGCCGCCCTGGGCGCCTGGGGCCTCCGCGCCGAAGGCAGAGTCGGGGCCGCCGGCGCGGCCGGAAGCACCATGGAGGGCGCGGCGTTGA